>QFNF01000039.1 GCA_003240755.1 Sphingomonas hengshuiensis | reverse complement strand
CGCCGCCGCCCCGGTCCGGCGGCGCCGGTCCCCCCGCCGGGATCGCCCCGCCGGCCAGCCCCGCGAACAGGTACAGCAGCAGGATCAGCGCCACCGCCCCCAGCGTACCCGCAATCCGGCGCAGCCATTTCCGTCGCATCGTTTCCCATGCTACTATCTCGCCATGGCAAGCGAAACCCATGTGCTCGACCGCCCGCCCGAGGGCGCCAATGCCGACTGGACCATTCCGCAGGGCTGGGACGCCTATGGTGCGCAGGACCATGCAACGTGGGACACGCTGTACGCGCGGCAGATGAAGCTGCTGCCCGGCCGCGCGTCGGATGCGTTCCTGCGCGGGCTCGACGCGCTGAAACTGTCCGAATCGGGCATCCCCGATTTCGAGGAACTGTCGGACCGGCTGGAGGCGCTGACCGGCTGGCGCGTCGTCGCGGTGCCGGGGCTGGTCCCCGACGACGTGTTCTTTACCCATATGGCCAATCGCCGGTTCGTCGCCGGCAACTTCATCCGCCGCCCCGACCAGCTCGACTATCTGCAGGAACCCGACGTGTTCCACGACGTGTTCGGACATGTGCCGATGCTCGCCGACCCGGTCTTTGCCGACTATCTCGCCGCCTATGGCCGTGGCGGGCTGCGCGCGCTGGAACTGGGATCGCTCAAGCAGCTTGCCCGGCTCTACTGGTACACGGTCGAATTCGGGCTGGTCCAGGAGCCCGGGGGGCTGCGCATCTATGGCGCGGGCATCGTGTCGAGCGCAGCGGAGACGCGCTTCTCGCTCGACGATCCCAGCCCCAACCGGATCATGCTCGACCTCGCCCGCGTGATGCGGACCGATTACCGGATCGACGATTTCCAGCAGACCTATTTCGTCATTCCGGGGTTCGACGAATTGCTGCGCCTGACCGTCGAGACCGACTTCGCGCCGGTGTACGAAGCGATCCGCGACACGCCCGAAATCGCGGTGGACGAAGTGCTGCCGCAGGACGACGTCGTCACCGAAGGCACGCAGGACTATGCGCGGTCGAAACGCTGACATCCTCCCCACAGGGTGGGGAGGGGGACCGCCGCGAAGCGGTGGTGGAGGGGGAGCGCCCCAACCGCCCCGCCCGCGGCCAAGCCCCTCCACCAGCCTGCGGCTGGTCCCCCTTCCCATAAAATGGGGAGGATCTTACAGGTCCAGCGCCCAGCCGTCGCGGCCCTTGGGATCGATCGGCCCGGTCGGTACGAACCGCCGGGCCCCGGCGACCAGCCGCAGCACGCTCCAGTCCCCCCGCCGGTCGACCTCCGCGAGCGAACATCCGCACGCCGCATAGGCCGCGACCACGTCCGCCCGCTGCGTCTCCAGCAACCCGGCCAGCACGATCGTCGCCTCCGGCGCGGCGATCGCCGCCACTTCGGGCGCCATCGACATCAGCGGTCCCGCCAGGATGTTGGCGATCAGCAGGTCATAGGGTGCCGCCGCCGTGATCGCGTCCGACAATGCCCCGTCGGCCACCACCAGTTCGACCCGGTCGACCGCGTTGGCGCGCGCATTGCCGGCGGTGACGTCGATCGCCACCGGATCGATATCGGTCGCGATCACCCGCGCCGCCGGCCACAGTTCGCGCGCCGCGAACGCCAGCAGCCCGGTCCCGGTGCCCAGATCGATGACGTTGCCGAAACCGGTCGCGCCCAGCCGGTCGAGCATCGCGAGGCACCCGCTGGTCGTTTCGTGATGCCCCGTCCCGAACGCGCGGCCGGCATCGATCCGGAACGCCCGCATCCCCGCCGGAACGGCGTCGGCCGCGCCGACATGGACATAGAAGCGCCCGACCTGCAGCGGCGCCAGCCCGGCCTGGCTCATCGTCACCCAATCCTCGTCGCCCAGCGCCTCGACCTGCGGCGCATGGCCCGCCGCACTGGGCACCAGCGCGGCGATGGCGGCGATCGCCGCCGCATCGGGTTCCGCCTCGAAATAGGCGTCGAGCCGCCATGTCTCGGTATCGTCCTCGACCGTCTCGGTCGTCATCAGCACGGGTACGGGATCCATCCCGTAATCCTCGGCCGCATCGATCGCCTCCGCCTCGGCACGGGTACAGGGGAGGGTCAGTTTCCAGCTCATCGCACGCGCCTCGCGCCATTCAAGTCCGGCACCGCGCCGGTCATCGGTTCGGGTGCCTCCGTGGCACAGAAGGCGGCGGTCGTCGCCACCTTGTCGACCTGCGCGGCCCGGCGGAGCGCAATATCGGCGATCCGCATCGTCCGCCCCGAAACGCGCGCGTCCCGCGTTCCGGGGCGGCCAGTCACACCCGGATCCCGTCCAGCGGCGCCTTCAGCAATTGCGGCCGGGTGGCGGCCAGATGCAGGACGAACTCGCCGAACAGGCCGTTGGCCCATGCGAACCAGTCGCGGGTGAATTTGGTCGCATCGTCCTTTTCGAACGCCTCGTGCATGAACCCGGTGCCGGCATGGGTGCGCTTCAGGGTCGCGAGGCATTTCAGGATCGTCGCATCGTCGGTCGCGGTCAGTCCGCGCACGATCAGCGACATCGGCCAGATATAGTCCATCCCCTGGTGCGGGCCGCCGATACCCTCGCCCGCCGTCCCCTTGAAGAACCACGGGTTCGCGTCGCTCCACGCCGCCGCCGCCGTCCGCTGCCACCGCGCATCGCTGGCGGGGACGCAGCCGAGCCACGCCATGCTGGACAGCGACGGCACATTGGCGTCGTCCATGAAGATCGCGTTGCCGAACCCGTCGACCTCATAGGCCCATACATCGCGCCCGTCGGGCAGCTTCATCGTGCCGTACTGCGCGATCGCCGCCGCGACCTCGTCCGCCAGCGCCGTCGCGTCGTTGGCCAGCGCGCTGTCGCTGCGCGCCCCGTTCGCGACCTGCGCCATTTCGCGCAGCGTCGTCACCGCGAACATGTTGGCCGGGACGAACAGCGGGTACTGGCAGGCATCGTCCGACGGGCGGAACCCCGAATGGATCATCCCGACCTTGCGCGTCGGCGCGCCATAGCCCGCCAGCAGCGTCTCGGTCGGCTGGCGGCTGGCGCGCTGGAACTTGTACGGCCCCGGCCCATCCTTGCGCTGCTGTTCGCGGAAGGTGCGCACGATCGCGCGCATCGCGTCCGCCCATTGCGCATCGAACGGCGTCGCATCGCGCGTCGTGGCCCAATAGCCATGCGACAGCCGCATCGAATAGCATAGCGAATCGATTTCCCATTTCCGCTCGGCGACGCCCGGCTTCATCTCGGTCTCGTCGACCTGCGACCATTCGAGGTTGGTCCTGGCCGCCGGGTCTTCCATGAAGGCGTTGGCATAGGGATCGATCAGCACGCTGCGCGCGTGCCGCGCGATCAGGCCGCGGAACAGCTCGCGCAGCTTCGGATCCTGCTGCGCCAGATGCAGGTACGACTTCACCTGCGCCGCCGAATCGCGCAGCCACAGGCAGGGAATGTCGCCGGTGATGACGAAGCTGTCGGGCTTGCCGTCGACGCGCCCCATCCTGACCGTGGTGTCGAGCGTGTTGGGATAGGCGTTGGCGAACAGCCATGCCAGTTCGGGGTCGGCGATCATCCGGCTGACCCGCGCGATCTCCTGTTCCACCGCCTTGCTGACGAAGCGGCGATCGGCAGGCGCCGGACGCTTGCTGACATAGCGCTTGGCGGCCCCCGTCTGCGCGGCGGCGATCGGCGCCAGCGCCCCCGTGGCGAGGCCCGCACCCAGCAGCGCGCCCTGCGTCATCAGATTGCGTCGGTCGGTAAGCATCGGGCAGTCTCCTTCAGGTGGCACGCGGGTAGGTCAGGGGACCGTCGCCTTGCAATAGCGGTCGATGAAGGCGTGATGCGCCGGCATCGTGGCGACCGCCGCCGCGATCTCGCCCCGGACACGCTCCAGATACTGGTCGAGATGCCCCTCGGGCATCGCATCGACGATCGGGTGATAGCCGGCGGGCACGATCCCCTGTCCGATCATCACCTGCACCCAACTGGGCAGTGCGAAAAAATCCTCGCCATTGCGGAAATAGCGGCCGTCGGCGCGGAACAGCGCGATCGCTTCCCGCAACGGATCGGGCACGTCCATCGTCCGGCAATCGTTCCAGAACGGCGTGTCGTCGCGGGTGGTGGCGTGATAGTGCAGCACGAGGAAGTCGCGCGTCCGTTCATATTCGAACGCCGTCTCGCGGTTGAACCGCTCGGCCAGCGCGGGATTGAAATCGCGCCCCGGAAACAGGCCCAGCAACCGGCGGATGCCCGCCTGCGCCAGATAGATGCCGGTGGATTCCAGCGGTTCGAGGAACCCGGCGGCCAGCCCCAGGGCGACGACATTGCCGTTCCACGCCCGCGCCCGCCGCCCCGCGGTGAAGCGCAACCGGCGCGGCACGTCGATCGCCTGTCCCTCGATCGTGCCGAGCAACGTCGCGAGCGCGGCTTCGTCGTCCAGATGCGCGCTGGAATAGACATAGCCGTTGCCGACGCGGTGCTGGAGCGGGATGCGCCATTGCCACCCCGCCGGCCGCGCCGCCGCTTCGGTATAGGGCATCGGCGGTCCTACCGGGGCGGAGGGCATCACGAACGCGCTGTCGCAGGGCAGCCAGTGGCGCCAGTCGAGATAGCCGGTCTTGAGCGTCTGTTCGATCAGAACCCCCCGGAACCCCGAACAGTCGATGAAGAATTCGCCCGCGACCCGCCGCCCGTCGGCCAGCACGACCGCCCGGACATGGCCGATCCCGCCATCCTGCTCGACATCGACGACCCGGCCCTCGATCCGCTCGACCCCGCGCCGCTCGGCCAGTTCGCGCAGGAACCGGGCATAGAGCACCGCATCGAGGTGATAGGCATAGGCGATGTCGCCGAGCGGCGTGTCGGCGGGGCCGCTCCACTGGAACCTGCCCGCCGGTGCCGCGACCGTCTGCAACGAATAGTCGCCGAGCGGCCCGGCCCGTCCGGCAAGGAAGCGCTTCAGCCATAACTGGTGGAACGGCAACGGGCCGAGGCCGCGCCCGATCGTGCCGAACCCGTGGATATAGCGCTCGCCGATCCGCCCCCAGTCGGTGAAGCGGATGCCGAGCTTGAAGGTACTGCTGGTGCGGGTGACGAATTCGCGCTCGTCGATGCCCAGCGTCTCGCTGTTGAACGTCTTCATGAAGGGGACGCTGGATTCGCCCACCCCGACGATGCCGACCTCCTCGGATTCGACCAGCCGCACCGATACCGCGCGGCCGAGATAGGTGGCCAGCGCCGCCGCCGCCATCCATCCCGCGCTCCCGCCGCCCAGCACGACGATCTGGCGAATGTGGTTGTCGGTCATGCAGGCAGGCTCCGTTACGCGGGTCCGGTGGAGAGACGCCCTTGCGCTATCGCGATATCGGCCCCGTACGCCAACCGGGCGTACGGGGCCGGTCCTTCAGAACTTGAACGTCGCGCCGGCGAACGCAATCCGGCCCGAATAGCCGTTGGTCCAGAACCGCGCCCTGGTATCCTTGCCCAGATGCTGGCGCAGCTCGGACCTGGTCAGGTTCAGCACCGATGCCGTCAGCACGAGCCGCGGCGTGATGTTGTACGCGACGTTCAGGTCCACCTGCTCGTACGGTTCGGTATAGATGGTCAACTGGTTGTGGGTGCCGTTCACCACCTCGCCGCGCCGGTTGTACGATGCGCGCGCCAGAAACACGTCGTTCTCGTAGAACAGCGTGAAGTTCGCCTGGTTTTCGGCGCTGCCGACCAGCGGCGATTGCGCGATCTCGCGCCCGTTCAGCACGACGGCGGCGGTGTTGGTGTCGTTGAACGTCAGGTTGGCCTGATAGCCGACGCCGAAGTCGAACGTATGCTGGGCATAGAATTCGATGCCCTGCGACACGCCGTCCTGCCCGTTGGCCTGGGTCGAGAAGTTGCGGACGTTGACCGTTTCCCCGCCGATCGTGACCGCCTGGTCCTGCGACACCGGCACGACGAAGTTCTTCACGTCCTTGCGGAACAGGCCGACGCCGATCACCGACCCGCGATGATAATACCATTCGAGGCCCAGGTCATATTGCCATGCCTGGAACGCCGCCAGGTCCTTGTTGCTGCCGCTGCCGGTCCAGCCGGGCTGGCTGGTGCCGCCGCCCGCCACGCGGTCGCTGCTATATTCCTCCGACACGAAGTTCAGCGCGCCGGGAAAGGCGAGGTTGGTGAAGGCCGGCCGCGCGATCACCTTGGCCACCGCGCCGCGCGCGACGAGGGTGGGAGTGACGTCGAACGCGACGTTCAGGCTGGGCAGGACGTCGGTATAGGTCTTGTCGAGCGTATTCAGCTCGAACGTCTTCTCGCGCACCTCGGCCCGCACGAACCCGCTCTCGCAGATCTGGTTCGCGGCACCGGGGGTACAGGCGAGCGGGCGACCGTCGGGCCCGTCGGCGAAATAATCGAGGAAGCGCTCGACCGCGTCGGTCGATTCCGCGCGCTGCTTCGTATGGACCAGCCGCACACCCCAGTTGCCGCGCAGGCGATCGGACCTGACATTGGCCTGGAGATATCCCGACCAGATCTTTTCGCCGACATTATAGACGAAGTCCGGTTCCTCGAACCGCACCGACCCGCCGTAGCGGCTGTCGAGATAGCCGAGATAGTTGGTGAAATTGATGCCCGGAAACACGTTGGCGCTGAAGCCGCCGGGGATGTTGGTGATCGGGTCCGACAGGAAGAATTCGGGCCGCGCGGTGCTCGCGGTCGTGTCGCACTGCTGATAGCGGGTGGTCGTGCCCGGACAGTTCCAGATGGTGTTGCCGGTGTTGCGATGCACCGATCCGTCGCGATACTTCACGCCGAACTGCAGCGAATCGAACGATCCGCTGGACAACAGCCACGTGCCGTCGGCCTGGCCGTAATATTGCGAGATGCGGGTGTTGATCCACGACGAATCGGTCGACCCGACGTCGATCTCGGAAAAGCCGCCGAGGATGCGGTCCTGCAGATCGGGCGAGAAGGTCATCGACGGCGTACCGGTCAGGTCCCACGCGGTGAAGCGGTTGCCCGGCTGATACTGGCCGTTGACCGCGACGCGCGGCTTGGCCGACATGCGGAAGTTGATCGACGGCCCGCCTTGCGACCATGTCCGGCCGAGCTTCACCACGCCGACGAAATTGTCGCTTTTATACTCCGCCTCGAAATCGGCGGTCTGCGACAGCGCTTCCTCGCGGCTGTAGCCGCCGGTCAACTGCGGCGTCGGGACGGTGCAGTCGTCGGGCCCCCAGCCGCCGGGGCGCTGCCCGCCGGCCGCCGCCTGTGCCTCGCTGCAATAATACTGTTTGCCGTCGACCAGGCTGAACTGCGCGCCCGTCACGATCGTCCCGCTCGGGTCGAAGCTGAGTTTGTCGAGCAGCCGCCCGCCCGCCCAGTTGCCGTCCCCGGAATAGCGCGCGATATTCCATTCGGGCACCTTCAGCGAATTGTTGACATAGTCGCCCTTCAGGTTGAACCGGAAATAGTTGGCGGTCAGCGTCAGCGCATCGGTGGGGCGCCACTGCGCCGTCGCCTGGATGCCCAGCCGTTCGCGATTCTCGTCCCGGATGCCGAAATTGACGGCGGTCGGCATGAAGAAGCCGGAATAGCGCCGGCCGTTCTGGTCGTTGAACCCCGACTGGCCCCACCATTCGCTGGGCGCCGGGGTGAACGGATTGCCGTTGACGTCGACGCCGCTGCGCGCGGCGTTCTGGTCGTACCACAACCAGTCTTCGGTCGTGGCGCTCAACGACCGGGTCTGGCGCTTCTGCCACGTGGCGCTGACCAGCATGCCGAACGTCTCGTCCCGGTTCTTCCACGACAACTGACCCGACAATTGCGGATCGACACGCTTGGTCGTGTCGGCATAGGTGCCCTCGGCGGTGACGAAGCCCGACCAGGCCGGCAGGTCGAGCGGACGGCGCGTGTGCAGGATCACCGTGCCGCCGATGCCGCCTTCGTCGATGCGCGCTTCGGACGACTTGAACAGTTCCGCCTTGCCCAGCAGGTTGGAGGGCATCAGCAGGAAGTTGAACGAACGGGTCGCCTCGCTGTTCGTCTCCGACGTCGCGATATAGTTGCCGTTGAGCAGCGTCAGCGTCAGGTCGGGTTGCAGGCCGCGCACGCTGACCGTCCGTCCCTCGCCGCCGTCGCGGGTGATGACCACGCCCGGCACGCGCTGCAGCGCGTCGGCGACGTTGCGGTCGGGGAACTTGCTGATGTCCTCGGCGGTGATGACCTCGACCACCGCCGCCGCGTTGCGCTTGTCGCGCAGGTTGCGGTCGATCGACGAGCGATAGCCGCTGACGACGATCTCGCCCTCGCCCTGCGTCGCCTCTGCCGTGGTCGCCGGCGCGTCGGTCCCGACCGGATTGGCGCCGACCGTCGCCTGCGCCTGTGCGCCGCCGGCCCAGCCGGCCATGCCCGCCGCCGCGACGCCGGCCATCAGCCCTGCGCGAACGGTCCCGCCAAATCGAAACGTCTTCATCCGGTCCTCCCCTTCCCTGTCGCGACGCCCAAGGCCGCCCATTCCCTTGTCCGGTCGGTCTTGCGCCGATTCGAACCATCCGATGATGTAATCGATTACATGCATAGCAGACGGCGAATGTGTCAAGTGTATTTCTAAATGTTGCAGCCGGGCTCGATCGAAACCTGCCCGAGATTGAGCGGCTGCCGGGCGGCGGGGCGGGCCACGACCGATACATGCGTTTCGCCTGCCGTCGTCCGCGCGCACCAGCGCGTCGTCCGCCAGTCGGCCGACGCCGTCAACGGGCGCGCGACGCCGCTGCCGATGCGCAACGCATAGCCCGCCCCGCCGCGGCTGACCGCCGTCACCGTCACCCGCCCGCCCAGCCGCAGCGCATATAGCGGCACCGTCGCCGTTCCGCCCGGTCCATCCGGCACGAAGCGCAGCGACGATCCGCCGCTGAACGCCGTGGCAAAGTCATACGCCACCGTCATCCGCCGCCGGCCGAGCGTCGCGAACTGCCAGGTCGGCTGCACGTCCTGCCGCGCCATGTCGTGCCACGGTCCGCCCACCACCCTGCCGTCCCGCGTATCGATCCGGCCATGCCCGGTGGTGAAGCTGGTCCGGAACGGCAGCGACGGCACCACCCCGCTGGTCGGGGCCAGCGATGCCACCCCCGGCCAGCCGGTCGGCGCCGGTCGGGCCGGGTCGCGCGTATCGCCCGCGAACAGCCGCCGCTCGGCATCGTAGAAGCGCGCCACGTCGCGGTCGTCGCGATCGAAATCGCTGAAGCGCGGCGTGCGCGCATCGCCGGGAAAGCTGTAGCCGAAATGCGGCGCGAACAGCGCGATCGATCCCAGCGCCCTACCCCCCGGCCGTTCGCGCAATGCTGCCAGCCAGTCGCCCTTGCGGAATGCCGGCTGCGCATCGCGGGCCGGCCACAGGTCCGCGCCGATGAACAGGTCGTAGCGGCTGCGCCCCAGCCGCCGCGCCAGCGCCGCGCTCTCGACCAGCCCCGCCCGCGTCCAGTCATAGTTGAGGAACATCGCGTCCGCCGTCCGCCGGGTTCCGTCCTGCAGGAACCGGGCATTGGCGGGGGTCAGCGCATTCTGCCACACGACACGCCCGTCGGGCAGCAGCGCGTCATACCAGTGGATCGTCATCGCCGGCGGCGCGACCGCACGCAGTTCGGCCATGAAATCGATCATCGCCGCCCCGTCCGCGCCGCCGGTCTCGGCATTCACGAACCAGCCGTCGAAACCGTAATGGCGCGCGATCCGCACCAGTTGCGCCGCCGCCGGGAACCTGCCCCGTGCATCGCGGCGCAGGAACGACGCGACCGTGCCGGGCGATCCGCCCCATGCCACCGGCGCGAAGAACACCGTGCCGATCACCGGCACGCCGTTGCGATGCGCCGCCTCCACCCAGCCGCGCGACGGCAGTTGCACGCCGCGCGTCGCGGTGCCGGCGAACCATGCGAACAGGTCGATCTGCGCCCAGTGGGTAAAGACATAGCCGTTGAAGCGCGGCGTCGCCGTCCGCTTCCCGCCCAGCATGTCCATCCCATCGGGGGCGTAGAGCACGCGCACCTCCGGATCGGTGCGCACGCGCCGGTTCAGCGGTGCCGCGTGGAACCGCCGCGCCACCGGCACCCGCGCGACATTGCCCGGATCGGCGGTCGCCCCGCCCGGCGTCCACCGCATCAGTTCATCGATCGTCAGCGCAAGCGGCGCGCCCCTTGCCGGTACGGACGCGCTCGCCAGCAGCGCGGCGGCTACGGCGGCGATCGCGCGCCTCATGCCCGCGCCGCCAGCGGCATCGCCGGCGCCGGTTCGATCCAGTCGACCACGCTCGCCACCGCGACCGAAGCCCCTGCCGGCAACCGTCCCTCGCGCAGCGTCACGCGGCGTTCCTCGCCCGGCAGCAGGTCGAAATGATTGTCGCTCAGATTGCCGTGCGCGGCATCGACGACGATCCCCACCGCCCGCGCGAACCGCTCCGCCGCCACGACGACCGCCCCGTCCTCGATCCGGACGCGCAGGCCCGGATCGGGCAGGTTGCGGGCATCGTCCAGCATCCGCACATCGCGCGCGACCACCCCGGCCGGGGTGACGACCTGCCCGGTCAGCACCTGTGCCCCGTCGACCGCCGGCACCCGCGCGACGACGCCCGCGCTGTTGCCGGCAATCGTCACCGGCGCCTCGCTGCGCCACAGGACGCCACCGTCGAAATCGATCAGTTCGAGCACCAGCGTCGCGTCGATCGGATCGACCCGGTCGGACACGATATGGATGGCATGCCCGTCCGCTACCGCTTCCGCCGACAGGATCACCGGCGCGAACGACCGTGCCGCCTGATAGTGCAGCGCCTTCCACCGGCCGTAATAGTCGATGCTCGACCACGAGATCGCCGGGAAACAGTCGTTGAACTGCCAGTAGAGCGACCCCATGCACCGCGGCATCGCCCGGCGATGCGCCTCGAACGCGATGCGCAGCGCGTCGGCCTGGGTCAACTGGCTGAGGGTACAGAAGGCCGCGAAGTCGCGCGGTTCGCCATGATGCTCGCGCAGGAACCGCCCGATGATCGCGTCGCCGCGCGGATGCTTCTGGTGCAGCGCCAGCACCGCCGACCCGACCACCCGGTCTTCGCAATCGGTGAACCGCTCGACCGAGGCGATGTCGGGATAGGACTGGAAGCCATATTCGCTCATGAAGCGGGGGACGCGCTCGGCATAGGTGCTCAGCGGTTCCTCGCCATGCCACACCCCCCAGTAATGATTGTCGCCGCGCGCATCGTCGGCGGGATCGTTCCAGAAGCCGATCGGCGACGACGGCATGTAGAACCGCTCCGGATCATGTTCTGCGACCAGGTCCGGCAGCAGCCGCTCGAACAGATCGCGATTGGCCGCGACCAGCCGCTCGAACAACGCGGGCGGGTAATCGAACGTCGCCGGCCAGTTCCAGTGGGCGATGCCCAGCGAAACCTCGTTGTTGCCGCACCACAGGGCGAGCGAGGGGTGCCGCCGCAATCGCCGTATCTGCTGGCGCGCCTCCTCCGCGACCGTGGCGAGGAACGCCGGATCGGACGGGTACAGCGTGCAACTGAACATGAAATCCTGCCAGATCAGGATGCCGTGCTCGTCGGCAAGGTCGTGGAACAGGTCGCTTTCATAGGTCCCCCCGCCCCACACCCGCAGCATGTTCATGTTCGCATCGACCGCGTCGCGGAACAGCCGGGCGTAGCGTTCGGGCGTGACCCGTTCGAGGAAGCTGTCCGACGGGATGTAATTCGCGCCCTTCATGAAGGTGCGCCGCCCGTTCACCTCGATCTCGAAACACTCGCCGATCGCATCGGGTTCGTTGCGCACGCGGATGGTGCGCAGGCCGACGCGCGTCGTCGCCCGGTCGATCACCCCCGCCGCGTCGCGCAGCGTCGCGGTGAAGCGATAGAGGAACGCCTCGCCCAGCCCGTTCGGCCACCACCGCCGCGGGTTGTCGATCACGACCCGCGCCGTCGCCCCCCGCACCGGCGCGACCCCGGCCACGTCGCACGCGATCTCGACCTCGCCGGCCCCCTCGACCTCGACGTCGAAGCGCACCACCGCCCGCGCATCGTCGAGCGCCTCGATGCGATACTGCACGTCGACGATCCGCCCCCGTCGCACCACGTCCAGCCACACCGGCCGCCACACGCCCGAGGGTACGTATTTCGGGCCCCAGTCCCAGCCGAAATGATAGGGCGCTTTCCGCACATGGACGCTGGCGCGCGCGTCGGTCTTGTCGTTTTCCGCCGGATAACGGAACCCGTCCGCCGCCTGGGCGCGCTCGCCGTGCAGCACCGGCGAGCGGAAGTGCAGCGTCAGTTCGTTCGGCCCGACCCGCAGCCGGTCCTTCACCTCGACCCGGTGCGCGCGGAACATGTTGTCGCTCGACAGCAGCGCCGCACCGTTCAGCCGCACGTCGCACAGCGTGTCGAGCCCGTCGAACACCAGCGCCACGCCGTCCCCCGCCAGTTCCTCCGCCGTCACCTCGAAGCCGCAGCGATATTCCCAGTCCGCCCGCTCGATCCATTGCAGCCGCGGTTCGGCATCGCGGTGATACGGGTCCTCGATCACCCCGGCGCGCCACAGGTCGGTGAAGTTCGACCCCGGCACCTGCGCGGGCAGCCAGTCGCCTTGCCCGGCCTGGCGAAAGGTCCAGCCGCTACCCAGTCCGCGGCGGGTGGTGGCAGGGGTCATTGCAGGTTGATCTCGTCGAGGAACAGCCACGCCGGGCGGCCCGGCGGCTTGAGGGAGGCGGGCAGGTCGCCCCACGCGACCCCCCGGATACGGTAATGGCGATAGGCGCGGCCGGGCAGCGGTATCGCGATACGTTCCACCTTCTGCGCGACGCCGCCCCACGGCCCGATGTCGCGGTGCCCGACCGGCACCAGCCGGTCCGGATCATCCCCCGCCAGCACCTCGATCCGGCGCGGCGGCATGATGCCGTTCATCGCATCGTCGAGATAGCCGATGGTGAGCGTCCGTGCCGGCTTCGCGCTGCCCAGATCGATCGTCGCGGTGATATCGCCGACCCGCCCGGTCCAGCGTTTGTCGCCGTACGCCGGACCGCCGACGATCCCGTCGATCAGCATCGCCCCGTCCTTCGCGCCATAGCCGATGCCGTCCTCGGCGATCGCGATGCGCGGGAACCCGGCCGGTGCGCCCTTCAGCATGCTGCGGACATAGTGCCGCGCCAGCGTCGTGCTCCGCCCCAGCGCCGGGTCGAACGCGGCGGCGCGCAGCACCGTGTCGCGATCGATCCGCACCGGCGCGCCATAGCGCGTCGACCCCGGCGCCGGCGCCCCCGCACCCCGCGTATAGCGGATGGTCCCGCCGTCCGCGCGCAACGTCACGTCGCGCGTCGCGGCGAAGCGCGGATCGTCGACGGGGTCATAGGGTGCCCAGGGCGCGCGCTGCGCGACAGCGACCGGCGCGCGGTCGTCGAACGCGCCGAGGCTGCTGTCCGCCGCCCCGGTTCCCCAGCGCGACGGTGTCGCCCCCATCACGAAGCGCAGCGTGCCGCCGGCCAGCAACTGCGCATGCGTCAGATAGCTCACCGTCAACGGCCGCCCGTCCAGCGTCGCCGACTGGACATGGATGTTGCGCGGCGACAGCCCGTCCGCCTCGACCACGAACGCCCGCCCGCCCGGCAGCGTCACCGTCGCCCGCCGGTGATAGGGCGCGCCGATCTGATAGGTCAGGTCGCCCGGCGCCACCGGGTAGAAGCCCAGCGTGCTGAACACGTACCATGCCGACATCTGCCCCAGATCGTCATTGTTGACCAACCCGTCCGGCCGGTCCGAATACATGTCGCGCAGCACGCGGTTCACGTAATATTGCGTCCGCCCCGGCTGTCCCGCCAGGTTGAACAGGTACGGCATCTGGTGCCCCGGCTCGTCGCCATGGCCATAGCGCCCGACGAACCCCGACAGGTCGACATGCTGTTCGCCGCCGATCGGCGTCGCGTCGCGAAAGATGGCGTCGAGCCAGTCGCCATAGGCCGCGCGCCCGCCGTGCAGCCGGATCGCCGCCGCCATGTCGTGCGGGGTATAGGCCGAATAGGCCCAGATATTGCCCGAGACGTAATGGCGGTTCAGGTCGCCCCAGTCGTCGCGCCGCATCGGTGCAAAGCGACCATCGGCCAGCCGCGGCAACAGCCAGCCACCGGCCGGATCGTACAATTGCCGCCACCCGGTCGCGCGCCCGGCGAACAGGGCGGCATCGTGCGTGCGGCCGAGCTTCGCCGCGACCTGCCCGATCGCCCAGTCCTCGTAATTCTGCTCGGTCGTCTTCGACACCGAACTGGCGACGTCGGCGGGTACGAAGCCATAGCGCAGATAGCCGTCCATGCCGTTCAGGTCATAGACGTTGCTGTGCCTGGTCCGGTCGAACGCGCTCGCCCGGATCGCGGCATAGGCGCTGTTCGGATCGACGCCCGGCAGCCCCTTGATGACCGCATCGGCGATGATCGACACGATCGGATAGCCGATCATCACCCGGTTGTCGTGGCCGACCGCTTCCCAACTGGGCAGGAGCAGCCCGGCATCGCGGTGGCGCGACACCATGCTGGCGACGATCCCGCCCGCCATGTCGGGATCGACGATGGTGAGCAGCGGATGGACGGCGCGATACGTGTCCCAGTTCGAAAAATTGCTGAACTGCGGGATTTCGGAGCGCAGCACCCTGCCCTCGACGCGATAGTCGCCGGTGACGTCGGACACCAGGTTGGGCGCGATCGCGGCGTGATAGCTGGCGGTGTAGAACACGCGCTTCCGCGCGGGATCGGCTTCGTCGATGCGGATCGCCGACAACCGCCTGCGCCACGCATCCTGCGCCGCCCGCCGTACCGTGTCGAAATCCCGCCCCTCGGCCTCCGCCCGGAAATTGGCCAGCGCGCCCGCCGCCGACGCATGCGAGAGCGCCACCGCGACCTCGACCCGGGCGATATCGCGCGCGAACCGGACATAGGTGCGCCGCGCCGCGCCCGTTCCCTGCCGCCCGGCGACCGGCCGGTCGGCCTCGGTCAACTGCGCCCGTTCGAACGGCTGCGAGAACCGCGCCACGAAATACACGGTACGCGCCCCCGCCGACGACCCGATCGTCCGCCGCCAGCCGCGAATCTCACGGTCCGAGATCACCTCTATCCCGCTTTCCAGCGCATGATCGTCGCCGACCGCATGGATCGGATCGATCACGACATAGCGGTCAGCCGCGCCGTTGAAACGATAGCGGTGGAACCCGGTGCGCAGCGTCGTGGTCAGCTCGACATCGACATCGGCATCGTTCAGGTGGACGCGGTAATATCCCGCCTGCGCCCGTTCCCGGTCGTGCGAGAAGCGCGAGCGATAGCCGGTGCCGGGCCGGTCGAGCGCCCCCGCCGCCGTCCCCGCCACCCGCGTCGGCATCAGCAATATATCGCCCAGCGCCCCCAGCCCCGCGCCGCTGATATGGGTATGGGCGAACCCGTCGATGACGGTGTCGCTGTAATGATAGCCCGATGTCCATTTCCACCCGTCGCGGGTGTTCGACGGGCTGAGCTGCACCATCCCGAACGGCAGCGTGGCACCCGGAAACACATGGCCGTCGCCATCGGTGCCGATCATCGGATCGACCCATTGCACCGGGTCGTCGGCGTCCTGTGCCATGGCCGGCCCGATCGCCGGGATCGCCAGCGCCAGCAGCATCGCCCCTGCGAACCGCCTCACGCCGCGCGCTCCGCCGGGCCGGCGGCCATATCCTCGGGCCAGTCGGCCAGCCGCCGATACCAGGTCCGCCACAATATCCCTCCACACACCAGAACCACCGCCAGGCACGCGGCCATCGCCGCGAAATTCTTGACCACCAGGAACACCGGCGTCGCCACCAGCGCGGTCTGCATCAGCGTGCCGACCACGATGTTGAACGCGTTGCGCGGCAGCTCGCGATTGGGCTGCGCCGCCGGGTTCTCCACCGCGAGCAGCGCCTGTACCGGCCCCCAGAATCCCCATGGCCGCACCTGCCGGTAGAAGCCGAGCAGCACCGCCGGGTCGGTCGGCCTCGTCATCAGGCTGGCCGCCACCGCCACCGCGCCCGACACCAGGATGATGAGCGGGAACAGGTAGAGCGGCAGGATCGCCCCCGCCTGCGGCAGCAGCGGCCCGAACACGAACGGAAAGCCCAGCGAACAGGCGATGCCGGCGACCATGCCCGCGAAATAGCCCTCGCCGTTGAAGCGCCACCAATACCATTTGATGACGTTCGACACGGTGTACCCGCCCCACAGGCCGGACACGATCCATTGCAGCGCATCGTTGATCGACGCGACGAACAGCCCGATTCCCATCGCCAGCAGCACGACGGCGACCGACACGGCATAGCTCAGCCGTACCAGCAGCCGCTGCGACGCCTGCGGGTTCACGTACCGGCGATAGACGTCGTTGACGATATAGAGCGGCGCGGCGTTCAGGCTGGAGGCAAAGGTCGCCATGAACGCCGCCAGCAGGCCGGTGACGATGACCCCGCGCACGCCCGCCGGCATGAACGCCTGGATCGCGGCGGGCAGCAGGTTCTCGAAATCGACCTTGCCGCCCGATGCTAGGTCCAGCCGGTCGACGAACACCAGCGCCAGCACGGTGAACCCGGCGATCATCAGGTAACGGATCGGCATCAGCACCACCGACACGAACCCCGTCACCTTCGCCGCATCGCGTGGGGATCGCGTCGCCAGCACGCGCTGCATGTCATAGCTGGGTGCCGGTCCCGCCGCGCTTTTCAGGATGCCGGAAAACAGCATCATCATCATCAGCGCGGTGAACAGCTCATACCCGTCGCCGGCGACCTTGGCCGCCGCCTCGGGCCGGATCGCGCGCCAGTCCAGTCCCAGATGCCATCCGAATGCCGGGCTCATCCATCCTGCGGGCGTCGCCGCCGCGATCTGCGCCGGCGTGACCATCGTCATCGCCATGCCGGCGACGAAGAACGCCGCCAGCGTCATGATCCCGAACTGCAGCACGTCGGTCCACACGATGCCCGGCAGCCCGCCCAGCACGACATAGATCGTGACCAGCGTGGTGAAGAACACCGCATAGGCGACCGGCACCTGCGCCGGCGACAGGTGCAGCCCCAGCGCCGGGCCGATCGACTCCCATGGCAGGAACAATTCCATGAACTTGCCGATGCCGACGAACGCATAGACGAGGAACCCGACGACGCAGATGACCGAGAACAGCACGACCGACAGGTGCGACAGCCGGCTGCCGCGATTGTCGCCGAACCGGAACAGGATCCACTCCGCCCCCGACCGCACGTTCGACCGGCGCAGCCAGATGGCGAGATACGCCATCAGGAACACCTGGTTGAACACCGGCCACAGCCACGGCAGCCAGATGCTCTTCATCCCGTACAGGAACAGCAGGGTCGACAGCCACATCGTGCCCGAAATGTCGAACATCCCCGACGCGTCGGACAGGCACAGCAGATACCATGGCATCCGCTTGTTGCCGAGATAATAGCTGTCGATGCTCTCGGCGGCGCGCGCCCGCACCTTCAGCGCGATCGCCAGCGTCGCCACCAGATATGCGAGGACGATCAGCCCGTCGATCGGCGCCACGCCGCCCTCCTCCTCTGCCGGGTCCCGCCGGGACCGCTTCGTTGCCGCCAAGCCTAGGCAGCATCGCCCGCACCCGCAAGCGAATAATGTAATGGATTACATGGCGGGCCCGGCCTATGCGCGCTATCCGTTCGCACGGCGGCCGGGCGCTTGACTCGGGGCGGACGGTCGGCAGAACGATCAGGCGGGGGAACACGGGGCATGAGCAGTATCATCGACGTCGCGAAAGCGGCCGGCCTGTCGACCGCCACCGTGTCGCGCGCGCTGCGCACCCCCGAAAAAGTGACCGAGGCGACCCGCGCCCGCGTGATGGCGGCGGTGGCGGCGGTCGATTACCGCCCCAACCTGCTGGCGCGCAACCTGCGCTCCGACCGGTCCTTTTCGGTGCTGGTGCTGGTGCCGGGGATCGCCAACCCGTTCTTCGCCAATGTGACGGCCGGCATCGAATCGATCGCATGGCGGCGCGGCTATTCGGTGTTCCTGGGCGACACGCGCGACTCCCGCGATCGCGAGGCGCATTACGAACAACTGGTCGAAACCCGGCTGGCCGATGGCGTGATCCAGCTCAGCCCCGATTACGGCTTCAACGCGCGGCAACGCGCGGCGACCTATCCGATCGTCCATGCCTGTGGCTGCGAACTGACGCAGGCGCCCTCGGTCCGCATCGACAATGCCGGCGCGGCGCGCGAGATGGTCGATCACCTGATCGCCGCCGGCCATCGCCGCATCGCCGCGATCAGCGGCCCGCCCGCCAATCCGCACGCGGTCGACCGGATGAAGGGCTATCGCGCCGCGCTCGACGCCGCCGGCGTCGTATTCGATCCGGCGCTGGTGCGGTTCGGCAACTGGACGATGGAATCCGGGCATAATGCGGCAGCGGAATTCCTGTCCCTCCCCGAACGCCCCACCGCGCTGTTCAGCATGAACGACGAAATGGCGATCGGCGCCATCCAGGCCACCACGGCGAGGGGGCTGCGCGTGCCGCACGACCTTGCCATCACCGGCTTCGACGACATCAGCTTCGCCGCCCATTCCACCCCGTCGCTCACCACCATCGCCCAGCCGGCCGAGGCGATGGGCGCCCGGGCGTGCGAAATCCTGATCGACCGGATCGAGGGCAAGGCCACCGACGACACCGTCCATGTCCTCCCCCACGCGCTGATCGTCCGGCAGAGCAGCGGCCCCGTCGATTAAGGGTTGGTTTCGACTGATGTAATGGATTACACGACCAGCAGGCGATGGCGAACCCGCCACGCGGACCGGGGGGAGGGCGGATGATCGTCGGGGTCGATATTGGCGGGCATCACATCGCCGCGGCGGCGGTTGCGAACGGCGGTCGCGGCGCGATCCTGCCCGAAAGCTACCGCCACGACCCCTGCGCCCCCGACGATGATCGCGACACGCTGATCGCGGCATGGGCCGGCGCGATCGACGCGGTGATCGAACGGGTCGGTCCCGCGCGCGTCACCGGCATCGGCATCGCGATGCCCGGCCCGTTCGACTATGCCGCCGGCATCGGTCATTTCGCCGGCAACGCCAAATTCGCCGCGCTGAACGGTGTCGATGTCGGCGCGGCGCTTGCCGCCGCACAGCGTTTCCCGCGCGCCGTCCGCTTCCTGAACGACGCCACCGCCTTCGCCGTCGGCTGCGTCGCGATCGGCGCGGCGCCGGCCACGGACAATGTCATCGGCGTCACGCTCGGCACCGGACTGGGTTCGGCATTCCTGCGCCGCGGCGGCATCCCGGCGATCGATGGCGACGACGTGCCGCCCCATGGGTCGCTGTGGCACCTGCCCTTCCGCGGCGGTATCGCCGACGATCATGTGTCCGCGCGCTGGCTCACCGCGCGCCTGCGCGAACGCCTCGGCAGTGCCGCCACCGTCGTCACCGGCGCCCAGGCCGCGCGGGCCGGCGATGCCCACGCCGCCGCGATCTTCGCCGAATATGGCGCCCATCTCGGCACGATCCTGTCGCCCTGGGTCGCCCGGTTCGGTGCCGCGACCGTCATGCTCGGCGGGCGCATCTGCGGCGCGGTCGACCTGTTCGGCCCGGCACTGGGCCGGGCGCTGCCCGCCACCGGCATCGCCGTCCATGCCGATACCGAGGACGCGGCGATCATCGGTGCCGCCGCCACCTTCGATCCCGCCTTCTGGGATCGCGCCCGCCACCATCTGCCGACCCGTTGAGAGAGAGGACCGTGCCCATGGCCCTGCCCCGCCTGACCGCCGCCGCCACCGCGCTTGCGCTGATCCTCGGCACCATCGCGCCTGCGACCGCGCAGGAACGCCGCGCCGATCCGGTCGATCTGGTCAACCCGCTGATGGGGACCGATTCGACCTACGAACTGTCCTATGGCAACACCTATCCGGCGATCGCCCTGCCATGGGGCATGAACTTCTGGACGCCGACCACCAACAAGGCCGGTGACGGCTGGGCCTATCGCTATCGCGACACGAAATTGTGGGGGTTCAAGCAGACCCATCAGCCCAGCCCGTGGATGAACGACTATGGCGCCTTCTCGCTGATGGCGATGACCGGCGCGCCGAAGCTGGCCGAGGCCGACCGCGCGTCATGGTATTCGCACAAGGCGGAGACGGCCCGGCCCTATTATTACAGCGCGTATCTCGCCGATTACGACACCACCGTCGAAATCGCGCCGACCGAACGCGCCGCGCAGTTCCGCTTCACCTTCCCGCAAAGCGACCGGAGCTGGATCCTGCTCGACGCGTTCGACAAGGGGTCGGCCGTCACGATCCTGCCGAAACAGCGCCGCATCATCGGCTGGGCGAGGAACAACAGCGGCGGGGTGCCCGCCAATTTCAAGAACTACTTCGTGCTCGAATTCGACCGCGACTTCATCGTCGCCGACACCTTCGGCGACGGCTTCAAACGCCAGCCGGGCGTGACCAGCGCCGAGGGCAGGCGCGTCGGCGCGCTGATCGGGTTCAAGACGCGCAAGGGCGAACAGGTCCATGTCCGCGTCGCCTCTTCCTTCATCAGCGCCGAACAGGCGCAGTTGAACCTCGACCGCGAACTCGGCCGCGACGGCTTCGACCAGACGAGGGAAAAGGCGCGCACCGCGTGGAGCGCGCTGCTGGGCCGCTACAGGGTCGACGATCCCGATATCGACAATGTCCGCACCTTCTATTCCGCGCTCTACCGCACGCAGCTCTTTCCCCGGCGCTTCCACGAGTACGACCGCGCGGGCAAGATGGTGCACTACAGCCCGTATAACGGGCAGGTGCTGCCCGGACCGATGTTCACCGACAACGGCTTCTGGGACACGTTCCGCGCGGTCTTTCCGCTGTTCACGCTGATGGAGCGCAAGCTGGACGGCGAGATCATGGCGGGGCTGGCCAACACCTATCGCGAATCCGGCTGGCTGCCCGAATGGGCCAGCCCCGGCCACCGCGACGTGATGATCGGGTCGAATTCGGCGGTGAACATCGCGGACGCGTATCTGAAGGGCATTCGCGGCTACGATATCGACACGCTGTACGAAGCGATCAGGAAGAACGCGACGACCAGCGTCGGCCGTCCCACATCGGCGGACGGCAAGACGATCAGCGCGGTCGGGCGCGAGGGCGTCGAATATTACAACCGCCTCGGTTATGTCCCCTATGACGTCGGCATCAGGGAAAACGCCGCCCGTACCCTCGAATATGCCTATGCCGACTTCACCATCGCCCGGCTGGCCGAGGCGCTGGGCAAGACCGAAGACGCGGCGATGTTCCGCGCCCGCGCGCAGAATTATCGCAAGCTGTTCGACCCCTCAGTCGGCTGGATGCGCGGCCGCAACAAGGACGGCAGCTTCCAGTCGCCGTTCAACCCGTTCAAATGGGGCGATGCCTTCACCGAAGGCAACAGCATGCACTATAGCTGGTCGGTGTTTCAGGACGTGCGCGGCCTGATCGACCTGATGGGCGGCGACCGTGCGTTCGTCGCGAAGATCGATCAGGTGTTCGACAGCCCGCCCAGGTTCGATGCGAGCTACTATGGGCAGGTCATTCACGAAATCCGCGAGATGCAGATCGTGAACATGGGCAATTACGCCCATGGCAACCAGCCGATCCAGCACATGATCTATCTCTACGACTATGCCGGCGCGCCGTGGAAGACGCAGTGGCATGTCCGCAACGTCATGCGCCGCCTCTATGCCGCGCAGCCCGACGGCTATCCGGGCGACGAGGATAACGGCCAGACCTCGGCATGGTATGTGTTCAGCGCGCTGGGCTTCTATCCGGTCACGCCCGGCGCGAACCAGTATGTCATCGGCTCGCCGCTGTTCCGCCGGTCCGAACTGGCGCTGGAAAACGGCAGGCGCTTCGTGGTGGAGGCGCCCGGCAACGGCGCCGCCAACGTCTATATCCAGTCGGCGACGCTCAACGGCCGCAAGCTCGACCGCACCTGGATTTCGCAGGACGAGATCATGGCCGGCGGCACCTTGCGCTTCGTCATGGGGCCGACCCCGAACAGGACATGGGCGACCGGCCCCGGCGCCGCCCCCTATTCGATGACGCCCGCCGGGCCCGCCCGGTAGGCGCTCACCCCGCCGGCCGGCGCAACAGGCTGTGGCGCCGGCCGTAAAGGAAGTAGAGCGTCAGCCCGACCGCGTTCCACACCGCGCACCAGAAGAACGTCGTCACCGGCAGGCTGGAGAACAGGTACAGGCAGCCGAGGATCGTGAACGTGCCCACGACGAACGGCGCGGGACAGCGGAACCGGCGCGGCGCATCGGGCGCGCGGCGGCGCAGGATCATCAGGCTGGCGCCGACCGAGATGAACGCGATCAGCGTGCCGGCATTGGCCAGCTCGGCGATCCGGTCGAGCCGCACCAGCCCGGCGATCACCGCGATCGCGACCCCGGTCAGCAGCGTGATCCGCGTCGGCGCGCCCGATCGCGGGCTCACCGCCGCCAGCCAGCGCGGCAACAGCCCGTCGCGCGCCATCACGAAGAACACGCGGCTCTGCCCGTACATCATCACCAGGATCACCGACGGCAGCGCGATCACCGCCGCCAGCGCGATCAGATACGCCGCGCCCGGCTGTCCCAGCGAGCGCAGCACCAGCGCCAGCGGCTCGGGGCTGTCGGCCAGTGCCCGGAACGGGACCGCCCCCACCGCCGCGACTGCCACCGCCATATAGATGACGGTACACACCACCATCGACCCGACGATGCCAATCGTCAGGTCGCGGCCGGGATTGCGCGCCTCCTCGGCCGAGGTCGCGACGGTATCGAAGCCGTAAAAGGCGAAGAACACGATCGCCGCCGCCGCCATCACGCCGCGCTTGGCGCCGTCGACCTCGGTGCTGCCGAAGCCGTACGGCATGAAGGGTTGCAGGTTGCCGCCATCGAACGCCGGCAGCGCAAAGGCGACGAATACCGTCAGCGCCACCAGCTTGATGACGACCAGCACGATGTTCAGCGTCGCACTCTCGCGCGTGCCGGCCACCAGCATCCCCATCACGGCCAGCGCGACCAGCACCGCGGGCAGGTTGACGATCCCGCCGCCATGCGGCCCGACCAGCAGCTCGGGCGGCAGCGTGACGCCGACCGCCTGTACCCATCCGACCAGATAGCCCGACCAGCCGACCGCCACCGTCGAGCACGCCAGCGAATATTCGAGGATCAGGCTCCACCCGACGATCCATGCGATCGTCTCCCCGACCGCGGTATAGCTGAAGGTATAGGCGCTGCCCGCCGCCGGGATCATCGTCGCCAGTTCGGCATAGGCGAGCGCGGCGCACGCGCACACCGCCCCGGCGATGGCGAACGCCAGGATCACCGCCGGCCCGGCGCGCTCCGCCCCGACACCGGTCAGCGTATAGATGCCGGTCCCGACGATCGCCCCCACGCCCAGCGCGATCAGGTGCGGCCAGCCCAGCGTCTTGGCCAGCCGCCCCTCCGGCGCCGCCGCGCTCCCCAGCGTCTTGCGTGGTCCGAACATCGTCACTCCCCCGTTACCCGTTGCGACCACGCTGGACCCGCCCGCGCGATTGCACAACATTCTTGCGTCGGGTGGGGAGCGTCCGCGCACTCCCCTTCCGAAAGATCCGTCTGGTTCGAGCCTGTCGAGAACGAGGTTCCACAGGGACAACGCCGGTGGGAAACCCCCGCCCTCCCCCCGTTCAGTTCGAGCCTGTCGAGAACGAGGTTCCACAGGGGCAACGCCGGCGGGAAAAACCCGCCCTCCCCCCGTTCAGTTCGAGCCTGTCGAGAACGGGATTCCACACGGGCAGCGCCGGCGGAAAGACCCGCCCTCTCCCCGTTCAGTTCGAGCCTGTCGAGAACGGGGTTCCACAGGGGCAACGCCGGCGGGAAACCCCCGCCCTCTCCCCGTTCAGTTCTCGACGGACGCTTCTCGACAAGCTCGAAGCTGCTCGAACCAGACGGAGTGGGTAGGGCAGGTGCGGGTCGCCAGGCGCGGCTTGGCCCATGTGGAATCTCATCAACCGTTCATGCTGAGTAGGGACTGAGCTTGTCGAAGGCCCGTATCGAAGCACCTGCACCAGCCCGCCAATCCGCCATTCCGACAGGCGTAACGACTACTCAACCCGGAAGAGCCGGCGTACAGTCGCCCCCCTTCCGCACCCCGCACAAGGACCGGCAACCATGACCATCGGCGGATCGACCGCGGCGACCGAACTCGCGGCGCTCGCACCCTGGGCCACCCCCGCCCCGCCGATCACCGCCACCGAGCGCGACGCCCGGATCGAGCGCGCCCGCGCGCTGACCGAGGCCGCCGGCGCCGACGCGCTGCTGGTCCATACCGGTGCGTCGCTCGACTATTTCATGGGCATCCCATGGGGGCCGAGCGAGCGGATGGTCGCGCTGCTGCTGCCCGTCACCGGCCCCCCGCGCATCGTCTGTCCGGCGTTCGAACGCGGCACGCTGGAGGCCGACCTGACCATCGCCGCCGACCTGCTGCTGTGGGAAGAGGACGAAGACCCGACCGCCTTGGTCCGCGACGCGCTTCCCGCCGGCGGACGCCTCGCGGTCGATCCGCTACTGCCGTTCGCGTGGGGACAGAAGCTCGCCCGCCATGGCCTGTCGCTGCTCGACGGTGCGCCGGCGATCGACGGGTGCCGCATGGTCAAGTCGCCCGCCGAACTGGCGCTGCTGCAACAGGCGAAGGACATGACGCTCGCGGTACAGGCCGCCGCCGCGCGCATCCTGCGTCCCGGCATCCTCGCCAGCGAGGTCGTCCGCTTCATCGACGACGCGCACCGCGCCGTCGGCGGCGGGGGTTCGTTCTTCTGCATCGTCCAGTTCGGGCGCGCCACCGCCTTTCCCCACGGCCTGCCCGGCGACCGCGCGCTGGCGGAGGGGGAACTGGTGCTGGTCGACACCGGCTGTCGCGTCGGCGGCTATCACAGCGACATCACCCGCACCTATGCCTTCGGCGCGGTCGCCGACGAGGTCCGCGCGATCTGGGACATCGAACACGCGGCGCAGGCCGCCGCCTTCGCCGCCGCCGCCCCCGGCGTCCCCTGCGAAGCGGTCGACGCCGCCGCCCGCGCGGTGCTGGTCCGCGAAGGCCTCGGCCCCGACTATCGCCTGCCCGGCCTGCCGCATCGCACCGGCCACGGCATCGGCCTGTCGATCCACGAACCCGCCTGGCTGGTCCGCGGCGACACGACGCCGCTTCGCGCCGGTATGTGTTTCTCGAACGAACCGATGATCGTCGTCCCCGACCGCTTCGGCATCCGGCTGGAGGATCATTTCCACGTCACCGACACCGGCGCCCGGTGGTTCACCCAGCCGCAGCCATCGATCGACCGCCCGTTCGGGTAGGGATGGCTTCCCCGCAAACGATGGTGAAAGGAAATTGCGATCGGAGGTGCCGAGCCCCTCAGCAGAGTCAGCTAGTTGCAGCGCAGCGGCCACGACCTCTCTTCATTCGAACGAGACCGACAATCGCCAAACCGATCGAAACGCCCATTGCCCCGTCGATCAGATTGGCCGGCACATGCTGGCTCACCAATAACGGCATAAGCACCGCCGGCATGATCGCAGGTACTATGACGAGCGGTAGGTAGCGGGTTTTGGCGTTCTTCATGTCTAGCCTCTGGATTACAGGGTCAGCAGCGACCCACACGGGTAGTCCCTCGGCAAGAGGCTGCATCCCCGAAAACGAACCTGTGACGAAAATCCGGCCATGCCCATCACGCCAACGGACGCCTGCGGGTTTCACTTTCCCGAAACCCGTTCCCGATCTACGCTTCCCAAAAACCGCCGGGTTCGACGGCAAAACGGGAAATTCCCTACCCCCGCAACCGCGCCGCCACCACCGGCCCCAGCCGTGCGACGATCCGGTCCACCCCCTGCGCATTGGGGTGGATGCCGTCGGGCAGCATCAGCGCGCGGTTGCCGATCACCCCGGCGAGGATGAACGGATCGAGCGTCGCGTCGTACCGCTTCGCCATGTCGGGCCAGATGCGGTTGAACGCGGCGGCATAGTCCGGACCCAGATTGGGCGGCACCATCATGCCGGTCAGCACCACGGGAATATCGCGGCGCCGCAATTCATCCAGCATGGCGACGAAATTGGCCCGCGTCTCGGCCGGCGGGATCTGGCGCAGCAGGTCGTTGCCGCCCAGCCCCAGCAGCACGAGGTCGGGCTTGCGCTCCAGCTTGTCGAGCGTGAAGGCCAGCCGCTGCCGCCCCGCCGCGCTGGTGTCGCCCGAAATCCCGCCATTCACCACGCGCGCGTTGATCCCCCGGGCGCGCAGCGCGTCCTGCAGATCGTCGGGCAGGCTGTCGCCGCGCGCAAGGCCGTACCCCGCATACAGGCTGTCGCCGAACGCCAGCACCAGCCGCTCCGGCCCGGCGACCGGCGCCCTGCGCGCGGCGGGCGACGGCGTCGCATCGGCGGCGACGTTCACCGGGGTCGCGTCGTTGCCTTCCGACAAATCGGGCTGGTTGCACGCGCCGAGCAGCAGCGCGCCTTGGAGAATGGCGAATGCGCCCGCATATGAGGGTCCCTGCTTCGTCACTGGCGATAACACTCCCATGCACTCGGTTTCGAACGATATGGTCATCGACGCGCGCGGTGTCACCCTGACGCTGGGCGATGGCGACGCCGCCACGCCGATCCTCCATGGCATCGACCTCGCGGTCCGCGCCGGGTCCAGCGTCGCGCTGCTCGGGGCGTCGGGATCGGGCAAGTCGTCGCTGATGGCGGTGCTCTCCGGCCTCGAACGCGCCAGCGGCGGGCAGGTCCGCGTCGCCGGCGCCGATTTCGGGGCGATGGGCGAGGACGACCTGGCACGCGCGAGGCGCGGGCGGATCGGCATCGTGCTGCAGGCGTTCCACCTGCTGCCGACCATGACCGCGCTGGAAAATGTCGCGGTGCCGATGGAACTGGCCGGCGTCGCCGACGCCTTTGCGCGGGCCGAGGCGGAACTGGCATCGGTCGGCCTCGGCCACCGCCTCCACCATTATCCGGCGCAGCTATCGGGCGGCGAGCAGCAGCGCGTCGCCATCGCCCGCGCGCTGGCCGGGCGACCGGCATTGGTGTTCGCCGACGAACCGACCGGCAATCTCGACCGCGCCACCGGCCATGCGATCATGGACCTGCTGTTCGAACGCCGCGCCGCCACGCAGGCGACGCTGCTGGTCATCACCCACGACCCGGCGCTCGCCGAACGCTGCGACCGGGTGGTCGAGCTGGCCGATGGCCGTATCGCCAGAGACAGCGGCCGATGAGCGAATGGCGACTGGCGTGGACCCTCGCCCGCCGCGAACTCGACGCCCGCTTCCGCGGCCTCCGGCTGCTGCTGGTCTGCCTGATCCTCGGTGTCGGCGCGCTGGCGGCGATCGGCAGCCTCACCCGGTCGATCACGCAGGAACTGGCGGCGCGCGGGCAGGGCCTGCTGGGCGGCGACATCGAATTGTCGGTGTCGCAGCGGACGGCCGGCGCCGCCGAACGCCGGTCGATGGCGCGGCTGGGCACCGTGTCCGAAACGGTACGGATGCAGTCGATGGCCGCCAATATCGGCGGCGACACCGCGCCGATCGAGCTCAAGGCGGTCGACACCGCCTATCCGCTCTACGGCACGCTGACCCTGCGCACCGGCGGCGCCCGCCCGCTGTCGCCGACCGAGACCTATGTCGGGCCGGCGCTGGTCGAACGGCTGGGCCTGCGCATCGGCGGCCCGGTCCGCTTCGGCACCGCGCGCTTCACCGTCGCCGGGATCATCGCCGACGAACCCGACCGGCTGAGCGAAGGCTTCACCCTCGGCGCGGTCGCGCTGGTGTCGCTGGACGGGTTGCGGCGTACCGCGCTGATCGCGCCGGGCAGCCTGTACGAGAGCAAGTACCGCATCGCCAGCCGCTACGATCCGGCGACGGCGATCCGGGCGTTCACCGACCGGTATCCGGCACAGGGCTGGGACAGCCGCACCCGCGACCGCGCGTCGCCCGGGGCCGAACGCTTCCTGACGCGGATGGGCGAATTCCTCGTGCTGGTCGGGCTGACCGCGCTGGTCATCGCCGGGATCGGGGTGGGCAACGGCGTGTCCTCCTACCTCGCCGCGCGCCGCTCGAGCATCGCGACGCTCAAGGTGCTGGGGGCCACCTCCGGGCTGATCGCGCGGGTCTATCTGCTGCAGATCGTTGCCGTCTCCGCGATCGGCATTCTGGTCGGCCTCGCCATCGGCATCGCCGCCGTACCGTTGATCGTCGCGCTGGCGGGCGACGTGCTGCCGGTGGCGCCGCGTTTCGCGATCCATGCGCTGCCGCTGGCACAGGCCGCCGCCTATGGCCTGCTGATCGCGCTCGCCTTCGCCGCCCCGCCGTTGCTGGCGGCCGGGGCGGTGCCCGCCGCCGGGCTGCTCCGCGGCGTCCATGACGGACGCGCCGCGCCGCGGTGGAAGGCGGCGGCCCATATGGGTGCGGCCTTTGCCGGGATCGTCGCGCTGGTGCTGGCGACCAGCGAACGGCCATGGTTCGGCGCGGCGTTCCTTGCGGCGGCGGCCGGGCTTCTCCTGCTGCTGTCGGGACTTGGCTGGCTGATCCGCCGGACCGCCGCCCGCCTGCCCCGCGCCCGCCGCCCGCTATGGCGGCTGGCGGTGGCGGCGCTCCACCGCCCCGGCGCACGGACCGGGGCGCTGGTGGTGGCGCTGGGCCTCGGCCTGACCCTGTTCGTGCTGCTCGCGGCGATCCGCACCAGCCTCGACGCCAACATCGCACGGACCGTCCCGGCCCGCGCGCCCGCGCTGTTCGCGCTCGACGTGCCGCCGGACCGCGAACCGGCGTTCCGCGCCACCATCGCCGCGATCCAGCCGGATGCCGAGGTGCAGACCGTCCCGCTGATGCGCGGCACGATCACCGCATACGGCACCACCCGCGTCGCCGATCTCAAGGCGATTCCGGAGGGGGCATGGGCGCTGCGCGGCGAACGCGGCCTGACCTTTTCCGCCGACCTGCCACCGGGCAGCGAACTGGTGTCGGGTCGCTGGTGGCCGGCAAACCATACCGGGCCGCCGCTCGTTTCGATCGACGAGCGCATGGCGGAGGCGCTGAAGCTGAAACTCGGCGATCCGCTGACGATCAGCGTCGCCGGACAGGAACGCACCGCGCGCATCGCCTCGCTGCGCAGGATCGAATGGGACACGATGGGGTTCAATTTCGTGATGGTGTTCAGCCCCGATGCGCTGTCCGACGTGCCGCACAATCTGGCGGCGACGATCACCATGCCGCCGGGGCGCGAACGCGCCGTCGTCCGCGCATTGTCGGCCCGTTTCCCCTCGACCTCGGTGGTCGAGGTGCGCGAGGTAATCGGGCAGGTGCGCACCATCGTGTCGCAGATGGCGACCGCGATCGCGGCGGCGGCGGGGATCGCGATCCTCGCCGGCATCGCCGTGCTGGTCGGCGCGATCGCCGCCGCGCGCGAGACGCGGACCTATGACTCGGTGATCCTCAAGACGCTGGGCGCGACGCGCGGACAGATACTGGCGGCGCAGGCGCTGGAATATCTGCTGCTGGCCATCATCCTCGCCGCACTGGCGGCGGCGATCGGGATTGCGGGGGGATGGTATGTGGTGGTGGAGCTGTTCGCGTTCGACTGGCTGCCCGATTATGGCGCGATCGCCGCGACGCTGGCAGTCGGGGTTGGCGTGACGGTCGGGATCGGACTGCTCGGCGCGCTGCCCATCCTGAACGCACGGCCGGCGCGGGCGCTGCGGGAACTCTGAACGAAAAGCCCCGGCAGTCGCCTGCCGGGGCTTTCGTCGCGTACCTCAAATCCCCCCCACAGGGGGGGGAGGGGGACCGCCGCGAGGCGGTGGGGGGGGGGTGAGCCACGGGCGTCTCGCTCGC
>QFNF01000038.1 GCA_003240755.1 Sphingomonas hengshuiensis | reverse complement strand
ATTGAACTGTACGTTCGGTGCCAGCTGGGTTAGCTGATCGGTGGTGGTAACCGAGCGTTCGGCGAGCGCCCCACCGTTGAAAGCTGCGATCGAGATCGGAACATCCGTCAGCCGCTCTTGCCGTCTGCGAGCGGTTACGACGATGTCACCACCTTGGGCATTGAGCGCGGCGCCTTCCTGAGCTTGGTCGGTAGCTTGCTGCGTCGCGATTTCCGAGGCATCACCGGTCTGCGCCACCGGCGCTTGTGCGGCACCGGCCTGCTGTGCCCATACAGGCTGTGCACCGATACTGATCGCAAGAGCCGACGTCGCAGTGAACAATGCGCGCGCGACAACACCCCGCTGCGCGAGGCCACGAGTGATAATCATTATTCCTCTCCCCTTTTTTTAGATTATCTCTAGAACATTCTAAATGACCCTATGCTTTCTTGTTTGCGATAAAAGATGAATAATTAACCATCTAGATGGTTAGTCTTGCGTCAGAATGTATCATGTCGCGCAGCCAAACTGCTTTAGAGGCACCCGATCGTCTGTCAGATCCAAGTTGGATACATCAACACCAGTTTGAATCAGGGCCTTGCCCTGAACGTAGTCCTTTGTTCTATTGACGCAGTCGAGGGCTATAATCCGGTTGTTTGAAACGTAGATGACTGTGAAGTTACGATTGGCCAGATCGCCTCGCACGATTGCCATCTCGTATCCCGTTGAGAGACCAACGGTCTGAAGCTTCAGATCATACTGGTTCGACCAGAACCAAGGAATTGCGGAGTAAGGCTCGGGCACGCCACGAATTGCTTTCGCAACAATTATTGCCTGGTCACTTGCATTCTGAACGGATTCCACTCTGACAAGTGCTCCGTCTGCATATTGGCTCCGGTGTGCGGCGCAGTCGCCGATCGCGAACACATCGGGCAGAGACGTACGACAGTGCTCATCGACCTCCACACCGTTCGCACCGGTCGCGCCAGCCTCGATCAGCGGCGCAACGGCCGGCGTTATCCCGATCCCAACGATGATCATTTCACACGGCAGGATCTCGCCGCTCGCCAAGCGCACGCCGACGGCCAGGCCGTCTCGCTGCTCGATGCAATCCACTGAAGTACAGAGCCGCAAATCGACGCCATGGGATCTATGTTCGGCCTCGAAGAAGCGTGACAACGGCTCCCCGGCTACCCGCGCAAGCACACGATCTTGGGCTTCGACGACGGTCACCGACTTTCCGAGCTTGGTCAGAACGGCTGCAGCCTCAAGACCAATAAAGCCTGCACCGATCACGACAACGTGTTTCACGTTAGCCAGTTCAGCCATCAGTGCATCGACATCGGCACGGGTGCGGACGGTGTGAACGCCCCTTGCGTCGTGACCAGAACAGGTCAAACGACGCGGAGCGCCGCCCGCCGACCAGACCATATTGGAGTATTGGATTGCGCTGCCGTTCGCGAGCAAAGCCCGATGCGCCTCGACTTCTATTTCAATGACCTTCTGACCCAGAAGAAGGTCGATCTCCTTATCGCTCCAGAATTTCTCGGGACGGATCAAAATACGCGAGAAATCCTTATCGCGCGCCAGATATTCCTTGGATAGGGGCGGTCGCTCGTACGGTGGGTGAGGTTCGTCGCCGACGATCGCGATGGAACCTCGAAAACCTTGCTGTCGAAGAGCGATCGCGGTTTGCGCACCCCCATGACCGCCGCCGACGATAAGGACGTCGTAGCGGGTAATCATGCGCCCGCCCCCAGACGGGCCGCATGCCACCGGAGGTGATCTTCAATGAAGGACGAAACAAAATGATAGCTGTGATCGTACCCTTCCTGCATGCGCAGCTTGAGCGGAACACCTGCAGCTTTGCAGGCATCCACCAGTAGTTCAGGACACAACTGCTCGTTGAGGAACTGATCGGCAGTGCCCTGATCTACGAGAATATCGGCCACCCGCGCGCCGTCCTCAATCAGCGAAACGGCATCGTATTGTCGCCACGCTGTGGTTTCAGGTCCGAGGTAGCCGCTCAGCGCCTTCCTGCCCCACGGCACACGAGCGGGTGCCACAATCGGAGCGAACGCGCTCACCGACCGATATCGATCGGGTGTTGTCAGCGCGATGGTCAGTGCGCCATGGCCTCCCATCGAATGTCCCATGATTGCCTGACGCGTCATGTCCGCAGGGAAATTCGCTGCAATCAGCTGCGGTAGTTCGTGCGTAACGTAGCTGCGCATCTGGTAGTTGGTCGCGAAGGGCTCGCATGTCGCGTCGACATAAAAGCCCGCCCCCAAGCCAAAGTCGTAGGCCCCGTCGGGATCATCGGGAATGCCATCCCCACGGGGACTGGTGTCCGGCGCAACCAGAATAAGACCAAGCTCCGCGCAGATCTTGCGATATTCCCCCTTGTCCGTGACGTTGGCATGCGTGCACGTCAGGCCGGACAGGTACCACACCACGGGGAGACGTGCGTCCGACGTGTGAGGCGGAACGAAGACCGAGAAGTGCATATCCGTGGCGGTAGCGGTCGAGGCATGCCGGTAAATGCCCTGCATGCCCCCGTGAGCGCGATGCATCTCGACTTGGTCGAGCACGATTGTTCAGCCCTCCGGCGCGATAGTGACGCGCAGCCCGTCCAATTGCGCGTTCATGGACAGCTGACATGACAGACGTGAACCCGGGGTCCGCGCGTCTGAACTATCGAGGAGGTCGTTCTCGTCCTCGCTGATGGGCGCAAGCTTGTTGGTCCAGGTCGGATCGACATAGACGTGACAGGTCGCGCATGAGAGGCACCCGCCGCAGAGGGCGAGCAGCTCGTCGATGCCGGCGGCCCGGATGCTTTCCATCACGGACTCGCCATCGTTCGCGACAATCGTGCGCTCTTCCCCGTCACGAGTGATTACGATCAGCGTCGACATCAGTAGACCACCACGCTGCGAATGCTCTCGCCGGCGTGCATCAGGTCAAAGCCCTTGTTGATTTCGTCGAGCGACAAGACGTGGGTAATCATCGGATCGATCGCGATCTTTCCCTCCATGTACCAGTCGACGATCTTGGGTACGTCGGTACGGCCCCTTGCTCCCCCGAAGGCGGTGCCGCGCCAATTGCGCCCGGTGACGAGCTGGAACGGGCGCGTAGCGATCTTCTTGCCGGCTTCAGCGACCCCGATGATGATCGAAGTCCCCCAACCGCGGTGGCAAGCCTCGAGCGCGGTGCGCATGACCTCCGTATTGCCCGTGGCGTCGAAACTATAGTCGGCACCGCCATCGGTGAGCTCCAGGATCCTGGCGATCGTCTCCTCGCGGCTGAGATCTTTCGAGTTGAGGAAGTCGGTCATGCCGAATTGCCGCCCCCAAGCCTCCCTCTCGAGATTGATATCGACGCCGACGATCCGCCCCGCGCCCGCGAGCTTTGCACCTTGAATGACGTTGAGCCCGATCCCGCCGAGCCCGAAGACCACGACGCTTTCACCTACTTGCACCTTCGCGGTATTCACCACGGCACCGACGCCGGTAGTGACGCCGCAGCCGACGTAGCAACTCGTCTGGAACGGGGCGTCCTCGCGGATCTTGGCGACCGCGATCTCGGGCAGGACGATGAAGTTCGAGAAGGTCGAGCAGCCCATGTAATGGAAGATCGGCTGCCCCTTGTAGCTGAATCGGGTGGTGCCATCGGGCATCAATCCCTTCCCCTGCGTCGCACGAATGGCGGTGCACAGGTTGGTCTTGCCGCTGAGGCAGGACTTACACTGGCGGCATTCCGGCGTGTAGAGTGGGATGACGTGGTCGCCCGGCGTGACACTGGTCACGCCTGCTCCCACCTCGCGCACGATGCCTGCGCCTTCATGGCCCAGCACGCTGGGGAACAAGCCCTCGCTGTCCAGCCCGTCGAGCGTGTAGGCGTCGGTATGGCAAATGCCCGTCGCCATGATCTCGACCAGCACCTCGCCAGCCTTCGGCCCTTCGAGATCGAGCTCGACGATTTCCAGCGGCTTTTTCGCCTCGAACGCCACGGCGGCACGAGTTTTCATTCTGAGTAAGCTCCGTTCAACGTATCAGACTGGATCGACCTCGATCGGTAAGGAGGCCAGCGCATGCAGTGTGTTGTTGAGGCGTCGGACGGCGGGACCGGCGGGTCGGATCGCTGCAACCCTTGCGGTGAGTGCCTCTAGCAGGACGTCTGCTTCGAGGCGCGCCACCATCTGTCCCAGGCACTGATGGATGCCGTACCCGAAAGCGACATGCCCACTGCACATCCGCTCGATGTTAAATCGATCCGGTTCAACCCAACGGCGCGGGTCGCGGTTCGCCGCTGCATAGCAGAGCAGGATCTTCGATCCCTCCGGAATTAAGGCGCCACCGAGCTCGGCGTCATGCGCGGTCGTCCGGAAAAACCACTGGACCGTCGAGTCCCAGCGCAATGCTTCCTCGAAGGCCTTCGTGCGCAATGCGGGCTTAGAACGCAGCTTTTCCCACTCCCCGGGGAACTGGACAAACGCTGCCATCATGTTGCCGATGCCGTTCACGGTCGTGTCGACGCCGGCAGAGATAAACGATCGAACAAGCCGCTGCGCATCGTCCTCGCTGCAAAGGCCATTGTCCACCGCTTCGTAGACGGCCATGCCCCAGCCGCCGGGGCGCAGGTTCTCGCGGCGGCACGCCTCGGTGACCCAAGCCGCAGCATCGCGGGTTTGCGCCAGTGTGTCCTCGGTGAGCGCGTTGCGCGGTCCAAAGCCGTTGAAAACGGCACAGGCGTAGGGAAGCAGGTTTTCGCGACCGTTCTCTTGCAGCCCGATCGTGTCGGGAAACACCCTCATCGGGAACTCTTCCGCCAGGTCGACCACTGCATCAAAGCGTCGCCGGCTGACGAGCTCCTCGACGAGATCTGCCGCCTTCTCGGCCCAAGTGGCACGCAGCACCTTGATAGCCGCGGGCGACACGATGCGGTTCATGATTGCCCGCGTCTGCGCATGATGGGGAGGATCGGTCTCGAGAAGGAGCGAGGGCGGACGCCAAGGCGTCTCATGTGCGAAGTCGCTGAGCCCGACACCTCGGCTCGAGCAGAACGTATCATGACGCTTCAACGCGTCGGCAACCTCGGCGTAGCGTGCCGACGCATAAACGCCGTAGCTGTCGAGCCAGACGACGGGACCGGCATCCTGCAGCACTCCATACCAGCCATGCGGAGCGCTCAAAGATTGAGCGCTGAAGGGATCCAGGTCGATGTGTGGAACATGAAGATGCTCGGGAGCGGGCGGCGCTGCCATTGTAGCCATTGTTTCACCTATCAGAACGGGTAGGCGGGCGGGGTGCCCTTGAGGGTCAGCCACTGCCAATGGGTGAATTCCTCCCAGTTGGCGGGTCCGCCAATCGCGGTGCCGTTCCCCGATGCGCCGACGCCCCCGAATGGGTTGACTGCGTCCTCGTTGACGGTCTGATCGTTGATGTGAAGAAGTCCGACACGGAGGCGCTCGCCGATCGCGAGCGCGCGAGCGATGCTGTTGGTCAGGATGCCGGCTGAAAGTCCGAAATCGGTGTCGTTGGCTATCCGGACCGCATCTTCATCGGTGTCGAAGGGCGTGATGACGGCGACAGGCGCAAAAATCTCTTCCGAGTAGGCGCGCATGGTCGAGGTCACGTCCGCGAGCACGGTGGGCTGGAAGAACAGACCATCCGCCTTGCCACCCGCGAGCAGGCGTGCCCCGTTGGCCACCGACTGGTCGATGATGCTGCTCGCATGATCGACCTGGTTCTGCGCGATCAACGGTCCCAGGGCGACCTGACCCGAACTGGGATCTCCAACCGGCAGTGCAGACGCGCGTTCGGCAAGGCGTCGTGAAAACTCCTCGGCTATCGATCGCTGCACCAGCACCCGGCCCGCCGCCATGCAAATCTGGCCTTGATGCAAATAGGCTCCCCAGCTGGTGTTCGCCAGCGCAAGGTCCAGATCGGCATCGTCCAGCACGATCAGGCTGTTCTTGCCGCCGAGTTCGAGCGAAACCTTCTTGAGCTGCTCGCCCGCCAAAGCCCCGACCTTCCGCCCAGCCGCCGTCGATCCGGTGAATTGGATCATGCCTACGTCGGGATCGCGACAAAGCGCCGCACCTGCGTCGCCATCGCCAGGCAGCACGCTCAGCACACCCTCGGGTAAGCCGGCCTCCTCGAACACACGTGCAATGACAAGCCCGCCGCACACCGCGGTCCGAGGGTCCGGCTTGAGCACGACGGCATTGCCGACCGCCAGAGCGGGCGCCACGGCGCGCATCGCCAGATACAGCGGAAAGTTGAACGGCGAGATGACGCCGACAACGCCGATCGGTCGGCGCCGCGCGATACTGAGCCGCCCCATTTCCGATGGCAGAACCTGCCCGGCCGCCTGAGAAGCCATCGACGCAGCTTCCCAGAGCGCCTTGATCGTTACGGCAACTTCGTAGTCGGCTTTGGCCTGGATCGAGCCGCTTTCCCGCACGATCCACGACGCTATGTCTGCCCGCGCGTCGCTCATCGCCCGGGCGGCTGCGCGCATCACTTCCGAACGACGCTCGTAACTGCCTTCTCCCCAACCCTGCTGCGCCGCCCGCGCATCCTTGCAGGCGCTCCGGATGTCATCGATGCCGGCAATGCCGATCGAGCCGAGCGAGCCTCCGGTGGCCGGTTCGACTATCGTCCTTGAATTCGACATCTCGCGCCAGCCGTTGTGGAACGCGTGCCCTCGCGTCGCTCGCGATCCAAGCCATTCGGCACCCATGGCCACTCTCCTGTGTCGACCCGTTCGCGGGCTCTGGACTATGGCTACGCTGGGCCGCGCGCGATCAGCAATTCAAATCTTTGATATAGCTACTATTGGCAGGGCTAATTATGCAAACAGGAAGCCTGCTCCGCTGGTCGATGGATCGCGTCGCAGAAACAATTCGCTCGTCAAACGACGAAACCACATGTTGGCTGGATCCTGCTGCGTTCGACGATGCCAAAACTGCTTTAGCTCGATGTTCGGGATGCTCATGGGCGGAGCGAAGACTTCGAGGGATGTCATGCGAGAGTAAGCCAGCGCTACGGCTCTCGGGACGGTCGCGACCAGGTCGCTCCCGGCGATAAGCAAGGGCACAGTCATGAAGTGCTGCGAATGGAGCATGACGCGACGGGAGAGTTTCGCCTCCGCCAAGGCTCGCTCAAAAATTTCCTGACTGCGCCCCTCCTGCGACACAACAGCATGGTCTGCTTCGAGAAACGCTGCCAGCGACATGCCCCTGACGAATGCCGGGTGGCCCTTGCGGGCCAGACACGCGAAGGGATGGTCGAACAGCTTCTGTTCGAAATATGTGCCTCCGGCAAAGTCCGGAAAGTAGCCGATCGCCAGATCGACTTTTCCGTCCGTCATGGCCTGCTGAAGCTCCGCTGGCGGCATCGACCGACTGACGATCCGCACATGGGGAGCACGAGTCCGAAGCGCTTCCAGCAGGGCCGGCAGGAACACCAGTTCCCCAATGTCAGATGTGCTTACGGTGAAGACCCGCTCTGTGGTGCCGGGGTCGAAAACAGCGGCGGTCGCGATCTCAGTTTCCAGTAGCGTCCGCATGCGCTTGACCGGATCCCTGAGCGCCTCCGCGCGAGGCGTAGGCACCATCGCACCGCCCGCGCGGACGAAAAGCTCGTCGTCGAAAAAGGTTCTGAGCTTGTTCAGCGAGAAGCTGATCGTCGGCTGGCTCAGCCTCATCTGCTTGGCCGCACGGGACACGCTCTGCTCCTCAAACAGCGTGTCGAGGACGAGCAGCAGGTTGAGGTCAAGATTTCTGATATTTGCCATACCGATAACGATTATAGAAAAGTTGTGCGATGTAAATGATGCAGGCCGGGTCTAGGCTCGTTGAAAATGGCCATAGAGCCAACATCAAGGAGAGGCCGATGCGCCATTTGCCTGTTTCTCGCGTCTTCCTGCTCTGCGCGTCGGCAGTTGCCGTATCGAGCATAGCGGCACCTGCCAGCGCGCAGGAGCAGCAGCAGCCGGCGTCCGAATCCGATGCCGATTTCAAACGCTTCGCGTTCCGGATAGGCTATGCGCGCTTGAACTGGGACGAAAACGCAAAGGTCGCTGTCGCCGGGCAGGCCGTTCCCGGGGGAGATGCGACCCTGAAAAATAACAACGGGATCGCTTTCGACCTCGCCTATTATTTCAACAGGAACGTTTCCGTCGCGCTCGCGCTCGGGGTTCCGCCGACGACATCGCTGACCGCGGCAGGTACGCTTGCCGGCGCTGGCAAGCTTGGCGAGGTCACCTATGGTCCGGCCGTAGCGACCGTTCGCTATCACCTCACGGGCCTCGGCCCGGTTGTTCCCTACGTGGGAGCGGGGATCAACTATACCAAGATATTCAAGACGCGAGATGCACTGCTGCAGGATTTTCGCGCCAGCGACACTGTCGGCCCCGTCATTAACGGTGGCGTAGACGTCGCCTTGAATCGCCGTTTCGGGTTGTTTGCAGACGTAAAGAAGGTCTGGACCAGCTCGAACACGCGGTTCCTGCTGCCCACGCCGGCCGGACTTGCACCGGGCACCGCCAAGGTCCGGCTGGATCCGCTCATCATCAATGCCGGTGTGTCCATCCGCTTCTGAGGTTCTCAGTCATGAACAAGCCAGAGACATTCTTCACCACTCGCCCCCCGTTCAAGGAGGTTTACGGTAACTTCATCGGTGGGCGATGGGTCGATGCAGCGGATGGTCGAACGTTTGACAACGTTTCGCCCGTTACCGGCGAAGTCGTCACGCGCCTCGCCCGGTCGTCTGCGATCGACGTGGAAGCGGCATTAGACGCGGCTCACTCGGCAAGGGATGCGTGGGGCCGTACCAATCCCGCAGAGCGCGCGCTTATCCTGCATCGCATCGCCGACCGCATGGAGGAAAAGCTCGACGTTCTGGCGCTTGCCGAGACGTGGGACAATGGCAAGCCCATTCGCGAGACGACGGCTGCTGACGTTCCGCTTGCGATCGACCATTTTCGTTACTTTGCAGGGTGCCTGCGCGCGCAGGAGGGCGGCATCTCCGAGATCGATCACGACACGATCGCGTATCATTTCCACGAGCCGCTCGGCGTGGTTGGACAGATCATTCCCTGGAACTTCCCGCTGCTGATGGCCTGCTGGAAGCTTGCACCGGCGCTTGCGGCGGGTAACTGCGTGGTGATGAAGCCGGCGGAACAGACGCCTGCGTCGATCCACGTGTGGCTGGAGCTGGTTGCCGATCTGCTGCCGCCAGGCGTGCTCAACGTGGTCAACGGCTTCGGTCTGGAAGCCGGCAAGCCGCTCGCGCAATCGTCGCGTATCGCGAAGATTGCCTTCACCGGTGAGACCACAACCGGTCGGCTCATCATGCAGTATGCCAGCGAGAACCTCATTCCGGTCACGCTGGAGTTGGGCGGCAAGAGTCCGAACATCTTCTTCGCAGACGTCGCGGCGGAAGATGACGATTTCTTCGACAAAGCGCTCGAAGGGTTTGCCATGTTCGCGCTCAACCAGGGCGAGGTTTGCACCTGTCCGAGCCGTGCTCTCGTCCACGAGTCGATCGCCGACCGGTTCCTTGAACGTGCCGTGCAGCGCGTCGAAGCGATCGTGCAGGGCAATCCGCTCGATCCGGCGACGATGATCGGTGCACAGGCATCGTCCGAGCAGCTCGAGAAGATTCTCAGCTATTTCGAGATCGGACGGCAGGAAGGTGCCGAACTGCTCACCGGCGGTGAGCGCAATCACCTCGCCGGTGATCTCGCGAACGGCTTCTACGTCAAGCCCACGATACTTCGCGGGCATAACCGCATGCGCGTGTTCCAAGAGGAAATCTTCGGGCCGGTCGTTTCGGTAACGACGTTCCGGGACGACGCGGAAGCGCTATCGATCGCCAACGACACGCTCTACGGGCTTGGCGCAGGCGTATGGACCCGCGATGGCACACGTGCCTATCGGATGGGCCGCGGTATCCAGGCCGGGCGCGTCTGGACGAATTGCTACCATGCCTATCCTGCGCATGCCGCGTTCGGTGGCTACAAGCAGTCTGGCATCGGCCGCGAAAACCACCGCATGATGCTCGACCATTATCAGCAGACCAAGAACCTGCTGGTCAGTTACAGCCCGAAGAAGCTCGGCTTCTTCTGATCGTCATGGTTGCCGTGACCGCAACTCGGGCCGCGCTGGATCTGCTGGAGGCGATCGTGCGCGACCACGGCCAGGTCATGTTTCATCAATCGGGGGGGTGCTGTGATGGCTCCTCCCCGATGTGCTATCCGCTCGGCGAATTCCGGACCGGCGACGGCGACGTCCTCCTCGGAAAGATCGGCGATACCCCATTCTATATCGGTCGTCGCCAGCTTCAGGCTTGGGGAGATGTCGCAATCCTCCTCGACGCCGTACCCGGCCGCGGCGGCATGTTCAGCCTCGATAACGGACGCGAGACCCGATTTCTCATCAGGTCAGGGACTTGCGCATTGAAGGAGATGGATCATGGCAACCACGCTGGCTGACATCGGCCATAATCGCCAGCCGCCCCTGCTTGATCGCAATGTCAGGCCCGGAAGCGAACCTTACAAGCAGCACTATAAATGGATCGCCAAACGGATCGAGGCGCTTGACCCCGAGGTCGACTATGCGGAGATCTGGCGTCTTACAACGACGTACTACGTCGACGACATGTTCATGAATATCATCTACACGACCGGTATCCAGAATTTCACGATGCCGCCGGCGGGCACCATATTGCTCACCAACAAGGGGCGCGGTCCGACCGTCGCAGACCCCGATCGCCGCGCAGACGAAACGTTACGGCATTTCTGGAAGTGGTTCGAGTTCGGACCCGACGATCCTGAAACGCAAGGATCGGTGGAGCATGTGAATAAGGTCCATAAAGCGATGTCGCGTATACTGCCCGGCGCGTTTCCTGCTCGCGACTTCGTCTATACGGCCGGCTGGACTTGCTGCGATGTCCACCGCCTGTTCGTGTCGTTGGGGCTGGAGGGTTTCAGCGAGAAGCAGAAGCGGGGAGCGCATCGTTACTGGCAGAAGCTGATGGCGCACTTTAAGGACGAGGACGGCAATCCCGTCGCGTTCCCCGACAGCTTCGACGCGACGATCGCGTATTTGGAGGAGTATGAGGCCTTTGACTGGCCGAAGGTGCCGACCGGTAAGATCCTCGCCGACGCACTGACCGCCCAATATGCCAAGGCGTGGTTCCCTCGCGGATTTCACTGGTTGGGGCGGCAGGTGATCCTCTCGTTGCAGAAACCACGTACCCGCGAGCTCATGGACATGGGCGATCCAAATCCGATCCTGCGACCGATGATCAGGGGAGGTATCGCCGCGTTCGTCTGGGCGAAAATGCACCTCCTTCCCGATCCGAAGCTTTCCACACCGGAAAAGGCGCGGCTCAAGAACAGGGAGAAAGGGCAGCACATGCGTGCACCGGTGGCGAAGGTGTCCGCCTGCCCCTACTCCAGCCGAGTGCCGCTCGACGTCGCCACGCAGATCCCCGGGCCGACCGGCTTGGCAGGTTACGACAACCCAACTCAAACGCCGCTGCACTGACGCCTTCTCGCACCGCCGAAAGCGATTTCGGCGGTGCAATCGGATGGGCTGACCGCCGCACGCGTGGGCGACCGATCGTCTGAACCGCTTGTCGTCACGATCGGTGCGGTGTTCCTTCTCGTGTCCACGCGAGAAGGGCGAGCGCGGCAGCGCCGATCGCCGAGCCCAATGCCATCGTTGTAGCTACCCCCGCGAGGCTGAATCCCGCCTGAAATAGAAGTCCGGCCAGTGCCGGTGCAGCAGCCGATCCACCACGCCCGATGCCGATAACAAATCCGGTTGCCGTAGCCCTCACCTCCGTTTCGAACGCTCGGGCGACGATGGCATAGAGACCGACGACCCCGGCGTTCGTACAGAAACCTGTCATGGCGGCGACTATGGAAAGACGCTCAAGATCGCTCTGACCCAGGCCAAAGAAAGTGACGAGTGCAGCTGAGGCAAGCATCGTGGCGATCGTGAGCGACAGCAGCCGCACACGCATCGCAAGAACGCCCAGTGTAATTGCCCCGATCATGCCTCCGATATTTGCCCAGACAAGTACGCCCGCCGCAGAAGCAGGAGCGTGGCCGAGGTCCGCTACAATCTTGGGGATCCATTTCAGTACAAAATAAAAGGTCATAATATGACCAAGATACGCCGAGGTTAGAAGCAGCAGGGGCTTCAATCGGTGATTGGAGAGAAGACCCATCTGGCGTCGCTGGGGCCGCGAACGATGGGAAGGCAATGATCGCAGGGGTTTTTGCCCCATCTGGATCAGAATGGCGTTCGCGCGGCGCAACGCTCCATGTCGCCGACCTTGAAGTTCGAAGGCTAGGGACTCCGGTGCCCCGAGCAACACGATGGGGATGAAGAGCGCGGTCGTGACCGCTCCAAAGACAAAAACGGATTGCCAAGTGAAATATCCGAGAAGAACCGAGGCGATGGACCCGCCGACCACGGCACCGAGCGGGTAGCCTGCCGCCATCAGGATAACCGTCAATTCACGGTGCGCTGCGTTCGACGCCTCTGCCGTCGCAGCGTTCGTCGCAGCCAACATCCCGCCGATACCCAGACCAGTGATCACCCGCCATATGCATAGGGTCAGAACGTCGTGCGCCATCGACGCCGAAGCCATGCCTGCCGTCATGAGACACAGGCATCCGAGTATGGTCGGGCGTCGGCCGATCGTGTCAGCGACCTTCCCTAACAACACCGCGCCGACGGCCATGCCGAACAACTCCATCGACAGCACGATTCCAAGTGCAGCACGATTGATGCCCCAATCTGCCGCAATGCCGGGTGCGGCGAAGCTGATCGACAGGACGTCGAACCCGTCCAGCGCGTTGAGCCCGATCATGATGAGAACAGTGCGCCATTGGAGACGTGACATCGGAACAGCGTCAAGGCGATCAAGTATGCTCGCTGCGTCCGCGCCCAAGTCGGTTTCAGATTGGGCCGGCTTCGCTTGTATGGGTCGGCCTTCGCTCAAGGTTCTGCGGTCTCTTCAGAGGGAAGGATCTCGGTATCGATTTGGGCTTGGGCCGACGCCGCATAGCGCGGCCCGCGGATCGCGCCAGGGCCGAAGGTCTCATCTATGCGTGCGAGAACCTCTGGCCCGAGCCGCAGCGTCGCGCCCGCAAGGTTGTCTGCCAGATGCGCAAGTCTAGTCGTTCCGGGGATCGGCACAATGTCGTTGCCTTGCGCCAGAAGCCAGGCGAGCGACAACTGGGCAGGCGTTGCTCCCTGGTCACGTGCGAGCCTGTTGAAGGCGTCGACGGCCGTCAGATTGTGCGTCAGGTTCGGTTCGCGGAAGCGAGGCATGCCGAGCCGGATATCGCCCGGAACGAAGCCTTCGTCGCGAACTGCGCCTGCCAGCAGGCCGCGCACCAGCGGTGAATAAGCGACGAGCGCGATGCCACGCGCCCGGCACGCCGCCAGCACGCCGCCTTCCGGATTGCGAACGATCGGCGAATATTCGTTCTGGACTGCGGCGATCGGATGGACCGCATGGGCCCGCGCGATCGTCGCCGCCGACATTTCCGACAGGCCGAGCGCGCGGATTTTCCCCGACTCCTTCGCGCGGACGAGCGCGCCGATCGAGTCCTCGATCGGCACGTTCCGGTCGAGGCGATGGAGATAGTAGAGGTCGATGCAATCGGTCTTCAGCCGCGCCAGCGCCGCATCGAGCGTCGCAGCGATCGCCTCCGGTCGGCCATCCAGAACGCGCTGTCCGTCGCGCATGTCGAGGACGCATTTGCTCGCCAGCGTGAACTCCGCGCGGCGATGCATCACCGCCTTGCCCAGCAGCGCCTCGTTCCGCCCGCCGCCATAGAGCGCTGCGGTGTCGAGCAATGTCACACCGAAATCGAGCGCACGGTTCAGCAGGCGGGCGCCCTCCTCCTCCGACGGCGGCACGCCATAGGCATGGCTGAGGTTCATGCAGCCGAGCCCGATCGCCGAAACGGCGAAGGGGCCGATGGTGCGGGTCGGCGGGTCGGTCAGAGCGGCAACCCCACATAATTCTCGGCGATCGCGGTCTGCATCGCCTTCGACCCCGCGACATAGTCGAGTTCGGCCACCTGCATCCGATGTTCGAACGGGCCGTCCTCCGGAAAGCGGTGCATCAGCTTGGTCAGCATCCAGCTGAAACGCTCGGCTTTCCAGATCCGCGCGAGTGCCTTTGCCTGATAGCCATCGATCCCGCTCGTCTCGCCGCGCTTCACCGCTGCGATCAGCGCCTGCGACAGATAGGCGACGTCGGATGCGGCGAGGTTCAGCCCCTTTGCGCCGGTCGGCGGCACGATGTGCGCGGCGTCACCCGCCAGGAACAGCCGCCCGCGCCGCATCGTCTCGAAGACGTAGCTGCGCAGCGGCGCGATCGAGATTTCCAGCGCCGGCCCGCGTACGACGGGCCGATCGGCGAGCGGGGCGAAGCGGCGTTCCAGCTCATCCCACACTCGGGTTTCGGGCCAGTCCTCGACCTTCTCGGTCAGCGGCACCTGGATGTAATAGCGACTGCGCGTCGGCGACCGCATCGACGCCAGCGCGAACCCGTCGACGGTGTTGGCGTAGATCAGCTCGGGATGGCAGGGCGGCACATCGGCGAGGATGCCAAGCCAGCCGAACGGATAGGCGCGCTCGAACTCCGGCGCGCCGTTCGTGCTATGGGCCACGATCGCCTTGCGCGACGGCCCGTGAAATCCGTCGCACCCGGCGATGAACTGCGCGTCGATCCGCTGCTCGACGCCGTCCTTGATGAAGGTGACGAACGGTGCATCGCTTTCGATATCGTGCAGCGCGAGGTCCTTCGCCTCGAACACGATCTCCAGGCCCCGTTCGGGCGCCGCGTCGATCAGGTCGCGCGTCACCTCGGTCTGGCCATAGACGGTGACGTGGCGGCCGGTCAGTGCCTTGATATCGATGCGGATGATCTGGTCGTCGGTCGCAAGCGCGAAGCCGTCCTCGATCATCCCCTCCGCGTTCAGCCGCTCGTCGATGCCCAGCCCGCGAAGCAGATCGGTCGTCACCGTCTCCAGCACGCCGGCGCGGATGCGGCTCTCGACATAGTCGCGCGCCTGCCGCTCGACGACGATACAGTCGATCCCCTCGGCGCGGAGCAGATGGCCGAGCAGCAGCCCGGCCGGGCCGGAGCCGATGATCGCGACCTGCGTTTTGCGCGCCGCGGTCATCGCCCGGCGAGCTGCTCTTCGAGCTGGCCCAGCACGCGGTAGCAGGGCAGCACCTGCGCGACCGAACTATTCGGCTCGCGCCCCTCGCGGATCGCCGCGATGAACTCCCGATCCTGCAGCTCGATACCGTTGTTCGACACTGCGACGCCGGTCAGGTCGACCGGCTCTTCCTTGCCCGTCACGAGATCGTCGTAGCGTGCGATCCAGGTGCCGGAGTCGCAGATGTAGCGGAAGAAGGTGCCGAGCGGCCCGTCATTGTTGAAGCTGAGCGAGAGCGTGCAGATCGCGCCGCTCTCCGCCTTCAGCTGGATCGACATGTCCATCGCGATGCCGAGTTCGGGATGGATCGGCCCTTCCAGCGCGTTGGCCTGCACGATCGGTCCCGCCTGATAGGCGAACAGGTCGACGGTGTGCGCGGCGTGGTGCCACAGCAGATGGTCGGTCCAGGACCGCGCCTCGCCCTTGGCGTTCATGTTCTTGCGGCGGAAGAAATAGGTCTGCACGTCCATCTGCTGGACGTTCGCCTCGCCGCTGGCGACCTTGCGATGCAGATACTGGTGGCTCGGATTGAAGCGGCGGGTGTGGCCGACCATGCAGACGAGGCCCGTCTCCTGCTGCTTCTTCAGCACCGCCTCGGCATCCGCCCAGCTGTCGGCGAGCGGGATCTCCACCTGCACATGCTTGCCCGCTTCCATGCACTGGATCGCCTGCGCGGCGTGCATCTGGGTGGGCGTGCACAGGATCACCGCATCGACGTCCTGCCGCAACGCCTCGGCGAGATCGGTGCAGGCATGGGGGATGCCATACTTCGCTGCGATCGCCTGCGTCGGCTCCAGCCGCCGCCCGACCAGGCTGACGACCTCGACGCCATCGATAATCTTCAGCCCGTCGAGATGCTTTTCCCCGAACGCGCCGGCTCCGGCGAGAGCGATTTTCATGGGTGTCGTTCCTTGCTCAATCCCCTCCCTGGACAAGGGAGGGGTTGGGGTGGGTCGGTATGGGGCAGGCGGTCCGCATCCTCGCAGGCCGACCCACCCCCAGCCCCTCCCTTGTCCAGGGAGGGGAGAGAATTATGCAGGCCGCAGCACGATGTGCCCGACCGCGGTGTTGCTGGCGGGGACGTGGTAGAAGCGGTGCAGCTCCTGCGCCTTTGCCCCCAGCGCGCCGCGCATGATCAGCCACATGACCAGCTCAATCCCCTCGCTGCCCGCCTCGCGCAGATAGTCGATGTGCGGCTTGTGGCGCAGCATCTCCGGATCCTGCGTCAGCGCGTCGAGAAAGGCATTGTCCCACGGCTTGTTGATCAGGCCCGCGCGCGGCCCCTGGAGCTGGTGGCTCATGCCGCCCGTCCCCCAGATCTGGACGTTCAGATCCTCGTCATAGCTCTCGACCGCGCGCGCGATCGCCTCGCCCAGCATCCAGCAGCGATTGCCCGACGGCGGCGGATAGGTGACGACGTTGACCGCCAGCGGGATGACCTTCACCGGCCACGCCTCGGGCTGGCCGAACATCATCGACATCGGCACGGTCAGGCCATGGTCGACGTCCATCTCGTTGATGATCGTCATGTCGAATTCGTCGAGGATCAGGCTCTGCGCGATATGCCAGGCGAGGTCCGGATGTCCCTCCACCTTCGGCACCGGGCGCGGGCCCCAGCCCTCGTCGGCGGGCAGGAATTCCTCGCCGCAGCCGATCGCGAAGGTGGGGATGAACTTCATGTCGAACGCCGAGGCATGGTCGTTGAAGACCAGAATGACGACGTCGGGCTTCTCGGCCTTCTCGAACGCCTTCACCCAGTCGTATCCGGCGAAGACCGGCTGCCAATAGGGTTCGGCCGACTTGCCGTTGTCAAGCGCCGCGCCGATCGCGGGGATGTGGCTCGACGCGATGCCGGCGGTGATGCGGGCCATCAGCGATCTCCCTCAGCTGCGGGAACGGGGGTGTTGGTGATCTCGGCCGCGGCATCGGCGACCGCGGCGAGCGCCGCCTGATCGCGCAACGACCGGACGCCTTCGGGCGAGCGGCCGCCGGCGACCATCATCGCCTGATAGTCCTCCGTCGTCATGCCGGTCATCGTGCCGACCGCCTGCAAGAAGCTCTGCCCGTCGGTCGAGAACAGCTTGGCCAGGAAGTAGATATTGCCGCCCTCGTCGAGCAGCGCGTTATAATCTCGGCGAAGCACGCCCTCGCGCTGCGCCGGCGTCAACTTCCACTCATCCAGATACGCGGCCTCGTCCGCCTTGAACCGCGCGCGGTTGTCCGCCTTCATCAGGCTCATCGCGAACTGGTTGAGGTGATAGCCCTTGCGCGCGCGCCGCGCGGTATAGACGCGGGTGCCGGGAATATCGTCGAATTCCGCCAGATAGGCGTGGATGTCGCGGGGTGCGGTCATGCTGCCGTCTCCTCGGGCCAGTACAAGCCCATGGGATTGTCGACCAGGAGCTTGCGCTGCAGCTCCGCGGTCGGCGCGATGCGCGGGATCATGTCGACCAGCCAGCCGTCGTCGGGCATGTGCCCGACCATGTTCAGGTTGGGGTGCGGCCAGTCGGTGCCCCACAGCACCCGCTCCGGGAACCGCTCGACGACGGTGCGCGCGAAGGGCACGAAGTCGTCATAGGTCGGCGGGCCGAACTTCGACAGGCGTTCGGGGCAGGTCACTTTCGACCAGACATTGTCCCGCTCCATGAAGCGCAGGAACTGCGCGAACTCGGGGCCGTCGGGCGATTTGGTCACATCGGGCCGGCCCATATGGTCGACGACGACGGTGGTCGGCAGGCTGGTGAAGAAGTCCCATTTCTCGGCCAGATCCGCCGCCTCGAAATAGACGACGATGTGCCAGCCGAATGCGGCGATCTTTTCGATGATGCCGCGGTAGTATTCGTCGGGCTTGGGGTCGACGAGCCGCTTGACGTAGTTGAAGCGGACGCCGCGGACGCCGGCCGCGTGCATCGCGGCGATCTCGTCGTGCGTGATGCCGCTGCCCACGGTCGCGACGCCGCGCGCCTTGCCGTCCGAGTGGACCAGCGCATCGACCATCGCGTGGTTATCCGTACCGTGGCACGTCGCCTGCACCACGACGTTGCGGTCGAAGCCGAGGAAATCGCGCAACACATAGAGCTTGTCGCGCCCCGCGTCGCACGGCGTGTACTTCCGCTCGGGTGCATAGGGGAACTGATCGCCCGGCCCGAACACATGGCAATGCGCATCGACCGCGCCGGGCGGCGGAGTGAAGGCCGGCCTGGTCGGGTTCGGGTGGAACGGCAGCCAGTTGGCGTCCATGGTGAAACTGTCCCCCATCGCCTACACCGTCATCCCAGCGCAGGCCGAACTCTTTGCCGATGGCGCACGGCAGGCGCCGCAGGAGACCCCGGCCTTCGCTGGGGTGACGCAGTTATGGGTCATCACAGCCCCCGCACCTTCAGCTTCGCATCGAGCCGCGGGAACACGCGCCGCGCATTGCCCTCGTAGATTGCGTGGCGCTGCTCCGCGCTGATCGGCAGCGCGTCGACATAGCGCTTGGTGTCGTCGAAATACTGCCCGGTCTGCGGATCGATCCCGCGCACGGCACCGACCATCTCGCTGCCGAACAGGATGTTCTTGGTCTCGATCACCTCGGCGAGCAGGTTCACGCCGGGCTGGTGATAGACGCAGGTGTCGAAGAACACGTTGTTCATCACATGCCCGTCCAGCGCGGGCTTCTTCAGCATGTCCGCCAACCCGCGATACCGGCCCCAGTGATAGGGCACCGCGCCGCCGCCATGCGGGATGATGAAGCGCAGCGTCGGGAAGTCGGCGAACAAATCGCCCTCGATCAGCTGCATGAACGCGATCGTGTCGGCGGCGATGTAATAGGCGCCGGTCGCGTGCATCGCCGGATTGCAGCTGCCCGAAACGTGGATCATCGCCGGCACGTCCAGCTCGACCATCGCCTCGTAGAAGGGATACCAGTAGCGGTCGGTCAGCGGCGGATGCTCGAACTTGCCGCCGCCCGGATCGGGATTGAGGTTGCAGCCGATGAAGCCCAGCTCCTCGACGCAGCGACGCAGCTCCGCGACCGAGCCGGCCATGTCCGCCTTCGGGCTCTGCGGCAGCATGCACACGCCGACAAAGGTTTCGGGATAGAGGTCGACACAGCGCGCGATCAGGTCATTGTTCGCGCGCGCCCAGGAGGTCGCCACCCCCTCGTCGCCGACATGCGGCGCCATCGCGGAGGCGCGGGGGGAAAAGATCGTCATGTCCGCCCCCCGCTCGCGCAGCAGGCGCAGCTGGTTCGCCTCCAGCGTCTCGCGGATCTCGTCGTCGGAGATGGTCGGATAGGAGGGCGCGGGCTGCCCCGCCTTGAACGCCGCCTTCTGCGCGTCGCGCCAGTCGTTATGCGCGGCCGGCGCGGTGGTGTAGTGGCCGTGGCAGTCGATGATGAGCGTCATGCGCGAAGCGCCTCCAGCTTGGCGTCCAGTCCCGGCGGCACGGCGATCCCGCGCATGCCGATCTCGCGCTGGCGAACGACGGTGCCGCGGCTCATCGCGCTGCCCGTGCCGAGCGCGTCGAGCGTCTTGACCACCTCGTCCATCTCCGCCGCACGGCGCGCGCCATGGACGATCATCCGGTCGAGATTATAGTCGAACCGCGCCCCCCAGTCGGCGCCCGGCCAGCTGGCATCCAGCGACGCGATCACCGCCTCGCGCACCCCCGCGGCCTCGGAGGCGAGGACGCATTCGGCGGACAGCGCCTCGATTCCCTTCACCATCACCGAGCGGATCATCTTGATCGACGAGGCGGTGCCGATCGGCCCCTCGACCACCGTCACGTCGGCGAAGCCCAGCGCGCGGAGCAGCGCCGCGCCCTCGTTGGCATGGTCGCCCGCGACCAGCAGCGGCACCGCGGTGCGCTTGGGGTGGACCGGCGCCATCACCGCGACATCGACATAGCGCCCGCCGCGCGTGCCGATCGATGCGGCGGCGGCGCGCTTGGTGTCGGGCGCGACGCTGTTCATGTCGAACCAGAACTGACCGGGGGCAAGGGTCGCGGCTTCGGCGGCGATCAGCGCCTGATCCGCCGTCACCAGCGACAGCGCCGCGACCGCTCCGGCCAGCGCCGCGGCGGGATCGCAGCAGGCGGAAACGCCGAGCCGCTCGTAGTCGGAAAGCTTGCCGGCACAGGTCGCGGCATCGTCGGTCTTGCGGTCATAGGCGGCCAGCGACGCCGACAGGCCGGGCGCGAACGCCTGCGCCGCCTCGCCGAAACCGATCAGGGCCAACCTCTCCGTCATTGCCGCCACCTATCGCGGCGGAGAGCGGGTTCCGGCCAATCGGAAAGCACGTCTCGCCATTGGTTTTTGCGATAGGACTCCGTCATTGCGAGCGGAGCGAAGCAATCCAGGGCCGGATCACGACGCCCTGGATTGCTTCGCTACGCTCGCAATGACGAACCTCTTCCTGCATGCGCCACCTCCCGCAACGCCGCCATCAGCCGCGCCTGAAGATGCGTCGGCCGCCACCCCCGCCGCGTGGTGATCCCGATCGACCGCGCCATGTCCGCCCCCAGTGCCGGGATCAGCGCGAGCATCCCCGCCGCCACCTCCATCGCCACCTGATCGGCCGACAGCAACGTCAGGCAGTCGCTGTCCAGCAGCAGGCCGCGGATCGTCATTACCGACCCGCACTCGACCGGCGCGGACGGTACGCCGACCCCCGCGAACAGCGCCTCCCAATGCGCGCGCAGCGGCGTCTCGCCCCGCCCGATGATCCACGGATAGCGCGCCAGATCGGCGAGCGTCGGCGCCCCCTGGCCCGCCAGCGAATGCCCCGCGCGCGCCACCACCACCAGCCGATCGACGAAGAGCGCCTCCTGGTCGAGGTCGGCGGGTGCCGGGCTGTCGCGCAGCGCCCCGATCATCAGGTCGATCTGTCCGTCGCGCAAGGGTTCGGCCAGTTCGCGCCACGATCCCTCCACGACATCGAACGTCGCCCCCGGCGCAGCGCGCATCAGCGCCGCCATCGCCGCGGGCAGCAGCCTTGCACGGCACAGCGGCATCGCGCCCACCGTCACCCGCCCGCGCTCGCCCGCTTCCGGGCGCACATCGGCGATCGCAGCGGCGATCTCCGCGCGCGCCAGCCGCACCCCGCGCGCCAGTTGCCGCCCGCGCGCCGTCAACGACACGCCCCGGCCCCGCCGCTCCGCCAGCCCGACGCCGCCGATCTGCTCCAGATCGCGCACCGCGCGGTGGATCGCGGGCTGCGACCCGCCCGTCACCCGCGCCGCCTCGGCAAAGCCGCCGCTGTCCGCCAGCGCCAGAAACGCCCGCAACTGTGTCGAGGTCATCAGCCGGTCGGGCCGCGAGAAGCCCCGCGCGCTCGCACCCCGCCCGCCCGCCGCCAGATGTGCCAGCGCCGCCTCGATCCGTGCGACGAACGCCTGACCCTCCGCGGTCGGCGTCATCCCTGCCGGGCCGCGTTCGAACAATCGCGCGCCGAGTTGCGCCTCCACCTTCGCCAGCCCCTGCGTCAGCGCCGGTTGCGACAGTCCCGCCGCCTCCGCCGCCGCGCTCATCCCCGCATGACGGACGATCAGCGGCAGCGCGCGCAGGTGGCGCAGGTTCAGGTCGAGCGGGTCCATGCCTGCAATTGCCTATCACAAAATCTTATCGGTCGCGACGCATTCGAACTTGGCACCGCGGGCGCCCCGCGCGATCCGCACCCGCAAAGGAGACGATGATGGCGGGACGGGTAGTGCAGAACATCACGCGCGCGGACGCGGGTGTGATCGACGGGCTGGCGACGCTGGGTGTCGCGACGGTCCACGAGGCGCAGGGCCGGATCGGTCTGCTCGCCAGCCGGATGCGGCCGATCTATCCCGGCGCGCGCATCGCGGGCAGCGCCGTCACCATCTCCGCACCGCCGGGCGACAATTGGATGGTCCACGTCGCGATCGAGAAGCTCCAGCCCGGCGACATCCTCGTCCTCGCCCCCACCTCCCCCTGCGAAGACGGCTATTTCGGCGACCTCCTCGCCACCTCCGCGCAGGCGCGCGGCTGTCGCGGCCTCGTGATCGACGCAGGGGTCCGCGACGTGCGCGACCTGACCGAGATGAACTTCCCCGTCTGGTCGAAGGCGGTGTTCGCGCAAGGCACCGTCAAGGCGACGATCGGCAGCGTCAACGTGCCCGTCGTCTGTGCGGGCGCGGCGATCCGTCCGGGCGACGTGATCGTCGCCGACGACGACGGTGTCTGCGTCGTCGCGCGCGAGGATGCGGCGCGCGTGCTGGAGCAAGGCCGCAACCGCGAGGCGAACGAAGCCTCGAAGCGCGCGCGCCTCGCCGCGGGCGAACTCGGCCTCGATATCTACGACATGCGCGGCAAGCTGGAGGCGATGGGGCTCCGCTATGAATGACGGCACGGCCTGCATGTGGATGCGCGGCGGCACGTCCAAGGGCGGCTATTTCCTGCGCGACGACCTGCCGTCAGACACCGCCGCACGCGACGCGCTGCTGCTCCGCGTCATGGGCTCGCCCGACCCCCGCCAGATCGACGGCATGGGCGGCGCCGACCCGCTGACCAGCAAGGTCGCGGTCGTTTCGAGGTCTGAGCGGGAGGGCGTCGACGTCGACTATCTCTTCCTTCAGGTCTTCGTCGACCAGGCGCTGGTCAGCGACCAGCAGAATTGCGGCAACATCCTGGCGGGCGTCGGCCCCTTCGCGATCGAGCGCGGGCTGGTCACCGCGCAGGATGGCGAGACGCGCGTCGTCATCTTCATGGAGAACACCGGCCAGACCGCGGTCGCGACCGTCGCGACGCCGGGCGGGCGCGTGACCTATGCGGGCGATACGCGGATCGACGGCGTGCCCGGCACCGCCGCGCCCGTGCCGCTGGAATTCCGAGACACCGCCGGCTCTTCCTGCGGCGCGCTGCTGCCGACCGGTAACGTCGTCGACACGATACTGGGTGTGGCCTGTACGCTGATCGACAACGGCATGCCCTGCATCGTGATGCGCGCGGAGGATGTCGGCGCCACCGGCTACGAAGATCGCGAGACGCTCGACGCCGCGACCGCGGTGAAGACGAAGGTCGAAGCGATCCGCCTTGCCGCCGGGCCGCTGATGAACCTGGGCGACGTCGCGGACAAATCGGTGCCCAAGATGATGCTCGTCGCCCCCCCGCGCCACGGCGGCGCGGTTACGGTGCGCAGCTTCATCCCCAAGCGCGCGCACGCCTCGATCGGCGTTCTCGGCGCGGTCAGTGTCGCGACCGCATGCCTTCTGGAGGGTTCACCCGCCGCCGCTGTCGCCGCCACCGGCCAAGGCGCGACGCGCACTTTAGCGATTGAGCATCCGACTGGTGAAATGAGTTGCGTGCTAACTATAGATGAAGCGGACAAAGTTCGAACGGCGGCACTGCTTCGTACCGCCCGGCGGCTGATGGATGGTGTCGTCTTTAGCTGACTAGCTTGAAATTTTTGGCATACAGCCCGAGGCGGCATGTTCGTCCGGCGGGGTTATTCATCAGGAACACCGGCGTGCGTCTTTGCCGGTAAGCGGCTACCATTTAATGGCTTGTTCGTTCTGCGACGGATTTCTGTTCGGATGCCGGCAAATATCTGGATCGAGAGACATCTCGGTGGCGCATGCGGGATTGCCCACCATCAGCCGCGTAGGGGTTGCTTCTCGCGTATTAGATCGATCAACAGGCGCAGCCCGGTCGGAAGATGCCGGCGCCCGGAATAGTAGACGTAGAAGCCACTGCCTACGCTTGCCCAATCTTCCAGGACAGGCTGCAAGGCTCCACTTTTCAGGTGCTGGGCGAGCGCCGCCTGCGTCGCGTAAACGATGCCGGCACCGCACAGTCCGAATGCCACGGCAGCGTGACTGCCGTCGACCGTTAGCGGGCCAGGCGTTGCGACAGCACATTCGTTTCCGTCACGCTCGAACTCCCACTGATAGATCTGATCGTTCCCCAAGCGGATGCCGACGCATCGATGGTTCTTCAGGTCTTCCGGGTCGCTCGGTGCACCGAACCGGGCGAGATATGTCGGTGAGGCGGCCGCGATCCAGCGCAGGTCGGGGGACAATCGCTGCGCGATCATATCCTCAGGCACCGTGCCGCCGTAGCGGATGCCGGCATCGAACCCGCTGCCGACGACATCGATCATGCGATTGGTCACGCTGATGTCGATCGCGACATCCGGGTAGCGATCTACGAAGATCGGCATGACCGGCTTGAGCAGCAGCTCGACCGCATCCTCCAGAACATTGATCCGCACGCGGCCGGCCGGCGTGTCGCGATAGCGTTCCAGAGTATCGCTCGCCGCTGCGATGGCCTGCATGGGAGCCTCGATAAGCGCCCGAAACTCCTCACCCGCTGCGGTCAGCGTCACGCTGCGCGTTGTCCTGTTCAATAATCGGACGCCGCGCCGTCCTTCCAGCGCGGTGATCGCGTGGCTGAGCGCCGAAGTGGTGACACCCATCGAGACGGCTGCGCCTCGAAAGCTGCCATGCTTCGCTATTGCCAGAAAATAGGCGAAGTCGGCGAGGTCTGTCCGGCTTGGTTGCATGGCAGTCTTCTAGCCCATTGTTGAGCCATGTTCACCGTCTCGTTGCCGGCCGGGCTGGTAATGCGCGCACCTTGAGCGCCCTAAATAGCATTTGGAGCGATCGTCAGCGTGACGATCGGACGATCAAAGGGCGGCAACCATGATGAGGATCGGCATGTGCCTCGCCACGCTGCTGCTGCCCGTGGACACACAGGCGCAGCAAGGAGCGACAGGCATGAGCATCGAGCGCAAGGCGGACATGAAGACGGTCGACGGTCCCGCCGAGAATTTCACCGGCAAGGCGACCATCACCGGGCAGTTCCAGCGCGAGGCGCCGTCGCGTGTCTCCGGCGCGATCGTCCACTTCGAGCCGGGTGCGCGCACAGCCTGGCACACCCACCCTGCCGGCCAGACGCTGATCGTCACCGAAGGCGTCGGCTGGACGCAGATCGCGGGTGGGCCGAAGCTGGAGTTCCGGGCCGGCGACATCCTGTGGTGCCCCGCCGAGCACAAGCACTGGCACGGCGCGACCCGGCACGAAGCCATGACCCATATCGCCATCCAGGAAGTGGTCAACGGCACGCCGGTGACGTGGATGGAGAAGGTGACGGACGAGGAATATCTCGCACCGCTCGGCAAGGAGTAAGCCTGTGCCGCACGTCATCGTGAAGCTCTGGCCCGGCAAGTCCGACGACCAGAAGCGGCGTCTCACCGAAACGATCACGAACGGCGTGATGGCCACGCTCGGATATGGTGAGGACGCGGTGTCGGTCGGGTTCGAGGAGGTCGCCCCCGCCGATTGGACGGCCAAGGTGTACGAACCCGACATCGCCGGGAAGTGGGCCACCCTGACCAATCAGCCTGGTTACGGCAAGCAGCCGGCCGGGCAGAGGGAAGAACAATGATCCTGAACGAAACCTTCGCCCTTGCGGATGGCATCGCCATCCCGAAGCTCGGCCTGGGCACCTGGCGCATTGATGATGCCGCGGTCGTGCAGGTCGTTCGTGAGGCCTTGGCCATAGGCTATCGCCACTTCGACACCGCGCAAGCGTATGGAAACGAGCGCGGCGTCGGCGAGGCTTTGCGGGCCAGCGGCGTTTCGCGCGACGAGCTTTTCGTCACCACCAAGCTCGCCGCGGAGTCGAAGAGCTACGCCGATGCGAAGAGCCGCATCGACGGCTCGCTTCGTGCGCTCGGGCTCGACCACATCGACCTGATGCTGATCCACAGCCCGCAGCCGTGGACCGAGTTTCGCGAGGGTGGCGACTTCCACGCCGGCAACCTCGAGGCGTGGCGTGCGCTGGAGGAAGCGCAGCAGGCCGGCAAGCTCCGCGCGATCGGCGTCTCCAACTTCGAGCGCGGCGATCTCGACAACATCCTGCGGCATGGCACGGTGAAGCCCGCCGTCAATCAGGTGCTGGCGCATGTCGGCAACACCCCGTTCGACCTGATCGACTATTGCCGCGCGCAGGATGTGCTGGTCGAGGCGTATTCGCCGGTCGCACATGGCGCGGCGCTACGGCACTCCATGCTTGTCGAGCTGGCGGCCAAATACGATGTCGGCGTCGCGCAGCTCTGCATCCGCTACTGCCTGCAACTCGGGCTGCTCCCGCTACCCAAATCCGCCAATGCCGATCACATGCGCAGCAACGCAGCCGTCGATTTCGCCATCAGCGAGGACGACATGGCGACGCTGCTGCAAAGCTCCGGCGATGCCATCGACTACGGTGAGGCCAGCGTCTTCCCCGTATTCGGCAAGCCGCGCCAGGTCGCCCGATCGAGCATCAACGCCTGATCGCCCTGCGCTCCCCCACCAAATCGAAAGGGTAGTTTTCATGTCTGATACTCAGCGTTTCGCCGGCAAGGTCGCCTTCATCACCGGCGCTGCCAGCGGGATCGGCCGGGCCACGGCTATTGCCTTTGCAGCCGAGGGCGCGCGTGTCGCCGCCCTGGATCGCACCGAGGACGCTTTGGGCGAAACGGCCGACGCGGTGAAAGAGGCAGGAGCGGAGGTTCTGCTCATCGCTTGCGACGTGTCCCAGCCCGAGCAGGTCGAAGCTGCGGTGAGCCGAGTGGTCGAGACCTTCGGCCGGCTCGACATCGCCTTCAACAATGCCGGCGTCGAGAACGCGGCGGCTCCCGTCCACGAGATCGAACTGGCCGAGTGGGACCGCATCCTGGACATCAACTTGCGCGGCACCTTCGTGTGCATGAAGCATGAGCTGGCGCAGATGGTGCGGCAGGGCAGCGGCGTGATCGTCAACACGTCGTCGGGTGCGGGCGTGCGCGGTGTGGCGGGCGGCGCATCCTACACCGCCTCCAAGCACGCGATCATCGGCCTGACCAGGGCCGCGGCACTCGACTACGCCAAGCAGAACATCCGCGTTAACGCGGTGCTGCCGGGCAATATCGAGACGCCCATGATGGACCGCTTCACGGGCGGCGATATCCAGAAGGCGATCGATCTTGAGCCGGTCGGCCGCCTCGGCAAACCGGAGGAGATTGCTGATGCCGTCCTTTGGATGAGCGCCGATATGGGCGCTTTCGTCACTGGGGCCGCGATATCTGTCGATGGGGGCTGGTCACTCTAAAACAGAACCAGCATTCTTCGATAATCATTACTGTAATATTATGCGAACGATGCTTGTTGGTAATAGAAAAATCTACCATAACTCGGATTATAAACTACACATTGGTTGTTACATGAGCTATATTGAACGACCAAAATTGTAAGATATCTATATAACTCTGATAGAAATATTCGATAAGAGCGTTTTCATGCTGTGGGCCTTTGTAATAATTCGGTGCGCTGGTCGTCAAGAAAGAGAGATACGTGGCTGCGCCCCAAGCAAAAACAAGGCTACAGAGTGTCGCTAATTGATAGCGTTATGGTACCGCACCGTTGCCCGCCACAGTGCGATACCGATGGCCCACAGTCCATCTCTCTTCCGAAAATGCCAAGACCGAACACATATCAGACATCTGCGTCGATCTTTCTTCTGTTGGATTATCTTAGATCTTAGAGTACGCGCGCGTCAGCCTGTCCCAATGGTCCTGGACGACGGCGCGCTGCTTGACGCTCTGCAGCCACGCTGGTTGCGGCTGGCCGATTCGCGATCCACGCCAGAAGCGCCCGGTCAGCACGGCATGCATGTGCGGCTTCTTGACCCAACCGCCCCGATCATCTGCATACGCGTGTATAGCCCAATCCGCGACCATGCCATTGGAGACGATCGCACGGTCGAGCCACTCAAGCACGATCTCGCTCCAAACGTCGCGGCGCACATTGGTCGGCAACCATCCGACCGCATGGAACCCGACAGGAGCGGTGGGACGGTCGGTCGCGGCGGCCTCGTCCGCCTTGCGCCACAGCGCCGATCCAACCAACCCATCGATCTCGCAACCGATCGGGCCGCGCCGGCCGTGGGCGACGAGATCGGGACAGGCGACGAGCTTGGCGGCGAAGTCCGGCGTCGGCCCGAACATGTCCTCGCCGTTGCGGCGAATGATATAATGGGCATTCGCCGTCGCCGACCAAAAGGTGCGGCTGGCGTCGGGATGGACGCCGCCGCGCGGATGGATGATCGGCGTGATATCAAGCGCCAGCGGGTCGATGACATCGAAGGCAGGGGGATTGATCGCGGTGCCGGTGGCGAAGGTGGTGGTGTCGTGCAGCATGGAATTTCCTTTTCCAGTATCGATCGGTGCATTGGGATGTGTCCGTTCGGATCGTGCATCCGCCCGGACCATTGATGCGGGATGAGCTAGGCGCTCTCGGACAGCCATTGCTCGAAGGCGTCTCGCGCCGATTCCGCCAGACCGTTGGCTTCGGCGAGCCACAGCTGCCAGCAGGCGATCGCTTGCGTCTCGATATGCTCGCGAAGCCAGTCGGTGTTGCCGAACGCCCAGGCACTTTCGACATCGGTGTGCGCATCGCCGCCCGTCGCGATACCGTGCCGGCTGGCCACTTCGTCAAACGAGGTAGCCGCGACCCCGCCATGCGAAATGGCGAGATCGACGCTGAGCGCGGTGGTGAGCCCGGTTAGCCGGTCGAGAAACGCGCGGCCGGTTTCGGGATCACCGCTCGCACTGGCGTCGAGCAGCGGGGCGATGATCTCGTCGGCGAGCTGCCAGCCGATGACGATCGCACGTCCAGGCAGCGCGACGGTGGCCCAGCGGAGCAATACGTCTTCGCTGTTGCCGGCACCGATGGCAGCACTCCTGATCGAAAAGCGCCAGTCGCCATCACGGCTGCGTTCAGCGATAAGCATGGCAACCGCGACGAGATGCGTGCCGGCGGACAACTTGCCCGTGCGGTCGGCGGGAATGGGAACACTCGCGACGGCGAGGGTGACGAACCGGCAGATATCCTTGTTCATGGTTTTATCCTTCGATGGACGCGCGCCGTCGCGCCGCCGACTTCGGTCGACGGCGACAGCGCGCGCGTTGATTGAGATTGGCAGCGCGTGGGCGGCCGGATCAGGTGGTCAGAAGATTGGACGCTCGCCCGCGAACGCTCGCTCGTCGGCGGCGATCTGGACGCGCCGCTCGGCGGCAGCGAGCGCCTGGCTCACCACGTGGTGCAGCGCCCGCGGCCTCGCCCACAGCGCCGGTGAGCAGGTCGCGAACGGCAGCAGATGTGCGAGCGTCGCATCTGCTTCCACCCATGCGGCGAGATCGGCCAGCGGACCTGCGATCCGCCGTTCGTCATGCGCGCGGCCGGCGGACCAGTGCAGCCACAGGATGTAGGTGGCGAGCACATCTTCCTCGACGTAGCGCCGGATCGCGTCGATCTCGCCCGCACGCCACAGTGCCGCGACGTCACTACCGTGAACCGAGGTCTTTACCGGGATGCCGAGCCGCTCGCAGAGTTCAGCCAGAGGCACTCGGCGCGTTCCGCCGTAGCCGCTGAACTGGTCGGCAAGATCACAATGCCGCGCCCCATAGCGCGGCGCATGGGTGTGCGCCGCCAGCCCCTCGAGCTCGAACTGCCGCGCGGCCATCGCGCCGATCTGCAGAACCGGCAGGTCGAACCCGCGGCCGTTGTAGGTCACGCTGGTCACCCCTTCCGGCAGCAGCCGGTCGACGCTTGCATAGAACGCTGCTTCGTCGCCCGGACGGCAGATCAGCGTCTCGAGTGCGAAGGTATAAGGTCCGTCGGCATTCCAGTCCGCGCGTAGGAACGCGGCAGCCACAGGTCGATGGCGGGGCCATGGCGGGAAGCTGCCGTCCTCGGGTTCGACATCGACGACGGTCTCGAGGTCGAACGTGACAACATGCTCGGTGGCATGTTCGTCGCTTGGACGCTTGGGATATGAGGATCGCATGTAAAGTCCCTTGACGAAGGACGTGCGCGCGATCGCGTGCACGGATCGAAAGGTCCGAGAGCCGGGAGTGAGCTGCCCCCTTCTGAGTGGTCCATCGACTATGACAGTCTGGACCAAGGAAGGGACGACGAATGCCTGCGAAGAAGCACAAGCCCGAAGAGATCATCGGGAAGCTGCGTGAGGTTGAGATCATGCTGGGTCAGGGCGGCACGACCGCTGAGGCTTGCCGGCGGATCGCAGTCAGCGAGCAGACCTACTATCGCTGGCGCAAGGAATATGGGGGCCTGAAGACGGATCAGGCTCGGCGAATGAAGGATCTTGAGAAGGAGAATGCCCGGTTGCGGCGCGCGATCTCGGACCTGACGCTGGACAAGCTCATCTTGCAGGAGGCGGCAAAGGGAAACTTCTGAGCCCCGCACGGCGCCGACGCTGCGTCGATCAGGTGCGGGCTGTGCTGGATGTGTCCGAGCGGCGTGTGTGCCGCGTGCTCGGCCAGCACCGGTCTACGCAGCGCAAGGAACCGTGCGGGGCAGATGACGAGCAATTGCTGACCGAGGATATCATTGCCTTGGCCAGACAGTACGGGCGCTACGGCTATCGGCGGGTGACCGCGCTGCTGCATGCGGCGGGTTGGTCAGTGAACCACAAGCGGGTGGAACGTATCTGGCGACGCGAAGGGCTGAAAGTCCCGCAGAAACAACCCAAGCGCGGGCGGCTGTGGCTGAACGACGGTTCGTGCATCCGGCTGCGACCACAATATCCAGGGCATGTCTGGGCCTATGATTTCGTCGAAGGGCGCACCCATGATGGGCGCAAGTTCCGCATTCTGACCATCATCGACGAGGCCAGCAGGGAATGTCTGGCGCTGGTGGTCGCGCGTCGGCTCAACCATGAGGATGTGCTGGCGGCACTCGCCGAGCTGTTCATCGAGCGCGGTCCACCAGCCCATATCAGGTCCGATAACGGCAGCGAGTTCATCGCGACTGCGGTCCAGAAATGGCTCGGGAAGATCGGCGTGACGACGCTCTACATCGCACCGGGTTCGCCTTGGGAGAACGGCTATAACGAGAGCTTCAACGGCTCGCTGCGCGACGAACTGCTCAATGGCGAAATCTTCTACAGCCTTGCCGAGGCCAAGGTGCTGATCGAGGCATGGCGGCGCCACTACAACACCGTCCGGCCACACAGCAGCCTGGGCTACCGCCCGCCAGCCCCGGAAGCGGCCGCACCGCCATTGCCGATCTCCGGTTCCGCTTCGCTCCACCTCCGACCGGCAATGGCGGTAGAGACGACGATGCACTAACTATCAACCCGGACCACCCGGTGGGGGCTGCTCA
>QFNF01000003.1 GCA_003240755.1 Sphingomonas hengshuiensis | reverse complement strand
AGAAGCCGGCGACCACCGTCCCCTGGCCCGTCGCGGGCGCGGCGACGCCGAACACGCCCTGCGCCTCGAGGCTGCCCGACTGGGTCCACACGACCTTGCCATCGGCCTGGTCGAGCGCGAAGAGCTGGTTGTCCTGGCTGACGACATAGACCTGCCCGTTGGCGACGGTGGGTGCGCCGCGCAGGGGCCCGCCGGGCTTGGCGCGCCATACTTCCTTGCCGTCCGCCGTGTCGAACGCGACGACATCGCCCAGACCATCGGTGGCGAACGCGCGATTGCCGTCCACCGACACGCCGCCGCCGAAACGGGCGCGCGGGTTTTCATCGCCCTTGACCGCCTGTGCGGTCCAGACGGTCGCGCCGGTATCCGCCGCCATCGCCGTCACCATGCCGTTGACGTCGATGACGTAGAGCCGACCGCCCGCCACGACCGGCGCGGCGGCGAGACGGGTGCGGGTGTTGCCGCCCTCGATCCGTGCGCTCCACGCCTGGCGCAGCGTATCGCCGAGCGCGACATGGCCCATCGACTTGGACGGATTGCCGCCGGGCTGTGCCCAGTCGGCATTGGTTTCGGCGAGCGGCAGCACGACCTGCAGGTTGGCGAGCGCGGGATCGACCTCGGCGAGGTTTTCGGAGGCGAGGATCGGCACGCGCTGTCCGACGACCGGGGTCCGCGCCGGGCCCTTGCCCCTCAAGGCGCCGCAACCGCCCAGCAGCGCCAACGCCGCGACCGCTGCCGAGAGTTTCAGATGCGTCTTCATGGAAAGGGGTTCCGGTATCGAGAAGGGTTATTGCGCGGCGTTGGCGGCGGCGGGCGCGGCGGGCGCGGCATCGACGCCGAGCGACCCGGCCATCTGCACCGCGCGCGCGCGCACGCTTTCGGGCACGCTATCGGTCTGCGCGATCATGGCGAAGGTCTGCCCGGCCTGTTGCAGCTTGTTCTGGCGAAGATAGGCGATCGCCACCATCTCGCCCGCGGTGCCCAGCCATGGGCTGCCCTTGTCGGCAAGGCCGCGAAGCCGGTCGATGACCTGCTGCGGCTGGAGGCTGTCATATTCGACCGACGTCTGCCGGACGAGCGCAAGGTCGCGGAACGGCTGGGCCAGGGTTTCGTCGGCGGCGACCTTGCCAAAGGCGGCGGCGGCGCCCTTCAGGTCGTTCTTCGACAGCAGCAGGTCGGCCTGTGTCAGCAGCGCGGTGGCGCGCACCGCGTCCTTGTCCGACGTGGTCAGCCCGGCGACGATCGCCCCGCCCTGTGCCGGGCGGCCCTGCTGGATATCGTCCAGCGCGGTCGCAAGCTGTTGCCCCTGTTCGCCGGCGATGCTGTTCTGGCGATGCTGCCACCACGTCCAGCCGCCGAACGCGACCAGCGCAAGCACGATGGCGCCGATGATCCACAGGCCATAGCGCCTGCCGATGTTCGACATCTGCTCACGGCGCAGTTCTTCATCGACTTCGCGAAAAAAGGCTTCGTTGTTCTGCGGGGTCAACGCCAAGGGAACAGCTCCAGGGGATAGATCAAGCGCGCTCCTTTAGCCGAGCACCGGACGAAACGAAAGCAATTGGTCATGGGGGTCCATTCCGGGACGGCACCATGGCGTTGCGATGCTGTGCCGGGGATGAACGGCCGCTCAGTCCCGTGGCGCATAGAGTTGCGCGGGTCCCGGAAACGTGCGCGAGCGGACCTCGTCGGCATAGGTCGCGACCGCCGCCCCGATATGGTCGGCCAGGCCGCCGAAGGTCTTCACGAAGCGCGGGGTGCGTTCGAACAGGCCCAGCATGTCCTCGGCGACCAGCACCTGCCCGTCGCACTGCGCCGACGCGCCGATGCCGATGGTCGGGCAGGCGATGCGGCGGGTGATGTCGACCGCGATCGGTTCGACCACGCCCTCGATCACCACCGCGAAGGCGCCGGCATCGGCCACCGCGACCGCGTCGGCGACGATCTTCTCCGCCTCCGCCGCGCTGCGCCCGCGCGCGCCATAGCCGCCAAGCTGGTTCACCGCCTGCGGCGTCAGGCCGACATGGCCCATGACGGGAATGCCGCGTTGCGACAGGAAGGCGACCGTTTCCGCCATTGCCGTGCCGCCTTCCAGCTTCACCGCCGCCGCGCCGGTCGCCTTCAGCAGCATCGCGGCGCTTTCGAACGCCTGCTGCGGACTGGCTTCATAGCTGCCGAACGGCAGGTCGATGACGACCAGTGCATGATACGATCCGCGCACCACCGCCGCGCCATGCGCCGCCATCATGTCGAGCGTCACCGGCACGGTCGACGGCAGGCCGTAGATCACCTGCCCCAGGCTGTCGCCGACCAGCAGCATGTCGCACTGCGCGTCCATCAACTGCGCCATGCGCACGGTATAGGCGGTCAGCATCACCAGCGGGGTCCCGCCCTTGGCGGCGCGGATCGCGGGGATGGTCAGCCGCTTCATCGGCGCCGGGGTCGGCGTCGCGCGGCTGGTGGCGGTGTCGATGGTGAAGGTCGTGGACATGCGCAGGCTCTAGCCGAGCGGCGTCAGCGAAGCCACCCGCGCGCGATGCCGTGCCGTGCGGTGGCCAGTTGCCACAGCGCGACGGCGAAGATCACCAGCGGGAACGGCACGGTCGCCGCCGCCCCCTTGACCGCGATGAGATCGGTCGCGGCGAACACCCAGCCGAACTGGATCGCGATCGCCAGCAGCGCGGCGGCATAGAGCCCCGCCGCCCAGCGCCGCCCGCCGAGCAACACGACGCTGCCCAGCACCCCGCCCCAGGTGGCGATGCCATAGACCCAGTTGAACCACACCGGCAACGCCGCATGGAAGCGCCGGTCATAGCCGGGCAACGCCGCCAGCGCGGCCGGCGTCATCGTCGCCTGTGCGTAGAAGGCATAGACGCCCGCCGCACCCCACAACAGGAACAGCACCCCGACGATACGGAACCAGGGTGGTGGCGTTCGAACGAAAGTCGGTGCCATGCTGCTCCCACGCGAATCGATACGGTACCGCAATGATGCCGTTCGACATGGTTAACGCAATCAATCTGCGATAGCGAATCGCGCGGCGTAGCGTTCGGGCCTGAACCCGGTTTCGATCCAGCCGTCGCCGACCAGTACCGGCCGTTTTATCATCGACGGCTGGGCAAGCATCAGGTCGATCGCGCGGGATGCGTCGAGGTCGCCCTTGGCCCCGTCGGGCAGCTTGCGGAACGTCGTGCCCGCGCGGTTGAGCAGCGTTTCCCAGCCAAGGTCCGCGACCCATTGTTCCAGCGTAGCGCGGTCGATGCCAGCCTTCTTATAGTCGTGAAAGTCATGGGCGATGCCGTGCGTGTCGAGCCAGATGCGCGCCTTCTTCATCGTGTCGCAATTGGGGATGCCATAGAGGCGGACGGTCATCGGCAGGCTCCGGCGGTTCGCGATCGACAGGGTGCTAGCGGTGGCGACCGGCGCGTTCAACCGCGACCGGGACCAGGCCGGCACGCGGCACACCGGTTGGCGCATACCTGCCTCGACCGCCGCGCCCGGGCGGGACGATGCCACGGCCGACGACCCGTACCGTACCGCCCGTCGGCCGGCGCCATAGAGCCATTGACGCCCCGGCCCGGGCACGATAGCCAGTGCGAATGAGTATCAATAGCGAGGCCCTATGTACGATCTCATCGACCGGCCGGTATCGGCCCTTTCCCCCGGCGACCGTTTCCTGATCGACGCGATCCGGCTGTGGGTCGCGGCGCGCGGCGCGTGCCAATGTCCCGCGGCACTGCTGGCGGCGCGCTTTGCCCAGTCGGGCGCGCTCGACGCGCTGAACGATTTCGACGGATGGATGACGCAATTGTCCACCCATGCGCGGGTGCCGATCCAGATCAACTGTAAATGCGGGCTTGTGACCGACGATGAATCGGTTCTCTTGACCTTGGCGCGCGATCTCGTAACGGGACGCGATGCAAAGGCGCGGACCACGCTTTCGCTGCTGGTCGCCGAACAGGCGATCGCCCCCACTTTTTGCGCGCTGGCCCGGACGGCGGCAATGCTCGGACAGGTCGGGCTGCCGCCGGGGACCAACGTCAGGACGTAAGGATTATCGATGACCGACCGCACCGCCGTCGTCCACGGCCTCGAACCCACCAACGCGCTGAGCGTCGAGCGCGTGCGTTCGGTGCGCCACTGGAACGAGCATCTGTTCAGCTTCACCATCACCCGCCCGCCCAGCTTCCGCTTCCGTTCGGGCGAGTTCGTGATGATCGGCCTGCCCGGCGACAACGGCAAGCCGCTGCTGCGCGCCTATTCGATCGCCAGTCCCGCCTATGCCGAGGAGCTGGAATTCCTGTCGATCAAGGTCGCCGACGGCCCGCTGACGTCGAAGCTGCAGCAGATCGTGCCGGGCGACGAACTCTATCTCGGCAAGAAGCCGACCGGCACGCTGGTCACGGACGCGCTGAAGCCGGGCCAGCGGCTGTTCATGCTGTCGACCGGCACCGGCCTTGCCCCGTTCCTGTCGCTGATCCGCGATCCCGACGTGTATGACATGTATGCGTCGATCGTCGTCGTCCATTCGGTGCGCCGCGTGTCCGACCTGGCGTTCCGCACCACGCTGGAGGCGAACCTGGCGGGCGATCCGCTGGTCGAGGATCAGGCGGCGCAACAGTTCACCTATGTCCCCACCGTCACGCGCGAACCGTTCCACACCACCGGCCGCATCGACGCGCTGGTCGAGAATGGCACGCTGTTTTCGGCGCGCATCGGCGGCGCGCAGGCGTTCGACCCGGCGACCGACCGGGTGATGCTGTGCGGATCGACCGAGATGATCCGCGATTTTTCCGAATATCTCGAAGGGTTGGGGTTCGAGGAAGGGTCGAACGCGAAGCCCGGCGATTATGTGATCGAGCGGGCGTTCGTGGGGTAAGGCTTACCCGTCCCTGAACAAACACCGTTCGGTTCGAGTAGCGATCGAGCGAAGTCGAGAGCGCGTATCGAGAACGGGGTTCCGCCGGGCGGGAGTTCTCGACAGACGCTTCTCGACACGCTCGAAGCTGCTCGAACCGAACGGGTGGATAATGCGGGAAAGGTCGGGGGCGGCCAACCACCGCCCCCTCCCCCCTCAATAGCTGACCCGGACCGTCCCCAGCACCGTGCGCGGTGCGATGAAGAACCCCTGGTCGTAGTTGATCGCGCTCAACGCCTTCGCATCGTTGATGTTGCGGACATTGGCGGACAGCGACACGCGCGGGGTCAGCGCATAGCGCGCCATCAGGTCCACCGTCGCATAGCCGTCCTGCGTGATGCGCACCTGCCGCCCGGTCGTCGCGATGACGCCATCGGGTTCGAGATACATCCGGCTCTGATACTGGCCCGACGCGCCGATCTTGAGGTCGGGGAGCATCGTCGGCGACCATACGATGTTCAGCCGCGCGGTGTTGCGGGGCACGAAGGTGCGCACCGGTTCGTCATTCTCGCCGCGAATGCGCATCGCGGTGAAGCCGCCGGTGGCCTGCAGCCCCGGCGCGAGCTCGCCGCTCATCTCGAACTCGACGCCCTGCGATTTCGCATCGACGCCGCGGTACAGCGTCTGGCCGATCGTGGAGTCGAAACCGGCGGATTCCGCGGTATTCTTCTGCCGCGCCTGGAACAGCGCGACGCTGGCGTTCAGTCGCCCGCCCAGCCATTCGCCCTTCAATCCGGCTTCCAGATTGTCGCCCTCGACCGGGTCGATCAGGCGGCGGTTCACATCGGTTTCGGTCTGCGGGTTGAAGATCGTCGCAAAGCTCGCATAGGCGCTGATATTGCCGGTCAGTTCGTAGGTCGCGCCGACGAAGGGCAGGAAGCGGGCGCGGTCGTAGTTGGTCGGCGTCGTGTACGAGACGCCCTCGCTATAGGCGCGGGTGGCGTTGGCGCCGACCATGACCTTCAAGGCGTCGACCGGATTCAGCCGGATCAGGCCGTACACCGTGTCGCGACGGAGATGGGTGTCGAGGCTGCGGTCGAACGCTGGGAAGTTCGGTTCGGGGAACGACCCGTCGAACCCGCTGAACAGCGGCAGCGAAATGCCGATCGTCGAGAAATCATAGGCCGAATCCTGCGTGTAGCGCTGGGCCGAGCGGTTGGCGCCGAACATCACGTCATGGCTGCGCCCGAACAGCGATACGGTGCCGCTGACATTCGCGTCGATCGTCAGGTTGCGCGCGAACGACTGGAACGCGCCGGGGTAGCTGACGATGCCAAGCCCCGTCGCGCGATCGGGCGCGCCGTTGATTTCGCCGGGAAGCTGCTCGCCATAGACGTAGAACAGCCGGTCATCCTCGTCGATCGCGCGACGCTGGACCGTCAGTTTCGCGGTCCAGTCGCCGAAACGGTGCGTCACGTCGCCGAATATCTGGCGATCGGTGACGTTATAGCTCGACCAGTCGGGCGCGCTGTTGGTCGAACGGGCATAGTCGATGCGGCTGCCGTCGCTGTAATATAGCGGCAGCGCGCCCCACATCGCCGCGCGGCTCTTATGGTTCTGATGGCCGTAACCGGCGCTGACGACGGTATCGGGGCCGAGGTCCGCCTCGACGATGCCATAGCCGGTCCAGCGCGTGAGGCCGTAGCGGTCGAGATGGCTGTCGGTGTCGAGATACGACCCGACCGCGCGGGCGCGGACCGATCCGCTGCGGGTCAGCGGTACGCTGACGTCGCCGTCGAGGCGCAGGCTGTCGAACGAGCCATATTGCGCGCTGGCCGAAGCGGCGAGATCGCGGGTCGGGCGCTTGCGGATGAAGTTGATGACCGCCGACGGGTTGCCGGTCGACGACAACAGTCCCGGCGCACCGCGCACGACCTCGATCCGGTCGTACATCGCGGTATCGATCGACCCGTTCTGGATGCCGAACGGAAATGGCAGGCCGACCCCGTCGATCTGGAACGTCTGGATATCGAAGCCGCGCGCCGAATAATAGAACCGGTCGGTTTCCTGCGCCTGTACGTTCACGCCGGGTACGGTCGCCAGCAGCGCGTTGATGTCGTTGAGTTGGAAATCCTCGATCTGCGCATGGGTCACGACGCTGACCGACTGCGGCGTTTCGCGCAGCGACAGCGGCAGGCGGGTGGCGGTGCTCTGCGCCCTTACCGTGTAGTCGTCGCTGCCCTCGGTACGCAGGCCGGTAACGACGATCTCCTCGCCCCGCTGCGCGGGATCCTCCGCGACGACCGGGGTCGGCGAGAGCGCGGTGGCGGCAAGGAGAACGGCGATAGGTGACATGCGAAACAATCCCTGTGATGTTTCGCGCCCGGTAGGCCCCGGTTGCTGCTTTTGCAAGTGACTATCAGTATCTGAAGCGCCGCCGATACCGAACGGTCCGAAAACGACCTTATCCTGCCGGTCGTACCCCGCGCGATCGGCGGCGGACCATCCTTTCCGCCTGCCCGGCAAAAGTGGCCTCGCCGGCGGTCGGGTCGATCAGCGGGCGATGCACGCGCTGCCCGCCCATAACGCGCTGACATTGTCCCGCGCATCGTACACGCCCGACAACCCGCCGCTGGTGAACGCGCGGCCGAGGCTGGTGTCCTCGACCGGGGCCTCGATCACCGCCTCGACCGCGGCACGCTTCGATCCGATGCCGACCCCGGCCATCGTCGTCAGTCCGCGCCCGCGCGCCGACCAGCCGACGAAGCGGCCCTGCTGGAAATATATCGCGATCCGGGGATAGGTGGCGATGTCGAGCGGGCCTTCGCCGCAATCGGCATTGGTCGATCGCTGCGGGATGGTCTGCGTCGCCGCCTCGACCACGCGCAGCACGATGTCGGCCGGCGTACCGAAGGCCAGTGTCCGGCTGCTGGCGCCCGCCACCGTCTGCAGCCCGTCGGGCGCGAGGTTCAGCGCGACCGCGTTGCGCGCCGCCGCCTCCGCGCCCGCCGGCGCGTCGCACCGGAGCAGACGGACCGCGCCGTCGACACCGGTCATCTCCAGCGAGCCGCCGCTGCCCAGGGCAAGGCGGTAGCGGCGTTGTTCGGTGATCCCGCCGCGATCGCCGATCACGTCGACATCGACCGCCCCGGCATCCGCCACGGTGATGCCGCGCACCGGCACGTCGCGGTCGGCGATGCGAAGCGCGCCGGCGGCTACCACCAGCCGGTTCGGCCCGGGCGCGGGCGCACCGCACGCGGCGCCGTCGCTGTCCCACGTTCCGACGAACCGGGTCGGGATCGTCACCAGCGTTTCGGGCGTGGGGCTGGCCATGGGGAGGACCGGTTCGTCCCGTGTCGGATTGGCGGGCGGCGGCGCCTCGTCCGCCTGTCCGCAGCCGGCCAGCATCGCCACCACGCCTGTCGTCCACCACCGCATCGCCCGACCTCCCAATCCTGCGTTCCCCGACTGCCGGATTCGGGCCGCGGGGGAAAGGGCGAACGCGGCGATCAGTGCGGCGCCGTCGCCGTTTCGGGGACCGGGGTGCCGTCCGTGACCGCAGGCGGCGGCAGCGTCGCGAAATAGGCGCTGGCGGGGAGTTCGATCACCGTCACCCGCCCGGCATTGGCCCGTTCGACCGACTGCACGAACGAGCGCGGCTTCTTCATCAGCGTTCGATCCTCGACCACCTGCAATCCCGACCGCCGCGCCGCTTCGGCGACGAAATGCACGCAGTTGCGCCGGTTGAGGTTGTAGTGCGAGTCGCCGGCCTCTCCCCATTCGGCGACCAGCGCGCGGACCGCGGCATATTGCGCATCGCTCAGCACGACCGAGAAATGGGCGTTGCTCCGCGCGATATAGGACGGCCTGGGGCGATCGATCCGCCCGCCGACCGACCCCATCAGCAATGCAGGCGTGATCGCCTTGGCCGTGAAGCCATAGCTTTCGTTCACCGCCGGCCCGCCGGCATCGGGCGTACCCGAAAAGGTGAAGAAGGCGTGCGGAAAATTCTGTCCGAATTCCTGCGACCAGAAGGTGATGGTGACTGCCGCCTGCGCGGGCACGATCGACGCCAATGCCAGCAGGAGCAGTGCGAAGCCGCGCAGCAGGGGGCGGAGAAACTGGTCGGCCGGCATGCCGCCATCATAGCGGAAGCGGCGCGCCGGGACTACCCGACGCGCCGCCCGAAACGTACCGTCGATCCGGCGCAGCCGCAGTCGTCAGACCCCGGTCCGCTTCCCCTCTTCATCGGCGTCATAGCCCGACGACGGGGCGGGACCGTCGCTGCCCGGCTGGACCGACGAGGGGGGATCCGACGCGTCCATCGATTCATCAAGCCCGCGATCGAGCCGGGCGTCGCTGTCCGTCTCTTCCGCCTGGTCGCCGCCGCGACCGGCGTCGCCGCGGGCGGGCGTCGCCGCCTCGCTTTCGTCGCCATCGGGCGCAACCGACAGCGAGGACAGCGCCTTGTCGTCGATTCCGTTGGTGTCGTTGGTCATGTCCCTCACTCCTTCGCCAGCAGAACGAAACGACCATGCCCGACGTTCCGCCGATGCAAAAAGGCCCGGCAGTCTCCCGCCGGGCCCTTCGCATGCGCCGTCAACCGGTTCAGTCGCGACTGCCGAGGAACGACAGCAGGAACTGGAACATGTTCACGAAGTCGAGATACAGCGACAGCGCACCCATGATGACGGCCTTGCCCGCGAAGTCGGTGCCGGCGACCTGATAGTACAGGCCCTTGATCCGCTGCGTGTCATAGGCGGTCAGCCCCGCGAACAGCAGCACGCCGATCGCGCTGATGATGAGGCTCATCATGCCCGACTGGAAGAACAGGTTGAGCAGCGACGCCACGATCAGGCCGACCAGCCCCATGATGAGGAACGTGCCGAACCCGGTCAGGTCACGCTTCGTCGTATAGCCATAGAGGCTGAGCGACAGGAACGCGGCGGTGGTGGCAAAGAAGGTCAGCGCGATCGACGGGCCGGTGTAGCGCAGGAAGATCGTCGACATCGACAGGCCCATGATCGCCGCGAACGCCCAGAACAGGCCCTGCGCCGCGCCGGTCGACAGGCGGTTGATCCCGAAGCTCAGCACCATCACGAAGATCAGCGGCGAGAACATGATCGCATATTTCAGCAGGCCGGGCTGGTAGAACACCTGCGCCGCCATCGAGGTATCGCCACCCCATGAGAACAACAGCGCCACGATGCCGGTCAACAGCACGCCGGACGCCATGTAATTGTACACCGAAAGCATGTAGGACCGCAGCCCTTCGTCGCGCGCCATATCGCGGTCGCGAGTGCGCGTGATCGGTGCGGCCGACGTCCGGGGATCGGACCAGTTCGCCATCATAAACTCCTCTTCCCGGCACACATGCCGGATGCGTGAAATATCGGCCGCGACGACCATGATTTCAAGCCAAACGCAGCGAGCAACATTTTGTTACGCTACCGGGAGAATCCGCCATGCACCGTCTGTTCGTCGCCCTTCGCCCGCCCGCCGCCATGCGCGCCGCGTTGTCCGCCATCATGGGCGGGGTCGATGCCGCGCGGTGGCAGGATGACGAACAGCTTCATGTGACGCTGCGCTATATCGGCGATGTCGAACGCCCGGTGGCGGAGGATATCGCGGCGGCGTTGCATGCGGTGCGCGCGCCGGCCCTGCGCCTCGCGCTGTCGGGCGTCGGACGGTTCGATAGCGGATCGCGGGGACGGGCGCTGTGGGCGGGCGTGACGCCGCACGACGCGGTTGCCACGCTCCACCACCGGATCGACCATGCGCTGGTGCGGGCCGGCCTGCCGCCCGAGGGCCGCGCCTATCTGCCGCATATCACCCTAGCCCGGCTGAACCGCGCATCGGGGCCGACCGACGCCTTTCTCGGCCGGCATGCCGCGCTCAGATCGGCGGCGATGCGCTTCGATCATTTCGTGCTGTATCAAAGCCATCCGGGCAAGGGCGGCGCGTGGTACGAACCGGTTGCCCGTTATCCGCTGTACGCCGGGTCCGTCGGCCAAAGCTGAACGAACACCTGTCGTTTCGTTCATGAAACCGTCACGTCGAGGATGCGTTAATCGACCAAGTCCAAGAATACCGACGAAAGGAAAACCCCATGCGCAATATCATGATGGCGCTCGCCTGCGCCTCGTTGCTGGCACCGGTCGGCCCGACCTTCTCGCAGCACGGCATTTCGGTCGGCAAGACCGAGGCCGAGGCGCAGCGTCGCTACAAGTATCGCGAATGGCGCGGTCGTGACGGTCGCCGCTATTGCCGCAAGCCCAACGGCACGACCGGGCTGGTCGTCGGTGGCGTCGCCGGCGCGCTGGTCGGCCGTACCGTCGACACGCGCGGCGACCGTACGCTGGGGACGCTGATCGGCGGCGCGGCCGGTGCGCTGGCGGGCCGCGAGATCGAACGCAGCGGCAGCCGTGGCCGTTGCCGTTGAACCAAGTGCGGACTGACGGATTTTGAGGGGCGGGTCCGGCGACGGGCCCGCCCCTTTCATGAAGAAGGTTTCCGCATGATCCGCAGTGCATCCGCCCGCTACGACGGCCTTGGCAAGGACGGCAAAGGCCATGTTTCGACCCAATCAGGCGTGCTGTCCGACCAGCAATATGGGTTCACCAGCCGGTTCGAGGACGGCAAGGGCACCAACCCCGAAGAACTGATCGCCGCCGCCCATGCGAGCTGCTTCACCATGGCGCTGAGCTTCGCACTGGCCGGTGCCGGCTTTACGGACGGCACGCTGGAGACGACCGCGAAGGTGTCGCTCGACAAGGACGGCGACGGGTTCAAGGTGACGAAGTCGGCGCTGACGCTGACCGCGCATGTCCCCGGCATCGAACAGGCGAAGTTCGAGGAGATCGCGGCGGGTGCCAAGGCCGGCTGCCCGATCTCGAAGCTGCTGAATGCCGAGATCACGCTGGAGCACAGCCTGACGGTGTGATCGCGGACCCCGCCTTGTCACCCTATCCCCATTGGCGGGGATAGGGTGACGCCGGTCGTGCCGTGGCAGCCCTCGCTCCGGATTCCTGCCCGTGCGGGATATCGCGGAATCCGTCTGTCTTTTCGCAAAGCCTTCACCCTTTTCCCGCTAGGGTGATCGACGATGCTGCGTGTCCTGACCCTCGCCACCCTGTTCCCCGATGCGGCGCGCCCCGATTTCGGGGTGTTCGTCGAACGGCAGACGCTAGGGCTGGCCGCACTGGACGACGTCGCGGTACGGGTGGTCGCACCGCTCGGCCTGCCCCCCTCCCCGCTTACCCTGCACCCGAGCTACCGGTCGCTGTCCGCCCTGCCCGAAAGGGAAATATGGAAGGGGCTGCCGGTCGATCGGCCCCGGTTCTTGAACGTGCCCGGCACCCGGGGGCGGTTCCATGCCGGCGCATTGGTCCGGCGGCTGGTACCGCACCTGACGGCGTTGCGCGAAACCTTTCCGTTCGACGTGATCGACGCGGAGTTCTTCTTTCCCGACGGGCCGGCGGCAGTGGCGCTGGGCAGGCGGTTCGGCGTACCGGTGTCGATCAAGGCGCGCGGTGCCGATATCCATCATTGGGGCCATGCGCCCGCCACCGCCGCGCAGGTGCGTGCCGCCGGCCGCGCCGCCGATGGACTGCTGGCGGTGTCGCAGTCGATGGCCGCCGATATCGCCGGCGCCGGCATCGACCAGCCGGTCCGCGTGCACCGCACCGGGATCGACCGCAGCCGCTTCGGCAGCATCGACCGCGCCGCGGCCCGCGCGCGGCTGGGGATCGGGGGGCCGCTGGTGGTATCGCTCGGCGCGCTGATCCCACGCAAGGGACATGGCATCGTCCTCGACGCGGTGGCGGCGCTGCCGGGGGTGCAGCTATGGATCGTCGGGGGTGGCCCCGACCGGGCGGCGCTTGCCACGCGGATCGCCGGGCTTGGCGTCGGCGACCGGGTGCGGCTGTGCGGGCCGATGCCGCATGGCGACCTGCCCGACCTGCTGGCCGCGGCCGACGTCATGGCGCTGGCGTCGTCGTCGGAAGGGTTGGCGAATGCGTGGGTCGAGGCGCTGGCAAGCGGGACGCCGATCGTGATCCCCGATGCCGGCGCCGCGCGGGAGGTCGTGACCGGGCCGGTTGCCGGACGGATCGTCGCGCGCGAACCGGCGGCGGTGGCACGGGGAATCGCAGCGGTGCTGTCGCAACCGGCCGATCCGGACGCGACACGGGCGACGGTCGATGCGTTCGGTTGGGAGCGGAATGCACGCGAGCTGCGCGAGCATCTGGCCGGGTTGGTGGCGGCGCGGGCATAACCCGCTTCGTCATGAGGCGGGGCCAGGGCGTCCTGTCGCCCGTCGCTGCCTGTTGCCGGGACACCCGCCCCGGTCGGCCCGGAACGTCAGAGCGGATAGAATGCCGCCGCGATCTGTCGCCCTTCGCTGCGCAACACGCCCCACGCCCGTGCGGCCGCGCGGCTGTCCATCGCCTCGATCCCCAGCCCTTGCGCATCCAGCGCACGGACCAGCGCGCGCGGCGGCTGGCGCAGGGTCGGGCCGGTGCCGAGCAGCAGGAATTCGGGGCTCATCGCCAGCACCGACGCCAGCGCCGCCGCGTCGAGTTCCTCGAACGCCGGCGGCTCCCACAGATCGGCGCGCCGTGGCGTCATCAGCAGCGCGGGGTAGATGCCGTCATCGACCCGGAACCCGGCGGTGGTCAGCCCGGAGACGAGCGGACCGTCGCCCCTGCGGGTCCGGTCGAGCTTCACCGCGACGTCTTTTGCGGCACGGATTCCCTGACCGTCCCCTCGCCCACCGGCGCACCGGGCTTCAGCCCCAGCGTGATGAGGAGCGACGACGATACGTAGATCGACGAATAGGTGCCGACGATCACGCCCAGGATCATCGCCGCGGTGAAGCCGCGCAGAACATGGCCGCCGAACACCAGCAGCGCGGTCAGCGCCAGCAGGATGGTGAGCGAGGTCATGACGGTCCGCGGCAGCGTTTCGTTGACCGACAGGTCGATCAGCTCGCGCATCTCCATCTTGCGGAACTTGCGCATGTTTTCGCGGATGCGGTCGTCGATCACCATCTTGTCGTTGATCGAATAGCCGATGATGGTCAGCACCGCCGCGACGATGGTCAGGTCGAACGCGAACTGGTCGCGGAACAGCGCGAAGAAACCCAGCGTCATGAGCACGTCATGGACGATCGCGACCGCGGTCGACACACCGAACTGCCATTCGTAGCGGAACCACGAAAAGATCGCGATGCCGACGATCGCCAGCACGACCGCGAGGATGCCGTTCGTCACCAGCTCGTCGGACACCTTGCCCGACACGGTCGAATAGTTGCTGAAGGTCGCACCCGGAAATTCGGTGGCGAGCGCCGATTTGACGCGTTCGACCAGCCGATCGGTCGCGCCCGAATCCCCTTCGGGCACCGGCAGGCGGATCGACACCAGCGTCGGGTCGCCGAACTGCTGGATCGCCGGTTCGCCCACGCCCAGCCGCTCGATCGTGGCGCGGACGCGGTCGATCTGCGGCGGGGTGGCGAACCTTTCCTCGATCGCGACGCCGCCCATGAAATCGACGCCGAAATTGAGCCCGCGCGCAAACACCAGCCCGACCGCGAGGATGCTGAGGATCAGTGTCACGGTGAACGCGATCTTGCGTACCGCGACGAAGCGGATGTTGGTGTTGTCGGGAACCAGCTTGATGAGACGCATGACGGCTGGGCCTTAAATGGTGATGTCGGTCGGACGGTTGCGGCGCATCCATCCGGCGACGAGCATCCGCGTGAAGGTGACGGCGGTGAACACCGAACTGGCGATGCCGAGCAGCAGCACGACCGCGAAGCCGCGGATCGGCCCCGAGCCGAGGATCAGCATGATCCCGCCGGCAATGGCGTGGGTCACGTTCGCCTCGAAGATCGTGCGGCTCGCTTCCTTGTAGCCCAGCTCCAGCGATTGCAGCACGCTGCGCCCGCGTCGCCGTTCCTCGCGGATACGCTCGTTGATGAGGACGTTCGCGTCGACCGCGGTACCGATGGTCAGCACGAAACCGGCAATGCCGGGCAGCGTCAGCGTGGCGTTCAGGAACGCCATCACTGCGATAATCATCAGGATGTTCAGCACGACGGCGATCGTCGAATAGATGCCGAACCGGCCATAGGTCATGACCATGAACACGATGACCGCGATCGTCGCGATGATCGCGGCGGTGACGCCGGCCTTTACCGAATCGGCGCCCAGTTCGGGGCTGACGGTGCTTTCCTGCACGACGGTCAGGTCGACCGGCAGCTTGCCCGAACGCAGCGCGATGGCGAGCTGGTTGGCGCTGTCGGCGGTGAAGCCGCCGCTGATCGTCGCGCTGCCGCCGAGGATCGGTTCGTTGATATTGGGGGCGGAGATGACCGAATTGTCGACGATGATCGCGAACGGCTTGCCGGTATTTTCCTGCGTCACCTTCGCGAAGCGGCGACCGCCTTCGGCATTGAAGTTGATCGTGACGTTGGGCTGGCCGTTCTGGTCATAGGTCTGGCGCGCATCGGCGAGCTGGTCGCCCGAGATGATCGTCGACCGCTTGACCGCGATCGGCGCACCCTGCGACGGATAGGGCAGGATCTGGCTGCCCGCCGGGGCCTGCCCGCGCGCGACGGCGGCCGGATCGGCGGCGAGGTCGACCAGCTTGAATTCCAGCCGCGCGGTCTTGCCGAGCAGGTCCTTGAGCGCCTTCGGATCGGAAAGCCCCGGCACCTGCACGACGATGCGGTTGCTGCCCTGCTGGATGATGGTCGGTTCGCGCGTGCCCAGTTCGTCGATGCGGCGGCGCACGACCTCGGTCGCGTCCTTCATCGCATTCTCGACCGCCAGACGCAGCCCGGCCTGGGTCGGGGTCAGGACGAAGCGCGTGGTGTCGCGCACCTCGATGTCCCATTCGCGCTGGCCGGTCATCCCCGCGCCGCCGCCGGTCAGGCCCAGCAGCTTCTCGCGCGCGGCGTCGACCTGGGTCGCGTCGCGGACCATGAAGCTGATCTGCCCGCCGCGCGTCGAAATGTCGCCGACGCCGACGCGCGGGGCACGGCGCATCTCGGTCGCGATCATCTCGCGCATCGCCTCGACCCGGGTCGCGGCGACATCCTGCGTCTGCGCTTCGAGCAGGATGTAGCTGCCCCCCGCCAGATCGAGGCCGAAGTTGATCGTCGGCGTCGGCACCCAGCCGGGCAGCTTCGCGCGCGTCGCTTCGGGCAACAGGCTCGGCACCGCGAACAGCGCCAACAGGATCACGGATGCCCAGATGGCGATCCGCTTCCAGCGGGGAAAGTCGAGCATCAGTCGTTCGCGGGCTTGGCGCCGGCCGGCGGCGTGACCTCTGCAATGGTCGCCTTGACCACGCGGATGCGGGTGTTGGGAGCGATCTCGACCTCGACAAAGGCGTCCTCGACCTTCGTCACCTTGCCGATCACGCCGCCGGCGGTCACGACCTGGTCGCCGCGCTTCACGGCGGCGATCGACGCCTGCAGCGTCTTCATCCGCTTGGACTGCGGACGGATCAGCAGGAAGTAGAAGGCGACGAAGATCAGCAGCAGCGGCGCGATGCCGACGAGCGTGCCGAGGAAACCGCCCGAGGCCGCAGGTGCGGCGGCGGACTGGGCGAAAGCGGAAGGTACGAGCATTGCTGGCCTGAATGTCCGAAAAAGCGGACGCCGCGAACACGGCATCCTGTCAAATGCGGCCAGCTATCATCTGCGCCGCGCCCGCGCAACATTTGCCCGCTCGAACGCTTCGGGCTTGCATGGCGGCGAAACCGGGCCTAAAGGCACGCCCTCTCTGATCGGGGCGTAGCGCAGCCTGGTAGCGCATCACACTGGGGGTGTGGGGGTCGCAGGTTCGAATCCTGTCGCCCCGACCAGAGACATTGACGAGCAGGCCTCGCCTCGCCGTGGCCCGACACCGGCCCCCTGATGGGGGAGGTGATTCGGCCCGTATCCCCCCGGCCCCGACCTCTCCTGCGCGGCACGCATCTCGCGCCGGGCCTATCTCGCAGATACTGTCACCCGCAGCGCCACATCGGCGGCGTCGTGCAACCACAGGTACAGCACGGGGTCGACCGGTGGCGGGACCGCCACCGACGTGCCGACGAACCCGGCGGGCAGCGGCGTGGCAGCGGCCCTGTCCGCCGTCGGCCCGATCGCGGCGACGAGGAACAGGTCGCGCCCGGCGACGGCGCAGCGCTCGGTACAGGTGATCGCGCTCAGCACCGGCAGGCGCACCAGCGTCGCCAGCGGCTGCCATTCCCCCGGCGCCCCGCCGCGCCATGCGCGCAACCGCATCGCCCCCGACACTGCCGGCCCGAACATCGTCTGCGGGGCGATGGTCGTCACCACGACATCGTCACCCACACGCTGCACCGCACCCGACGCGACCGTCAGTCGCCGGGCCGCCTCGCCCGCCGCGATCTCGATCCCGTCGTCCACGCCCGGCAGCCCCCCGGCGATCCGTGCGGAGAAGGTCAGCGACGCACCGGCCGGCACCAGCTCCTGCGGCAGATCGATCGGCAGGCTGCCCGCGGGGGGATCGAACGCCACCCGCCGGTCGATCAATCGTGCCACCGCCCGCGCCGGCGCGATCGTGGCGGGTACGCCGGCACTGCGTCCGTCGCGCAGCGCAACGCTCGCGGTCGCATCGCCGCCGCCCGCCAGCGGCTGTTCGGCGCTCAGCACCAGCCGGTCGCCCTCGCCCACGCGGGTCAGCGCGCCGGCGACGAAGCGCGTGCCCCCCAGCGTCAGCGCCGTCACCTGATCCAGCCGCGCGCCCTCCAGCACGCCGTCGCGATCGCCGGCATGGACGGTGAACCGGTCGAGCCGGCTTGGCTCGACGCGCCCGGTCAGCGCGATCTGGTCGGGCGCGACCGCGCCGTGGCGCACGACCGTCAATGTCAGCGGCCCCGGCCGGGTCCTGCCGAGCGGCAACGTCACTTCGATCGCATCGGGGCCTGCCGCCTTCCACGCCAGCGAGCGGCTGAGGCCGGCACCGTCGCGCAGCGTCAGCCCGGCGACACAGGCCGACGCGCCGCCGCGCAGCACCAGCGGATGGTCGCGCCCGACGATCACGTTCGCATCGGGCCGGGCACTCCACGCGCCGGGACCGTCGATCTGGGCGGGAACAGCCGGCCCGCTGAACCCGGCAAAGCCCCAGCGGCCCTGCACCACCGCCTCCGCCACCGGTCCCGGGGCGGGCGGCGCGCTGCCGGCAAGGACCAGGCCACCGCGTTCGACATCGGGGGCGAGCGGCATCGTCGACACCCGCCCGTCCGTCGCCGTCACGCGCAGCACCAGGCCGCGGGCATAATCGGTCGCGAACAGCAGCGCCGCATCGTCGAGCGGCAGCACGAGGTCGGGCTTGGCCAGGCACAGCGCCCCCGCCGCGGCGGATCGCCACGATGGCGGCGGCGCGTCGCCGATCGGCGGCAGCGGCGCGACCAGCACCGATCGCGGATTCTGGAACGACGGCGCGCTGTTCAGTTGCAGGTGGATCGCATCCCCTTGCCCCAGCGCCAGTGCCGGCAGATACTGATATTGCGCGCTGCGAAACGCGCCGAACAGCCGCGCGACGTCACGCGCCAGCGCGATATACGGGCTGTAATAGCCCGCCCCGCCCTCGCGCGTCGCCGCCACGCGATAGGCGAGGTCGACCGGCGTACCGGTCAGCGTCTCGGTCAGCGTCGCGCCGCGCTGCGCCTGCAGCACCAGCGCGTCCCGCTGCTGGGTCAGGCACGCGGCCTGCAACGCGCGCTGGCGCAGCAGGCAGTCGGCGTTCAGCTTGATCCGCAGCGCACTGGCCAGCACCGGCGCGGCGGTCGCCAGCCGTTCGGGTGCGCTGTCGCCGATCCGCCCGACCGCACCGACGAACGCGTCGAGGCGCTGCCGGTCGAGCGAGGCCTGGTACAGATCCTGCGCCGCGCGCACGAACACCCCCGGTCGCCCGCGCACCGCGCCACGCACCGCCGACAAGCCGCCGCCCGCCTCCGGCGCCAGGAACAGCATCGCCTGTTCGGCGCCTTCGGGAACCGTGACGGTCAGCACGTTCCTTTTGGCGCGCCACGTTTCGACCGAGAAGAACCAGTTCCTGGGCGGCGGATTGGTCGCGCCGCGCAGGAAGGCGACGACCAGCAGATAGCGTTCCGACTGATCGGCGGGCAGCAACGCTCTGGCCGTCAGCCTGTCGCCGCCACGCAGCGCGGGCACCGCCGCGACCGGCAGCTCGGCATCCCCCCGCCGGACGCTGATCGCCACTTCGGGACCGTCGAGGTCGAACCCGTTCTGCTGGGCATGGGCGACATCGGCGAACATTGCCGACAATGCGGCGAGCAACAGGAAAAGGCGGACCATGCCCGCGCTATAGCGGACGGCGGACGGTTTGATCCATGGGCGCTGGCGCGACGCGCACCCGCACGCTCGCCACTTGTATGCTACCGCGCGACCAGTGCTGCATCCCGCAAGCCGCGCCACACCCGGATCGCCTGCACCGTCTCGGCCACGTCATGCACCCGCACGATCTGCGCCCCGCGCTCGACCCCGGCCAGCGCCAGCGCGACCGACCCGCCCAGCCGCTGGTCGGCCGGTGCCTCGTTCGACAGCGCACCGACGATCCGCTTGCGGCTCGCCCCCAGCAGGACCGGACAGCCCAGCCCGTGGAACAGCGCGAGGCCGTTGACCAGCGCGAGATTGTCGCCCAGCGCCTTGCCGAAGCCGATCCCCGGATCGACCACGATCCTCGCCCGGTCGATCCCGCCGGCGACCACCGCCTCGACCCGCGCCTCCAGCCAGTCGAACACGTCGAGCAGCGGGTCGCCATAGCCATCGCCCCCATGCGGCCCCTGGCCCGGCGCGGGCGAATGCATCAGCACCACCGGGCAACCGCTCGCCGCGACCACCGCCGCCGCGCGCGGATCATAGGCAAGCGCGGCGACGTCGTTGACCAGATGCGCCCCCGCCGCCAGCGCCGCTTCCATCACCGCCGCCTTGCGCGTGTCGACCGACACCGCGACCCCGGCCGCCGCCAGCCGCTCCGCGACCGGCACGACGCGCGCGATCTCGTCGCCTTCCCACACGGTCGCAGCACCCGGCTTGGTCGATTCGCCGCCCAGATCGATCAGCGCCGCGCCCGCTGCCGCCATCGCCACCCCTGCCGCCGCCGCACCCGCCGGATCGCCGACATGCGCGCCGCCATCGGAAAAGCTGTCGGGCGTGACGTTCAGGATGCCCATCACCTGCGGCTGGTCGAACCGCAGCACCCGCTCCCCCAGCGTCAGCGCGCCACGCGGCGCGGTGATCCGGCGATGCAGCAGCCGCGCCCGCTCCGCCTGCGCCGCGGACAGGCCGGCGACCCAGTCGTCGAACCCGGCGACCGGCACGGTGATCCGCAACCCGGCACGGTCGCGCACCTCATAGGCGGCGAACCACAGCATCCCCCCGGCCAGCCGCGCCGCGCCGCCATCGGGCAGCCCGACCGGCGTATCGACGAAGCGGACTGGGCGAAGGTACATCAGGGCTGGGTCGCCAGCAGCCATTGCTGGCGCAGCGCATCGATCGCGACCAGTCCGTCGGCCCCGTCGATATGCCAGAAGGTCCAGCCGTTGCACGACGGCGCATTCTGCAACGTCGAACCAAGCTTGTGGATCGATCCGGCCGTGCCGCAGTCCGACAGCAGCGACCCGTCGGCCAATACGGTCGCGCGGAACCGGCGCCTGGTGTCGGTGACGATCGAACCGGGCGGCACCAGCCCGTTTTCGACCAGCACCCCGAACGCCACGCGCGGCGGCTTCGTCGGCGCCCGCATCGCGCGGATCGCCGATTCGTCGAGCGGCAGCGCCGCCTCGATCCGCGCTGTCGCCGCCTCGACATAGGTCGCGTCGCGCTCGATCCCGATGAAACGCCGCCCCAGCCGCTTGGCGACCGCGCCCGTCGTGCCGGTGCCGAAGAACGGGTCGAGCACCACGTCACCCGGCCGGGTCGACGCCAGCAGCACGCGGTACAGCAGCGCCTCGGGCTTCTGGGTCGGGTGGACCTTCGTCCCGTCCCTGCGCAGCCGCTCCGGCCCGCCGCAGATCGGAAACTCCCAGTCCGACCGCATCTGCAATTCGTCGTTCAGCGTCTTCATCTGGCGATAGTTGAAGGTGTAGCGCGCCTTCTCGCCCATCGATGCCCAGATCATCGTCTCGTGCGCGTTGGTGAAGCGCGTGCCCTTGAAATTGGGCATCGGGTTCGACTTGCGCCACACGATGTCGTTGAGGATCCAGAAGCCCTGGTCCTGCACGATCGACCCGACGCGATAGATGTTGTGATAGCTGCCGATGACCCACAAGGTGCCATCGGGCTTCAGGATGCGCCGCGCCTCGGCCAGCCAGTCGCGGGTGAACCGGTCATAGGTCGCGAAACTGTCGAACTTGTCCCAGTCGTCATCGACCGCATCGACCTGGCTGCCATCGGGACGCAACAGGTCGCCGCCCAGTTGCAGGTTATAGGGCGGATCGGCGAAGATGCAGTCGATCGACCCGGCCGGCAGCGAACGCATCGCGTCGATACAGTCGTCCATCAGGATGCGGTCGAGCGGCAGCGCGACCGTCTTGGACGCCTTCGCCCGGATTTTCGTTGCCACCATCGTCGCCAGCCCCCGTTGAATCGGCGCCATTTCGGGGAATCGGCGAGTCGCGGTCAAGAGGTAATGCTTGACTCTCCCGCTCAGGCGGATTCGTTGCGACGACGAATCGAGTCGCGCGGGGCAGATATTGAGTCCCGCCGACCGTCCGGGACTCAAGATATGGTAGGCCTCAACTCATCGCAAATCCTCCCCATATCATGGGGAGGGGGACCAGCCGCAGGCTGGTGGAGGGACATGGCCCCATATGGAACGCTCGGGGCTTCCCCCTTCACCACCGCTACGCGGCGGTCCCCCGCCCCACCCTGTGGGGAGGATCTAGAGCAGCATCGCCTGCGCGACCGGCGCAAAGCTGCGCCGATGCAGCGGTGTCGGCCCCAGCGTCCGGAGCGCCTCCAGATGCACCTTCGCGCCATAGCCCTTGTTCGATGCCCAGCCATAGCCGGGATGACGCGCGTCCGCCTCGATCATCATCGCATCGCGCGTCTGTTTCGCGACGATCGATGCAGCCGCGATCGACAGGCTGATCGCGTCGCCGCCGATCACCGCCACGCTCGGATGCGACCATCGGGGGCAGCGATTGCCGTCGACCAGCACCATGGCGCACACGATCCCCAGCGCATCGACCGCGCGCTCCATCGCCAGCATGGTCGCCCACAGGATATTCAGCCGGTCGATCTCCTCGACACTGGCGATCCCCACGCCGACCGTCGCACATTCGATCAGCCGCGCATGCAGTTCGGCCCGCCGCTTCGCGCTCAACTGCTTCGAATCGTTCAGCCCCGCCGGCACGCAGTCGCGATCGAGCACGACCGCGGCGGCGACCACCGGCCCGGCCAGCGGCCCGCGTCCGGCCTCGTCCACGCCGGCGACCGGGCCCGCATGACGGGCCTCGTGGCTCCAGTCAGGCATCGGCGATGCGCCACGGTGGAAAGCGCCGCATCTCGCCCGCCTGGTACAGGCACACCTCGTTCCCCGCCGGGTCGAACAGCCGCGCCTCGCGCCAGCCCCAGGGCCGGTCGATCGGCTCCTGCGCGAACGACAGCCCCTGCCCCTTGAGGTAATGGACCACGACGTTCAGGTCGCCGACCTCGAAATAGACCGCCGGCACCTTGCGCTCGTCGGTCATCTCGATCGAAAAGGTCGCCCCGCCCTCGCTCTCGAACCGGGCATAGCGGCGGCTGGAACGAACGATCGTTTTGAGGCCGAGCAGGCGGTAGAAATGCTCGCTGGCCGGCACGTCGCTGGCCGGCACCGTCACCTGGTTCAGCATCGGCGACCAGCGCGACTGGTTGAGGTCCAGCCGCACCCCCTGCTGCGCCATCGGTCCCGCGCCGCGGCCCAGTTCGTCGGCCCCCAGCATCGCGATCCGCACGAAGCCGCGCGCGCGGCCGATCGCCTCGGCCAGCGTCCATTCCCTGGCCAGTTCGCACGCGATCGCGGTCGACAGGGTACAGCCGGTGCCATGCGTCGCCATGCCGTCGATACGGGGCGAAGACCATTCGACCAGTGGCGCGACACCGGCCCCACGCTGGTGCAGCCGGTCGACCAGCACCTCGCCCGCGCCATGCCCGCCCTTGGCCAGCACCGCACAGCCACGCTCGAGGATCGGATCGACCCCGCCCAGCGCCGCCAGTTCGGGCAGGTTCGGCGTCGCTACCGTCGCCACCGCCATCAGCCGCTCGAACGCGGCGACGGTCGCCTCGTCGGCCAGCCGCGCCCCGCTGGTGGCGATCATGACGGGATCGAACACCACCGGAATGCCGCGCAGGTCGCGCAGCCGGTCGGCCAGCGCATGCGCGGTGCGCGCCGATCCGATCATGCCGATCTTCACCGCATCGACGCCGATGTCGCGTACCACCGCATCGACCTGTGCCATCACCATGTCGGTCGGGACGGCGTGGACCGCATCGACGCCCAGCGTGTTCTGCGCGGTGATCGCGGTGATCGCGGTCATCGCATGCGCGCCCAGCATCGTCGCGGTCTTGATATCCGCCTGGATACCGGCGCCCCCGCCGGAATCGGAACCGGCGACGATCAGGATACGGGATGTGGTCATGGGCGTGGGGTTAGCAGCGGCGGGGGGGCGTTGAAAGTCCTCCCCGCCACGGGGAGGACTTACTTGCGCCGCGTCGGCCGGTCGACCAGTTCCCCCCGGCAGTTCGGACAGACCTCGTCGAATTCGTCGGCGCATTGCGCGCAGAACGTGCATTCGTGCGAACAGATGAACGCCCCGTGCGCCGCCGCCGGCAGCGGCACGTCGCACCGCTCGCACGCCGGTTTCATGTCCAGCATCAGGCCGCCGCCTGCCGCACCGCGTCGCAGATGCGATCGACCATCTGTTCGACATGGCCCGCGTCGTCGCCCTCCGCCATGACCCGGATCACCGGCTCGGTCCCCGACGCGCGCAGCACCAGCCGCCCGCGCCCCGTCAGTTCGGCCTCCACGCCCGCGACCACATCCCTCACCCGCGGGTCGTCGAGCGGCCTGCCCCCGGCGAAGCGGACATTCTTCAAAAGCTGCGGCAACGGATCGAACCGGTGCAGCACTTCGCTGGCCGGTGCCCCGGCGCGCTGGATTTCCGCCAGCACCTGCAACGCCGCGACCAGCCCGTCGCCGGTCGTCGCATAGTCGGACAGGATGATATGCCCCGACTGTTCGCCGCCGACATTATAGCCCGCCGTCCGCATCTTTTCGAGGACATGGCGGTCGCCGACCGCGGTGCGGACCAGCCCCAGCCCCTGCGCCGACAGATGCCGCTCCAGCCCGAGGTTCGACATCACCGTCGCGACCAGCCCGCCGCCCTGCAACCGTCCGGCGCGGGCCCATCCGGCGGCGATCGTCGCCATCAACTGGTCGCCGTCGATCACCCGGCCCGCTTCGTCGACCACGATCAGCCGGTCGGCGTCGCCGTCCAGCGCGATGCCGACCTGCGCGCCCGACGCCACGACGGTTTCCGACAGGACCTGCGGCGCGGTCGATCCGACGCGGTCGTTGATGTTCTTGCCATCGGGGGTCACGCCGATCGCGATCACCTCCGCGCCCAGTTCCCACAACGCCGACGGCGCGACATTGTACGCCGCGCCGTTCGCACAATCGACGACCAGCTTCATCCCGTCGAGGCGCAGGTTCTCGGGAAAGGTCGACTTGGCGAAGTGGATGTAACGGCCGCGCGCGTCCTCGATCCGCTTGGCGCGGCCGATATTGCCCGGTGCCGCCAGGTCGACGTCGCTGTCGATCAGCGCCTCGATCGCCAGCTCGTCGGCGTCGGACAGCTTGTAGCCGTCCGGGCCGAACAGCTTGATGCCGTTGTCCTGGTACGGATTGTGGCTGGCGGAGATCATCACCCCCATGTCGGCGCGCATCGAATGGGTCAGCATCGCCACCGCCGGCGTCGGCAGCGGGCCGACCAGCACCACGTCCATCCCGACCGAGGTGAAGCCCGCGACCATCGCGTTTTCGAGCATATAGCCCGACAGCCGCGTATCCTTGCCGATCACCACGCGGTGGCGGTGATCGCCCCGGCGGAAGTGCGCGCCCGCCGCCATGCCGATGCGCATCGCCATCTCGGCGGTCATCGGACGGGTGTTGGTCAGCCCGCGAATCCCGTCGGTGCCGAAATATTTCCTTGCCATCGTCACATACGCCTTCAGGTTGAGCGATCGATCGGCGGAGCTATTACCGCCTCTTTATCAAAAGGGCGAGCATGTCGCAGGCGACACGAATTCTGGCGGGACTGGGCGCGGGGCTGGCGCTGGGCATCGTCCTGGCGGGGCGATTGCCCGATACCGCGCTGTCGGGCATCGCCATTGCCGAGCCGATCGGCACCGCGTGGCTGAACGCCCTGCGCATGACGATCGTGCCGCTGGTCGTGGCGCTGCTCGTCACCGGCATCGCCCAGACGGCGGAGGCGGCGCGCGCCGGCCGCATCGCGACGCGGTCGCTGCTGCTGTTCGTCGCGATCCTGTGGACCTCGTCGGCGCTGGGCGCGCTGTTGACCCTCACGCTGCTCGACCTGTTCCCGCTGGGAAACACCGCGGCGGAGGCGCTCCGCGCGACCTTCGGCACCGCCGCGCCCGCGGAAGAGGTGCCGCCGTTCACCGACTTCCTCGTCGCGATCGTGCCGACCAATCCGGTGGCGGCGGCGGCGAACGACCAGTTCCTGCCGCTGATCCTGTTCACGCTGGTCTTCGGCTTCGCGCTCACCCGGCTGCCGCAGGACCATCGCGGCGTGCTGGTGCGGCTGTTCCAGGCGATCGCCGACACGATGCTGATCGTCATCAACTGGGTCCTGTGGCTGGGGCCGATCGGCGTGTTCGCGCTCGGCTATGTCGTCGGCGCGCGGGCCGGCACCGCCGCGTTCGGGGCGCTGGTCCATTATGTGCTGGTGCTGATGAGCGTCGGGATGGGCATCTGGCTGCTCGCCTATCCGCTGGCGCGCTTCGGCGGGCGGGTGTCGATCGGCCGCTTCCTCAAGGCGACGACGCCGGCACAGGCGGTCGCGATCTCGACGCAGAGCTCGCTCGCCTCGCTGCCGGCGATGCTGAAGGGATCGGCCGATATCGGCGTGCCGGTCGCCACGTCGGGCGTGGTGCTGCCGATGGCGGTGGCGCTGTTCCGCGCGACCGGGCCGGCGATGAACCTCGGCGTCGCGCTCTATGTCGCGCATGTGTTCGGCGTGCCGCTGGGCGCCGGGCAGATCGCCGCCGGCATCGCCGCGGGCGCGATCACGACGATGGGCGCGGCCAGCCTGCCCGGCCAGATCAGCTTCGTCTCCTCGATCGCGCCGATCGCCGTCGCGATGGGGGTGCCGGTCGAACCGCTGGCACTGCTGGTCGCGGTAGAGACGCTGCCCGACATCGTCCGGACGCTGGGCAACGTGACGATGAACGTCGCCGTGACCGCGACGATCGGCGAACGCGTCGGCGGCGACCGGTTGAGCGAGGCGGACGCGATCTTGGCGGAAGGCTAAAATCCTCCCCGCTCCGCGGGGAGGGGGACCATGCGCAGCATGGTGGAGGGGTGTCGCCACAAACGCAGCCGTTCCGACGGTGGCGATGCCCCTCCACCATCCGGCTACGCCGGACGGTCCCCCTCCCCATTCCATGGGGAGGATTTGGGCCTACTTCATCAGCACCAGTTCCTCGGCCATCGTCGGATGCAGCGCGACCGTCTGGTCGAACGCTTCCTTGGTCAGCCCGGCCTTCACCGCGATCGCGGCCGCCTGCAGGATTTCCGGGGCGTCCGGCCCGATCATGTGCAGCCCGACGATCCGCCCGGTCGTCTCCTCGCAGATCATCTTGTACAGCGCGCGTTCGTTGCGGCCGGCCAGCACGTTCTTCATCGGGCGGAAGTCGGACAGATACACCTTGACCGACCCCAGCTTCGTCTTCGCCTCGCCCTCGGTCATGCCGACGCCGGCCATAGGCGGATGGCTGAACACCGCGCTCGGGATACAGTCATAATCGACGTCCACGTCCCTGCCGCCATAGGTCCGGTCGGCGAACGCCTGCCCCTCGCGGATGGCGACCGGGGTCAACTGTACGCGGTTGGTCACGTCACCGACCGCATAGATGGACGGGCAGGACGATTGCGCCTGCGCGTTCACCTTTACCGCGCCCTTGCCGTCCAGCTCGACGCCCGCCGTTTCCAGCCCCAGCCCTTCGGTGTTGGGAACGCGCCCGGTCGCGAACATCACCATGTCGACCGTCACCGGTTCATGGTTCGACATGCTGACCGTCAGGCAGCCGTCATCGCCCTTCTCGATCCCCTCGAACTCGGCGTGGAAGCGGAACTCGATCCCCTTGGTCATCGAAATCTGCAACAGCCGGTCGCGGATCGATTCGTCATAACCGCGCAGGATCACGTCGGTGCGGTTGATGAGGATGACGTGCGCGCCGAACTGGTGGAACACGCCGGCGAACTCGTTGGCGATATAGCCCGCGCCCGCGATCAGGATACGCCTGGGAATGCCGTCGAGGTGGAACGCCTCGTTCGAGGTGATGCCATGTTCCGCCCCCGGACAGCCCGGCACCGCCGGCGTGGCCCCGACCGCGATCAGGATACGCTCGGCCGTCACCTCGCGCCCGCCCGCCAGCTTCACCGAATGCGGCCCCGTCACGGTCGCGCGTTCGGGGATGATCTCGACCCCGTGATTCTCCAGCGTCGACGTATAGGCGCCGTTGATCCGGTCGACCTCGCCCAGCACATTGTCGCGCAGCCTGGCCCATGAAAAGTCGCACTGCGCCGGCACGTCCCAGCCGAACGCGTTCGCATCGCGCAGGTCCTCGGCAAAATGCGCGCCATACACCAGCAGCTTCTTGGGCACGCAGCCGCGGATGACGCAGGTGCCGCCGACGCGATACTCCTCCGCCACCGCCACTTTCGCACCGTACGCCGCCGATACGCGCGCGGCGCGGGTGCCGCCCGATCCCGCGCCGATGACGAAGAGGTCGTAGTCGTAATCGCTCATGCAAGTCCTGCCCGTGCCAGAAGGTCGTTGGTCGACGCATCGAACGTCTGACCGCCGCGATCGGCTGCCTTCGCCATTTCCTTGCCCAGCTCGACACCGAACTGGTCGAACGGATTGATGCCGAGCAGCGCGGCATTCACGAACACCCGCGCCTCGTAGAACGCGATCAGCGCGCCCAGCGTCCGCGCGTCCAGATCCTGCAACAGGATCGTCGACGACGGCCGGTCGCCGGCATAGGCGCGCGCCGGATCGTCATTGGCCTTGCCCGCCATCAGCGCCGCGCCCTGGGCAAAGGCGTTGAGCAGCAACTGCCGGTGGTGCGCGGGGTCCAGCGTATCGCCCGCCTCCACCACCGCGACGAATTCCAGCGGCACGATCCGCGTGCCCTGATGCAAAAGCTGGAACACCGCATGCTGCGCATCGGTACCGACCCCGCCCCACGTGATCGCCGCCGAATTGCGCGCCAGCGGTTCCCCGGCGGCCGTCACCGACTTGCCGTTCGATTCCATCTCCAGTTGCTGGAGATAGGAGGGCAGCAGCCGCAGCCGTTCGTCATAGGCAAAGGTCGCGCGCGTCTCGCATCCCCGGACCTGCGAATAATACAGGTCGGCAAAGGCGGCGAGCACCGGTGCGTTGCGCGCCGGTTCGGTCAGCCGGAAATGCCGGTCCATCTCGGCCGCGCCTTCCAGCAGTTCCTCATAGGCCTGGAACCCTAGCGCCAGCGCGAACGGAAAGCCCAGCGTCGACCACAGCGAATAGCGCCCGCCGACCGATTCGGCGAACGGCAGCACGCGGGTTTCGTCGACGCCCCATTCCACCGCCCGGTCCGGTGCGGCGGTCAGCGCGATGACGCGGCCATAGGGGTCCTCGACCCCGCCCTCGCGCATCCACGCCATCGCCGACTCCGCGTTCAGCATCGTCTCGGTCGTGGTGAAGGTCTTGGAGGCGACGACCAGCAGCGTGGCTGCGGGGTCGAAGCCCTTGACCGCCTCCTCCATCGCCACGCCGTCGACGTTCGATACGATCGCGACGTCATACCTGTCCTCGTCACGGCCCAGCGCGTCGAAGATCAGGTCGGGGCCGAGCGCCGATCCGCCGATGCCGACGTGCAGGATGTGGCGGACGGGGCCGAACGCATCAGCCTCGATCGCGTCGATCACCTGCCGCATCCGCGCCTGGAACGCACGCGCCTGCGCCACGTCGTCGGCACTGCCCTCGCCGCGCTCGGCGGTATGCGTCGCGGCGCGACCTTCCGTCACGTTGACGACCTGTCCGGCGAACAGCGCATCCCGCCTGGCGCCCAGTTCCATCGTCGTCGCCAGACCGGTGAACGCCGCGATCGCCGCATCGTCGAGATGCGTCTTGGCGAAATCGAAATGCAGCCCGCCGACATCGACGGTCAGCCTGGCCAGCCGGTCCGGATCGTTCGCGAACAGATCGGTCAGCTTCGTCTGCGTCAGCCCCTCGATCGCGGACCAGTCCTGCATCGCCATGTCGTCCCTCGTCTTGTCATCGGTTAGGATGGTCGCAGCCCTAGAGCGGACGATGGGGGCAGGTCCAGTGGAGATGCCCCCCAACCCGCTGCATGCCCAACCCGCTCGACGCCCAACCCGCTTGACGCCCCGCCCCGTCGCACGCATGGCTCACCCCATGGCTCTCGACCCCGTCCCGGCTTCTCCCACGCCGCCCCCGCCCCCGCCCGCGCCCACCCCCAAGCCGCAGCGCTCGGAAGGGGCGGACCTGATGGTCTTCCTGCTCAAGCTGGCGATCGTGGTGTTCATCATCCGCTCGTTCCTGTTCTCGCCCTTCTCGATTCCCTCGGGATCGATGCAGCCCCGGCTGCTGATCGGCGACTATCTGTTCATCACCAAATGGAACTACGGCTATTCGCGGCACTCGCTGCCGTGGAGCATCCCGCTGATCCCCGGCCGCATCCTGCCGCGCACGCCCGCGCGCGGCGACGTGGTGGTGTTCAAGGCGCCGCCGACCGCGAAACAGGATTATATCAAGCGCGTGATCGGCATCCCGGGCGACACGGTGCAGATGCGCGGCGGCCAGTTGTTCCTGAACGGAAAGGCGATCCCGAAGCAGCGGATGCCCGATTTCGTCGTGCCGGTATCGCCCAACACCGATTGCGATGCCACCTTCCAGCGCGTCGTCGCCGACCGGCCGGTCTGCGCCTATCCGCAGTTCCGCGAGACGCTGCCCGGCGGCAAGAGCTACAACGTCCTCGACCTCGGCACGACCGAGGCCGACGATACCGGGGTGTTCACCGTGCCCGCCGGCCACGCCTTCCTGATGGGCGACAACCGCGACGACAGCGCCGACAGCCGCTTCCCGGCACGCGAAGGCGGCGGTATCGGCATCGTCCCGCTGGAGAATATCGAGGGGAAGGCGATCGTGAACTTCTTCTCGACCGACGGATCGGCACAGTGGCTGCTGCCCTGGACCTGGGTGTCGGCCGCGCGGTGGCACCGGATCGGGGAAGGCTTCTGAGCGACGCCCTGCCCCATTGGGTCGAAACGGCGCTGGGCCGCGCGCCGACCCGGATCGACGATTATGCCCGCGCGCTGACCCATGGCAGCACCGCGCGCGCGACCTATGAACGGCTCGAATTCCTCGGCGACCGGGTGCTGGGCCTCGTCATCGCCGAATGGCTCTACGACCGTTTCCCGACCGAAACCGAAGGCGCATTGTCGAAACGCTTCAACGCGCTGGTGACGGGCGCGGTCTGTGCAGAGATCGCGCGCGGGATCGGCGTCGTGCCGCATCTGAAACTCGGCAAGCAGGCGCGCGACGACGGTGCCGGCGACAGCGACAATGTGCTGGGCGACGTGATGGAGGCGCTGATCGGTGCCTTCTATCTCGACCACGGCCATGACCCCGCGCGCGACCTCGTCCGCCGGTTGTGGGGGTCGCGGATCGACGCGCAGTTGCGCGTGCCGCGCCACCCGAAATCGGCGCTGCAGGAATGGGCCGCGGCGCACAACCGCCGCCCGCCCGACTATGCGATCGTCGACCGGAGCGGCCCCGGCCACGCCCCGCGCTTCACCGTCCGCGTGACCATCGGCAAGCTCGCATCGGCGGAAGCGACCGGCACCTCGAAACAGGATGCCGAGACGGCGGCGGCGGCGGCGCTGCTCGCGCAGCTCGACGGATAGCGGCGCGGGCGCGGCCTGTGCCGCCCGTGCCGCCTATCCCGCCGAACCCGTCGTCGCCGGACACCGCCGCCGGCCCCGGCGCTCGCCCAGCACCCTGCGCTCGATCCGCCACCAGCCGAGCGCCCACAGCGCCCCGAACAGCCATCCGGCCAGCACGTCGCTCGGCCAGTGCACGCCCAGATAGACCCGGCTCACCCCGATCGCGACGACCAGCAGCGCGGCGGCGGCGACCGCGAAGCCGCGTGCCGCCGGGTGGCGCAGCAATGGCCATGCCAGTGTCGCCAGCGTCAGGTACACGATCGCGGAATTGGCGGCATGACCGCTCGGGAAACTGTTCGACGTCTCCGCCATCAGATGCGGGACCAGATCGGGCCTGGTGCGCGCGACCGCCTGTTTGAACAGCATGTTGGCCCAGCTCCCGCCGGCGCAGGCGATCGCGACCAGTGCGCCGGTCCGCCACCGTCCGGCGCTGGCGAGCAGCAGCGCGGCGAACGCCACGACGATGGTCAGCACGGTGGTACTGCCCAGCGCCGTCACGTCGCGCACCATCGACGTGAACCGCTCCGATCCGACCGGCGCGCCGTCGATCCCGCGCAACGCCAGCAGCAACCGCTGGTCCAGCGCAAAGCTGTCGCCCCGCGCCACCCGCCGGGCCAGCACGAACAGCAGCGACAGCGCGCCGACGATCGCGGCGACGCCGACGATCCTCCATGGCTGGCGGTGGCGGGGGCGGGGTTCGGGGCGGAACGCGGGCGACATCTGGCTTGGATACCCCTGCCGCCGGAACGGTGCGAACGGCATGCCGCGGCGGCCGGGCGACGCTTCTTCGGAAGGATCCCGGCGGTGCGGAAATGGTGAGCCCGTCGGGATTCGAACCCGAGACCTACAGATTAAAAGTCCGTTGCTCTACCAACTGAGCTACGGGCCCACGAAGCCCCCGCCCCTAGTCACGCGGACGGGCGCGGTCAACCAGTTGGTGCAGTTGGCGGATCGTCCGGCCGCCGACCGGATCGCGCCATGCCGGCGCGATCCGGCACAGGGGTCGCAGCACGAAATCGCGGTCGCGGAACGCGACATGCGGGACGCACAGGCCACGGCCGTACCAACTGCCCCCCGACCACAATACGATGTCGAGGTCGATCACGCGCGATCCCCAGCGGCGCCCGCGTCGCCGGCCGAAGCCGCGCTCGATCGCCTTGAGCTGCGCCAGCAGCTCGAGCGGTGACAGGTCGCTGTCGAGCAGTACGACCGTATTGGCATAGCGCCGCAGCGACGGCCCCAGCGGTGCGCTGGCCATGATCGGCGCGACCGCGTGTACGCCCGCCAACGTGGCGATCGCGGCGCGGACCTCCGCGACCGGGCCACCATGCCGCCCACGCCGATTGGAGCCGATCGCGATCGCATAGGTTGAGCTCGTCATCGCCTGCGCCTATCGGCTGGCGATGGAAACCGCCACCCTCGACGCCGCCCCCGCCGCCGAACCGCCGCGCGACTGTCCGCGCTGCCCGCGCCTCGTGTCCCTGCGCGAACACCTGCGCGGCGAGCATCCCGGCTGGTGGAATGCGCCGGTCGCGCCGCTCGCCGATGCCGATCCATGGCTGGCGATCGTCGGGCTGGCGCCGGGGCTGCAAGGGGCCAACCGCACCGGCCGGCCGTTCACCGGCGACCGGTCGGGGCCGCTATTCTGGGACACGCTGATCGCCGCCGGGCTGGCCGGGGGCAGCTATAGCGGAAAGGTCGACGATGCGCCGGTGCCGAGCGGGATCGCCATCGTCAACGCGGTGCGCTGCCTGCCGCCGGAGAACAAGCCGACGCCCGAGGAAATCCGCACCTGCCGCCCGTTCCTCGATGCCGATCTGGCGGCGATGCCGTCGCTGCGCGTCGTCGTCGCGCTGGGCGCGATCGCGCACCAGTCGGCGGTGAAGGTGCTGGGCGGGCGGCTGCCCAAGGCCCGGTTCGCCCATCTCGCCGAACACGTCATGCCGGGCGGGCAGGTGCTGCTCGATAGCTATCATTGCTCGCGCTACAACCAGAATACCGGGCGGTTGACGCCGGAGATGTTCGCCGCCGTCTTTGCCCGCGCGATCGAACTGCGGGGCGGCCGCTGATTCCCCTTTGTCCGGCGCGGGTCGCGCGATAGCGTGGACGTCGGGATTTCAGGGGGATATCGATGTACCGTCGCCATTTCGTCGCGCTGATGGCGCTCGCGCCGCTCGCCGGCAGTTTTCCGGCGCTCGCGCAGAGCGGACCGGCGGGCGACTTCGCGCGGCTGTCGAAACGCTATCTCGACGGCATGGCGCGGCTGCATCCGGGCTATGCCACCGCGCTCGGCAATCACGCCCATGACGACCGGGTCGAGGATCTGTCGGCCGCCGGGCGCGCGCGCGACGCCGAATTCCTGCGCGCGACGCTTGCCGAACTGTCCGCGATCCCGCGCACCACGCTGTCGCGCGACGATCAGGTCGATGCCGCGCTGCTCGACAACGAACTTCGCTATCAGCTTTGGACGCTCGAGGTCCTGCAACCGTTCGCGTGGGACCCGCAGGGGGCGGCAGCGACGATCTCCGGCGGACTCTATGCGCTGGCGGCGCGCGACTTCGCGCCGTGGCCGCAGCGGCTGCGATCGGCGACGAGGCGGATGGAGGCGGTGCCGGCGATGTTCGCGCAGATGCGCGAGAGCATCGTTCCGGCGCGCGTCCCCGCCATCTATGCGACCACCGTCGCCAAACAGAATGCCGGCATCCTCCAGATCGTCGACACGATGCTCGCCCCCCACAAGGGTACGCTGTCGCGCGGCGACCGCACCCGGTTCGACCGGGCGGTGGCGACGCTGCGCGACGCGACCGCCGAACAGCAGCGCTGGCTCGACACGGTGCTGGTTCCGGCCGCCAGCGGCGATTTCCGCCTGGGCGCCGAACTCTATGACCAGAAGGTGAAGTTCGCGCTCCTCTCGCCGCTGTCGCGTGCCGAGATCAAGGCACGCGCGGTCCGCGCCGCGGCCGACACCCGGACCGAGATGTACCAGCTTGCGCGGCTGGTCCTGCGCGGCCGGCCCGGCGCGGTGCCGACGCCGGCGAGGCCCACCCCGGCACAACAGCAACGCGCGATCGAGGCAGCGCTCGAAATGAGCTATGCCCGTCGCCCGACCCGGTCGCAGGTGATGGCCAAGGCGCGCTCCACGCTGGAAACCGCGACCGCCTTTGTCCGCGAAAAGCGACTGGTGCGGGTACCGACCACCCCCGTCCAGATCATCGAGATGCCGAAGTTCCAGCAGGGCGTCGCCGTCGCCTATTGCGACAGCCCGGGCCCGCTCGAAAAGCATCTCGGCACCTTCTACGCGGTGTCGCCGATCCCGGCGGACTGGACCGAGGCGCAGACGACCTCGTTCCTGCGCGAATATAACGACTATATGATCCACGACCTGTCGATCCACGAAGCGATGCCGGGCCATTATCTCCAGATCGCGCACAGCAATGAAAACAGGTCGGTGCTGCGCGCCGTGCTGTCGTCGGGACCATTTGTCGAAGGCTGGGCGGTCTATGCCGAACGGCTGATGGCGGACGCCGACTATCTCGACGGCGACCCCCTGTTCAAGCTGACCGTGTTGAAGATGCGCATGCGCTCGATCACCAACACCCTCCTCGACATCGGCATCCATACCGAAGGGCTGACCGAGGCACAGGCGATGAAGCTGATGACCGAAGGCGCGTTCCAGCAGGAGCGCGAGGCCGCTGGCAAATGGACCCGCGCACGGCTGGGGTCCACGCAACTGCTCAGCTATTTCGTCGGCTATAGCGAGCATATGGACATGCGCCGTGAGGCCGAGCGGCGCGCAGGCGGCAGGTTCGACCTGATGCGGTACAACAATGCCGCGATTTCGCACGGATCGCCGCCGGTGCGGTTCGTCCGCGCGCTGATGTTTGGCGAGGCGATCGCTTGAGGGCAGCGGCGTTCCGTCGTCGTTCGACTGCATGACGCCACCCCGGCCCCGACCGGGGTGACGATTGCGGCCGGCCGGGACTCCCGGCCTATCGCACCTTAAATGCCGCGCGATACGCCGGTTTCACGGCGCGAAGGACCGCCGGCGTTACCGGCAGCGTCGCCTCATACTGGCCTTCGGCATAGGATCCCGCGACATACTGGTCGGCGATCAGTCCGATACGATCGAATGCGCGTCCGTTCGACGATCCCAGCAACACGGTCAGTTCCTTGACGCCCGGACATTTGCCGAAGATGTCGTCCGTCGTGCTGGCCGAACCCAGCCGCCAGACCCGCTCCCGCTGCAACCAGTCGCACCATGGTTTGGTCACTGCCGCCTGCAGTGCCGCGACGGACACGAACACCGCCTTCGGATCGAGCCGCCTGCCCACGCGCCTGTCCCACAACAGTCCGCCCGATCCGGTCGAGCCATGCGCACCGCCCGAATAGGCATGGAAGTTGACGGACAAACTCAAAAAACGCGACGTATCCGCCACGACCTTCCATTCCTTCGAAGCGTCGTATTTGCGGAAGGGCGTTCCGTCGCGTTTCGTCTCGCGGCGAAACGCGGCGGCATCGGCGGCGGTCTTGGCGCGCAGTCGCGCCTTGTCCGCATCCAGCCAAGCCTTTAGCGGGGCGATCCGTGCCGCCTGCACCGGATAGCGATAGGCGAAATCATAATCCGCCGATGCGCGCGGCGCCTGCGCCGACGCCATCGACGCCACGCCCATCGCCGTCATCAACCCGATCATCGTCCGTCGCATCATCCTGCAGCCTCCCGACATGCGTTCCTGCCGCCGGAAGGCTGTACCGATGCTGACCGGCGGGTCAGTCGGCGAACAGCAGCACCGGCGTTTCGATCAGCCGCTTCAACGCCTGAACATAGCTGGCGGCGTCATGACCATCGACGACGCGGTGGTCGCAACTGATCGACAGGTTCATCAGCTTGGCCTTGACGATCTCCTCGCCGCCGTCCGCGCGCGCGCGGAACACCGGACGCTCGACGATGCGGTTCGGGCCGATGATCGCGACTTCGGGCCGGTTGATGACCGGCGTGGTGGCGATCCCGCCCAGCGGGCCCAGCGAGGTGACGGTGATCGTCCCGCCCGACAGTTCCTCCGACTTCGCCTTGCCCGTGCGCGCGGCGTCGGCCAGCCGGACGATCTCGGCGGCGAGCTGCCACGGGTTCATGTCCTGCGCATCGCGGATCACCGGGACCATCAACCCGGCTTCGGTCTGTGCTGCCATCCCCAGATGCACGCGACCGAAACGGGTGACGACCCCGGCGTCATCGTCATAGCGGGCGTTGAGCATCGGGAAGTCGGGCAGCGTGCGGCAGATCGCGACGATCAGCAGCGGGAGCATCGTCAGCTTCGGCCGCTCACCCCGCGCCGCATTCAGGTCGGCACGCATCGCCTCCAGCGCGGTGACGTCGATTTCCTCGACATAGGTGAAGTGCGGGATGTGGCGCTTGGCCGCCGCCATGTTCTCGGCGATGCGGCGGCGCATCCCGATGACCTTGACGGTTTCGTCCGGGCGGGCTCGCGATGCATGCGGGGCGCGATAGCCCTGCGCGCTGCCGTAGCGGAGATAGGCGTCGAGGTCGCCGTGCCGGATGTGCGGGCCGTCGTGATGGACGGCGGACAGGTCGATGCCCAGGTCCTTGGCACGTTGGCGAACGGCCGGAGATGCCAACACCCGATCCTCCCCGGCACGGGGAAGGGAACCGTCCGCAGGACGGTGGAGGGGGGCGGCCTCCTGCGGAACATCGGCGGGCGTTGCGTCCAGCGGCGCTCCCCCTCCACCAGCCTGCGGCTGGTCCCCCTCCCCGGCCCGGGGAGGATCTTGCCGTTCCGCTACTGGCGAAGTTGCGACCTCCTCAACCCCCGGATTTTCCGCCTCGACCCGCTCCGGCTCGGCCGGTTGCACGACTTCGCCCTCGGTCTCGATTACGACCAGGGTTGCGCCGATCGCGACCTGATCGCCCGGCTCGCCCGCCAGTTCGACCACGGTGCCCGCGACAGGGCTCTCCATTTCGACCGTCGCCTTGTCGGTCATCATGTCGGCGAGGCGGCCATCTTCCTCGACGCGGTCGCCGACGGCCACATGCCATGCGACGATCTCGGCCTCGGAGATGCCTTCGCCGATATCGGGCAGGCGGAAAGAGAAACGTGCCATGGCGGTCAGTCCTGCATGATCTTCTTGAGCGCCTGTCCGATACGGACCGGCCCCGGGAAATACGCCCATTCGAGGCTGTGCGGATACGGCGTGTCGAAGCCGGTCACGCGCTCGATCGGCGCTTCGAGATGGTGGAAGCAGCGTTCCTGTACCAGTGCCGACAATTCGGCGCCGAAGCCGCCCGTCCGCGTCGCTTCATGTACGATCATGCAGCGGCCGGTCTTCTTCACCGACGCCTCGATCGCATCGATGTCGAGCGGGACCAGCGTGCGCAGGTCGAGGATTTCGGCATCGACCCCGGCAGCTTCCACCGTTGCCTGCGCGACATGGACCATCGTGCCATAGGCGAGGATGGTCAGGTCCGCGCCTGCACGCACGACCTTCGCCTTGCCCAGTTCGATGCGATAATAGTCCTCGGGCACTTCCCCGCCGGGATGCTTCGACCAGTTCTGCGCCGGTTTGTCCCAGTTGCCGTCGAACGGGCCGTTATAGATGCGCTTGGGTTCGAAGAAGAGGACCGGGTCATTGTCCTCGATCGCCGCGATCAGCAGCCCCTTGGCGTCGTACGGCGTCGACGGGATCACGGTCTTGATACCCGAAACATGGGTGAAGATGCCTTCGGGCGACTGGCTGTGCGTCTGCCCACCGAAGATGCCGCCGCCAAAGGGCGAACGCACGGTGATCGGCGCGGTGAAGTCGCCGGCCGAGCGATAGCGCAGCCGTGCCGCCTCGCTGACCAACTGGTCGAGCGCGGGATAGATATAGTCGGCGAACTGGATTTCCGGCACCGGACGCAGGCCATAGGCAGCCATGCCGACCGAAACCCCGATGATGCCGCATTCGGTGATCGGCGTGTCGAATACGCGCGTCTTGCCGTATTTGGACTGGAGCCCGGCGGTGGCGCGGAACACGCCGCCGAAATAGCCGACATCCTCGCCCATCACGATCACGCTCGGGTCGCGATCCATCACCACGTCCATCGCGGAATTGATCGCCTGGATCATGTTCATCCGCGCCATGTCAGTGGCCCTCCTTGCGTGCCCACGGCCGGCCGGAGGCTTCCTCCTCGGCTACCATCTGCGCCTGCTGTTCGCGCAGGTGCCACGGCATCTCCTCGAACACGCCGTCGAACAGCGTATCGAGCGGTTGGTGCAGCCCGTGGCCGAGAATCCCGTTGGCCTCCGCCGTCTTCTGCGCGGCACGGACCTGTTCGGCGACTTCGCGGTCCATCGCCGCGTGGCGTTCGTCGTCCCACTCGCCGATCGCGACCAGGTGCCCCTTCAACCGCGCGACCGGATCGCCCAGAGGCCATGCGGTCGGTTCGCCCGCCGAGCGATATTGCGACGGATCGTCCGACGTCGAATGGCCCTCGGCGCGATAGGTGAAATGCTCGATCAGCGTCGGTCCCTGATTGGTCCGCGCCCGCTCCGCCGCCCAGGCGGTCGCGGCATAGACCGCCAGCGCGTCGTTGCCGTCGACCCGCAACCCGGCGATGCCATAGCCGATCGCCCGCGCGGCGAAGGTCGTCGCCTCCGCCCCGGCAAAGCCCGAAAAGCTGCTGATCGCCCATTGGTTGTTGACGACGTTGAAGATCACCGGTGCACGATAGACAGTGGCGAAGGTCAGCGCCGAATGGAAGTCGCCCTCGGCCGTGCTCCCCTCCCCGCACCATGTCGCCGCGATCCGCGTATCGCCCCTCGACGCCGATGCCATCGCCCAGCCGACCGCCTGGGGATATTGCGTGGTCAGGTTGCCCGAGATCGAAAAGAAGCCGAAATCCTTCGACGAATACATGATCGGCAACTGCTTGCCCTGCAGCTTGTCGCCCCGGTTCGAGTAGATCTGGTTCATCATCTCGACGATCGGGTAGTCGCGTGCGATCAGGATGCCCTGCTGGCGGTAGCTGGGAAAGGTCATGTCGTCGCGGTCGAGCGCCATGGTGCCGGCCACCGCGATCGCCTCCTCGCCGGTGCATTTCATGTAGAAGCTGGTCTTGCCCTGTCGCTGCGCGCGGAACATGCGTTCGTCGAACGCGCGGACCATCGCCATATGTCGCAACATCTGCCGCAGCGTTTCGGGGTCGAGCCGCGGGTTCCACGGGCCGACCGCCTGCCCCTGTTCGTCGAGGACACGCACCAGCGTATAGGACAGGTCGTGAAAGCTGTCGGGCGCGGCGGTGGTGTCGGGCCGGGGCTGCGCGCCCGCCGGCGGCACGGCGACGTCGGTGAAGTCCACCGCATCGCCGGGACGGAATTTGGGTTCGGGCACATGCAGCGCTAGGCGCGGCATATTCGTGCGGCTGTCGCCGGTCATGCACTCTCCATGTCGCTGCTCTGCCCGTCGCCGGGCGCGCAGACTCGTTACAAACCCTTGTTATATAATTTCAACGCGCTTGGCGAGAGGGTGGTTGCCCCGGTGGATGCACAGATGCGGTGATCCGGGGCATCGCCATGATATGGAATGGCGAATAAGATCGACCATTGGCTGAACGGATCGCACCGACCCCGACAGTGCTCGTTGTCAGGATCGGCGCGTCGATGACAGTCCGGATATCCGTTGTGTCCGGTATCGGCCGGGCCAGATGCCGGCGCATGTTTGTGCAGGGAAGATTTCGCAGGGCATTCGGAAATGCGCCGCGCACGCATTGCGCAGTCCCGGCCTGCTTCCCGCATTTTTTCAAACAGGCGCTTACTGCGTCGGAAAGCCACGTCGCTTGAACAGTGCGGTAACGTCCGGGTCTCGCCCGCGAAATGCACGATATGCCGCCTTGCGATCCGTTTCGTTCCCCGTCGCCAGCAGCGTCCTGCGGAAGCGGTCCGCCGTTGCCTTGTCCCACACATTGCCGGTCGCCACGAACGCGGCCCAGGTATCGGCGTCCATCGTCTCGGACCACAGATACGAATAGTAACCGGCCGAATAGGCGTCGGACGAGAACAGATGGTTGAACTGCGGCAAGCGGTGCCGCATCACGATTTCCCTCGGCATGCCGAGCTTGCCAAGCGTATCGCGCTCGAATGCCGCGACATCGGTCACGGGCGTTTCGCGGTCGTGCAGTTCCATGTCTGCGATTGCGGACGACAGATATTCAACCGTGTCGAAGCCCTGGTTGAAGGTCGACGACTTCTCGATCTTGTCGACCAGCGCCTGCGGCATGGGGTGGCCCGTCCGATAGTGCCTGGCGAAACGATCGAGCACGTCGCGCGTCAGCAACCAGTTCTCGTTCACCTGGCTGGGATATTCCACGAAGTCGCGCGGCGTCCCCGCCAGGCCCGGATAGGTCACGTCCTGTACCAGCGAATGGATCGCATGGCCGAATTCGTGGAACAGCGTGCTCGCATCGTCGAGGCTGATGAGCGTCGGCTGGCCACCGGCCCCCTTGACGAAATTGTTGTTGTTCGACGCCAGCACGTTCGTCGCGCCGCCGAACGTCCGCTGCCCGCGATAGCGCGTCGCCCATGCGCCCGAGCGCTTGCCCGACCGCGCGAAATTGTCGAGATAGAAGACGCCGACATTCCTGCCCGTCTTCGCATCGGTCACGACGAAGGTACGGACATTCCGTTCGAACACCGGGATCTGCCCGGTATTCTCCGCAAATTTCAGGTCATAGAGGCGGCCGGCGGCGTAGAAGGCGGCCTGCACGATATTGTCGAGTTGCAGATACGGCTTCACCTCGCTCTCATCGAGGTCGTATTTCGCCTTGCGCACCTTTTCGGCGTAGAAGCGGTAATCCCACGGTTCGATGGTCAGGTTCGCACCCTCGCCACGCGCCAGCGCCTGCATGTCGGCGACTTCCTCGCGCACCCGCGCCACGGCGGCGGGCCACACGCGCATCATCAGCGCCCTGGCATTGGCCGGCGTCTCCGCCATCGTGTCGTCCATGCGCAGATACGCATGGTTGCGGAAGCCGAGCAGCTTCGCCCGCTCCTGCCGGAGTTTCAGGATCGTCGCGATCGTCGCCTTGGTATCGTTCGCGTTGCCGTTGTCGCCCCGCATCACGAACGCGCGCCATACCTTTTCCCGCAAGGCGCGATCGGTGGCATAGGTCAGCACCGGCGCGACCGACGACCGCGTGTTCACGATCGCCCATTTGCCCGGCAACCCGCGCTCCTCCGCCGCGGCCTTTAGCGACGCGACGAAGCTGTCGGGCAGACCGGCAAGCTGTTTCGCGTCGTCGACGACGATCCACGTTTCCTCGTCGGCCAGCACCCGGGTGCTGAAGTCGTTATAGGCGACCGACAATCGTTGGTTGAGGCCCGTCACCTGCGCACGCTGCGCATCGGTCAACAGGCTGCCACGCCGGACGAAGCTGCGATAGGTCCGCTCCAGCAGGCGCATCTGTTGCGGGTTCAGCTTCTGCGTGGCGCGCGTATCGTACGCCGCCTTCACCCGCGCGAACAGTTTCGGATCGAGGAACAGTTCGTCGTTGAACGCCGACAGTTTCGGCGACCATTCACGGTCGATCGCCTGCACCTCTTTGGTCGCGAGGTTGCTGGTATAGACGCCCCACATCGACCCGACCCGGTCCATCATCTCGCCGGCCATTTGCAGCGGTTCGATGACGGTCCTGAACGTCGCGGGCCGCCGGTCGTCGCGGATCGCGTGGATTTCGCGGCGCATCTCCGCCATCGCGACCGGAAAGGCGACGGGGAACATCGCCGGCGTGACCTTGTCCCATGGCGGCACCCCCTGATACGGCCCCGGCCATTTCGCGGTCAGCGGGGTAGCATCGGCGACAGCGGCGCCAGCGGCGGCAGGCGCCGGTGCCTGCGGCAGGGCCGCGCCATGGGCCGGCAAAGCGAGGGCGGTGGAAGCAAGCAGCGCGCCGAGACGTACGATCATCAACAGGTCCGTTCCCAATATCGAATATCGACAAAACTAAACATCGGGAGCCGCTTGGCAAGATCGGCGTTGATGCGGTAACGAAACGACACGGGGCTTCCATGCATATCACTTCGCTGACCCAACTCGATCGCGTTCGCGACGAGGCACGCAAGCTCGTCACCAAGCGCGCACTGGTATCGGCAGGGGCATCGGCGGTGCCGGTGCCCGGTGCCGACCTGATCGTCGATGCGAACATCCTGACCAGATTGCTGCCCGAGATCAGCAGCCGCTTCGGCCTGAGCGAACAGCAGGTGAACGCGCTGGAGCCCGATCGCGCCAAGCAGATCCTGCTGATCGCCGCCAACCTGGGCAATGGCGTGATCGGCCGGTCCATTACCCGCCGGGTAGTGACGATGCTGATCCGTCGCGTGGGCGTGCGCTACGCCAGCAAGTCGCTGTTGCGCTTCGTCCCCTTCGCCGGGCAGATCGCCGCGGCGGGGATCAGTTTCGGGGCGATGAAGCTGGTCGGCAACGCGCATATCGACGATTGCTACGAAACGGTGCGGCGGACGCTGGCGTAGCGCACGTCGCAGCCGATGCGTCCGGTCGCGTACCGCCTACATGGCGATCCGGACCGGCGATGACCGGCGGCGCTATTCCGCCGGAACCAGTTCGATCACGTCCAGCAGCGATTCGAAGCGGGGATAGGGCAGCACCAGTCGCCAGCGCCGTTCACCCACGCGTTCGAGCATCCCGGCCATGTCACGGTCGCGGTCCTGGCCATATTGCAGCGCCGCCCGCTCTTCGCCGAGCAGCAGCGTGCCGAGAAAGATCGTGCGGTCGCCATCGGGGAACAGCAGCCCGACCGGTCGCTGCGACCCCGTTTCCTTGTAGAAGCTGCGGACGCTGCCTTCGTCGCGGATCACGCAGTCGAACGCGGGATAGGCGGTGAAATCGCGCATCGCGCTGCCCGCCCCGCCCAGCTTGAACACGCGGCAGCGATAGCGCCCGGCGGGCGGCGCGCTTTCCATCAACGCCGCGTCGGGCACGAACAGCGCGCCCTGTGCCGCGATCGCCGCCGGGTCGGCGGCCCGTGCGCGGGGAAGCGCCGTCATCCACGCATCGCGCCAGCGCCGCAAACGGTCCCGGTCGGCGGGCGTCGCCACCCGTCGCCAGTCATCCCCCCCCGGCCGCGTGGTCGCGGCGGTGCCCGACGACGCCACCGCCGCCCCGCCGCCACAGCCGCCGGTCAACAGGCCCAGCAGGACACCGGCCATGCACGTGCCGCGGTTCATGCTGCGATCACGCGGCGGTCCAGCCGCCGTCGATCGACAGGTTCGCACCCGTGATCCCCTTCGCCTCGTCCCGGCACAGATAGAGCGCGAGGCTGGCGACCTGTTCGGCGGTGACGAATTCCTTGGTCGGCTGTGCCGCCAGCAGCACGTCGTTCATCACCTGTTCGCGGGTCAGGCCGCGCGACGCCATCGTGTCGGGAATCTGCTGTTCGACCAGCGGGGTCCAGACATAGCCGGGCGAGATGCAGTTGGCGGTGATGCCGCACGTCGCGACTTCCAGTGCGACCGTCTTGGTCAGCCCGACCACGCCATGCTTGGCGGCGACATAGGCCGATTTGTTAGGGCTCGCGACCAGGCTGTGCGCCGATGCGGTGTTGATGATCCGGCCCCAGCCGGACTTTTTCATGTGCGGTATGGCGGCGCGGATCATGTGGAACGCCGACGACAGGTTGATCGCGAGGATCGCATCCCATTTGTCGATCGGGAACTCCTCGATCTTCGCGACATGCTGGATACCGGCATTGTTGACGACGATGTCGACCGATCCGAATTCGGCCGCCGCCTTGTCGACCATGCCCGCGATCTGATCGGGCTTGGTCATGTCGGCGCTGTCGTAGCGCGCCTCCGCCCCGCTCGCCTGCGCCAGTGCGGCGCGCTCCTTCTCGATCGCGTCGGTGTCGCCAAAGCCGTTGATGACGACCGTCGCCCCCTCGGCCGCAAGCGCCTTCGCATAGGCGAGGCCAATGCCCGACGTGGAACCGGTGACGATCGCGGTCTTGCCTTTCAGAAACATCGTTTATCCTTGGCGTTTGGAAAGATGGGGGGTCAGATCGAACGCGGCGGTGCGCCCGTCGACGATATTCTGGGCAACGACCTGCGCATTCGCCATCGTCTCGGCAATGGCGGCGCGGCCGGCGGCCCAATGTTCCTGCATCGCGCGCGCCGAAAATTCGTAATCGCGCGCGCCGCCTTCCCAGCGATTGGCGCGGTAGATCAGGTGGACGAGGCTGAGCGGATGTTCGTCCGCCATCGCCGCCAGCGCGCGGACATCGGCATCGTCGCGCAGCTCGGGCGGCAGCTTGCACACCATCCGCCGGATCAGCTCGCGTTCCTGCCGCAGCCGCAACCGCTCGGCCGTCACCTGCCGCGTCCGGCTGGAGAAACGGATTTCCTTTTCGCGCGCCACCACGTCGCCGATCGTCCGCGGCATGTCGGCCCCGGCGGAGAACAGGTCGACCTGGAACACCAGCATCGGATCGCGCTGATGGTCGAGGATGTGCGTCAGCGGCGTGTTGCTGACCAGCCCGCCGTCCCAATACCAGCGCCCGTCGATCTCGACCGGGGGCAGCCCCGGCGGCAGGGCACCCGACGCCATGACATGCCGCGCGTCCAGCCGTTCGCGCGCGCTGTCGAAATAGACGAAATTGCCGCTCTCGATCTCGACCGCGCCGACCGACAGCCGCACCGGCCCGTCATTGGCGAGATCCCAGTCGACCAGCGCGTCGAGCGTCTCGTGCAATGGGGCGGTATCGTAATAGCTGAGCGCCGCGGGCGTGCCGGGCGCGGCGAACTGTGGCGGCACCCCGCGCGGGCGGAAGAAACCGGGGACGCCGGTCGCCAGCACGACGCCCGCCGACCATTCGTGCACCCATTCGCGCACCCGGTCGTCGGGCAGGATCGGGAACCATGGCAGCACGCCGGCGGCCGTTTCCCAGAACTGCCGCAGCCGTTCGACGCGGCGTTCCGGCGGGTTGCCCGCGAAGATCGCGGCGTTGATCGCACCGATCGAGATGCCCGCGACCCAGTCGACCTCTACCCCGGATTCGCCCAGCCGCTCGATGACGCCGGCCTGATAGCTGCCGAGCGCCCCGCCGCCCTGCAGCACCAGCGCCACGCAGTCGGGGAGCGGCAGGCCGGTCGGGGATCGTCGGCGCAAACGGGGGTCGGCTTCGGCCATCGGATACACTTTGCGCGCAATGAGGTCTGGGTTCAACGGCACTACAACCGATTTCACGGCGCGCGGTTGCAACATCCGGGCGACTTCGCGCATTTCAGTACGCAGCTTCAACGAACGGACCCCCGCCCATGCGCCTCGACGATCTCGATCCCGCCAGTAACGTAGAGGATCTGGGCCGTGGCGGCGGGGGCGGCGGCGGGTTGAACCTGCTCGGCTTCCTGCCGCTGCTGCTGGGGCGCGGCCTTGGCTGCGGGACCATCGGCATTCTCGCGATCGTCGCCGTCGCGTTCCTGATGTTTTCGGGCGGCGGCGGGTTGTTGACCGGTGGACAGGCGCCGACGACGCAACAGGGTTCGGGCGGCGGCAACGTGCCCTGCGACACCGCCGAGGAGCTGTTCGCGTGCCGCGTGCTGCAATCGACCAACCAGACATGGGCGACGATCTTCCGCGAACAGGGGCAGCGCTATCAACTGCCGACGCTCAAATTCTACCAGCAGGGCGCGCAGTCCGGCTGCGGTGCCGCCCAGTCGGCGATGGGCCCATTCTATTGCCCGCCCGACCGCGGCGTGTATCTCGACACCAGCTTCTTCCGCGAATTGTCGCAGCGTTTCGGCGCGAGCGGCGATTTCGCCCAGGCCTATGTCGTCGCGCACGAGGTCGGCCACCATATCCAGAACCTGACCGGTCAGGCCGAAGCCGTCAGCCGTGCGCAGCAGACGCTGTCCCGGGCGGAGGGCAACGCCCAGTCGGTCCGGCTCGAACTGCAGGCGGACTGCTATGCCGGCGTCTGGGGCGCGCGCAACCGCGACCGGCTCGAACCGGGCGATATCGAGGAAGGGCTGCGCGCCGCCGAAGCGATCGGCGACGACAGGTTGCAGGGCAACAGCGCATCGCCCGAAAGCTTTACCCATGGCACCTCGGCCCAGCGGATGAAATGGTTGCAGCGCGGGTTGCAGACCGGCGACCCCGCCCAGTGCGACACCTTTTCGGGGGCGATCTGATGAGCGTCGCGTTCCGGCGGGAGGATGACGACGAACACAAGGAACCGCGCTTCGAACTGCCGCTGCCGCCGGGGCCGAACCTTGTCACCCGGCGCGGGCTGGCGGCGATGGCCGAACAGGTCGAGCGGCTGGAGAGCGAACTGGCGGCGGAGCGCGATGCCGAGCGGATCACCGCGATCCGCCGCGACCTGCGCTACTGGCGCACGCGCCATTCGACCGCGGAGATCGCCCCCGCCCCGACCGACGAGGTCGGCTTCGGATCGCGCGTGACCTATACGCTCAACGGGCAGCGCCGGACGATCGAGCTGGTCGGCAGCGACGAGGCCGATCCGGCGGCGGGGCGCATACCGTTCACCGCGCCGCTCGCGCTGGCGATGACCGGGCTGATGGCGGGGGAAACCGCCGATTTCGGCGGGCGCAGCGACGCGATCGCGGTGATCGGGACCGCCCCGATCGAACCATGATCCGCATTCTGGTCGATGCCGATGCCTGCCCGGTCAAGGACGAGGTGTATCGTGTCGCCGAACGCCATGGCGCGCGCGTATCCATCGTCAGCAACAGCCATTTCCGCGTGCCGCTGCTGCCATGGATCGAGCGGGTGGTCGTGTCCGACGGCTTCGATGCCGCCGACGACTGGATCGCGGAAGCGGCCGACCAGGACTGCGTGGTCATCACCGCCGACATCCTGCTGGCCGATCGCTGCCTGAAGTCCGGCGCGGTCGTCCTCGCACCCAACGGCAGGCCGTTCACCGCCGCATCGATCGGCGGCGCGATCGCGACGCGGGCGATCATGGCCGATCTGCGCGCGGGCGGCGACCAGTTGGGCGGGCCGCCACCGTTCGGCAAAACGGATCGCTCGCGGTTCCTGCAATCGCTCGACGCCGCGCTGGTACGGCTGGCGCGCAACCGGTAGGAGAATGCCATGGCCGAGAAATTCGAACGTCACCGCCAGCCGTGGCGCCCCGATGAGATCCAGAAGCTGCACCAGTTGGCAGGCAAGGGCATGGCGCTGAAGGCACTCGCCAAGGCGCTGACCCGCAGCGAGGAATCGATCAGGGACCGTGCCAGGGAAGACGGGCTGAAGATCGCGAAATTGCGCTGAGCCGCGATCGAGGCGACATTCGCCAGAACCGTTGATGCCCGGTCCTGGCTGAACAGCAGTGCGTTCACCAGTTCCCGAACCGCCGCACGGGACCCTCCCCGCGTCGCGGGGAGGATTCGCCGCCTACAGGCGCACCAGCATCTTGCCCCTGTTCCGTCCGCTGAACAGGCCGAGGAACGCGGTGGGCGTGTTCTCGAGCCCGTCGACCACCGTTTCCTCGCGCTGGAAATTGCCGCTCGCGACGATCTCGCCCATGCCCTGCTGGAATTCCGCGACGCGGCCCAGAAAGTCGCTGACGATGAAGCCCTGCACGCGGATGCGCGCGGCGATGACCCGCATCAGATAGCGCAGGCTGGTCGGCTGCGACGCATTGTAGCCATCGATCATGCCGCAGATCGCGAAGCGCGCCCCCTGCCGCGCATGGGCCAGCGCGGCGTCGAGATGATCGCCGCCGACATTGTCGAAATACACGTCGATGCCGTCCGGTGCCGCCGCACCCAGCGCCTTGGCCAGCGGCACGTCACCCTTGTAGTCGATCACCTGATCGGCGCCCAGCGAGCGGACCCATTCGACCTTTTCGGCGCCACCGGCCGATCCGATCACCGTCATCCCCCTGGCCCTGGCGATCTGTACCACGACCGATCCGACCGCACCGGCCGCCGCGGACACGAACACCGTCTCGCCCGGCTTCGCATCGGCCACCGCCAGCAGGCCGAACCAGGCGGTCATGCCGGTCAGGCCCAGCGCGCCGAGAAACGCCTGCTCGGGCAGGCCGAGGTCGGGCAGCGTCTGCACGCCCTTCGCCGGCACGATCGCCTCGTCCCGCCAGCCCGCCATATGCTGGACGCGGGTACCGACCGGCAGGTCGTCGGCGCGGCTTTCGATCACCTCCCCCACCGCGCCGCCGTCCATCGGCGCGTCGAGCGCGAAGGGCGGGACGTAGCTCTTCACGTCGTTCATCCGCCCGCGCATATAGGGATCGACCGACAGCCAGCGATTGGCGATCCGCACCTCTCCGTCGGCCAGTTCCCGCGCCGGCAGATCGCGCAGTGCGAAGTCCTCCGCGACCGGCATTCCATTGGGTCGCCGAACCAGATGCCATGCCTTCGCCATATTCGATGCTCCATATCAGTTTTGGACCGAAACCTAGTATGCTGCCGGCCAAAAGCAAAGGGGCCCGGTTTCCCGAGCCCCCCGCCTGTTACCGCCGCGAACCGGTCAATAGGTGCCGGGGAAGCTGCGATTGAGGTTGGTGCCGTCCTTGTCCGCGTCGGTGCCGGTCACGCCGGTACCGGCGGTGGTCGACGTCCCCGCACCCAGCGCCTGACCCGTCGTGGCCGACGTGCCAGGACGACTGGTCTGCTGCGAGCGGTTGCTGTTCGACGTGTCGCTGCCGAAACGATCATTGCCATAGCGCTGCTGCGCGCTATCGCCGAACATCGCCTGCTGCTGTTCCTCGTCGCGCCATGCCTGCTTGGCCTCCGACGCGGTCTTGCGCAGCTTCACCTTGTCCTCGACCGACGATACCCAGCGCGACGGGATCGAATGGTGATGGCCACCGGCATCCGGATCGCTTTTGGTCAGGATGATGCGGTCGCCGCGCACCTTGTCGACGGTGCCGACATGCGCATCGTCCGATCCGACCACCTCCATATGCTCGGTAACGCGGGTCAGGCTGTCACGCTGCGTCTGCCGCTCGGTGCGGAAGGCCGAGAACTCGTTCTGGAACTTCGTCGCATTCTCGCGACGATATTCGTCATAGTCGCGGTCGAACGCACTGACCTGCGTGTTGCGCCACGAGCGATAGGCGTCGTCGCCCTGCCGGTCATCATAGCGCGCCATCTGTTCGTCGTAGCGCTGATCGCGTTCGCGGCGGCGCTCGGCCTCCTCGTCGCCGAACCACGAACGGACCTCGTCGCCGGCACGGGCGAGGAAGCCGCGATCCTCGGCATCATAGTCGAGGTCCCGGCGCTGGTGATCGCCACGGAAACGGTCGCCACCGCGGTCGCGGTCATTGTCCCGGTCGCGGTAGTTGCCGAAGGTGCGATTGCCGGCCTGGTCCCGGTCGCCGTAGAACCGGTCCCCACGCTCGGAGCGATCCCGGCCATAGGACCGATCGCCGCCATAGCCGCGGTCGTCCTGTTCGGTGAAACGATGACCGTCATGGGCGTAGCTGCCGCGATACCGGTCGCCCTGCGCGCCGTACGACCGGCCGCCACGATCGCCATAGTCGAAGTCCCGGCTGCCATAGCCCTGCCCCCGGTCGCCACCATAGTTCGATCCGCGGGACGAGCGACCGCCATAATAGTCGCGGCTGCGATCGTCGCGGTCGCCGCCCTGCGCCGACGTGCCGCCATAGCGCTGCGAGCCATAGCCCTGTGAACCATAGCCCTGTGAGCCATAGCCGCCGCGTCCGCGATCGTCCGCATCCCGCCAGCGTCCGTCGTCGCCCCGGCTGTTGCGCGACCAGTCATCATCGCGCGAATAGCGATCATTGCCCATGAAAATCTCCTGCAGATGGTTCATGTGGTTTCTGTTTTCGCGGCGCGGCAGCCATGCTGCCGTGTCGTACCCGAACAAGTGCCGACCCCGGCGATGGTTCCAGCCATCCGCGACCCGCGCGACGAAGGGCCGCGCTACAGCGGTCGAAGGATTTTCATGGAAATGCTCAGCAGACCCGTTGCATCCGCTTTTCGGGGCAGCTAAGGGGACTGCCCCGGCGATGCCGGGAACGGGGCGGGGCTGTAGCTCAGATGGGAGAGCGCTGCAATCGCACTGCAGAGGTCAGGGGTTCGATTCCCCTCAGCTCCACCACCCCCCCTTTCTGCCCACTGGCACCACCTGGCATTGGCATTAGCCCACTCTATGTGGCATTGCCGCAGACATAGCTCGGCAGGTGAGCCGGCCGATACCCTGAGAAGACGCGCATAAGTCGTTGAATTCGGATGAGTGGTGGGCGAACCGTCAACGCTTCATAAGCCTGACGTTCGCACATTCTCGCGCCCACACCTTTCTCAGGTTCATGCCCTAACTCTCGCTCCAAGGCGGCCGCCAACCTTGCCAGCTTGGCAGGGGAGCAATAGTCGAAGTGTAAGACGTCCTTCCTGATGGCGCACTTGATTACGGAAAGTTGGGCCGAAGAAACCGAAGCGCTTGTCGATAGCCAGCTCTTCCATCAGCGCCGCGCCCGCACCGCCGACCATACCGCCGATGACCTGGCTGCGGGCGGTGATGGGGTTGAGAATGCGTCCGGACGCGCAGACGGCGAGCATCCGCCGAATGCGAATTTCGCCAGTATAGGCATCGACCGCGACTTCGCAGAAATGGGCACCGAAGGTCTGCTGCTCGAACCGCTTCGACAGGTCGCCATATTCCATCTTGTCTTCGGCCGTGATTGCACCGTCCTTTGCGGCCTGAGCGAGCGGCGCCCGCCGATTGCCGGCACGGACCTCGCCATCGCCGAACTCGGCATCGGCAGAGTTGAACCCGAGCTTCGTCGCCACGGGCTTCGCGCAGCTTGACACACGCCGCATAGGCACCGGCCGTGGCGGATGCGGCACCACCCTGTCCGCCACCCCCGAACGCTTCAGGGAAATTCGAGTCCGCGAGCTTCACCACGACGCGATCGAGCGGCAGGCACATCATCTCTGCGACCGTTTGGCCGATGATGGTGTAGCTCCCAGTCCCCATGTCGGTCATGTTGCTCTCGACGGTCTCTGACTCCCGCTGGATGAAAGATCGGGGTCACGTCACCTCCGATCCGGTCGGCATCTTGAACCACCAAATCAAGCTCGTGTGAATCCGCACCGATTCCACTCGGTCGAGTTCGACTCTAAACCCGGATGAGAAACCTGGGGACCCTCACTGGCGCTCCACCACATTGGGCAAGGTCGTGCTGCCTACTGGCTCCAGTCCCGGTCGCACAGCCCAGTTCACCGGCGGGCAAACAGGCTTCAGGCTGTGCAGCGGCTTGCCCTTCCAGACAAACAGCGGCCAGAAATACGCCCGCCACGGCCAGGTCATCACCGCATTGAAGACAATTGTCAGCAGTCCGAACGTCCAATCGACGATCCCGCCGTCAAGCACGAAGTTCCAGTAGATGATAACGACGTTGATCGGGATGATCGCGACGATCGTCAGCGGCATTGCGCGGTTGAGGAGCAAGGTGATGCCCGTCACCACCTCGAGCGCCTTGATCCAGTCGAACAGGCCGCTGGCCATCAACGCCTTGGTAAAGGCGATCGCAGCGGGCTCATGCCCCAGCGGCTGGAGCCACGGCCAGAAGAAGTGCCACATTCCCGAGAACAGGAACCAGGCGCCGAACAGGATGCGCGAAAAATGATAGGCGATCTTCATCGGGTCATCCGATCATGAAAGGGGTCGCTGGGTCAGGAACGGGATCAGTCGTCTGGTGCTATCGTGATCCTTGTCCCGTCCGCCAGCGCAGCGACGGGGAGTTGGCACGACAGTCGGGAGGCCGCGGTGCGATGGTCCGATGCGTCGAGCAGGTCGTTTTCGTCATCCCCCATCGGCGGCAACGCGCCGCCCGCATCGTCGTCGACATAGACATGACACGTCGCGCACGAACAGCATCCACCGCACAACGCCAGCAGTTCGTCGATGCCGGCGTCGCGGATCGCCTCCATCAACGTCACGCCGTCATCGGCTTCGAGCATGTGCTCCGCACCTTCGCGCGTAATCAGGTGGACGCGTCTCATCGGCCTGCCTCCTCCGGGACGCAGGCGTCCGCCTCGATACCCGCTATCTTCAGCGGAAGCTGCGTGTCGGCGAGTTGCGCCGCGGGAATGCGCGCGCCCTCCTCCACCAACCGCCGTCCCTGGACATAATCCTTCGTGGAATTGACGCAGTCCAACGCGATCACGCGGCCCTCCCGCAGATAGATCAACGAGAAGGTTCGCGTATCAGGATCACCGCGCAGCACGGTCGCATCGTGGTCAGCGGAGATTCCAACGGTCTGCAGGCGCAGGTCGTACTGGTTGGACCAGAACCACGGCACCGCGCGATAGGGTACCGGCGTTCCGGCGATCGCCTTTGCCGCGGTCGTCGCCTGATCGTTGGCGTTCTGCACCGATTCGAGTCGGATCGGCGTGTCTCCGGCAAACGGATTGACATGCTGCGCGCAGTCACCAATCGCATAGATATCGGTCAGACTGGTGCGGCAAACCGCGTCCACCAGCACGCCGTTGTCGCCCGCCGCCCCAGCCGCGTGTAGCGGCCCGACCGCGGGCACGATGCCAATGCCGACGATAACCATATCGGCCGGCAGGACCGTGCCATCCGCCATCCGGACCCCCGTCGCCCTGCCCTGCGCCGCTTCGATACAGGCGACCGTCGCCCCGGTACGGATGACGACGCCCCGCGCGCGGTGCTCACGTTCGTAAAAGGCCGACAACGGCGCGCCGGCTACCCGCGACAGCACGCGCGGCGCGGCCTCCAGCACTGTCACCGCCCGGCCCGCGCCGGTCAGCACTGCCGCCGCTTCCAGCCCGATATAGCCCCCGCCAATCACCACGACACCCTCGACCTGTGGCAGTTCACCGACGAGGAGGTCCACATCGGCACGTGAGCGGATCGTGTGCACGCCTGCCACGTCGTACCCGGCGCAGGTCAGCCGCCGCGCTGCGCCGCCCGCCGCCCAGATCAGTTTGCCATATCCTATGGCCTTGCCGGCCTCCGTCACCACGCGATGCTGCGCAGCATCGAGCGCGACGACACGCTGGCCCAGCAGCAAGTCGATATGTTTCTCTGCCCAGAAGTTTTCCGGCCGGAGAAGCAGCCGATCGAATGGCTTCTTCTGCGACAGATACTCCTTGGACAAAGGCGGGCGCTCATACGGGGAATATGGTTCGTCGCCAAGCAGCCCGATCGTCCCACCGAACTTCGCCTGCCGCAGCGCCGCCGCCGCCTGTGCGCCTGCATGACCGGCACCGACGATCAGAACATCGTAGTGCGACGGTACGGCTGCGGCTACATGCGCCTGGCCAGGATCCGTAATCGCGGCGCTCATGCGCGGACGGCCGCCTCTTCGGCGGCTGCCGGCGTCGCTGTTTCACGTGCGATCGCACGGTCGATAAGCAACCGGGAACGGGCACCACCGGCATCGATGTTCAGCTTCAGCAATCGCCGCCCGGGATAGTCGAGCAGGTTGCGCTGCTGCTGTTCGAGCATGTCGAGATCCTCGCCAAAAATCTTGCCCTGCCCCTGACGGATCGTGGCGGTCAGTTCCTCGTCATCGACCGCGAACTGCCGCGCCATGCCCCAGAAATACCAGTGCGATGTTTCCGTTTCGGGGGTGATGAAATCGACGACGATGCTCGCCGCCTTGCGGTCCACCGGCGCATCGATGCCGCCATGCCCCTGAAGTGCGACCCCGACCTCGATCATCACATGACTGGGCAGGGTAAAGCGGCAAACCTGCCAGCGATCGACCGTCGCATCGTCCGGCAATCCGGCACCGCGCAACGCCATCTGCCAGAACGGCGGTGCCTTGACTCCGTCCATGATGCGGCTGGTGATGATTTCCTCTCCTTCGACGCGGGTCCGGACCGGCGCCTCGTCGATCTCCTTCTGGCCGATGCTGCCGGCATGGACATAGGTTTCGTGGGTGAGGTCCATGAGATTGTCGACCATCAGCCGATAGTCACACTTGATATGATACAGCCCGCCGCCATAGGCCCATTCGTCGCTTTCCGCCCAGGGGAGGTGGTGCAGGTGCGCGAGATCGGCCTTGTCGGGATCGCCCGGCCATACCCAGATGAAGCCGTATCGTTCGATCACGGGGAACGAGCGGATGGCGGGAAAACCGTTGACCCGCTGCCCCGGCATGCTGTGCGCCCTGCCGTTGCAGCCCAGCGCAAGGCCGTGATAGCCGCATACGATCTCGTCACCCCGCACGAAACCGAGCGAGAGCGGCGCACCGCGATGCGGACAGAAATCCTCGAGCGCTGCAAGCTCCCCGCCGGCGCGTCGAAAGAACACCATCCGTTGCCCGCAGATCTGCCGGCCCAGCGGCTTGTCCGACACTTCATCGGGCGTGGCCGCCACATACCATGCATCGACCGGCCACGTCGCCGTGACCGAACCCAGATGCGGGGCCGGAACCCGCTCGAGATCTGAAGTAGCCGTCGTCATTTAACGCTCCCGAAATCGGATGCGCCGGCATCGTTCGCGTACGATGAAGCCGGCATCTCCGTTAGAACTTGCGCTTGAGCGTGACCGAAAACTCGCGCGGACGCCCGAGAATGCCCTGGTTCACGCCGTAGCCGATGATGTTGGTGTTCTTTCCGACGAAGTAGAACTTGTCGAAGACATTGGTCACGCCTGCCGCGAGCGACCATAAGCGATCCGCGGTTTCGTACATGAGCCGCGCGTTGAACAGGCTGCGTCCCGGCACGTCGCTGCCAACGCCATTGTCGGCATTGAAGAAAAAGCGCGTGTAATAAGACCAGTCCACGCGGGGGGTGATGCGCCCGCTGCCCAGGTCGTGCGCATATTCGACGCTGGCGGAACTGGTCCACCGGCTGACGAACGGGGCAACCGCGTCCTTGGAGATGCCCGTGGCGGGATTGATGCGGGTATAGTCAAAATCGAGATAGCCGACGGTGCCGCTGAACGTCAGGCCGTCGACCGGCTGGAGATTGCCCTCGAGCTCAAACCCGAACACGTCGGCGTCGCCCGCGTTGGCCGGAAGCGCACACGGCGAATCCGGGCAGGCGAGCAATGAGAGCTGGATGTCGTTATACTTGTTCAGAAACACCGCGCCGTTCAACCGCGCCCGGCGATTGAGGAAGTCGCTTTTGAACCCGACTTCATAGGTGGTGAGCGTTTCCGGGCCGAACGACTGCGCCTGCGCCGCATTGTACGGTCGGGGGTTGACGCCGCCGCCCTTGAAGCCGGTCGATACCTGGGCGTAGGTCATCAGTGCGTTCGAGAAGCGGTAGTTCAACCCGATGCGGTAATCCACCCGGTCGCCACTGAAGGTGCTGGACAGGCCGTTCAACCCGGCGACCGTGAAGTTGGTCGTCAGCGGCACCCCGCTGATCGCCGAGCCATCGGCATTGCGGCGCGAGAATTCGTAGGTCTTGCGATCGTTGGTGTAGCGCAGGCCACCGATCACGTTCAGGTCCGGCCCAAGATGGAATTCGGCATGGCCGAACACGGACTTGCTGGTGCTCGATATCGGATCATCGGTCAGGAAGTCGAGCAATACGGTCGGAAACTCGACCCGTTGCCGGATATAGCTGCTCGAATCATAGTAGAACCCGCCGAGCGTGATGTCCGCCAGATCACCGATCCGCGCGCTCAGGCGCAGTTCCTGCGTGAACTGGTCGTAGCCGAAGCTTCCCGCGTTGAGCCCGAGATCGAGCGGCGAGCCGTCGAGATCGGTCGTGCTGTAACCGTCCGCCTTGCGATAGCCGGTGATCGATTTCAGCCGCAGCCCGCTGCCCAGATCATAATCGATCGTGCCCGCCAGACCCCAGCTTCTGACATCATTGCGCGGTTCGGCGGCGAAGCTGCCGGGCAGCACCTGATACGGCGTGCCGAACACGGTCGTGTAATTGCCGCCGTTCGAATAGGTGTTGTAGATCGTGTAGGATTTCGCCCCGGTGATGAAACGGGAGTCGAACGGAACGCCCCCCGCCGGACTACCGGGTACGTAGGACCGGATGTTCGGATTGCCTGCATACAACAGCTTCGCCGCGACCGACGACGAGGTATCGTCGACATAATCGCCGACCAGGTTCACCTCGAGCGGTCCGACCGGTGCGTAACGCAGCGCAACGCGCACTGCGCTGAGATCCTGATCCCCCTCCGTACCGATCTTGCAGCCGGTTCCGTCGCGCGGCGAGGCGGCGATCCCCTGCCCCGGATTGACGCAGCCATAGTCGAGCCGGTCGACAAAGCCCTTGCGATGCTTGCTCACGCCCGACACGCGCATGAACAGATCGTCCGCCAGCTTCAGGTCGAAGCCGGCACGCAGGTCGATGCGACGATAGCTGCCGAACGTCGCCTCGGCATAGGCGTCGCCCGATCCGTCCGGCTTTTGCGAATAGAGCTTTACCGCGCCGCCGAGCGAGTTCTTTCCTGCCAGCGTCCCCTGCGGGCCGCGGAGAACCTCGACACGTTCAAGGTCGCTGAGGTCGAACACCGCGCCGAACGTCGCGCCATAATAGATGTCGTCGATGTAAAGCCCGACACCGGGTTCGAGCGCGAAGTTGGAATCGTTCTGGCCGACGCCGCGAATGAACGCGTTGATCGCGCTGCCGAACGACGAATAGGCTGGCTGGATGTTCACATTGGGCGCGAAATTGCCGATGTCGGTGATGCTGGTCTGCGCGCGCGCTTCGAGTGCGTCGCCGGTCACGGCCGTGATCGCGATCGGCGTGTCCTGCACGCGCTGACCCCGGAATTGCGCGGTGACGACGATATCGTCCGTTGCGGCATTTTCCTGCTCGGCGGCCGGCGCGGCCTCACGCTGGTCCGACGGTGCCGGCGCAGCCGGCGTCGTTTGCGCGATCGCCGCAGTGCCCATCAGCATGGTGCCAACCAGTGCGGTGCCGCCCGTCAGACGGCGCAAACGGATGTTGCGTTTCATGATCCCCTCCTGCCGACGTTTTTTTCGTTCGGTCTGCGTCGACTTTACGCAGAGTGCCGCCGGCACGAGCATGCAAACCAATCATAACCCTTATGCTCGTTTGCGTCCGCCCTGCGGGCGTCGCCGGAACACGGTGGTTCCGGGCTGGCCGCTGCCGAAAACGGTCCTATGTACGGTGAAAACATCGCCTAGGAGAGATGGGTGACGATCGAACGCTATCGTGGTCTGGACCTCAACCTGTTCGTCGTGTTCGACGCGCTGCTGCGGCTGGGCAGCGTCTCAAAGGCGGCGCAATCGCTCGGCCGCAGCCAGAGCGCGATCAGCCACGGCCTCGCCCGGTTGCGCGAACATTATGGCGACGACCTGTTCATCAAGACCCACGATGGCGTGCAGCCGACACAACACGCGCTGGACCTTGCCGACGCGATCACGCGGTTCGTCTCGCATGCGAACGAGGCGCTGCTGCAGCATGCCGCCTTCGACCCCGCCTCGTCCTCGCGCCAGATCACGCTGGCGCTGAACGACGTCGGCGAGCTGGCGACGGTGCCGCCCCTGCTGTTGGCATTGCAGACGGAGGCGCCGAACTGTTCGGTCCATGTCATCGAGGCGTGGGGCGACGATCTCGACGCGGGCCTGGCAAGCGGCGCTATCGACGTGGCGGTAAGCGGCCCGCTCAACACCTCCGCCAACGTGCTGCAGCAGAAGCTCTACACGCATGGCTACCGGGTGATGGTGTCGGACGAATGTCCGCTGGAGAATACGATCACGCTGGAGCAGTTCGCCGCCATGCAGCATGTCGCCGCCGCGCCCAGCCGGTCGTATCGCTTCACCGTCGACGACGCGTTCGAGCGGCAGGGATTGCATCGGCGGACGATCGTCACGACCGTCCACGCACTCACGATTCCGCACATCGTCCGGATGAGCCCGAACTATGTGGCGGTGGTGCCCAAGCGGATGGGCGACACCTTCACCGCGACGTTCGGCGTCAAGACACTACGCCCGGAATTCGAGATGCCACAGTTGGAAGTGTTCCAGTATTTCCACCGCCGCGTAAAGACCGATCCGTTCAACACATGGCTGCGTGCGATGGTCTATGCCACGTTCAACCGCCACGCCGACCTGCACGTCGCGACCTGACGCGCGGTGCGGCGGCAATCATAGCAGCGCATAGTAGCGGATCGTGTTGCCGCCCGCCTGGCGCGTACCGATCCCGACGAAGATATGCCGCGTCAACCAGTCATGCGGGCCGCGCTCCACCTCGAACGAGGGCGATGCGCGCAGGTAGAATTCCGACGAATCCACCGGTGGCCCGTCACGAAACATCCAGTTCTGGATGCGGCCGAGCACATCGGGGGTGCGCCCCCACAGAAAACCCCGATTGTGCATCAGGATCAAGGTGCCGTCGTCCGCCTGCAGCATGTAGCGCGCGTCCGTTGCGAGCGTATCGTCGGGGCGAAACAGCGCCCAGTCCGCGCCGCTCCCCTCCACCACGCGGCCATTGAGGCGCGGCCCGCTGACCACGCCATCATCGATATAGACCGCGCCACGTCCCGCGCCGGTGGGCATGTCGCGGATGTTCTGCGCACGCGAGAAATTGAGCTTGATCTGGAATGCGAATTCGAGGCGCGGCCCGTTCGGGCCGGACGCGCCCTCGAACGGCGTGGGCGGGTAATCGGTCATCAGCGTGTTCCCGCAACAAGCGTGGAGGGCAAGGCGTCGAGCAGCAGCGTCTTGGTGTCGGTGTAGCCGGCAAGCCCGACAAGCCCGCCCTCGCGACCGATACCCGATTGCTTGAAGCCGCCGAACGGCAACCGCGGGTCCATCTTGAACGCATTCTGCGTCACTGCACCGGCGCGGATGCCGCGCGCCACGCGATAGGCGGCGTCGACGTCGTCGGTGAACACCGCGCCGTACAGGCCGTAACGCGAATCGTTGGCGATGCGGATCGCGTCTGCCTCGTCCTCCGCCGCGATCAGGCTGAGCACCGGGCCGAATATCTCCTCCTGCGCGATGCCGTGGCCGCTGTCCACATCGGCGAACAGCGTGGGAGCAAGATAGTGACCACGGTCGAGCCCGGCAGGACGCTCGCCCCCGGTGACGAGCCGCGCGCCCTCGCGCGTCCCGCGATCAATATAGCCGCGCACCGTCTCGAGCTGGCGCGCCATGGCGAGCGGACCCATCTGCGACGCGGGATCGGTGGGATCGCCCACCCTGATCGCCGCCATCGCCGCGCCGATCGCCTCGACGAAATCGCCATAGCGCCGCTTCGGTACGATCGCTCGGGTCAACGAGGCGCATATCTGCCCGGAAAACATGCTGATGACGAAGGCCAGCGTCCTGGCCGCCGTCTCGACGTCGTAATCATCGAGGACGACGGCGGCAGACTTGCCACCCAGCTCCAGTGTGCAGCGACCGATCCGTCCGCCGCAGATCGCGCCAATCTGCCTGCCCGCAGCGGTCGAGCCGGTAAAGCTGACCTTGTCGATACCGTCGCTGACGACGAGTTCATTGGCGACGTCACGATCGGCCGGCAGCAGGTTCAGCACGCCCGCAGGCAAGCCGGCCGCCGCCGCCGCCTCGGCGATGATGAACGCCTCGATCGGCGTCTCGGGTGCGGGCTTCATGATGACACTGTTGCCGGCCAGCAGCGCGGGCATCACCTTGTTGAGCATGATCGTGAACGGCGCGTTCCATGGCGCGATCGCGGCGACCGTACCCAATGGCTCGCGCACGATCAGCGCCTTGCCCTGCCCGTCGGTGGGCTGGTCCTCGCGCACCCAGTCGAAGGTGTCGGCATAGGACACGACGTCATCGACGATCTGCAACCCGCCGCCGACGAGGAATGGCGCGACCGAGGCGAGCGCGCCGACCTGAAGCGTATAGGCACGGGCGAGGTCGTCGCTCCGGGCACGCAGATGCTCGCCCATGCGTGCGAGGTGTTCGGCGCGCTCGCGCGGGGTCATGCGCGGCCACGGCCCCGAATCGAACGCGCGACGCGCCGCCGCGATCGATGCCTGCGCGTCGGCGGCATCCGCCGCAGCGACCGTCGCGGCCACGGACTCATCATGCGGGGAGACGACGGTGATGCGCCGGTCGCTTGCGGACTCGCGCCATGTGCCATCGATGAACAGCGCGTCGGGCCGCGCCAGCGGCACCGTGGAAGAATAGGTCATGCAAACTCCTTTGACCGGTCGCCGCCGATCGGCGTCTGGGTGATGGCGGCGCGCGGAAGCGGTGCGCGGCCGAGAATCAGGTCGCTGGCCTTTTCCGCGATCATGATCGCCGGCGCGTTGGTGTTGCCGCGCGGCACGCGCGGGATCGCCGACGCATCGGCCACGCGCAGCCCCCGCACGCCTTTCACGCGAAGCTCCGCGTCGAGCACACCGCCGTTTCCGGCAGCCATCGCGCAGCTACTGGTCGGGTGCGATCCCGTCATGATCGTCGCACGGATCACGGCGTCCAGCTCGGCATCGCTCTGCGCCGCCGGGCCGGGGAACAGTTCGGCCGATACGAGTTCCGACGCGGCCGCCGTCGCGAACAGGCGACGGATGAAGCGCACCATCTCGCGTGCCGCGCGGCGATCACCCTCCGTCGCGAGCAGACCGAGCCGCACGCGTGGCGCATCGGCGGGATCGGCGGAACGCAGCGTGATCTCGCCGCGCCCTTCGGGCTGCAACTGGAGCGCGCCGACCCCGATCTGGTGGCCCGCGCCCTTGCGCCAGAGCGGGAACCATGGCTGCGCCATCATCGAGACGTGGCTGACCTGCACCTGCACGTCGGGCCAGTCGCCATCGCCGAGCACGTTGACGAACGCCTGTGCGCTCATCGGTTGCCCGGCAAGCGGCCCGCGCCCCCGCAACGCCCAGTCGACCGCCGCCAGCGCCAGCCGGTCGAGCCGCAGCGCGCGTTCGAAGGTCGCGGTGCCGCGCGCGGCATAGCCGGCGCCGACCATCGGATGATCCTGAAGATCCTGCCCCACCGCCGGCAGGTCGGCGACCACGCCGATGCCGTGCCGCTGCAACATCGCCGCCTCTCCGATGCCGGACAGCATCAGCAGATGGGGCGAATGATAGGCGCCACCCGCCACGATCACCTCGCCATCCGCCTCGGCGCGGTGAAGCTGGCCATCGCGGGCATATTCGACCCCCGTCGCCCGATCGCCGTCGAACAGGATGCGCGTTGCCGTCGCCCCCGTCTGGACCACGAGGTTCGGGCGGCTGCGCGCCGCGGCGAGGAACGCATCCGCGCTGCTGTGGCGGCGGCCGCGATGGACGGTGAAGTCCGGCATTCCGAACCCACCTGCCCCGGCGCCGTTGAAATCGTCGTTCTCGCGATAGCCGAGCGCGCGTCCCGCGGCGACGATGCCGTCGTAGAATGGCTGTGCCGCACGCTGCCGTTCGACCCGCAACGGACCGTCGCCACCATGATAGTCGCCGGCCCCGCGCCAGTTGGTTTCGCTGCGCCGGAAATAGGGCAGGACGGAAGCATAGTCCCACCCCGCCAGCCCGGCCGCCGCCCAGCCGTCATAATCCGCCGCGACGCCGCGCGAATACATCATGCCGTTGATCGAGGACGTACCGCCCAGCAGTTTGCCGCGCGGCTGCGGCCAGACCCGCCCGTCCGTAGCCTCCTCCGGCTCGTTGCGCAGGCCCCAGTCGAACCGCCCCTGCCGCACCAGCGAGAACCAGCCGATCGGCATGCGGACCAGCGGGTGGCGATCGCTGCCCCCCGCCTCCAGCAGGAGCACGCGCGCCGTACCCGGAGCAGACAGCCGGTTGGCAAGGACACACCCCGCCGAACCCGCCCCCACGATGATGAAGTCGAACCCGGCGGTCATCGCGCGCCGCCGGTCGATGCCTGCGGCGTCATGCCGACGCTTCCACCAAGCGGGCCATGCTGATGACCTTCGCCTGCGTGAACTCGCGCATCCCCTCAATCCCCTGCTCGCGGCCGATGCCCGATTGCTTGGCCCCGCCGAACGGGACGTCGAAGCGCAGGTCGAGATGCTTGTTGATCCAGACCGTACCTGTTTCGAGCCGCAGCGCGAGGTCGATCGCGCGCTCCGGATCGCCGGTCCAGATCGAGCCGGCCAGCCCGAACTCGCTGTCGTTCACGCGCGTCACCAGCTCGTCGAGCGTGTCGTAGGCGAGTACCGGGATGACCGGCCCGAACTGCTCCTCGCGCACGAGCCGCGCATCATCGGGCAGGTCGCGAACGACCGTCGGTGCGATGAAGAAGCCGCTGCGATGGATGGCACCGCCGCCGGCCACGATCGTGCCCGCCCCGCGCGCATCCTCGATCAGCTCGAGTACCTTTTCATATTGCTGCCGGTTCTGGAGCGGGCCGATCTGTGCGCCCTGGTTCCGCCCGTCGTCCACCACGGCGGCCCGCGCCAGCCCGGCAAGCGCCTCGCACAGCCTGTCGTAGAGCGCGCGCGGCGCATAGATGCGCTTGGCGGCCATGCACACTTGGCCCGCGTTGATCGTCGCCGCCGCGAAGATGCGCGGCGCCACCGCGTCCACGTCCACGTCGTCCATCAGGATCGCGGCATCGTTGCCGCCCAGCTCCAGCGTCAGCCGCTTGAGGGTGCCGGCAGCGCTTTCCATCACCTTGCGGCCGGTGCCGGTGGAGCCGGTGAAGCTGACCTTGGCGACGCCGGGATGGCTGGTCAGGACCGGCCCCAGATCGTTGTCGTCGACAATCGTGTTGAACACGCCGGGGGGCAGGATCGTCGCCGCAACCTCCCCCAGCAGCAGGGTCGTCAGCGGTGTCGTCGGCGCAGGCTTGGCGACGACGGTGTTGCCGGTGACGAGAGCCGGCGCGACCTTCACCACCAGCAGGATGAGCGGAAAATTCCACGGAGTGATGACGCCGACGACGCCGAGCGGCGCGCGATGTTCAACGATCAGGTTCTCGGCGTCATCGACCAGCGTTTCCGGGGTCAGTTCGATATCCGCGAAATGACGCAGCGCCGCGATCGCGCCGCCCACCTCGAACCGGGCCTCGGGCAACGGTTTTCCCTGTTCGCTGGTCAGCAGCACGGCAAAATCCTCGAACCGCGCCTCCACCGCATCGGCCAGCGTTCGCAGCGCCCCGGCGCGACGGTCATGCGACAGCGCGGACCAGGCGGGAAAGGCACGTCCGGCGGCCGCGACGGCGGCGTCGAGCTGCGCCCGGTCGGCCCGCGCCGCCTGTGCGAACACGGTTCCCGTCGCCGGGTCCACCACGTCGAGCAGCGCGAAACCCTCGACCAACGATCCATCGATCAGAAGCTGGTAAGCCATTGCAGTATCATCTCCCGTGGCCCGGCGCTTCGGAGGTTCACGGGATGACGCCGCGCGCCATCATCGCTCTCCTCTCCCACGACCTCTTCGGGCCTTGTGACCGGCAATCTAGGGGGTTGCATCGATCCGGAACAACAGCCGGCGACGCATCAATGTTATCTACGGAACGAATAACAGCGCGCCGCGAAACCCGCGTAACAACCGTGACGAAGCACCGGACGGAATACCGTCAAGGTCAGACATAGGAGAGTAGAGCGTGAACGACGCTTATGAGGCCGGCATGGCCGTCCGACGCGAGATGTGGGGTGCCGAGCTGGCAGAGAAAGCGGTTGCGAATGCTTCCGATTTCGCCAAGCCGTTCCAGGACATCATGACGCGCTACTGTTTCGGCGAGACGTGGACACGTACCGATCTTGCGCGGCGCGACCGCAGCATCGCGACGCTGTCGATGCTGATGGCGCAGGGCCGCGAGCTGGAGGTCAAGATGCACGTCAAGGGCGGCATCGCCAACGGCCTGACCGTCGCCGAAATCCGCGAACTGGTGCTGCACACGATGATCTATTGCGGTGTCCCTGCCTCGTTCACCGCGCTGCGCGCCTGCGAGGAAGCGCTGGCCGAGATCGAGCAGTCGAAGCAGGCATGAATACCGTGCAACCGCTTCGCGTCGCCTTCATCGGCCTCGGCAATATGGGAGCGCCGATGGCGCGCCGGCTGATCGCGGAAGGGTTCGCCCTTAGGGCGTTCGACGCCGATCCCGATGTCACCGCGACATTCGGCGATGCCGCCGCCGCCAGCGCGGCCGACGCCGCGAGGGATGCGGACGTGATCGTCACCATGCTACCCAACGGTGCGATCGTGCGTGCGGCGATCGCCGCGATCGGCGATCTTCGGCCGGGCAGCGTCCTGCTCGACATGAGTTCGGCCGACGCGGCCGGAACGGTTCGGCTGGGTCGCGAGCTGGCGGCGCGCGGCGTCGCGCTGGTCGACAGTCCGGTGTCGGGCGGCGTCGGCCTGGCCGCAGAGGGCAAGCTGGCGCTGATGGTCGGTGCCGACGACGACGGTGCGCTGGCCCGTGTCCAGCCGCTCCTCGACGCACTCGGTGCGCGCATGATCCGCACCGGCGGGCTTGGTACCGGGCATGCGGCGAAGGCGATCAACAATGCGATCGCCGCCGCCAATATCGCGATTGCCGCCGAGGGGCTGGTGATCGCCGATCGATTCGGGCTGTCGCCGGAAACCCTGCTGGAGGTGGTCAACAGCTCGACCGGGCGCAGCGGGGTGTCGGAAACGATCTTCAAGACGCAGATACTGACGGGTGCCTACCGACAGGGCTTCGCGCTCGCGCTGATGGCGAAGGATGTCGGGCTGGCGGGCGATCTGGCGCGCGACCTCGGACTGCACCTGCCCCAGCTCGCCGCCACCGAGGCCGGGTGGAACGGCGCCCGCGACGCGCTGGAGCCTGGCGCCGATTTCACCGCCTACCACCGCCACGTGAAGGACAGCAACACGGCCAGTTGAATACAACGGCCGCGACACAAGAATATCAGGAGAGCGATATGGGAGCCTATCCCGACACCGTCCATTTCCGCGGGCTCAACACGCCCACAGGCATCGAGGCGTCCGCCCACGACCTTCGGGTGGAAGGCACGATCCCCGCGGAGATCGACGGCGCCTTCTTTCGCGCGGTGCCCGATCCCGCCTTCCCGCCGATCCGACAGGACGACGTGATCCTGTCCGCCGACGGCATGATAAACAAGATCGAGTTCCGCGGCGGACGCGTCAGCTATGCCATCCGCTATGTCCACACCGAACGCTTCCTCGCGGAGCGCAGGGCGGGCCGGGCGCTGTTCGGCCGTTATCGCAACCCCTTTACCAACGATCCTGCCGCCGCCGGGGTCGACGGCACGGTCGCGAACACCACGCCGGTCTGGCACGCCGGCCGCCTGTTCATGACCAAGGAGGACGGGCGCGCCTATCAGATCGATCCGCACACGCTGGATACGGTCGGCAAGTGGGACTGGGACGGCGCGTTCCGGTCGCAGACGATGACGGCGCACCCGCGCGTCGACCCGCGTACCGGCGAGATGTTCTTCTTCGGCTATGAGGCCGATGGCCTGTGCAGCAGCAAGATCGCCTATTGCATCGCGGATGCGGACGGTGCCCTGGTTTCCGAACAATGGTTCGACGCGCCCTATTGCTCGTTCATGCACGATTTCGGGCTGACCGACGAACATGTAGTGTTCATGGTGTTTCCGACCACCGCCGATCTCGATCGACTGAAGGCAGGCGGGCCGCACTGGTTGCACGAGCAGGAACGCGAGAGCTGGATCGGCATCATGCCGCGCCATGGTGACGTTTCCGAGCTGACCTGGTTCAAGGGGCCGGCCGGCGTCCATGCCTATCACGTCATGAATGCCTTTACCGAGGGGCGGCTGGTCCATCTCGACATGTGCCTCGCCAACACGAACCTGATCCCGTTCATCGTCGAGGATTCGGGGCTGGAGGTGCCGCTCGACGGCGGGCTGACGCGATGGACGATGAACCTCGACGATCCCGAGGCGGGGATTTCCGAACGCAGGTTCGGCCCGTTCGGCGAGATGCCGCTGACGGTGCGCGTCGACCAGGGGCGCGCCTATCGCCATGGCTGGTACCTGACCGTTGATCCGTCGAAGGGCAAGCCGCTGCACAACGGCCCCGCCGGAATCGCCTTCAACTGCATCCTGCGCGTGAACCTCGGCAATGGCGGAATCGAGGGCTATTCGATCGGCCCCGATCTGGCGATCAACGAACCCGTCCATATCCCATCTGCGACGGGAGGACATGAAGGCTGGCTGATGGCCGTCGTCGATCATGAATTCGCGGCGGGTCGTTATGACCAGCAGGTATGGATCTGGGAAGCTGGTGATCTGGAGAAGGGGCCGGTGGCCAAGGTCCATCTGCCGGTGACGACGCGCGAGCAGGTACATGGCGGCTGGGTTTCGCGCCGTGATCTCGACGCCGCCCGCATCCGCGCCGCCGCCCGATGACGATCGTCGTCACCGGCGCCTCCGGGCAATATGGCCGCCTCGTCGCGGACGGGTTGCTGCGCGAGGTCGCGCCGTCCGACCTGATCCTCGTCACCCGCAGCCCCGACAGCCTTGCCGACTATTCCCGGCTCGGCTGCACCGTGCGCTATGGAGATTATGACGCACCGGAAACGCTGGCCGACGCGGTACGCGGCGGCGAGCAGATGCTCCTGGTCAGCGGCACGCGGGTCGGCCGGCGGGTCGCGCAGCACGGCGCGGCGATCGACGCCGCCGTCGCGGCCGGGGTGCGGCGGATCGTCTATACCTCGTTCATCGGCGCGGGCGATCCCGCCAACCATTCCGAGGCGGTGGCCGATCATCGTGGAACCGAGGCGTTGCTGCGCGCCGCGCCGGTGGCGTGGACGTTCCTGCGCAACGCGCAATATGCCGATGCCGTCACCGACGTGATGGCGCCGATCGCGCTGGCGAGCGGGGCGATGCTGTCGGTGGCGGGCGATGGCGAGATGGGGTTCGTGTGGCGCGCCGACTGTGCCGCCTGCGCGGTGGCGGCACTGCTGACGGACGGGCATACCGCATGCGCCTATGACATCACCGGGCCGGATCTGGTGTCCTATCGCGAGGTCGCGCGGCTGATCGAGCATCATGCCGGCAGGCCGATCCGCTTTGAGCAGACCGACGAAGCCGGGCTCTACGCCATGTTCGACGCGTTGGGCGTGCCGCGCGCGCCGGTCGACGGACTGGTGGTGGGCGGCACCCCGTGGAATTCGGACGACATGGTCAGTTTCGAGGCCGCGGTGCGCGATGGACGCTTTGCGGTACGGTCGGACGATGTCGAGCGGCTTACCGGTCGTGCGCCACGGTCGCTCGCCGCCCTGTTTGCCGCAAAGGCACATGAACTCACGGCACTGGCGGCGTTCGAACGCGCGCCGACCACAATGGAACGATCATAGGAGACGATGGTGGCGACGATCATGGAAGAGCGAAAGAGCGCGGACACGGCGCGCACCTTCGAGCGGCGCAACCCGGTGACGGGCGAGGTGGCGACGACCAGCCCGGCAGCCGATGCCGATGCCGCGCGCGCCGCCGCCGACAGCGCCGCCGCCGCGCTGCCCGGTTGGTCGACGCTCGGCCCGAACGCCCGCCGCGCCGCGCTCAATGCCGCGGCCGATGCGCTGGACCGCCGCGCGAATGATTTCGTCGCGGCGATGATGGGGGAGATCGGCGCAACCGAAGGCTGGGCCCGGTTCAACCTGAAGCTCGCGACCGGTATGGTGCGCGAAGCGGCGGCGCTGACGACGCAGATCGCGGGCGAGGTGATCCCGTCCGACAGGCCCGGCTGCATCGCGATGGCGATCCGCGAACCGGTCGGCGTCGTGCTGGGCATCGCGCCGTGGAACGCACCGATCATCCTGGGTGTGCGCGCGATCGCCGTGCCGCTCGCCTGCGGTAATACGGTGGTGTTCAAGGCGTCCGAGCAATGCCCGCGCACGCACGCGTTGATCGCCGAAGCCTTTGCCGAGGCGCTGCCCGAGGGCGCGGTGGCGCTGGTAACGAACGCGCCGGAAGACGCCGCCGAGGTGGTCGGTACGCTGATCGACCATCCGGCGGTGCGGCGCATCAATTTCACCGGCTCCACCCATGTCGGCCGCATCATCGCAAAGCGCGCGGCCGAGCATCTGAAGCCGGTGCTGCTCGAACTGGGCGGCAAGGCGCCGTTCGTCGTGCTCGACGATGCCGACCTCGACGGGGCGGTGAAGGCCGCGGCGTTCGGCGCGTTCATGAATTCGGGCCAGATCTGCATGTCGACCGAACGGATCATCGTCGTCGATGCGGTGGCCGACGCGTTCGCCGAACGCTTCGCCGCGAAGGTGCGGACGATGCCCGTCGGCGATCCGCGCGAAGGCACCGCGCCCCTGGGCGCCGTCGTCGACCAGAAAACAGTGGATGTCGTGCGCGGGCTGATCGACGATGCGCTGGCGAACGGGGCGGAACAACTGGTCGGCGGGGACGCCGACGGCGTGCTGATGCCCGCCCATGTGATCGACCGCGTGACCCCCGCCATGCGCCTGTTCCGCGACGAAAGCTTCGGACCGGTCGTCGGCATCATCCGCGCGCGGGACGAAGCCGATGCGATCCGCCTCGCCAACGATACCGAATACGGGCTGTCGGCTTCGGTCTTCACCCGCGACACCGCGCGCGGGCTGCGCGTCGCGCGGCAGATCCAATCGGGCATCTGCCACGTCAACGGCCCGACCGTCCACGACGAGCCGCAGATGCCGTTCGGCGGCACCAAGGCGTCGGGCTATGGCCGTTTCGGGGGCAAGGCCGGGATCGACAGCTTCACCGAGCTGCGCTGGATCACGATCGAGACCCAGCCGGGCCATTTCCCCATCTGATCGCTCTTATGGCGCGCATCGAAGGAACACACGCATGACCGAACAATCGCCGAACGGCACCGTCGCCTATGACATCGCCGATGGCGTCGCCTGGGTCCGCTTCAACCGGCCCGACAAGCGCAACTGCATGTCGCCCACGCTGAACCGCGAAATGGACGCGGTGCTCGCCGCGTTGCAGTTCCGCGACGATGTCGGCGTGCTCGTGCTGGGCGGCGAAGGCACCGCCTGGTCCGCCGGCATGGATCTGAAGGAATATTTCCGCGAGACGTCCGCCAAGGGCCTCGGCGCCACGCGGCAGGCGCAGGCGGAAGCCTATGGCTGGTGGCGACGGCTGCGCTGGTATCAGAAACCGACGATCGCTATGGTCAATGGCTGGTGTTTCGGCGGCGGCTACGGCCCGCTGTTCGCCTGCGACCTGGCCTTTGCGGCGGAGGATGCGCAGTTCGGCCTGTCCGAGATCAACTGGGGCATCCTGCCGGGCGGCGGCGCGACCAAGGTGGCGCGCGAGCTGCTGCCGTTCCGCAAGGCGATGTACCACGCGCTGATGGGCGAGAATGTCGACGGCCGGACCGCGGCCGAATGGGGCCTCGTCAACGAGGCGGTGCCGCTCGACCGGCTCAAGGCGCGCGTCGCGGAGGTCGCGGCCGTTCTGCTGAAAAAGAATCCGGTCGCACTGAAGGCGACCAAGGACGCGGTGCGCCGCGTCGGCGAGATGACGTACGACAATGCCGAGGATTTCCTGATCCGCGCGCAGGAAGCCGCCGACAGCTTCGATTCCGAAGGCCGCAAGGAAGGGATGCGGCAGTTCATCGACGAGAAATCGTACAAGCCGGGCCTTGGTGCCTACGACCTGTCGAAGCAGAAGGCCTGAACCCGCCATGTCCGTATCCGAACCGCTCGACCGGCTGCTGCGTCCGCGCTCGGTCGCCATCGTCGGCGCCTCCGAAAAGCCCGGCGCGCTGGGTACGTCGCTGCTCGGCAACCTCGACCGGTTCGGCTATGCGGGCGACATCCATCTCATCAACCCCAATCGCGACGCGATCGGCGACCGGCCTTGCCTGCGTGCGATCGCCGACCTGCCGCACGGCGTCGACGCCGCCGTGCTGGCGATCCCGCGCGCAGGCGTGGTCGACGCGGTTCGCGCGCTGGGCGAACGTGGCGTCGGCGGCGTCGTGATCTTCTCCGCAGGATTCGCCGAGGGTGGCGAGGAAGGCCTCGCCGAACAGCGCGAGATCGCGCGCATCGCCGCTGCCACCGGCATGGTGGTGGAAGGGCCGAACTGCCTCGGCCTCATCAACTTCGTCGATGGCGTCCCGCTCACCTTCATCGAGACGGCGCCCGCACCCGCCGCGCAGGGCGCCTCGATCGGCATCGTCTCGCAATCGGGCGCGATCGCCGCCGTCCTCGACACCGTCCTGCTCAGCCGCGGGCTGACGCTGTCCTATTCCATCTCCACCGGCAACGAGGCGGCGACCGGCGTCGAGGATTTCGTCGAACGGCTGGTTGACGATCCGCATACCGCGGTGATCGCGATGGTGGTCGAACAGTTCCGCAAGCCCGCCCGCTTTCTCGCCGCGGCGCGACGCGCCCACGCCGCGGGAAAGCCGGTCGTGCTGCTACACCCCGGCCGGTCGAGCGCGGCGCGCGAATCGGCGGCGACGCACACCGGCGCGCTCGCCGGCGACCACGCCGTGATGGCGGCGAAGGTGCGCAGCGCCGGTGTCATCCTGGTCGATACGCTGGAAGAACTGGGCGATTGCGTCGAGCTGCTCGCCCGCTGCGCGCCGGTCGGCGCGGCGGGGCCGATGGTGATCGGCGAATCAGGAGCCTTCAAGGCGATCACCTTGGACTTCGCAGAGGCGCTGTCGCTGCCGCTTCCGCCGGCGACCGACGACGACAGCGCGGCGATGCGCGCGGCATTGCCGGCGTTCGTCCCGGTCAGCAACCCCGCCGACATCACCGCACAGGGGCTGGTGGAACCGGCGATCTACGGGCGCCTGATCGCGGCGGCGATCGGCGACGTGCGGTTTGGTTCGGTCATGCTGGGCATCATCCAGACCGACGCCGTCACCAGCCGGATCAAATTCCCCTCGATCATCGACGCGCTGGAGCACGGGCGGCCGGACAAGGCCGTCGTGGTCTGCGGGCTGGACGAGGGCGCGGCTGTGCCAGGCGAATATGTCGCTGCGCTGCGGCGGCTGGGCGTCGCCTATTTCCCGACCACCGAGCGAGCGCTCCGCGCGCTCGCCACGCTGCGAGCGCACGCAGCGGAGAAATCGATGGGCGGGACGCAGGGCGCCCCCTCCCCCGCCACGCTGGAGAGTGCCGTGCGGGGGATGGTGCCGGAGCACCGCGCCAAGGCACTGCTCGCGCCGCTCGGCATCCCGTTCCCGGCGGCGCGCCTCGCCACCTCGCTCGACGCGGCGTTCGCCGCGGCGGAGACCGTCGGCTATCCTGTCGTGCTCAAGGCGCAAGCGGCCGACCTGCCGCACAAATCGGATGCGGGCGGCGTCGTCGTCGGCCTTGCCGACCGCAGCGCGCTGGCGGCGGGATGGGAACGGCTGCAGCAAGCGATCGCACGCAACCGCCCCGACCTCGTACTCGACGGCGTGCTGGTTGAGGCGATGGGCGCACGCGGCGAGGAACTCATCATCGGCGCGCGCAACGACCGCGAATGGGGGCCGGTGGTGCTGGTCGGGTTCGGCGGGGTCCAAGCGGAGGTATGGCGCGATTCGCGGCTGATCGTTCCCGGCCTCGACCGCGACGGGATCATCCGCGAGTTGCTAAAGCTGAAGGGCGCACCGCTGCTTACCGGTTTCCGCGGGCAGGCACCGGTCGATCTCTCCGCGATCGCACGCATCGTCGAAACGCTGGGCAACCTCCTGACAGGCGCGCCCTCGATCCGCGAAATCGACCTGAATCCCGTGATCGTGCGAAGCGACGGGGCGGTCGCCCTCGATGCGCTGATCCTCGCCGACGCCTGACGGGAAAGGTCGGGCGTCGGCGGGCGGATCAGGCGACGAGGTCGCCGAACGCCGCCAGCCGATCACCGCCCAGCACCGCCAGGGCCGCCAGCGCCTCTGCACGCGCATCGGTTTCGGCGAGTGCGAAGCATGCGGCGGCGCGGATGCGGCGGGCGGCATCCGTGTCGCCCGCGCCGCGGATAAGACGTGTCGCAATCCACGCACCGACGGTCTGCTCGCACAGCCGCAGCAGCGCCTCCGCCCCCGATTCCGCGTCCCACGCCGAACCCTGCATCGCCTCGAACGTGGCGATGGTCCGCTCGAGCCGGTCCAACGCCCGCCGCAGGACGGCACCATGATCGTCACCGGCTGCATCCACACGGGCGTGGTCAATGAACAGTCGCACGCCCTCACCACGGTCGCGCCATAGGCGCCGGTGCACCATGTCGAGCGCCTGGATGCCGCTGGTTCCTTCGAATACCGGGAAAACGCGCGCGTCGCGAGCCAGTCGCTCGACGGGCCATTCGCGCGTATAGCCCGCCCCACCCAGCACCTGGATCGCGATGTTGGCGACGTCCACCGCGCATCGCGCAGCGCCGTCCTTGACGATCGGCAAGAAGAACTGCGCCAGCGCCGACCAGCGGCGGCGGTCCTCGGCGTCGGGTGCATCGGTGGCGAGCTGCATGACGACCGACGCGGCAAGCGATGCACCACGCGCCAGCTCGACCCGCGCCGCCGCCTCCAGCAACTGACGCTGGACGTCGGCATGTGCCGCGATCGGCACCGGCGCGGCATCGGGTGCGCCGCCCTGCCGCCGTTCCTGCGCATAGCCCAGCGCGGTTTCCAGCGCCGCGACCGCGACGCCCACCCCCTGCGGCCCGCACGACAGCCGCATCAGCAGCATCATTTCGAACAGGTTCTGCAGGCCGCGCCCTTCTGCGCCCAGCAGGATCGCCTCTGCGCCTTCGAAACCAAGCACGCAGGTCGGCGAGCCGTGCAGCCCCATCTTTTCCTCGATCCGCCGTACGACGATGCCGTTGCGCGTACCGTCGGCGTGGCGGTCGGGAACGAGGAACAGGCTGAGCCCGCGCGCGCCGACCGCGTCACCGGTCCGGGCCAACAAGCAATGGCCGATCCGCTCCGTCAGGTCGTGATCGCCGAACGAGATCCAGCATTTTTCCCCGCTGACGCGCCAGCGCCCCGCCGCATCGCGGCGCGCGCGCGTGGCGATGCGCCCGACATCGGATCCGGCGTCAGGCTCCGAGATGCAGATCGTCGCGCCCCAGCTTCCGTCGGCGAGCTTCGGCACCCATGCCGCGCGCACCTCATCATCGGCGAGGCGATGGAGCATCGCCGCCGCGGTACGGTTCGGCGTCGGCAGCATCATGAAGGCGGCGGAGGCGCGGTTGAAGATTTCCTCGCATGCGGTGGACAGGACCAGCGGCAGCCCCTGCCCGCCGAGATCGGGCGGAAGCTGAAGCGACAGCCAGCCACCCTCGCGGAACGATTCCCAAGCCGCGCGATGCGCCGGCGTGGTGACGACACGGCCATCGACCAGCGACGCGCCGCTCTCGTCGAGCGTCCGCCCCAGGGAATCGAGTTCGCCCCCCGCAAACCGGGCAGCGTGGTCCACCACCGTTTCCCACAACTCCGGCTCAACTGCCCCGTCGACCGAAGCCAGTTCGGCAAGGAAGGGGGCACAGCGCAACTGCTCGATCAGGTTCGCCGCCTGGCGCGGATAGGTCATCTCAGCCTGCCGCCAGTTGCCGTTCCAGTTCGCCGAGCACGCGGTAGCAGGGCAGCACCTTCGTGACCGAGCTTTCAGGATCGCGCCCGTCGCGGATCGCGGCGATGAATTCGCGGTCCTGCAATTCGATGCCGTTGTTCGATACCGCAACGCCGCTGAGATCGACCGGCTCCTCGCGCCCCGTGACGAGATCGTCGTAGCGCGCGATATAGGTGGCGGTATCGCCGATGTAGCGGAAGAAGGTGCCCAGCGGGCCGTCGTTGTTGAAGCTGAGCGAGAGCGTACAGATCGCTCCGCTCTCCGCCTTGAGCTGGATCGACATGTCCATCGCGATGCCGAGTTCCGGGTGGACCGGCCCCTGCATCGCATGCGCCGCGATGATCGGCCCGGCCTGCCACGCGAACAGGTCAACCGTGTGCGCGGCGTGGTGCCACAGCAGATGGTCGGTCCAGCTACGCGCCTCCCCTTTCGCATTGATGTTCTTGCGGCGGAAGAAGTAGGTCTGCACGTCCATCTGCTGGACGTTGAAATCGCCGCGGGCGATGCGGTCGTGCACGAACTGGTGGCTCGGGTTGAACCGGCGGGTGTGGCCGACCATGCAGACGAGGCCGGTTTCCTGCTGCTTCTTCATCACCGCCGCGGCATCGGCCCAGCTATCGGCGAGCGGAATCTCCACTTCGACATGCTTTCCCGCGTCCATGCACTGGATCGCCTGGCGGGCGTGCATCTGCGTCGGGGTGCACAGGATCACCGCCTCGCAATCGCCCGCCAGCGCCTCGGCAAGGTCGGTGCAGGCGTGCGCGATGCCGTATTTCCCGGCCACCTTGCGCGTCGGTTCCAGTTCACGGCCCACGAGGCTGACGACCTCGACACCATCGATGTTCTTCAGTCCGTCGAGATGCTTTTCCCCGAACGCGCCGGCTCCGGCAAGGGCGATCTTCATGCGTGTCACTCCGGTTTGGTCAGGCCGCGTCGGGACGCAGCACGATATGGCCCACCGCGGTGTTGCTGGCGGGCACATGATAGAAACGGTGCAGTTCCTGCGCCTGCGCGCCCAGCGCGCCGCGCATGATGAGCCACATCACGAGCTCGATCCCCTCGCTCCCCGCCTCGCGCAGGTAGTCGATGTGCGGCATGTGGCGCAGCGCGCCTGGATCGGCGGTCAGCCGGTCGAGAAAGGCGGTATCCCACGGCTTGTTGATAAGGCCGGCGCGCGGCCCCTGAAGCTGGTGGCTCATGCCGCCGGTGCCCCAGACCTGCACGTTCAGATCCTCATCGAAGCTCGCCACCGCGCGCGCGATCGCCTCGCCCAGCAGCCAGCAGCGGTTGCCGGACGGCGGCGGATAGGTGACGACGTTCACCGCCAGCGGGATGACCTTTACCGGCCAGCGTTCCGCCTGCCCGAACATCAACGACAGCGGCACGGTCAGCCCGTGATCGACCTCCATCTCGTTGATGATGGTCATGTCGAATTCGTCGAGGATCAGGCTCTGCGCGATGTGCCAGGCAAGGTCGGGATGCCCCTCCACCTCCGGCACCGGGCGCGGCCCCCAGCCTTCGTCGGCGATCCCGAACGCCTCGCCGCAGCCGATGGCGAACGTCGGGATGAACTTCATGTCGAACGCTGACGCATGATCGTTATAGACGAGGATCACGACGTCCGGCCGCTCCGCGCGCTCGAATTCCCTTGCCCAGTCGTAGCCGGCGAACACCGGCGCCCAATAGGAATCGCCCGCCCTGCCGTTGTCGAGCGCCGCGCCGACCGCCGGGATGTGGCTTGTGGCGATTCCTGCGGTGATCCGGGCCATCAGGTCCTGTCCTTGATGCTGCGCACGCCATCGGGCGAGCGGCCGCCGGCGATCATCATCGCTTGATAATCCTCCGGACTCATGCCGGTCATCGTACCGACCGCCTGGAGAAAGCTCTGTCCGTCGGTCGAAAAGACCTTGGCGAGGAAATAGATGTTGCCGCCGAGATCAAGGCAGCGGTTGTAGTCGCGGTCGAGGATCGCCTGCTTCTGCTCGTCAGTGAGCTTCCATTCGTCGAGATAGGCGCGTTCGTCGGCCTTGAAACGGTCGCGGTTCTCCGCCTTCATCAGGCTCATCGCGAACTGGTTCATGTGATAGCCCGCGCGCGCCCGTTTCGCGGTATAGACGCGGGTGCCAGGAATGTCGTCGAACTGCGCCAGATAGGCGTGGATGTCCCTTGGTTCGGTCATGCCGCCACCTCCTCTGGCCAGTAGAGTCGCATCGGATTGTCGACCAGCAGCCGGCGGCGCAGATCGTCGGTCGGCGCGATCCGCGGGATCATGTCGACCAGCCAGCCGTCATCGGGCATGTGCCCCACCATGTTGAGGTTGGGATGCGGCCAGTCGGTGCCCCACAGCACGCGATCGGGGAACCGTTCCACCAACGCGCGCGCAAACGGCACGAAATCGTCGTAGGTCGGCGGGCCGGACCGGCTCAGCCGTTCCGGGCAGGTGACTTTGGACCAGATATTGTCGCGCTCCATGAAACGCAGGAACTGCGCGAATTCGGGGCCATCGGGCGATTTGCCCAGATCCGGACGGCCCATGTGATCGACCACCACCGTCGTCGGCAGCGCGGTGAAGAAATCCCACTTTTCCGCCAGGTCCGCCGCCTCGAAATAGACGACGATGTGCCAGCCGTGCGCCGCGATCTTTTCGATGATGCCGTGGTAATAGGCGTCAGGTTTGGGATCGACGAGGCGCTTCACATAGTTGAAGCGAACGCCGCGCACGCCGGCGTCGTGCATGGCGGCGAGGTCGTCTTCGCCGATGCCCGCGCCGACCGTTGCGACCCCGCGCGCCATGCCGCCTGACTGCACCAGCGCGTCCACCATCGCGGCATTGTCGGTGCCGTGGCACGTCGCCTGCACGACGACATTGCGCGAAAAGCCGAGGCGGTCGCGCAGCGCGAACAATTGTGCGGCGGACGCGTCGCACGGCGTGTATTTGCGTTCGGGGGCGTAGGGGAAACGATCGCCGGGACCGAAGACGTGGCAATGCGCGTCCACCGCGCCGGGTGGCGGGGTGTAGGAGGGCGCCGTCGGCGCCGGATGGAACGGCAGCCAGTCGGCGTCCATCGTGAAGCCGCCGCTCACCGGTTCGCTGCCTTCAGCTTCGCGTCGAGCCGGGGGAATACGCGACGCGCATTGCCCTCGAAGATCGCGTGCCGCTCCGCCCCGGAGATCGGCAGCGCGTCGATGTAACGCTTCGTATCGTCGAAATAATGCCCGGTCTGCGGGTCGATGCCGCGCACCGCGCCCACCATCTCGCTGCCGAACAGGATATTCTTGTTCGCGATCACGTCGGCGAGCAGGTTGATGCCCGGCTGATGATAGACGCAGGTATCGAAGAACACGTTGTTCATCAGATGCCCGTCCAGCGCCGGCTTTTTCAGCATGTCGGCCAGTCCGCGATAACGGCCCCAGTGATAGGGCACCGCGCCGCCGCCGTGCGGGATGATGAAGCGCAATGTCGGGAAATCCGCGAACAGGTCGCCTTCGATCAGTTGCATGAACGCGATCGTATCGGCGGCGATGTAATAGGCACCGGTCGCGTGCATCGCCGGGTTGCAGCTTCCCGAAACATGGATCATCGCCGGCACGTCCAGTTCCACCATCGCCTCGTAGAAGGGATACCAGAAGCGGTCGGTCAGCGGCGGATGCGCGAACCGCCCGCCGCCCGGATCGGGGTTCAGGTTGCAGCCGACGAACCCCATCTCCCCGACGCAGCGGCGCAACTCCGCGACCGATCCGGCCATGTCCGCCAGCGGGCTCTGCGGCAACATGCACACGCCGACGAACGTGTCGGGATACAGCGCGACGCAACGCGCGATCAGATCGTTGTTGGCGCGCGCCCATGCGGTCGCCACGCCTTCGTCGCCGACGTGTGGCGCCATCGCGGAGGCGCGCGGCGAGAAGATCGTCATGTCGGCGCCGCGTTCGCGGAGCAACCGCAACTGGTTCGCCTCCAGCGTGTCGCGGATCGCATCGTCGCTGATCGCCGGATAGCGCGGGGGTGCCTCCCCGGCCCTGAACGCCACCTTCTGCGCCTCGCGCCAGTCGTTATGCGCCGCCGGCGCGGTCGTGTAATGGCCATGGCAGTCGATGACGAGCGTCATGCGGCGGCTTCCTCGACAGGGATATGCGTGAACGGGGCCAGCGCACGCAGTTTCGCGTTCAGCCCGGGCGGCGGGGCGATGTGCAGGGTACCGACGCCGCGCTGGCGATGCACGGTCGCACGGCTCATCGCGGCGCCGGTACCGAGCGCGTCGAGTGTCGCGGCGACTTCCTCCATCTCGGCCGCCCGCCGCTCGCCGTGGAGCATCGCGCGATCGAGATTGTAATCGAACCGGTCGCGCCAGTCGGCGCCGGGCCAGCTCGCGTCGAGCGAGGCGACCACCGCATCGAGCACCCCCGCCGCATCGGCCGCGAGCGCACATTCGACGCTCAGCGCCTCGATCCCCTTTACCATAACCGATCGGATCATCTTGATGGCGGAGGCCATGCCGACCGCTTCGCCCGCAACCGCCACCTCGGCAAAACCGAGTTGACGCAGGAACGTCGCACCATCCTGCGCGTCCGGCCCGCTGACCAGCAGTGGCACCGCGGTACGCCGGGGGAGAACCGGCGCCATCACCGCCACGTCCAGATAACGCCCGCCCCGCGCCGCCACCGCGGCGGCAGCGGCGCGCTTGGTATCGGGGGCTACGCTGTTCATGTCGAACCACCACGCACCGTCCGGCAGGCGGTCGCCGGCCCCGGCCGCGACGACCGCCTGATCCGCGGTGACGAGCGACAGGACTGCATCCGCATCGGCAGCGGCATCGCGTGCATCCGCCGCGCAGCGGACGCCAGCCTGCGCCATCGCCGAGGCTGCGGCGGCGCGCGTGTCGGGCGCATCGGTCTTGCGGTCGTAGGCGCACAGGTGGGCCGAGAGGCCGGGGGCAAACGCCCGCGCCGCTTCGCCGAAACCGATCAGGGCAATCCGCCTCTCCATGCGGTATCTATGCGGAAGCGCACGCCGCCGCCGCCAATGCGAAACGCCGACACGCTATTCAGTTTTGCGATTCTCTTGTCGCCGCAGAGGCCCGCGCACCGGCATCGCGGAGCAGCGCGAGAAAGCGCATCTGCAGCGCAGTTGGGCGCCAATCGTTGCGCGTGATCGCGCCGATCGTCCGCACCATGCCATCAGATGGAGCGGCGATCGTCGTCAGCATCCCTGCCGCGATCTCCACCGAGACCTGATCTGGCGACAACAGCGTCAGACAGTCGCTATCCAGCAGTACGCCGCGGATCGTCATTACCGACCCACAGGTGATTGGGGCGGCCGGGCGCGCATCAGTGGGGAACAGTGCCTCCCATTGCATGCGGAGCGGCGAACGAGGCGCACCCACGATCCACGAATAGGCGGACAATTCTGTAACGCCGGGCGCGCTGCGCTCCAGCGGATGGCCAGCGCGTGCAACGACGACCAGCCGATCGTCGAACAGCACCATCTGTTCGAGGTCCGGCGGCGATTGCGGGCGAAGCGCGCCCACCATCACGTCGATTGCGCCGTCGCGCAACGGCTCCACCAGTTCGCGCCACGATCCTTCGATCACCTCGATCCGCGCATGCGGTGCCTCGCGCACGAGTTGCGCGATTACCCCCGGTAATAGCCGCGCACGCGCCAGCGGCATCGCGCCAATCACCAGCCGACCGCGCGCGGCAGCGTCGGGCTGCACCGACTCGATCCCCGCCGCCAGTTCGACTGCGGCAAGCCGCGCCGCCCGCGCCATCCGCGCGCCCGCCTCGGTCAGCGTGACACCGCGTCCGCGCCGCGCGAGCAGCGGGCTGGCGAACAGTTGCTCGAACTCGCGAACCGCGCGATGGATCGCCGGTTGCGACCAGCCGCTCGCCTGTTCCGCCGCCGCGAACGATCCCGCGTCGATCAACGCCAGGAAACCGCGCAACTGGGTCGAAGTCATCAGGCGTTCCGGCCGTGCCATTCCGCGCTGCGGCCGGGCGCCACGCGCCAGGTGCACCATCGCCGCCTCGATGCGCTCTGCCAGCGCCGCACCGCCCGCCGTCACCGCCATGCCATCCACGTTCCGCTCGAACAACGTCGCGCCGAGCAGTCGCTCGAGCTTCGCCAGCCCTTGCGTCAGCGCCGGTTGCGAAATGCCGGCGACCCCGGCCGCGGCAACGACGCTGCCGTGCCTGGCAATCAGCGGCACAGCGCGCAGGTGGCGGAGGTTGAGTTCATAGGGTGCGATCATCGCGTCGATAGTATCGCAAAAACTTATCGCCCGACAGATGTTCGAACTTGTCCCGGCATCGACCCGGCGCGAGCGGACGGTGGAGGAGAGCGAACATGGCAGGACGGGTGATACGCAACATCGAACGCGCCGACGGCGCAGTGATCGACGGCCTTGCCGCGCTCGGCGTGGCGACGGTGCACGAGGCGCAGGGCCGCACGGGCCTGCTTGCCAGCCGGCTGAGGCCGATCTACCCTAGCGCGCGTATTGCCGGCAGCGCCGTCACCATCTCCGCCCCGCCGGGTGACAACTGGATGGTTCACGTCGCGATCGAGCAGCTCGCGCCGGGCGATATCCTCGTGCTCGCGCCGACGTCACCGTGCGAGGATGGCTATTTCGGCGACCTGCTCGCCACCTCCGCCATTGCGCGCGGCTGCCGCGGGCTGGTGATCGACGCGGGCGTCCGCGACGTCCGCGACCTTACCGACATGGGCTTTCCGGTCTGGTCGAAAGCGGTGTTCGCACAAGGGACGGTCAAGGCGACGCTGGGCGACGTCAACGTGCCGATCATATGCGCGGGCGCGGCGATCACGCCGGGCGACGTGATCGTCGCGGACGACGACGGGGTCTGCGTAGTGCCCCGCGCTCGCGCGGCCACCGTACTGGAGGCTGGCCGCAGGCGCGAGGCGAACGAGGACGACAAGCGCGAGAAGCTTGCCTCAGGCACGCTGGGACTCGACATCTACGATATGCGCGGCAAGCTTTCCGCAATGGGGCTGCGCTATGAGTGAAGGCGTGCGCTGCATGTGGATGCGCGGTGGCACGTCGAAGGGCGGCTTCTTCCTTGCCGAAGACCTGCCGCGCGATACGGCGGCGCGCGACGCTTTCCTGCTGCGCGCGATGGGATCGCCCGATCTGCGCCAGATCGACGGCATGGGCGGCGCCGACCCGCTGACCTCCAAGGTGGCAGTCGTGTCGCGGTCAGCGCGCGAGGGGGTCGACGTCGATTACCTGTTCCTGCAGGTCTTCGTCGACCAGGCGATCGTTACCGACGCACAGAATTGCGGCAACATGCTCGCCGGCGTCGGCCCGTTCGCGATCGAGCGCGGCCTGGTGAAGGCAATCGGCGAAACGACGCGCGTCGCGATCCACATGGAGAATACCGGCCAGATCGCGGTCGCCACCGTGCACACGCCCGGCGGCATGCCGACCTATGACGGCGACGCGCGGATCGATGGCGTGCCCGGCACGGCGGCGCCCGTCCCGCTCGCGTTCCGCGACACGGCGGGCTCTTCTTGCGGCGCGCTGCTGCCCAGTGGAAACGTCATCGACACGATCGAGGGGGTCGCCTGCACCCTGATCGACAATGGCATGCCCTGCGTCGTCCTGCGCGCGGCGGATGTGGGTGCGACCGGTTACGAGGATCGCGAGACGCTGGACGGTGCGGCGGACCTCAAGGCTAGGATCGAGGCGATCCGGCTGGCGGCAGGGCCCCTGATGAACCTGGGCGACGTGACAGCCAAGTCGGTGCCGAAGATGATGCTGGTCGCCCCCCCGGCGCATGGCGGGGCAGTCACGGTCCGCAGCTTCATCCCGCATCGCGCGCATGCAACGATCGGCGTGCTGGGGGCGGTCAGCGTGGCGACCGCCTGCCTGCTGGACGGATCGCCTGCCGCCGCCGTCGCGCGTGTCCCCGATGGCGACCGCAAGACACTGTCGATCGAGCATCCGACCGGCGAGATGACGTGCGTGCTGGAGTTCGACGCATCCGGCGCCGTCGCCAGCGCCGCACTGTTGCGAACAGCGCGCAAGCTGATGGACGGCGTGGTCTTTGGGTGAGGTAGTGCCGGATTTCTGGACAGGAGGCTGAGCTATCCGGACGCGAGGCATGGACGGCAATAAAGACGACGCGGAAGAGGTATACGAGTGAGTTCAAGGCCAAGGTGACGCTGGAGGCGATCCGGGGGGACCTGACCTTGGCCGAGCTGGCGACCAGGCACGGCATCCACCCGACGATGATCGCGACATGGAAGCCGCAGGCGATCGATGGCAAGCTTCCTGCGTGCGCGGTCGCAATGGAAGCATGCTGCGGCGCCCATAATCTCGGGCGTCTTTTCGCCGCGCACGGACACGAGATCAGACTGATGTCGCCGGAGTATGTGCGCCCGTATGTCAAGGCACAGAAGAACGATGATTGGGATGCGAGGGGATCGCCGAGGCCGCCTCGCGCCCGACGATGCGCTTCGTCGAACTCAAGACACAGGAGCAGTTGGACATCCAGACACTCCATCGGGTCCGGCCCCGCCTGGTCGCCGAGCGCAGAAGCCTGATTAACCAGCTGCGGGCGATCCTGTTGGAGCGGGGGACCATCTTCCCGGTTGGGCGGCGCAAGCTGGAACTCGGCATCGATGCCCTGCTGGCCGATTCGGATACGACGTTGTCACCGCGTCTGCGCCGGCTGGTGAAGGAACTGCGTGCCGAATGGCGCGAACTCGATACCAGGGTGGAAGCACTGAACGACGAGTTTTTCGAGTTGGCTCGCAAGGATGCGGCGGCGCGGCGGCTCACATCCATCCCCGGCGTCGGGGTACTGAACGCAACCGCTCTGATCGCAGCGGTGATGGGAGCAAGCAGCTTCGCCAAAGCACGAAATCTTGGGGCCTTGGCTCGGGCTGGTCCCCCGACAACACACCACCGGAAGCAAGCCGCGGCTGCTCGGCATCTCCGAGCGAGGCAACACCTACTGCGCACCTTGCTCATCCACGGTGCCTGCGCGGCATTGCCCTCACTGGCGCGAAGCGAGACCCCGCTGGACGCTGGCTGACAGGAATGGATCGAGCGCGGCGTCCACCGCAATGCCATCGTCGTCGCGCTGGCCAACAAGCTGGCACGGATCGCATGGGCAGCCCTGCGCAAGGACGCGACGTTCGAACGCGGCTACCCAGTCGCAGTATGACAGGATCGGCTGCATGCATCTGCATGCATAGGCCAACGATGTTTGCAGGAAGGATCCGTGAAGATGGCCTGACAGTCGATCGACGCCCTGAAAGCCCGGCCCAAAAAAGCCCGGTTCAAAAATGGCACTCATTGCCGGCGTCTTTATTGCGGCTCCAGACGTGCGGATGTCCATCTTGGCCATGGGGCCACCCATGAGACCGCATATGTTGACGCAGACTGATCAGAGCACTTCAAAATCCCCTTTGCAGACGGGGCGGCCATACGTTTTAAGATGTCACGCTTCATCCGCGCCCGGTCCAGCTCACGACGCAACCGCGCAATCTCGGACGCCTGATCCGCCGGTGAGGCCATCGTCGATACTGGCAGCTTCGCCGGGATTGCCGACGGAGCGCCGTTCTCCTGCAATTTGCTCTGCCAGCGACGCAATGTCGTCGGCATGATCCCCAACTCAGCTGCCACCTCGGTCTGCATCCGACCGCTCGTCTCCCAAAGCGCGACCGCTCGCGCTTGAACTCGTGCGTGAACCGACGCTTTGTCCGTCAAACCGGGGGATGATTAGCCACGTCCCTTCCGCTGCGGCGATCGGCGTCCGAGATTATACCCCGGATTGTCATGCTACTTGAATCTTTCCATGTTTTTAGCCATCGCAAACTTCCGCTGCGACCACCCAATGCCATAATAAGGTGGTGCCAGTGTTCCCTCGTCAGCACCGGCCGAAATGGAGCCTCATCGATGCCGGATCGAGACGGTCTCTCCGGGCGCTGCCTTGGCCGGGGCATTTGCGCCTGAACGCCATGCCGGCCGCGATCACCGGCATCGCCATAGGCACCCGGCACGAGCAGGTCGGCGGGACGAACCGGGGAAACCGGCCGGTCATCGCGACAGCGCGATACCAACAGCGCGATACGGTGTCCGCGTCATCGCCGAACCGATCCGCAGGACAGGCAGAGCGGCTCGACGGACATCTTTCCCCTGCAACGGCTGCGCCCGGCCGGTCGCGCAGGTCAGGACAGCCGGGATCGCTCCGCTGCGGTCGCGCGCATCGTCGGCCAGTCGTCATGCATAGGCATAGGCGCCGCCCGCCGCGAGGGCGGCGCGATAGGCCGGGCGGGCATGGATGCGGTCGAGCCAGGCGATGGTGTGCGGACGCGACCTGTCGAGGCCCGCGCGACTGCGTGCCGCCTCCAGCGGGAAGCTCATCATGATGTCGGCGGCGGTCATGGCGTCGCCCGCGAACCAGTCATGCGCCGCCAGATGCGCCTCGACATAATCGAGATGGACGTCGATCATCGGCTGGATCTTCTTTTGCGCCGCCTTGCCGAACAACGGCACACGGGCGAGCACCAGCTTCACCAGCAGCGGCGGCATCAGCGAGCCTTCGGCATAATGCAGGAAATGGCGGTAGTGCAGTGCGTTGCGGCGATGCGCCGGCATCCCCAGCCGGCCATCGGCCTTTTCGACCAGATATTCGACGATCGCCCCGGTTTCGGCGACCACCAGCGCGCCGCCGCTGCTGCCCGCGCCATCGTCCTCGATCACCGGCGACTTGCCCAGCGGATGGATCCGACGCAGTTCGGACGGCGCGAGCATCGTCGCCTTGTTCCGTTCGTAGCGCTTCACCGCATAGGGCAATCCCAGCTCTTCGAGGAGCCAGAGCACCCGCTGCGAGCGCGAGTTTTCGAGATGGTGAACAACGATCATGCAACCCCCGGTTTCAGACCCTGTGAATGGCAAAGGTCACAAAGGTCACACGCGCCAAACGATCCGTCCCGGCCCGCGCAAAGGCCACCGGCCGTGACGAAAGCGGGCGACGACCCACCGGCCGCCGCCCCGATCCCTACATCTCGTCGTCGGCATCCCCGGCATCGGGGCCGGTCATCATCTCCTCGGCGACCTTCTCGGTCCGCTGCCGGATCGACGCCTCCAGCTTGTCACGCAGTTCGGGATGTTCGTTCAGAAACGTCTTGGCGTTCTCCCGCCCCTGCCCGATCCGGACACTGTCATAGCTGAACCATGCGCCCGATTTCTCGACCAGCCCGGCCTTGACGCCGAGGTCGAGAATTTCGCCGATCTTCGAAATGCCCTGCCCGTACATGATGTCGAATTCGACCTGCTTGAACGGCGGGGCGACCTTGTTCTTGACCACCTTCACACGGGTCGCGTTGCCGATGATCTCGTCACGGTCCTTGATCTGTCCGGTACGACGGATGTCGAGGCGGACCGACGCATAGAATTTCAGCGCGTTGCCGCCGGTCGTGGTTTCTGGATTGCCGTACATCACGCCGATCTTCATGCGGAGCTGGTTGATGAAGATCACCATGCAGCGCGAGCGGCTGATCGAACCGGTCAGCTTGCGCAGCGACTGCGACATCAGCCGCGCCTGAAGCCCGACATGGCTGTCGCCCATCTCGCCCTCGATCTCGGCACGGGGCACCAGCGCCGCGACCGAATCGACGACCAGCACGTCGATCGCGTTCGAACGGACCAGCGTGTCGGTGATCTCCAGCGCCTGTTCGCCGGTATCGGGCTGCGACACGATCAGTTCGTCGATGTTGACGCCCAGTTTCCTGGCATAGACCGGGTCGAGCGCGTGTTCGGCATCGACGAACGCGGCGGTGCCGCCATTCTTCTGCGCCTCGGCGATGACGTGCAGCGCCAGCGTGGTCTTGCCCGAGCTTTCCGGCCCATAGACCTCGATCACCCGACCGCGCGGCAAGCCGCCGACGCCGAGCGCGATGTCGAGCCCGAGCGACCCGGTCGAGATCGCCTCGACCTGCATCGCCTCCTTCTGGCCCAGCTTCATCGCCGAACCCTTGCCGAACGCGCGATCGATCTGCGCCAGCGCGGCGTCGAGCGCCTTTTGCCGTTCGCCCGCCGCCTTGTCGTTTGCCGCCGCCATCCTGCTATCGACCGCCTTCAGATTTGCCGCCATGTCCAGCCTTTCGCGTAGAGCAACCGCGCCGAGGGTTCAACGCGCCTGTTGGATTTGCATGTATTCGTTTTGTTCCCGGCATGCAAGATCGGTTCGGATATATGTGACGGCGGTTGCTTCCGCACCGTTTTCCATCGTTCGTTAACCGGGCGACGACTATGCCGGCTCCAGCAAACGGGGACCTGCCGATGGTCAGCCTAACGGTCGATCTGGAACGTGGCTGTATCGAGACGTGTGTTCAGGGACGCGCGACATACTCGACGATTTCGCCGCGGCGCTGGCCACCGCCATGACACGGGTGCGCGCGACCGGGCGCGTACCGGTCAGCCTGTGCGATTACAGCGGCGCCAAGGTGCACAGCCAAGATGTCGTTGCCGGCTTTGTCGAGATGATGCAGAACCCTGCGATCCGGTTGCGTCGGGTCGCGGTCTAAGTCGGCAGCGTCCTGCCCAAATTGCAGGCGAAGCGCGCCAACGTCCACCACGCCGTGTTTCGCTTCTTCATCAACAAGGACGAAGCGCAGGCGTGGTTGTTCGAGGAACCAAGCAAAGCCTGAACCCCCGCACGGTCCGCTCAAATGCCGCCAGGTGCGGTTGCTTCGGCAACCCGGCGTTTCTGCGCGGCGGTCATCGCCTCGGTGTCGGTCAGGTCGACGATGTGTATGGTCGGCGGCCCCATGCGCTGAGCGTAACGCGCTCCGGCGTAAAAATCGAACGTCGCCCGGATGGTGAACCGATCGACGCGATAGATCCCGGGATGCCCTGCCGGAACCGCGAGACTGGCGTAACGGCGCGTGCCGACCTGTTTAAGAACTGTCTTTTCCCATTGACCCAAATTGGAGGCGTTCAAAATCTCTGCGCTTGCGGTTCGTCCATCGGGGCGGATCCAATAGCCGACATCCGCAAACCGGACGCCGGGAGCAGTCAACCCCGCAGGAATTATACCGCCCCCGGAAATGATGTCCTCGGCCGATTCCGAAAACAACAGGATCGGGCGCTGGGCCTCGGTCTGTCTGATCCGGGCTGCCAGCGCGTCGATCGCGCCCGCATCACCCTTGCGCAACGCGATGCGGCTGTTCAGCACATCGCGCAGCGTCGCAATTTGGCTTTTTCTCGATCCAGCGATGTCCACCGCATGATCGGCGAGTTTGCCTGCACGCCGGTAATTCCCTTCTCTCAAGGCCAGCCACGCCTGGCGGAAAGCGGCACCCGCGGCAATATCCTTGTGCCCCGCTGCCAGAGCGCGGATTTCTACTTTCTTCAGGATTCCCCACGCGGTGCTCGGATCGCCCGTACCGAGCATGGTATTGGCCAAGCTCATCTCTTCGATCAACGTACCCGGATCGGACACACCGACATGCCGGCGAAGCAATCCGACATTGTCCCGCGCCGCAAATTGCCAGCGACTGCGATAGCCGTCATGCTCGGCAACCGTCGCGAGGGTTGCATAAAGGCTCGACACGGGACCGGGAAGCTGAGCGGCATGGCGCCGATTTCGCCGGATCGATCGCTGCAGCGTTCTTTGCGCCAAGTCATATCGTCCGGCGGTGAATTGTTCGACCGACGCCTGGAGCGAGGCTTCGACATCCTCGGCGGGCGGGCACTGCCGGGCGAGGCAGGCGGCCAGCGCATCGGTCGCCCGGTGGCCGACCACCACGACTTCCTCTGCAGGGGCAGCGGGCGGCGGCGCGGTGGCCTGCGCGATAATCAGCAGGATCGAGGACAGCATGGCATCCATGCTTTCTCACCCGCGGGTCGCTGTCAATCGATCATCGCCTGACCGGCGATACATCCTTACCCCAGGTCGTTCAGCGCCTTCTCGACCGCGTCCATCGTGAACGGCTTCGACAGGACCGGGCGATCGCGATGGGTGTCTTCGATCATGTCGCCCGAACCGCCGGTCGCCAGCACGAACGGGATGCCCGCCGCGGCCAGCCGGTCCGCCACCGGCCAGCTCTTTTCCCCGCCGCGTAGATGGACGTCGAGGATCGCCGCATCGATGCCGCCCCGGTCGATCGCCGCCACGGCGGCGGCGACGCTGTCGGCGGTGCCGGCGACGGTACGGCCCAGCATTTCGAGGAAATCCTCGAGCATCATGGCGATCAGGGGCTCGTCCTCGACGACGAGAATACGCGTGGGCGAAGTCATACGCCACCGCCCTTAGCGGTCAAAGCAGGAACATCGCAACCGATTTCGTCGTACGGTTCAGCTATTTGCCAGTGCATCGCGCGCCGCGGTCGCCAGTTGCTGTACCGAAAAGGGTTTTGGCAGGAACGATACTTGATCCAGATCAATCGATCGACGCAACTGTTCCTCGGCATAGCCCGACATGAACAGGATCGGCAATGCCGGATAGACCTTGCGTACGTGACCAACCATCGTCGGGCCGTCCATCGTCGGCATGACGACGTCGGAGATCAGCAGGTCGACATGCGGCCGGTCGGCCAGCAGCTCCAGCGCCGCCTCGCCATTCTCCGCGGTCATCACGCTATAGCCCTGCCGCGTCAGCGCGCGCTCGGCGATGGCCCGGACCATGTCCTCATCCTCGACCAGCAGGATCGTGCCCGATCCCCAGGCGGGTCCGGCCGGTTCGCTGCGCAGCCGGGGGTTGGTGCCGATCCGCGGCGGCTCGGCGGCGGCGGCATGGACCGGCAGGTGGATGACGAAGGTCGACCCCCGCCCGGGGTGCGATTCGGCAAAGATATAGCCGCCCGACTGCTTGATGATGCCATAGACGGTCGACAGGCCGAGGCCGGTGCCCTTGCCCACTTCCTTGGTGGTGAAGAACGGTTCGAAGATCTTCGGCAGGATGTCGGGGGGGATGCCGGCGCCGGTATCGGAAACCTTGAGCGTCACATAATCGCCGACCGGCAGCACGTCGTCGCCCATCGCCCGGACTTCCTGCGCGGTCGTCGCCAGCGTCTCGATCGTCAGCATGCTGTTGCGGCCGCCCTGCGCCAGCATCGCGTCGCGGGCGTTGACCGCAAGGTTGACGACGACCTGTTCGAGCTGCCCCGGATCGGCGCGTACCGACCCCAGGCCCCGGCCGTGGTTGACGACGAGCTGCACCGTTTCGCCGAGCAGGCGCTTGAGAAGGTTCGACACCTCCGAGATGACGTCGGGTAGCTGGAGCACCTGCGGGCGCAGCGTCTGCTGGCGCGAAAAGGCGAGCAACTGGCGCGTCAGGCTGGCGGCGCGGTTCGAATTGGCGCGGATCTGCTGGATATCGTCATAGTCGCTGTCGCCGGGCGAATGGCGCATCAGCATCAGGTCGCAATGCCCGATGATCGCGGTCAGGATGTTGTTGAAATCATGCGCGACGCCGCCGGCGAGCTGGCCGACCGCCTGCATCTTGGTCGCCTGCGCCACCTGTCGCTTGAGCTTGCCCTCCTCGCCCGTATCGCGCAGCGACAGGACGACGGCGGCCTCGCCCAAGCCCCGCGCGCCGGCGATCGACAGCGCGATCGGCTCCTCGGCACGGTCGTTCAGGCGGACCGCCATGTCGGCGCTGTGCTGCGCGCCACCGGCGAAGCGGCGGACGGCATCGGCCAGCGCCGCCTTGTCCTCGCGCACCACGAGGTCGCCGGGATAGAGCGGCGGCGCCACCGGATTGACGCCGGTCGCGCGGATGAAGGCGTCGTTCATGTGCAGGAAGCGCCCGTCGCGATCGACCAGCGCCATGCCGACCGGCAGCAGCGACACGAGCGCGCGGACCTGCGCCGCCGATCCCGGCGATGCGATCGGCATCAGCCCGATCGGCGCCTCTTCCTCGTCCAGCATCGCCACCAGCATCGGGCCGTCGGGATCGTCGACGAACGGCACCTGCACGATGCGCAACGGGTCGCCCCCCAGCCCCTCTCGTTCGAAGCGCACCCGGCCGCGATTGTCGGTGACAAGGAAACGGGCGAAGTCGCGGCCCTCGATCACGGCATCCTCGTTCCCCACCGCCCGCGCGCGGAACACGCGGTTGGCGGCACGGATGCGGCCATCGGCACTGAGCAGCGCGATCATCACCCCCGCCGCGCCCAGCCGCTCACCCGCATCGCCCGCGATCATCGCGCGCATCGTCACCGCCTCGGCCACGACCTGTCCGCCTTCGAATCGCCAGACGAGCATCGAATCGCCGGCGCGCGCCAGCGTCACGACCAGCGGTGCGTCACCCTGTCGCACCGTGACCCTGGCATCGCCGTCACGCCATGCCGCGCGGGCAGCGCCGGCCAGCGCGCTGGCGTCGACGCCATCGCCCAGCACCCCCGGCGGGGTGGGATAGCCCGCGAACAGCGCGGCATAGCGGTCGTTGGCGCATACCATCCGCCCGGCGCGGTCGGTGACGGCCAGCGCGTGCGGACAGGCCGCGGCGATCGTCTGCGCCAGCGACCAGTCGACGACCGGCTCCTGCGGCAAGGCGGCAACGCGCCAGCGACCGACGCCGAAACCGACCCCGGCCAGCACCAGCGCCGCCGCGACGAAACCGATCGCCACCGGCACGCTGCCCAGCGCCCACAGCACGACCGCCGCTGCCGCCGCACCGGCGACGAGGGCGATGGCGAAGGGCAGCAACGGCGACGGGGCAGACGAAGAATTCGGCGACATGGGCCAAGCTGTTGGGGTGGTTGGGGGGGCGGCGTCAAGCAGGGGTTCGGGCGGTTTGTCGCAGGGGGCGTTCATCCGGTGCGCGCCATGGCATATGGATACAGCGGCGCGCCATGTGCCGGCCCGGCCATGGGCTCATGGTTCGGCAGGTCGCCCGTGACATTCCAGGCCGGGCAACCCCGGCCTGCACGAACGGGCATCGCTGGAAAGGCGGGAGCGCCGCGTCGGGTCGCCCCCGCCCGACCCAACTCCCGGCGGAGGCCGGGGCAGGAAAAAACGGAACGCGCCTCCGCCCGCACCGCGAGCGGAGGCCGTTGCCTTACCAGATCCGGACGCGCTGTTCGGGCGGCAGGAACAGATATTCGCCCATCGCCGGCTTGTAGCCCGAGTACCACGGGTCGAGGTTGCGGACGACCCAGGCGCGCTGTTCGGAGGGCGAATGCGGGTCGGTCAGCAGCCGCTGGCGCAAATTCGCCTCGCGGTAGCTGCGCCGCCACACCTGCGCCCAGCCGAGATAGAAACGCTGTTCGGGGCTGAAGCCGTCGATCGCGTTCTGCTGCCCCGGATAGGCGTGGATGTACGCATCCCACGCGACGGTCAGGCCGGCGAGGTCGGCGATGTTCTCGCCCAGCGTCAGTTCGCCCTTCACATGCAGGCCGGGCAGCGGTTCATAGGCGTCATACTGCTTGACCAGCGCGGCGGTGCGTTCCTCGAAGCGTTGCACGTCCTGCGGCGTCCACCAGTCGGTCAGGCTGCCGTTGACGTCGTACTTGCGGCCCTGATCGTCGAAATGGTGGCTGATCTCGTGGCCGATCACCGCGCCGATCGCGCCGTAATTGACCGCCGGATCGGCGTTCGGATCGAAGAAGGGCGGCTGCAGGATCGCGGCGGGGAACACGATCTCGTTCATCACCGGGTTCGCATAGGCGTTCACGGTCATCGGGGTCATGAACCATTCCCATTTCTGGATCGGCTTGCCCAGATGCTGCACATTGTAGCGCTGCTGCCACTGGTTCGCGCGCAGCATGTTGCCGAATGCATCGCCCGGCGTGATGGTCAGGTCGCTCATGTCGCGCCAGCGGTCGGGATAGCCGATCTTGGGCGTGAACGCGGCGAGCTTGGCGCGCGCCTTCGCCTTGGTCTCGGGCGCCATCCAGTCCAGCGCGTCGATGCGGCGGCCCATCGCCTCCGTCACGTTGCGCACCAGCGTATCGGCCGCCGCCTTGGTCGCGGGGGGGAAATATTGCGCGACATAGGCCTTGCTGACGTCGTCGGCGACCGCGTCGGCGGTGAAGTCGACCGCGCGCTTCCAGCGTTCCTCCTGCTGCGGCGTGCCCGACAGGACGGTGCCGTAGAACGCGAAATTCTCCTGATCGAACGCGCGTGGCAGCACGCTGGAGAAATTGTCGAGCGAGCGGACCAGCAACTGGTCCTTCAGCACGCCGATCGGCGCCGCGCCGATGACCTTCGCCATGCCGGTGAACGCGGTCGGCTGCGCCACGATCACGTCGGCGGTGTTGGCGCCGAGCGTCCGGAAATAGGTGGCGAAGTCGAAGCCGGGGGCGCGCCGTTGCAGGTCGGCGACGGTCATCTTGTTATAGGTCTTGTTCGCGTCGCGGCTCTCGATCCGCGTCCAGTGCGCGCGGGCGATCTGCGTCTCGAACGCGACGATCGCCGCGGCGCGGGCGACCGCATTCTGTTCGCCGGCCAGCGTCAGCATCCTCGCGAGGTGGCTCTCATACGCCTTGCGCTGTTCGACCAGCTTGGCGTCGGTCGAGAGATAATAGTCGCGGTCGGGCATGCCCAGGCCGCCCTGCGCGGTCTGGAGCGCATAGACGGTCGGCGTCTTGTCGTCGGGACCGACATAGGCGCCGAACGGCCCGCCCACGCCCGACTGTGCCGCCTTCGCCGCCAGCGCGGCATAGCCGGCCCCGGACGACAGGCCCTTGATCTCGGCCAGCCATGGCTGGATCGGGGACAGCCCCTTCGCCTCGATCGCCGCCTGGTCGAGGAAGGTGGCATAGGCGACGCCGATCTTCGAGCTGGGATCGCCCTTTGCCGCGTCGAGCAACTCGCGGGTGCGCGTCTTCGACAGGTCGTCCAATGCGGTGAACATGCCATAGTTCGACTTGTCGGCCGGGATCGGCGTGATCCGTTCCCAGGTGCCGTTGGCATATTTGTAGAAATTGTCGCCCGGCTTGACGCTGCGGTCCATCCCGGCGGCGTCGAAGCCGAAGCTGCCGATCTCGGGCCTCGCCGCCGCCGGCGGGGCTTCGGCGGCGGGGGCCGGCGCGGTAGCGGCGGTTTCGACCGGGCCGGTCGGCACCGTCGCGCAGGCCGACAGGGCCGAAGCCGCGAGCAAGGTGGTCAGGACGAAACTACGCCGCATCGGGAAAGCCTCTTCGTATCGGGTGATACCGCAATGCTGCACCCCGGCATATCGATCGTCAATATATCGTTTCGAATTGTTGCGGGGACGCGGGGGAAAGGCCCCTACTTCTCAGGAAACCCGGCCATGCCCCCGCCGCTTCCACTTGGCGGCGATCCACCACCGCCAGCCGAGCGCCGCGATCGCATAGCCCAGCACCGCCCCGACGACCGAACAGACCACCATGCCGACCGCCGTCGCCGGCCCGACCTCCGCCACCAGCCATTCGAGCCACCCCGGCGTCGCCGCGACCGCATCGCCGATCGGCTGGCCCGGCACGACCTGGTCGAAATGCAGCAGCCACGCCCCGACCTTGTAATACAGGATGAACAGCAGCGGCGTCGTCACCGGGTTGGTGAAGAATGTCGTCAGCGCCGCCGCCGGCACATTCGCACGCAAGGGGAGCGCCAGCACGGCGGAGGCCGGGATCTGCCCCAGCGGGATCAGGATGCCGGTGAACATGCCCAGCGCCACGCCGCGCGGCACCGAACGGCGGGTGAAGCGCCACAATTCGGGCGCGAGCACCCGGTGCGCGACCGGGCGCAGGAAGCGGTTCGCCTCCATCGATTCGCGCGTCGGCAGGTTCGCGGCGATCCAGCGCAACGCGCGCGCCCCCAGCCGCCGGTCGTTGCCGCCGCGGTCAGCCACGGTCGCGGAGCAACCTTCCCTGTTCACGCTTCCAGTCCCGCTCCTTGATGTGCTCGCGCTTGTCGTGGGTCTTGCGCCCCCTGGCCAGTGCCAGTTCGACCTTCGCCCGCCCCTTGCTGTTGAAATAGACGGAGAGCGCGATCAGCGTCATGCCGTCGCGCGCCACCGCGCCGTGCATCTTGTTTATCTCGCGTTCGTGAAGCAGCAGTTTACGCGGGCGGCGTGGCTCGTGATTGAACCGGTTGCCATGGCTGAATTCGGGGATGTTCGAATTGATGAGCCACACCTGCCCGTCGCGGACATCGGCATAGCTTTCGGTGATCGTGCCCTCGCCGAAGCGCAGCGACTTCACCTCGGTACCGGTAAGCGCGATGCCGGCCTCGTACACCGTATCGATCTCGTAATCGAACCGCGCGCGGCGATTTTCGGCGACGGTCTTCTTCTTGTCGAATGTCTGGGGGCGCGGACGGCTCATGACGCGGACATAGGGCGTCGGGGGCGTGGAGGGAAGCGGGCGACGCGATTCCTCCCCGGCACCGGCAGGGATTCAGGCGTCCAGCGCCTCCCGGACCTTCCTTGCCAGTTCATCGACCCCGAACGGCTTGGGCAGCAACCGCGTCCCCGGATCGAGCACGCCGTTATGGACCACGGCGTTGCGGGTATAGCCGGTGGTGTAGAGCACCCTGAGGTCGGGGCGCAGCGCCAGCGCGCGGTCGGCCAGCTCGCGGCCGGTCATGCCCGGCATCACCACATCGGTGAAGAGCAGCGTGACGCGCACGCCCTGCTCCAGCAGTGCCAGCGCCTCCGGCCCGTTCGCCGCGTGCAGCACGCCATAGCCCAGGTCGCGCAGCACCTCGACCGAGAAGCTGCGCACGCGCGGCTCGTCCTCGACCACCAGCACCATTTCGTCCGGCGACCCGCGCCGGATCGGCTGCGGGGTGGCCGGCGGGGTCGGCGTCGGCTGCTCGCCGTAGAAACGCGGAAGGTAGAGGCGGACGGTCGTGCCGACGCCGGGTTCGGAATAGATACGGACATGGCCGCGCGACTGGCGGACGAACCCGAACACCTGGCTGAGGCCAAGGCCCGTACCACGCCCGACCGGCTTGGTGGTAAAGAACGGATCGAACGCCTTGGCCAGCACGTCGCTTTCCATGCCGGTCCCGGTATCGGTCACTGCGATCAGGACATATTGCCCCGCCGCCATGTCCGCCTCGCGCGCATAATCGTCGCCGACATGCGCATTGGCGGTCTCGATGGTCAGCTTGCCGCCGCCCTCCATCGCGTCGCGGGCGTTGACCGCCAGATTGACGATGGCATTCTCCAACTGTCCGCGATCGGCCTCCGCCCGCCACAGCCCGGCGCTCAGCACCGTTTCCACCGCGATGCGTTCGCCCAGCGTGCGCGTCAGCAGGTCGGTCAGGTCCGTGACCAGCCGGTTGCCCTCGACCGGTTCGGGCGACAGCGGCGACTGGCGCGAAAAGGCGAGCAGGCGCTGCGTCAGCGCCGCCGCCCGCGTGGCGCCTTCGCGCGCCGCCTCGACATAACGGTCGACATCGTGGCGCCCGGTGGCAAGGCGCCGGTCGATCATGTCGAGGCCGCCGATCACCACCGCCAGCATGTTGTTGAAATCGTGCGCGATGCCGCCGGTCAACTGGCCGACCGCCTCCATCTTCTGCAACTGGCGCACCTGGGTTTCGGCGGCGGCGCGGGCGCTGGCGGCGTTGTGCAGTTCGGTCGCGACGCGCTCGAGCTGCGCATCCTGCCGCCCGACCTTCGCCTCCAGCCGCATCAGCGCATCGGCGCGCTGCACCGTGACCCAGCTAATCTCCGCCACTTCCTGCACTAGCGCAATCTCGCCCGGCATCCAGCGGCGCGGATCGCCATGGCCGATAATCAACAGGCCTTCCAGTCGCCCGTCCCGGCGCAGCGGAACGCAGATGCCCGATTGCGCCGAATAGGTCGCGACCAGTTCGGGTTCGAACGTCGCATCGGCATCGAACCGGTCGGACAGGATCGTCCGCCCCGCCCGCAGCAGCGCGTTGTTGGCAGCACCGAAGCGGTCGAGCGTGTGGTCGCCGATCAGCGGCGGCAGGCTGCCGTCGTTCCAGCCGCCGGTATAGCGTACGCGGTTCGCCGCGATCCGGGCAAAGACGACGCGGTGGACCTGCAACCATTCGCCCAGCGCCCGCGCGGTGAAGCGCATGATCGCTTCCGGATCGGTCGCGGCACGCTGCCGTGCGCTCAATTGCAGGACGAATTCGCGCTCGGCCTTGGCGGCGAGCGCGGCCAGTTCGGCCTGCTTGCGGTCGTCGATGTCGTAGCTGACGCCGGGCAGCCGTACCGGACGACCGGTATCGTCGAAGGTGCAGCGTCCCTGGGCGGATACCCAGCGGCAGGTGCCATCCGCCGAAACCAGCCGGTATTCCACGATCAGCGTACCGTCGCCCGACGGGTCCATCGCCTGTTCGATCAGCCGTTGCAGACCCGGCAGGTCGTCGGGATGGATATTGGCAAAGAAGGTGGCGATCGGCGCGCCCGCCGCCGCCACGGCCGGGTCGACGCCATATAGCAGCGCGAAGCGTGAATCGGCCCGGACGATATCGGCGATCACGTCCCAGTCCCACGCGCCGATGTTGCGCCCGGCGGACAGCGCCAGTTGCAGCCGTTCGTCGGCGGCGGCACGCTCGCGCTCGGCCAGCACGCGTGCGGTCGTCTCCCCCGTCACGCACAACAGCCCGGCGATCCGGCCGGCATCGTCGAAGGCGGGGGAGTAGGTGAAGCTCCACCAGCTTTCCTCCGGCTCGCCGGTGCGGGCCAGGTCGAGCTTCATGTCGGTCGCGATCACGTTGCCGCCGGCCAGCGTCCTGTCGACCAGCGGGATCAGTTCGTCCCAGATATTGGCCCATACGACGTCGAACCGCTCGCCCAGCGCCCGTTCCAGCCGTACGCCCAGCAGCGGGCGATAGGCATCGTTGTAGAAGCAGAGCAGCTCCGGCCCCCACGCCAGGAACATCGGCGTGGGGCAGGACAGCATCATGCCGAGCAGCGATCGCAGCGAGATCGGCCAGCCCTCGATCGGGCCGAGCGACGTCGCCGCCCAGTCGTGCGCGGCGATTTCAGCGCCGGTCAGGGTCTGTACCGAAAGGGGTCCGTTTGGCATATCGACAGCGTGTTACGGCGATGCCCGGAGTACGGCAATGCCCGTGGCGCACCGATATCGGGGGCGCTATCCGACAAGGCCGGCATGGGCGAGCGCGGCATCGACGGCGGCGCGCGACGTCGCCGATGCCGGCGTCATCGGCAGGCGCAGCCCGGTCGGAAAGCCCGGACGGACGCGGCTCAGCGCATATTTGGCCGGCGCCGGCGAAGCGTCGCTGAACAGCGCGGCGTGCAGCGGGAACAACCGGTCCTGCAACGTCAGCGCCCGGCCGTAATCGCCCGCGGCACACGCGTCCTGGAATTCGGCGCACATCGCCGGCGCGACATTGGCCGTGACCGAAATCGCCCCCATCCCGCCCATCGCCATGAAGGCGAGCGTCATGTCGTCATTGCCCGAAAGCTGGGCAAAGGCCGGGCCGCAGCGCAGCCGGTGTTCGGACACGCGCGCCATCTGTCCCGTCGCGTCCTTGATGCCGACGACGATGTCGGGAAACGCCTTCACGATCCGCTCGACCGTCTCGACCGCGATGTCGGTGACGGTGCGCGCCGGCACGTTGTAGAGGACGATCGGCAGCCCGCCCCGCGCGGCGAGCACCTCGAAATGGCGGAACACGCCCTCCTGGTTCGGGCGGTTGTAATAGGGCGGGACCAGCAGCGCGGCGCTCGCGCCCGCCGCCTTTGCCGCGTGGATATGATGCAGCGCGACGGCGGTGTCGTTCGACCCGCAGCCCGCGATCACCGGCACGCGCCCCGCCGCCTGATCGACGCAGACCCGCACGACATGGTCGTGTTCCTCGATCGTCATCGTCGCGGCTTCGCCGGTCGTGCCGCAGGGCACCAGCGCGCTGGACCCGCTCTCGATCTGCCAGTCGACGAGCGCGCGAAACGACGGTTCGTCGAACCTGCCGTCGGCAATGGGCGTGACGAGGGCCGGGATCGATCCGGAAAACATGGGAAACGCGCTCCGTGGACAGGGATTCGAGCCGAAAAGGTGGCGACAGATAGGGCGCGCTTCCATATCATGTCCAGTATGCTGACCACCGTGTTCAAGAGCGCGTTCCTGCTCACCGGCGTCGCGAGCGCCGCCATGGCCGCCGGGATGTTCAATCCCGCCGCGCAGACGCCCGTCCAGGCACCCCCTGCGCCGATGGTGCAGGGGGTGCCCGCCCCCGCCCGGCCGATCGTGCAACCGGTCGCACAGACCCCGGCCTATGACCCGATCCAGCCGGTGCTGGCCGACTGGAAACGACTGCAGCAATCGGACAATTATCCGTTCGGCGACTATGCCCGTTTCCTGCTGGCGCATCCGGGGTTCCCCGGCGAAACCAGCCGGCGCGCGGCGGCGGAAACCGTGCTGGCCGACGGCGGTCAGGATGCGGCGACGGTGCTGCGCTTCTTTGCCCGCTACCCGCCGATGACCGCCGCCGGGCGGCTGCGCCATGCCGAGGCGCTGGCGGCAAGCGGGCGGATGGCGGAGGCGCAGGAGGCGGCGCGCGCCGCATGGCGGCGCGGCGCGCTGCGCACCGCCGACGAAACGAAGCTGCTGGGGCAGTTCGCGTCGGCGCTGCGGCCCGAGGATCACGACGCACGGATGGACCGGTTGCTGTGGCAGGGCGCGACCACCGCCGCCGGGCGGCAGATCGGCTATGTCTCGCCCGCGATGCGCCCGACCTTCGATGCGCGGATCGCATTCCGTACCGGCGCGGCGGATGCGAGTGTGCGCGGCGAACAGCCGGGCGTCGATCGCGCCGATCCGGGATATGTCGGCGACCGCGCGATGTGGCTGCGCGCGACCGGCCAGTCGGGGGCGGCGCGATCCTATCTTGCCCAGCCGCGGCGGCTGTCGCGGACGCCGGGCGATGTCGAGGAATGGCTGGAGGTCCTGTTGACCAACGCCCGCGCGGCGCAGGCCGACAGCCAGTTCGACCTTGCATACCGGATCGCGTCGCAGATCGACGACGCCTTTCCCGCCGGGACGGTCATCGCCGACGCGGCCTATGGCGAGCGCGACGATTATACCAGCCTGGCGTGGCTGGCGGGCACGGTCGCCTTGCAGCGACTGAACCGTCCGGCCGATGCCGCCGGCATGTTCGCCCGCTATGCCAGCGGATCGCGTACCCCGACGGTCAGGACCAAGGGCTATTACTGGGCCGGGCGCGCGGCGGAGGCGGCGGGCGACCGCGCCACCGCCGATCGCTGGTATGGCCAGGCAGCCGATCTGGGCGACCTGTTCTATGGTCAGCTCGCCAGCGAACGTATCGGGCGTCCGCTCCGCGCGCCGGGCGACACCGCCGATCCGGCGGCGGTCCCGGCCGCCGTCCGTACCGCCTATATGAACAGCGATGTCGTCAAGGCGACGCGCTATCTCGGCCGCACCGGGCAATATGGCGACCAGGGCCTGTTCATCCGCAAGATCGCCGAGGATGCGCGCAGCGACACCGACCATGCGCTGGCGGTCGAACTGGCGCAGGCGATCGACCGCCCCGACCTTGCGGTGATGGTCGGGCGCAGCGCGCTGCTGAACGGACATAGCGACTATACGCTGGCGGGCTATCCCGCGGTCCCCGTCGGCGGGCCGCAGCAGGACCAGTTCACCCTGATCCACGCCATCGCGCGACAGGAAAGCCAGTTCGATCGCACCGCCGTCAGCCGGGCGGGCGCGCGGGGGCTCATGCAATTGATGCCGGGCACCGCGCGCGAAACCGCGACCAAGCTCGGCCTGTCCTACAACCCGTCGTCGCTCAACGATCCGGCGTTCAACATGGCGCTGGGGTCGAGCTATATCCAGCGGATGCTCGACTATTATGGCGGCAGCTACCCGCTGGCGATCGCCGCCTACAATGCGGGTCCGGGCAACGTGAACAAGTTCATCCGTGCCAATGGCGACCCCCGCCTGCCCGGCGTCGACGTGGTCGACTGGATCGAGAAGATCCCGCTGAGCGAAACGCGTGGATACGTCCAGCGCGTGCTGGAGAATGCGGTCGTGTACGACCTGATCCACACCGGCAGGGCGCGATCGCGCGGGCCGAACAACCTTAGCTGGTATCTGGGCAAGAACCGGCCGGGATGAACGAACCGCGTCCGAACTACATCACGCCGGCGGGCTATGCCGTGCTGAAGGCAGAATATGACCAGTTGCTGGGCGAGGAACGCCCGAAGCTGGTCGACGTCATCGCCTGGGCGGCCGGAAACGGCGACCGGTCGGAGAATGGCGACTATATCTATGGTCGCAAGCGGCTGCGCGAGATCGACCGGCGCCTCGGCTTCCTCGCCAAGCGGATGAAGGCGGCGCGTGTCGTCGATCCCGCCACCCAGACCGAACGTGGCCGCGTCTGGTTCGGCGCGACCGTCACCATCGCCGACGAGGACGACAACCACCGCACGCTCGAACTGGTCGGCGACGACGAGGCCGATGCGGGCCGGGGGCGGATCGGCTGGAACTCGCCCATGGCGCGCGCCCTGCGCGGGAGCGCGGTCGGCGACCTGCGCACGGTGGCACTGCCGGCCGGGGCGAAGGAATATGAGGTGATGGCGATCGCCTATCCCTGATCCGGCCTGGTGACGAACCCGGCGGCGCTGCCGACCGTTGGCTGGGCAGGAAATTGTCGAGGAGACCCGATGCCCCATTACACTCCCCTGGTCGGAACCATCGTCACCGCGCTGGTCGCGGCGTTCGTGCTGGGAGCGGCGGCGCATCGGCTGCGGGTGTCGCCGATCGCCGGATATCTGCTGGCCGGGGTTCTGATCGGGCCGTTCACCCCGGGGTTCGTCGCCCATTCGGGGATCGCGACCGAACTGGCGGAGATCGGCGTCATCCTGCTGATGTTCGGCGTCGGGCTGCATTTCTCGCTGAAGGACCTGTTGTCGGTGTGGCGGATCGCGGTGCCCGGCGCGATCGTGCAGATCGCGGTGGCGACGACGATGGGCTGGGGATTGTCGCAGTTCCTCGGCTGGTCGCTGATGGCCGGCATCGTCTTTGGCCTCGCGCTGTCGGTCGCCAGTACCGTCGTGCTACTGCGCGCGCTGGAAACGCGGGCGCTGGTGCAGACCGAACGCGGGCGGATCGCGGTCGGATGGCTGATCGTCGAGGATCTGGCGATGGTGCTGGCGCTGGTGCTGCTGCCGGTGATCGCCGCCGCGGTCGATCCGGCCCGGGCCGCCGCCCCCGGCGCGATCCTGACCGCGATCGTGATGACGCTGCTGAAAGTCACCGGCTTCGTCACGCTGATGCTGGTCGTCGGCCGCCGCTTCATTCCCTGGGCGCTGCACTGGGTGGTGCATACCGGATCGCGCGAGCTGTTCCGGCTGGCGGTGCTGGCCATTGCCCTGGGCGTGGCGTTCGGCGCGGCGCTGGCATTCGACGTGTCGTTCGCGCTGGGCGCGTTCTTTGCCGGCATGATCCTAGGCGAAACGCCGCTCAGCCGGCGTGCCGCGCAGGAGACGCTGCCCCTGCGCGATGCGTTCGCCGTGCTGTTCTTCGTGTCGGTCGGCATGTTGTTCGATCCCAATGTGCTGGCCGAACAGCCCGGACCGTTGCTTGCGACGATCGCGATCATCGTGATCGGCAAGTCCGCCGCCGCCTTCGCCATCGTCCGCCTGTTCGGCCATCCGGGTCGCACCGCCGCCACGATCGCCGCCAGCCTGGCGCAGATCGGCGAGTTTTCGTTCATCCTCGCCGGGCTGGGCAGCAATCTCGGCATCCTGCCCGATGCGGGCCGCGACCTGATCCTCGCGGGGGCGATCCTGTCGATCATGGTGAACCCGTTCCTGTTCGGCGCCGTCGCCGGACGCGGCAAGGAACCGACCCCGGCGCAGGAACGCGAGGCAGCGCGCGAAGAGGCGCGCGCAGATCATATCGTGCTGGTCGGCGCCGGCCGCGTCGGCCGCCTGATCGCCGAAGGCCTGCGCGACGCCGGCCGCGCCTTTGTCGTGATCGAGGATCAGGCCGACACCGCGCGCACGGCACAGGCGCACGGGTGGAGCGTGGTGCTGGGCAACGCGCTCGACCCCCATGTCCTGCGCGATGCCGGGGTGGCGGATGCGACCAAACTGCTGATCGCCATCCCCGGCGGGTTCGAGGCAGGCGCGATCGTCCAGCACGCCCGTGGCATGAACGCCGGCCTCTACATCCTGTCGCGTGCCCATTCGGCGGAGGAGGTCAGCTATCTGGAGCGTCACGGCGTCGACCAGGTCGTGCTGGGCGAGGAGGAGCTGGCGCGCACCATGTTGCGCCGGGCGGAGGAACAACGGCTGCAGGAGGCATAGCCGCGGGCGGCGCGGTGCGATAGAACCGGGCCATGGCCACCCATTCCGCCCCCACCGGCAACGTCGCGTTGCTGATCGATGCCGACAATGCCGGCGCCGCCTATCTCGATTCGGTGCTGACGGTGCTGGCCGAATTCGGCACGGTCAATGTCCGCCGCGCCTATGGCAATTGGGAAAAGCCCGGCCTCAAGAGCTGGAAGGCGCTGTTGATGCGCCACGGGATCGAACCGTTCCAGCAGTTCGACATCACCAAGGGCAAGAACGCGACCGACATGCGCATGACCATCGACGCCATGGACCTGCTCCTGCGCGGGCGGATCACCGGCTTCGGGATCATGTCGTCGGACAGCGACTTCATGCCGCTGGCCCAGCGCATCCGACAGGAAGGCGTGCCGGTCTATGGCTTTGGCACCGACCGTACGCCCGAGGGATTCCGCGAGAGCTGCACCCGCTTCATCGACGTCGCGTCGCTGGATGTCGAGGACGTCGCCAACATGCCGCTGCCGCCGGCGATCGGCGGGGTCGCGGCGGCGGCGCCCGCGGCGAAGCCCGCCCCTGCCCCGCAACGCAGGAGCCAGAAGGTCGATGCCGCGCTGGTGAAGCTGCTGTCCGACGCCTATGACGCGTCGAAGGTCGACAAGAAGGGCTTTGCGAGCCTGTCCGAGGTCGGGCAGCGTGCCGCCAACCGGTCGAGCTTCGACACGCGGAACTATGGATTCAAACGGCTGTCGGACCTGATCGAGAAGGTGAAGGAATTCGAGGTCGAACGACGCGATACCGGGGTGTTCGTCAAGCGGGTGTGACGGGACTGCACGGTCCACCTACTCACCCTGCCCTTCTCGTTCGGTCCCCTACTCATCCGTTTGCTTCGAGCAGGTTCGAGCTTGTCGAGAACCGTCCGTCGAGAAGGGGTGGCGATGGGGCGCAACTTACCCCCAACTCCGTTCGTGCTGAGTAAGGACTGAGCGAAGTCGAGACCGGTATCGAAGCATCCTTGGCGGTCCTTCGATATGCCATTTCGACAAGCTCAATGGCTACTCAGGACAAACGGTGTGGGCGTGGCGAGACCTTCTCGACGGACGGTTCTCGACTGCGCTCGAACCTGCTCGAAGCGAACGGAGCGCGTGGCCGACAGGGATCAAACCCCCGCCGGCAACGGCATCGCGAACACTACCCGCGTGCCCGGCGCCGCATCCTCGAACGCCAGCGTACCGCCCAACTGCCGCGCGAGGCTGCTGACCATCCGCATCCCCAGGCTGGTCGGCCTTGCCGCGTTCGGGTCGAGCCCGGCGGGCAGGCCGACGCCGCGATCCGCGACCACCAGCGACAGCGCGCCGTCGTCGCAGCGCGTCTCGATCCGCACCGGCCCACCACCCTCGCCATAGGCATATTTGATCGCGTTGGTGGCCAGTTCGGTCAGCAGCAGCCCCAGCGGGATCGCCGTGTCGCCGCTCACCACCAGCGGCGCGATGTCGCAGTCGATCGCATGGTCGGGCGCTTGTCCGCGCAGCCCGTCGACGATACCGCACAACAGCCGGTCGAGTGCGACGACGCCCATCCGGTCGCCCTGCCATAGCTGGTCATGCGCCTGCCCGATCGCGACGATCCGCGCCTGCGCATCGCCCAGCATCCGCTGGACACGCGGATCGTCGTCCTCGCGCATCTGCAGATTGAGCATTGCCGAGACCATGGCAAGACTGTTCTTCACCCGGTGCGATGCCTCGCGCGTCAGCAGTTCCTGATGCTCGATCGCGGCGCGCAGGCCGGCCTCCGCATCCAGCCGTTCCATCGCGACGCCGATCAGGTTGGCGAACCCCTGCATGAAGGCCAGGTCGTCTTCCTCGAACCGCCCGTCCTGCCGGCTGTCCACCTCCAGCACGCCGAAGCGCCTGCCGTTCGCCTCGACCAGCACGTTGATCGCGCGCTTGACGCCATGATCGGCCATGAAGCCGGGCGTGTGGAAACGCTTCTCGGCGCGCAGGTGATTGGAGATGACCGCCTCTCCGGTGCGGAACGCGAAGCCCGCCGGCGAGGCGAGATCGTCGCTCATCTCCGCCTGGCCGACCACACCCTCGTCCCAGCCGATGCCGGCGCGGACGATCAGCGCCCCGCCCTGGTCGTCATGGTGAAGGAACTTGGCCAGCCGGGTCCGCATGCCCCGCGCCGCCAGTTCGACAGCGGCCCGGACGATCTCGTCGATATCGCGGCTGCGCAGCGCGATCCCGCCGAATTCGGCAAGGATACGCTGCTGGTCGAGTCGATAGCGGATCGGGTCGACGGGATCGTCCGCCCCCGCCCCATTGTCCTCGACCACCGCCATCGGATCAGCGCGTCAGCTTCTTGTACGCCAGACGGGTCGGCCGATCGGCGGCATCGCCCATGCGGCGGCGCTTGTCCTCTTCATAGGCTTCGAAATTGCCCTCGAACCATTCGACATGGCTGTCGCCCTCGAACGCGAGGATATGGGTGCACAGCCGGTCGAGGAAGAAGCGATCGTGGCTGATGACCACCGCGCAGCCCGCGAACGATTCCAGCGCCTCTTCCAGCGCGCGCAGCGTCTCGACGTCAAGGTCGTTGGTCGGTTCGTCGAGCAGCAGGACGTTGCCGCCCTCCTTCAGCATCTTGGCGATATGGACGCGGTTGCGCTCACCACCCGATAGCTGGCCGACCTTCTTCTGCTGGTCCTGCCCCTTGAAGTTGAACGCGCCGACATAGGCGCGCGTCCCCAGCTCCTGCTTGCCGAAGCGGAACACGTCGAGGCCGTCCGACACCTCTTCCCAGACATTCTTGTTGGGGTCGAGGTCGTCGCGCGACTGGTCGACATAGCCGAGCTTCACCGTCTGCCCGACCTCGATCGTGCCGCCGTCGGGCGCTTCCTGCCCGGTGATGAGCTTGAACAGCGTCGACTTGCCCGCGCCGTTGGGACCGATCACGCCGACGATGCCGCCGGGCGGCAGGTTGAAGTCGAGATTCTCGAACAGCAGCTTGTCGCCATAGGCCTTGGTCAGGCCCTGCGCCTCGATCACCTTGCCGCCGAGACGTTCGGGGATCTGGATCAGGATCTGCGCCTTGCCGACCGCGCGGTTCTCCTGGTTCTTGACCAGTTCGTCGAACGCGCGGATGCGGGCCTTGGACTTGGTCTGGCGCGCCTTGGGCGTCTGGCGCATCCACGCCAGCTCGTCCTGGATCGCCTTGGCCTTGCCGGCTTCCTCGCGCTCCTCCTGTTCGAGGCGCTTGGCCTTCTTTTCCAGATAGCCCGAATAGTTGGATTCGTAGGTGTAGTAGCGCCCGCGATCGAGTTCGAGCACCCAGTTGACGACATTGTCGAGGAAGTAGCGGTCGTGCGTCACGAGGATGACGTTGCCGGTATATTCCTTGAGATAGTTTTCGAGCCAGCCGACGCTTTCGGCGTCGAGGTGGTTGGTCGGTTCGTCGAGCAGCAGTATCTGCGGCTTTTCGAGCAACAGCTTGCACAGCGCCACGCGACGCTTCTCACCGCCCGACAGGTTTTCGACCGACGCATCGCCCGGCGGGCAGCGCAGCGCTTCCATCGCGATCTCGAGCTGGTTGTCGAGGCTCCAGCCATCGACCGCGTCGATCTTCGCCTGCAGCTCGCCCATTTCCTCGAGCAGCTTGTCGAAATCGGTATCGTCCTGCGGATCGCCCATTTCGGCCGAGATAGCGTTGAACCGGTCGACCAGGTCCGCGACCGGGCGCACGCCGTCCTTGACGTTTTCCATGACCGTCTTGGTCGGGTCGAGCTTCGGCTCCTGCGGCAGATAGCCGACCTTCACCCCTTCGGCGGCCCACGCCTCACCGGTGAACTCCGTGTCGATGCCGGCCATGACCTTCATCAGCGTCGACTTGCCGGCGCCGTTCGGACCGATGATCGCGATCTTCGCATCGGGCAGGAACTGCAGGTGGATATTGTTGAGCACCGGCTTGTTGGCGCCGGGAAAGGTCTTGGTCAGGCCCTTCATCACATAGCTGTACTGCACGGCCATCGCCGAAGGCTCCGTTCGAATGTCAGGGGTGAAATGGTTCTGCCGCGATGTAGCGACGGGGCACCGGATTGGCAACGCGCGGGCCATGGACGGACGGCCATGCGATTCGCGGCGCGATTCGATCGCGAGCATGCCGTTCCGGGTCGAAATCCGCTGTCGGCAGATGACCCGTCGCAATTTTGCGGACGTGGTTCGCTCGTGCGGCAAAACATGGCGGAATGATAGGATTTCTGCCGCGATTGCGTACCGGGAACGCTTCGTCGTGCCTCTCCCACGCTCCACCGTTGGTCGCAAAGCCGCATTCCTGCCACAATTGGACATTGACGACGCTGACCAAGCCGTTATTGCGGCAATCTCGCGACGGCGGTGACGCCGGGATATTCGCGAACTGGAATTTTCTGGGAGTAACCCGAATGAAGAAGATCATGCTCGTCGCCGCTGCCGCCGGCCTCCTCTCGGTCGCCGCCTGCAAGAACACCCCGACCGACAACGCTGCCGATGCCGCGTCGGACAACCTGGAAATGATCGCCGACAACCTCGAAGCGCAGGCTGAGAACACCTCGAACGAAGCCGTCGCCGCCGACCTGATGAACGCTTCGGAAAACGCCGAAGACGCTTCGGACGCGATCGAGAACGCCGCCGAGCACAACGGCATGTAATTCGCGGTCCCGCGCCGTTCGTTCGGCACGGGACAGTGGAATGCGGAGAAGGGCGCCCCGGCAACGGCGGCGCCCTTTTTCACGTCCCCCGAGGGTCGTTACGGGCCCAGCATCACGATGGCGCGATTGGGGCGGGATTGGGACGAACGGGTACGTCCGTATTGCCTGTTGCGGCGCAGCGGGCGCGGGGCGCGCTGTCCCGCGGCCGGTGCTGAAAGCAAAATAATACCCTACTAAAGTAATGGGATTATTCCCTTGCCCCCGCCCCGTCGTACAACTGGGCATCGACGCCACCCGATGGTGGCCACGAACGGGGAGATACGGGTTTGAAGATTTTATCCGCACCACTGGCCGCCATCGCGCTGATCGGCCTGGCCGCCTGTTCGGGCAACGGCGCGACCGACAACGTCGCTGCCGACAACGCCGTGGTCGAAACGAACCTGACCACGCTGGACGAGCCGCTGGCGAACGACGCGACGTTCGGCAACGACGTCGTGTTCGGCAACGACGTCGCCCCGCCCGGCGACAATGCGCTGCCCGAAGCGCGTGGCGCCAACACGGTCGACCCGGTCACGAACGCATCCGCATTCTGAGTTTCGCCGCGCTCCGGCGCGGCCTCCGCAACGCTTTGGTAGCTCCCTAAGCGTAACCTCGGCCGGGCGGCATCATCCGCCCGGCCCTTTTTGTGTCGAGCCCTGCCATGTCCGAACCCGACGAGGATCGCCGCCGCGCGATCGACCACGCCACGCGTTCCCTCGCCACTGCACGGATGGCCTGGCGACAGGCGCAGCCGAACCGGCGGCACCCCGCCGACTTTCCCCGGCGCGCGCCGATCGCCCGCGCCGTCGAACTGCTGGCGGATGCGTTGTTCCCGGCAAGGATCGGCGGCTTCACCGGTCCCGCCGGCGGCGAGGACGCGTTCGTCGCGGCGCTGCTGGCCGATGCGCTGGCGCTGCTCGACGCGGCGATCACCGCCGAATTCGCCTATTGGCGCGACGCGGCCGGCATCGCCGCCGCCCCGGACCGGCCGGGGGAGATCGTGCGGCTGTTCGCCGGCACGCTGTCGCGGGTGCGGGCACTGCTCGATACCGACGTCGCCGCCATCTTTCGTGGCGACCCGGCGGCGCGCAGCGTGGACGAGATCCTGATCTGCTACCCGGGCGCTACCGCGATCCTGCACCACCGGCTGGCGCATGAACTCGATTCGCTCGGCGCGCCGATCGTCGCGCGGATCATCTCCGAAATCGCCAACGAACGGACCGGTATCGACATCCATCCCGGTGCGACGATCGGGCCGGGTTTCTTCATCGATCATGGCACCGGCGTGGTGATCGGCGAAACGGCGGTGATCGGCGCGCGGGTCCGCCTCTATCAGCACGTCACGCTCGGCGCGCGAACGCCGCACCGCTCGCAGCCAAGGAGCGAGAGCGGGCCGTCGGCCGAGCGCGTGGCGCGCCATCCGATCGTCGGCGACGATGTCGTGATCTATGCCGGCGCGACGATCCTCGGCCGGGTGTCGATCGGCGACCGGGCCGTGATCGGCGGCAATGTCTGGCTGTTGCAGGACGTCGCGGCGGGCAGCGTCATCATGCAGCCGGAGGCGGTGGCGGTGGGATGAGCGGGTGGCGCCGATGACATGCCCATGTCGGCGTCAGGCCGGGGCCAGCGGTTAGCCGTATCATTCCCACTCGATCGTACCCGGCGGCTTGCTGGTATAGTCATAGGTGACGCGGTTGATGCCCTTCACCTCGTTGATGATCCGGGTCGCCACCCGCGGCAGGAAGTCGCCGGGGAACTGGAACGCCTGCGCCGTCATGCCGTCGGTGGACGTCACCGCGCGCAGGGCCAGCACATTGTCATAGGTGCGACCGTCGCCCATCACCCCGACGCTGCGCACCGGCAGCAATACGGCGAACGCCTGCCAGATCGTGTCGTACAGCCCGGCATTCCGGATTTCCTCGAGATAGATCGCATCGGCCTTGCGCAGGATGTCGCAGCGTTCGCGGGTCACTTCGCCGGGAATGCGGATGGCAAGGCCGGGGCCGGGGAAGGGATGACGACCGACGAACACGTCCGGCAGCCCCAGTTCGCGACCCAGCGCGCGGACCTCGTCCTTGAACAGTTCGCGCAAGGGCTCGACCAGCGCCATGTTCATGCGTTCCGGCAGGCCGCCGACATTATGGTGGCTCTTGATCGTCACCGAAGGACCGCCGGTGAAGCTGACGCTCTCGATCACGTCCGGGTAGAGCGTGCCCTGGGCGAGGAACTGCGCGCCACCCAGCTTGTTCGCCTCCGCCTCGAACACGTCGATGAAGGTCTTGCCGATGAACTTGCGCTTGGCCTCCGGGTCGGTGACGCCGGCAAGGCCGTCCATGAACAGGTCCTGCGCATCCACATGGACCAGGGGAATGTTGTAGTGGCCGCGGAACAGGCTGACGACCTGTTCGGCCTCGCCCGCGCGCAGGATGCCGCCATCGACGAACACACAGGTCAACTGCTCGCCGATCGCTTCATGGATCAGCAGCGCGGCGACCGATGAATCGACCCCGCCCGACAGGCCGCAGATGACCTTGCCGTCGCCGACCTGTTCGCGGATCTCGGCGATCTTCGCCTGGCGGAACTCGGCCATCGTCCAGTCGCCGCTCAGACCGCAGACATGGCGCGCGAAATTGGCGATCAGCTTGCCGCCATCGGGGGTGTGGACGACCTCCGGATGGAACTGCACGCCATAATAGCGGCGATCGTCATCGGCGACCATGGCATAGGGTGCGCCGGGGCTGGTCGCGACGGTGCGAAAGCCGGGGGCGAGCGCCGTGACCTTGTCGCCATGGCTCATCCACACCTGATGCCGGTCGGTCGTGGCCCACAGGCCGTCGAACATCGCGCAGTCGTCGCCGATTTCGATATAGGCTTCGCCGAACTCGCCCGAATGGCCCTTCTCGACATTGCCGCCGAGCTGCCGGGTCATCACCTGCTGGCCGTAGCAGATGCCGAAGACCGGCACGCCCGAATCGAAGATCGCCTGCGGTGCGCGGGGGCTGCCTTCGTCGCAGACCGAGGCGGGACCGCCCGACAGGATCACGCCCTTGGGCCGCATCCGCGCAAAGGCTTCCTCGGCCTTCTGAAACGGTGCGATTTCGGAATAGACGCCGGCCTCGCGCACGCGACGGGCAATGAGCTGCGTCACCTGGCTGCCGAAATCGACGATCAGGATGGAATCGGGGGTCTCGTTCATCGCCACCCGATAGCGGGAAGCTTGGCGGTAGGAAAGCCGTGGACGATATTCGTGCACGCGAAGGACCGGCGCCTTCGCGTGCACCCTCGGCCTCAACCGATCGGCTTCACCGGCAGACCCGTCCATTTGGCGATGAACGCCCACAGGTCAGCGGTTTCCTCGATCACCTTGTCGGTCGGCTTGCCCGAACCGTGCCCGGCACGGGTTTCGATGCGGACGAGGTGGGGCTTCGGTCCGATATCCTTCGACTGGAGCATCGCGGTGTATTTGAAGGTATGGCCGGGCACCACGCGGTCATCGGTATCGGCGGTGGTCGCGAGGATCGCCGGATAGGCCACGCCCGCATTTACATTGTGGTAGGGCGAATAGGTCAGCAGGTTCCGGAAATCCGCTTCCTTCGCCGGCACGCCGTAATCGTCGACCCAGTAGCGGCCGGCGGTGAAGCGATCGAAGCGCAGCATGTCCATCACGCCCACCGCCGGCAGCGCCGCGGCGAACAGGTCCGGACGCTGGTTGACGACCGCCCCGACCAGCAGACCGCCGTTCGATCCGCCCTGGATCGCCAGTTGCCCCTTGCCGGTAACACCCTGCGCGATCAGGTCCTCGCCCGCAGCGATGAAGTCGTCGAAGACGTTCTGCTTGTTCAGCAGCTTCCCGCCATCGTGCCATTCCTTGCCATATTCGCTGCCGCCGCGGATATTGGCGACCGCGAGCACCCCGCCCTGCTCCAGCCACGCGACGCGGCCGGCCGAGAAGCCCGGCAGGATCGGCACGTTGAACCCGCCATAGGCGTAGAGGAGCGTCGGCGCAGGCCCGGTCACGTCCTTGCGCCTGACGATGAACATCGGAACCCTGGTCCCGTCCTTCGACGTGTAGAAGCGCTGGCGCACGTCGTACTGCGCCGGGTCGAACGCGACCTTGGGCGTTGCCCATGGCGTCACCGCGCGGGTCGCGGCATCGTAGCGATAGATGGTGGTCGGCGTGGCGAAGCTGGAAAAGGCAAAGAAGCCTTCGCTGTCATCCAGTTCGCCAGCGACACCACCGACCGTACCGATACCCGGCAGTTCGATCGCCCCGTCGGGCTTGCCGTCGAGGGTGAAGCGCTTCACCTCGGTCCTGGCATCGACCAGATAGGCCGCCATGATCCGCCCGCCGACCAGCGACGCGCCGTTCAGCACCGCCTTGTCCTGCGGCACGACTTCCTTCGGCACCGGATTGGCGGCGGCCATGTCGAGCGTCACGACCCGCAGGCGGGGCGCGCCCTGCGTCGTGGTCAGGTACAGGGTGCTGCCCTTCGACCCGACCGTGCCCCAGTCGACATTGTCGGTGTTGACGATGGTGCGGGGCTTGTCGTTCGGCCTGGTCAGGTCGAGAACGGTGATCTCGGTATGATCGCCCGGACCGCTGGTCGAGATGACCAGCCAGCGCCCGTCATCGGTGATGCCGGGATAGAAGGTGAAGCGCGGCTGGTCGGGGCGTTCGTAGATCAGCCGGTCGGCGCTCTGCGGCGTGCCGAGCTTGTGGAAATAGACCCTGGCGTTCAGGTTCTGGCTCTGGAACTCCTGCCCCTTTTCCGGGGTCGGGAAGCGGGCATAGTAGAAGCCCGACCCGTCCTTCACCCACGACGCCGACAGGCCGTACTTCACCCAATCGATCTGGTCGTCCAGCACCTTGCCGGTATCGACGTCGAGCACGCGCAGCTTGCGCCAGTCGCTGCCGCCGTCCTGGATCGAATAGAGCAGCCGCTTGCCGTCCTTCGACGGCGACCATTCGGCCAGTGCCGTCGCGCCGTCCTTCGACCAGCCATTGGGATCGATCAGCACCCGGCCCTGCCCGTTCACGCTGTCGCGGACATAGAGGACCGACTGGTTCTGCAGGCCCGAATTGCGGCTGTAGAAATAGCGACCGCCTTCCCGGTTCGGCACGCCGAAGCGTTCATAGTCGAACAGCCGGGTCAGGCGGCTCTTGAAGATATCGCGGCCGGGCAGCGTGGCGAGATAGGCGTCGGTGATCTTGTTCTGTGCCGCGACCCATGCGGCAACCTCCGGGTCGTTCCGGACGTCGTTTTCCAGCCAGCGATAGGGGTCGGCGACCTTGACGCCGAACTGTTCGTCGACCTGGTTGACGGTGCGGGTCTGCGGATAGGCGATGGTCTGGGCAAGGGCGGTCGTGCTGGTCATCAGGCACGCGATCGCGACAAAGGCATGGCGGTACATCGTTGCTCCACTGGACTTGCCGGACGGTATCCGGCGTTACCGGCACGATACGCAAGCCGCGCGCCCGTGCAACCCCGATGGGACAATGTTACCCGCGCCAAGGAAAAGGGCGGCCGTACCGAAGTACGACCGCCCCCTGCCTCTTTCGATCGAATGCCGGTCAGGCGGCTTCGTCGAAATCCTCTTCGGTCAGGACCGGACCCGAATCCTGGCCCTTGGCCGACACGTCGCGGTCGACGAATTCGATGATCGCCATCGGCGAGGCGTCCGACGCACGGATGCCGGCCTTGATGATGCGGGTGTAGCCGCCGTTGCGCGTCGCATAGCGGGTGGCCAGCACGTCGAACAGCTTGGTCAACTGCGCATCGTCGAGCAGACGGGCATGGGCCAGACGACGGTTCGACAGGCCGCCCTTCTTCGCCAGCGTAATCAGCTTTTCGATATAGGGACGCAGTTCCTTCGCCTTGGCGACGGTCGTGGTGATCTGCTCATGCTTGATGAGCGCGGCCGACATGTTGCGGAACAGCGCGATGCGATGTGCCGAGGTACGCTGCAGCTTACGGCCGCCGACGCGATGACGCATGGGTATTTCCTTCGTTCGTTAAGGGGCCGTGTCACGGAATCCCCAGAGCTGGTGGCTGTCAGCGGCCGCCACCGATTCGCCTGTTCGCGGCAAAGTTCACTAAGTTCACACTTGCCGCGTGTTCGTTTGCCGGGTCGGACACGGGCGAAGCCCGTGTCGTCGGTCGGGTCGGCTGAAAGCCGGCCCGCCGGCCGGGGTAATTTCGCCTCCGGGCCAAGCTCGCCTGGCCCGGTGCGAAATTATCCCATAATCTCCTGTTCCAACTTCTTCGCCATCTCTTCGATGTTCTCGGGCGGCCATCCGGGGATGTCCATGCCGAGGCGCAGGCCCATCGACGACAGCACTTCCTTGATTTCGTTCAGCGACTTGCGGCCGAAATTCGGGGTGCGCAGCATCTCGGCCTCGGTCTTCTGGACCAGATCGCCGATATAGATGATGTTGTCGTTCTTGAGGCAGTTGGCCGAGCGGACCGACAGTTCGAGCTCGTCGACCTTCTTGAGCAGGTAACGGTTGATCTGCGCGGTATCGCCCTGACCTTCGCTCTGCGGCGCGGCGACCTGCGTGCCGGCAGCGGCAGCGCGGGGCAGCGTCGAATCGTCGAAATGGACGAACAGCGCGAGCTGGTCCTGCAGGATGCGACCGGCATAGGCCAGCGCGTCCTCGGGCGTGACGGTGCCGTCGGTCTCGATCGTCAGCGTCAGCTTGTCGTAATCGAGTTCCTGCCCGACGCGGGTATTCTCGACCTTGTAGCTGACCTGGCGGACCGGCGAATACAGCGCGTCGACCGGGATCAGACCGATCGGCGCGTCGGCCGGACGGTTGCCGGCGGCAGGCACATAGCCCTTACCCACATCGGCAGTCAGTTCCATGTTGAGCGTCGCGCCATCATCGAGGTGGCACAGCACCAGACCGGGGTTCATCACCTCGATATCGCCGGTGACGGCGATGTCGCCGGCCTTCACTTCGGCCGGGCCGGTGACGGACAGTTGCAGGCGCTTGGGACCTTCGCCCTGCATCTTGAGCGCGATCTGCTTCACGTTCAGGACCATGTCGGTCACGTCCTCACGGACACCGGCAAGGCTCGAAAATTCGTGAAGGACATTCTCGATCTTGATCGAGGTGACGGCGGCGCCCTGCAGCGACGAGAGCAACACGCGACGCAGCGCGTTGCCGAGCGTCAGGCCGAACCCACGCTCCAGCGGCTCGGCGACGAAGGTCGAACGGCGCTTGGGATCGCCGCCCGGCTTCTTCTCGAGGCCGCTCGGCTTCTTGAGTTCCTGCCAGTTCTTAGCGTTGACGGACACGGGCTTCCCCTAGCTTGGCGGCGCGGAAAGGACGGGTCCGCGCCATGAAAGAACGGCTCCGCCGGACGAACCCGGCGGAGCGGCAGGCACGGATCAGACGCGGCGGCGCTTCGACGGGCGCACGCCGTTGTGCGGGATCGAGGTCACGTCGCGGATCGACGTAATCTGGAAACCGACGGCCTGGAGCGCACGGAGCGCCGATTCACGACCCGAACCCGGGCCCTTCACTTCGACTTCCAGCGTGCGCACGCCGTGATCGGCGGCCTTGCGGCCGGCATCCTCGGCCGCGACCTGCGCGGCGTACGGCGTCGACTTGCGCGAGCCCTTGAAGCCCATCATGCCGGCCGACGACCACGAGATCGCATTGCCCTGCGCATCGGTGATCGTAATCATGGTGTTGTTGAAGCTGGCGTTCACATGCGCGACGCCGGCGGTGATGTTCTTGCGCTCGCGACGGCGAAGGCGCTGCGGTTCACGTGCCATTTGTGGAAATCCTGACCTGTATAGCGTGGTACGGAGGCCGGGAGGCGATCAGCCTCGAACCTGCCTCCGGCGGAGAAGAAGGAAAAACGATCCCCCGGATCGTTTTTACTTCTTCTTCCCCGCGATCGGCTTCGCCTTGCCCTTGCGGGTGCGCGCGTTGGTGTGCGTGCGCTGACCACGGACCGGCAGGCCCTTGCGATGACGCAGGCCACGATAGCAGGCGAGATCCATCAGGCGCTTGATGTTCATCGCGGTCTGGCGACGCAGATCGCCTTCCACGGTGTGGTTCGCATCGATCGCTTCGCGAATCTGCAGCACTTCCTGGTCGCTCAGATCCTGCACGCGACGCTCCGCCGCGATACCGAGCTGATCGGTCAACTGCTTGGCCTTTGCCGGGCCGATACCGTGGATATACTGCAGCGCGATGATTACGCGCTTGTTGGTCGGGATATTAACACCCGCGATACGTGCCATGAACTAAATTCTCCCAGCTCCACGAAGCCCCGCATGGCAGCGGCGCTTCATCTCGTAGCGTTGCAGCCCGTCACGCGCGATCGCGGCGAACGCGCGAAAGCGCCGCCGTAACCGGTATGTCGGGGTGGATTGCTGATAGGGACCGATTCCCGGAGTGTCAACCGGCAGGCGGAACCAAAATCGGGACCGGGCGTGGGCAGTGGGCGGGCGAGCCGGCCGGGAGGGGCAAGGCCCTGCCCTGTCGCCGGCCGCGCCGCGTCAGCACAGACCGGGGCCGCCATCGCCATCGCAGCACAGGCCGCGGAGAAACCATGAACTGCAGCGGGGGGCGGACAGAGGCCCGCCCCCTTATCCCTACGCGTCGAGAATCGCCGCGATCTGTCCGGTCACGTCGTCCATGTCGGCCATGCCATCGACCCGGTGGACCAGCTCGCGCGCTTCGTAGAGCGGCAGGATCGGTGCGGTCTTGGCACGATATTCGACCATGCGCGTGCGCACGGTGGCCTCGTTGTCGTCCGGACGCCGCTTGAACTCGGTCGCACCACACGCGTCGCACACGCCAGTCACCGCAGGCTGCTTGAAGACGTCGTGATACCCCGCACCGCAATTGGCGCAGGTGAAGCGGCCGACGATACGCTCGACCAGCGCATCCTCGTCCACCACCAGTTCGATGACATGGGTGAGGGTACGCCCGCGATGTTCGAGCAACAGGTCGAGGGCGTCGGCCTGGGCCGCGGTCCGCGGATAGCCGTCGAAGATCGCACCGCGATCCCCGAGCTGGTCGAGCCGCTCGCCGATCAGCGCGGAGACGATCGCATCCGACACCAGTTCGCCCGCGTCCATCACCGCTTTCGCCTGCAGCCCCACCGGGCTGCCCGCCTTGACCGCCGCACGCAGCATGTCGCCGGTCGAAAGCTGCACCATGCCGCGCGCCGTTTCGAGCCGCGCGGCCTGTGTGCCCTTGCCCGCGCCCGGCGGTCCGAGAAGGATGATGTCCATTGCTGCCCCCTTGTCCTCTTGCGCGTCAGCCGCGCAGGCGTCCGCCCTTGAGCTTCGCCTTCTTGATAAGGTCGCCATACTGGTGCGCCAGCAGGTGCGACTGGATCTGCGTCACCGTGTCCATCGTGACGTTGACCACGATGAGCAGGCTGGTGCCACCCAGATAGAAGGGAATCGACAGCGCCGAAACCAGATATTCGGGCAGCAGGCAGATGACGACCAGATAGGCCGCGCCGATCACCGTGATCCGGGTCAGGACATAATCGAAATAATTCTCGGTATTCTTGCCCGGGCGGATGCCGGGGATGAAGCCGCCATAGCGCTTGAGGTTGTCGGCAGTCTCTTCGGGATTGAAGACGATCGCCGTGTAGAAGAACGAGAAGAACACGATGCCCGCGCCGTACAGCAACATGTACAGCGGCTGGCCATGCGCCAGATACTGGTTGAGGGTGATGATGAAATCGCCCCAGCGGCTCTCGCCCGCCGTCGCCTGTCCGGCGAACTGGGTGATCGTCACCGGCATCAGCAGCAGCGACGAGGCGAAGATCGGCGGAATGACGCCGGCGGTGTTGATCTTGAGCGGCAGGTGGCTGCGATCGGCCTGTACCCCGCGCGCGGTCTGGCGCTTGGGATACTGGATCAGGATGCGGCGCTGCGCGCGTTCCATGAAGCAGATGAACAGGACGAGGCCAGCGACGGCGACGATGATGCCGATCAGGGTCAGCGGGTTCATCGTGCCCGACCGGCTGCCTTCGAACAACTGCAACAGCGTCGTGGGCAGATGCGCGACGATGCCGGCCATGATGATGAGCGAGATGCCGTTGCCGATGCCCCGGCTGGTGATCTGCTCGCCCAGCCACATCAGGAACATCGTGCCGCCGATCAGCGAGATGACCGCCGCGACGCGGAAGGTCATGCCCGGTTCGATCACCGCCTGCGCGCCGGCCGAGGCGCCGAACGCCTCCAGCCCGACGGCGATGGTATAGCCCTGGATCGCGGTCAGCAGCACCGTGCCGTAGCGCGTGTACTGGTTCAGCTTCTTGCGGCCCGATTCGCCTTCCTTCTTGATCGCGGCGAGCTGCGGGCTGAGCGAGGTCGCGAGCTGCACGACGATCGACGCGGTGATATAGGGCATGACACCCAGCGCGACGACCGACATGCGCGTCAGCGCGCCGCCCGAAAAGGTGTTGAAGAAGTCGAGAACGCCGCCCTGCGTCTGGTTGGCGAGCAGCCCGAGCTGCGTCGGATCGATGCCCGGCAGCGGCACATAGCTCAGCATGCGGAACACGATGAGCGCGCCGAGCGTAAACCACAGGCGCTTCTTCAGTTCGGTCGCCTGACCGAACTTCGACAGATTGAGATTGGTCGCGAGACCGTCGGCGGCCGATGCCATGGATTTGTCCCGAATGATGCTGGCGGGCCGCAAGCCCACCCCCCGGCGACCATATAGGGGTTGCTGCCGGGATGTCTAAGGGGACGATACACGCCCCTTAGGAATCCGTTCGGTTCGAGCAACTTCGAGCGCAGTCGAGAAGTGGCCGTCGAGAACGGCCCGCCACGCGAAACCCCGTTCTCGATACGCGCTCTCGACAGGCTCGATCGCTACTCGAACCAAACGGGAGCGGGTTAGGCGTGCGCCGCCTTCTTGGCGGCGAGCGTCTTGCCCTTCTTGGCGGCGGCCTTTTCGTGCGCCGGGACCACTTCGATCACCGACACCGAACCACCGGCCTTTTCGACCGCCTCGATCGCCGACTTCGACGCACCGGCGACGGTGAAGGTCAGCCTGGCGGTCAGCTCACCCTTGCCGAGCAGACGCACGCCGTCCTTGCCGCCACGGGCGAGGTTGGCGGCCTTGAGCGCAGCGTGATCGAGCGCGGCACCGGCTTCGATCTTGCCGGCGTCGACCGCCTTCTGGATCGCGCCGAGGTTCACTTCGGCATAATCCTTGGCGAAGATGTTGTTGAAGCCGCGCTTCGGGATGCGCATGTGGAGCGGCATCTGGCCGCCTTCGAAACCGGCGATCGAGACGCCCTCGCGGCTCTTCTGGCCCTTCTGGCCGCGACCGGCGGTCTTGCCCTTGCCCGAGCCGATGCCGCGTCCGACGCGCATCTTGCTCTTGCGGGCACCTTCGTTGTCGCGGATTTCGTTGAGTTTCATGGACTGCACTCGCTTTCGCTATGTTCGCGCTGGATAAATGAGGAAGGGGGCCGCTTAGCCCCCTTCCCCGCATTTGTCACCGGTGAAGATGAAGGCGATCAGCCTTCGACCGACACCATGTGCTGCACCTTGCGGATCATGCCGCGCACCTCGGGGGTGTCGGTCAGTTCCACGGTCTTGTGCATCTTGTTGAGGCCGAGACCGATCAGCGTCGCGCGCTGGTCCTTGGTCCGGCGGATCGGCGACCCGGTCTGGGTGATCTTGACGGTTGCCATCGCTCGTTACTCCACGATCGCCGCGGCATCAGCCTCGGCGGTCTGCGATCCGCCGCGACCCAGCAGGTCGGCGATCTTCTTGCCGCGACGCTGGGCCACCGCCTTCGGCGACGACTGGTCGTTCAGCGCCTCGAAGGTCGCACGGATCATGTTGTACGGGTTCGAAGTGCCCACCGACTTCGTCACGACATCGGCGACGCCGAGCGATTCGAAGATGGCGCGCATCGGGCCGCCGGCGATGATGCCGGTACCGGCGGGCGCCGAACGCACCGTCACGCGACCGGCACCGAAGTGCCCGTTGCCGTCATGATGCAGCGTGCGACCGTCCTTGAGCGGGACGCGGACCATCGCCTTCTTGGCGGCGGCGGTCGCCTTCGAGATGGCTTCCGGCACTTCGCGCGCCTTGCCATGCCCGAAACCGACGCGACCCTTGCCGTCGCCGACGACGACGAGTGCTGCGAAACCGAAGCGCTTGCCGCCCTTCACGGTCTTCGACACGCGGTTGATGTGGACGAGCTTTTCGATCAGCTCTTCGCCACCATCGTCCTGGCCGCCACGACGGTCGTCGCGACGCCCGCCACGGTTGCCGTCGCGACCACCGCGACCGCCGCCGCCGGGACCACCCGGACCGCCGCGACCACGACCGCCGCGGGGACCACGGCCCTGCGGCTGCTCGCCACCCGGCGCTGCCGACACGTCGGCGGCGGGGGTTTCGGCCTGATTGTTTTCGTCAGCCATGTCTTAGAACTCCAATCCGGCTTCGCGGGCGGCCTCGGCCAGCGCCTTGACGCGGCCGTGGAACAGGAAGCCGCCACGGTCGAACACGACCTGCGTCACGCCGGCGGCCTTCGCCGCTTCCGCAACGCGGGTACCGACGCCCTTGGCGGCATCGACGTTCGCGCCCGAGGTGCCCCGCACGTCCTTTTCCAGCGTCGACGCCGAAGCAACGGTGCGACCCGCCGCGTCGTCGATGACCTGGGCATAGATGTGCTTGCCCGAACGATGGATCGACAGCCGCGCACGGCCGCCCGAACGCGCCTTCAGCGCGGTGCGATTGCGCCGACGGCGCTTCTCGAAGAGGGAGAGACCCTTGGTCATTACTTCTTCTTCCCTTCCTTGCGGAAGATGAACTCGCCGTCGTACTTGATGCCCTTGCCCTTGTACGGCTCGGGCTTACGCCAGCGACGGATCTCGGCAGCGATCTGACCGACCTTCTGCTTGTCGATCCCGCTGATTTCGATCGTGGTCTGATCGGGCGTCTTGATCTCGATGCCTTCCGGCACGTCGATGTTGACGTCGTGGCTGTAGCCGAGCTGCAGCTTCAGGTTCTTGCCCTGCGCCGCGGCACGATAGCCGACACCGGTGATGAGCAGCTTCTTGGTGAAGCCGGTCGTCACGCCGGTAATCAGGTTCTGCACGAGCGTACGCTGCATGCCCCAGAACGCGCGGGCGCGCTTGGTGTCGTTGGCCGGCTGCACCGAGATGGTGTCGCCTTCGACGGCATAGGCGATGTCGTCGGCCAGCGGCAGCGTCAGCGTGCCCTTCGGGCCCTTCACGCTCAGCTCGCGCCCTGCGATGTTGGCGGTGACGCCGGCCGGAACCGGGACCGCCTTCTTACCGATGCGGCTCATCAGAAGACCTCCGCGAGGACTTCGCCACCGACATTCTGTTCGCGCGCTTCGGCGTCGGACAGAACGCCACGCGGCGTCGAGACGATGGTGATGCCAAGGCCGTTGCGCACCTTCGGCAGTTCCTGCGAACCCGAATAGACGCGGCGGCCGGGCTTCGAGACGCGCGCGACGTGCTTGATCGCCGGCTGGCCTTCGAAATACTTCAGCTCGATGCGGATGCCGGCCGCGGGGCCCATCTGCTCTTCGCTGTAGCCACGGATATAGCCCTCGCGCTGCAGCACGTCGAGCACGCGGGCCCGCAACTTGCTGGCGGGCGTCAGGACGCTGTCCTTGCGCGCGCGCTGGCCGTTGCGGATGCGGGTGAGCATGTCACCCAGGGGATCGGTCAATGCCATTGCTGTGTTCCTTACCAGCTCGACTTCGTGACGCCGGGGATCAGGCCCTTATTGGCCAGTTCCCGCAGCATGACGCGGGCGAGACGGAACTTGCGATAATAGCCGCGGGGACGCCCCGTCAGCTCGCAACGGTTGCGGATGCGGGTCGGATTCCCGTTGCGGGGAATCTCGGCCATCTTCAGCCGCGCGATCAGACGCTCGGTCTCGTCGAGCGACTGGTCGGCTGCGATCGCCTTCAGCTTCGCATATTTGGGCGCGTACTTCTTGACGAGCGCGCGCCGACGCTCGTTCTTGTTCACGGAACTCAGTTTCGCCATGGACTTAAGCTCTCTTCCAATAAAGCACAGGCCGCTCCCCGGCGACGGGGAGCGGTTTTGGTTATGCCGCCTTCTTTTCCTCGGCTTCCGCTTCCTGCGGGAACGGGAAACCGAACAGACGCAGAAGCTCGCGAGCCTCTTCGTCGGTCTTGGCGGTGGTGGTCACGATCACATCCATGCCGCGCACCTTGTCGATGCGGTCATAGTTGATTTCGGGGAACACGATCTGTTCCTTGATGCCGCAGGCATAGTTGCCACGGCCGTCGAACGACTTCGGGTTCAGGCCACGAAAGTCGCGAACGCGGGGAAGCGCGATGGTGATGAAGCGGTCGAGGAATTCGTACATCCGCTCGCGGCGCAGCGTGACCTTGCAGCCGATCGCCATGCCTTCGCGCAGCTTGAACTGCGCGATCGACTTCTTCGCCTTGGTGACGACGGGCTTCTGGCCGGCGATCAGCTCCATTTCCGAAGCGGCCTGCTCGACCTTCTTCTTGTCCTGGGTCGCCTCGCCGACGCCCATGTTCAGCACGATCTTCTCGAGCCGGGGCACTTCGAGCGCGTTCTTGTAACCGAACTTCTCGGTCATCGCCTTCACGATGCGATCGTCATAGATCGACTTCATGCGCGGCGTGTACTTATCAGCCATTGATGACCTCCCCGCCCTTCACGGCGACCCGGACCTTCTTGCCGTCGCGCACTTCGAAGCGCACGCGGGTCGGCTTGCCGTCGACGACATGCGCGACCTTGCTGACGTGCAGCGGCGCCTCGACACGTACCAGACCGCCCTGCGGGTCGGCCTGGTTCGGCTTCTTGTGGCGCACGGCGATGTTCACGCCGGCGACGACGACCTTGCCGTCCTTGGGCATCGACTGCGTGACCTGGCCGGTCTTGCCCTTATCCTTGCCCGACAGGACGATCACGGTATCGCCCTTCTTGATCTTCGCAGCAGCCATTACAGCACCTCAGGGGCGAGCGAGATGATCTTCATGAAGCCCTTCGAGCGCAGCTCGCGGACCACCGGGCCAAAGATACGGGTGCCGATCGGCTCCTCGTTCTTGTTGACCAGCACCGCGGCGTTGCCGTCGAAACGGATCACCGAACCGTCGGTGCGACGGATGTCCTTGGCGGTCCGAACGATGACGGCGCGGTGCACGTCACCCTTCTTCACGCGGCCGCGCGGAGCGGCTTCCTTGATGCTGACGACGATGACGTCGCCAACGCCGGCCGTGCGGCGCTTCGAGCCGCCCAGCACCTTGATGCACTGCACCCGCTTCGCGCCGCTGTTGTCTGCGACGTCGAGATTGGATTGCATCTGGATCATGGATGCGATTCCCTACCCTATGGGGCCGATTCCGACCGGACCCCGCCTGCTAAAAATGAACCCCCGGCTGCGGGCATACCGCGCCGGGGGGAGCGGCCCATTAACCGCCCCATGGCGAAAAGGCAAGCGCCCCCCCGCAAATGTTCGTCACATCCGGGTCTGACCCCGGAATTGCGTGCGGGGCGGGGACCGCGAAGCCCCCGCCCCTGCGAAGGCTTACGCCTCAGCCGCGACTTCCGCCGGCGTCGCGTGGGTGTTGACCCGCTCGATCACCTTCCAGGTCTTCAGCTTCGAGATCGGCGCGGTCTCTTCGATGCGCACGGTCTCGCCTTCGCGATACTCGTTGCCCTCGTCATGGGCATGATACTTCTTCGAACGGCGGATGATCTTGCCATAGAGCGGGTGCTTGACCTTCCGCTCCACCTTGACCACCACCGTCTTGTCGGTCTTGTCCGAGACGATCATCCCGGTCAGCACGCGCTTCGGCATGTCTCTCGTCCTTACTTGTCGGACGAGCGCGAACGCTCGCCCTGCAGCGTCTTGATCCGCGCGATGTCGCGACGGACCTCCTTCACGCGGGTCGGCTTTTCCAACTGGCTGGTCGCCGCCTGGAAGCGGAGGTTGAACGCCTCACGCTTCAGGCTCGACAGTTCCTCAACCAGTTGGTCGTCGCTCTTGGCGCGAAGATCGGTTGCCTTCGTCATTTTCAACCCTCCAGGTGCGAGGTGTCGCCCAGACGGGCAACGACCTTGACCGCGATCGGCAGCTTCATCGCGGCGCGCGAGAACGCTTCCGCGGCGAGCGGGCCGGGCACGCCGTCCAGTTCGAACAGGATACGGCCCGGCTTGACGCGGGCGACCCAGAATTCGGGCGAACCCTTGCCCGAGCCCATGCGGACTTCGGCAGGCTTCGACGACACCGGCAGATCCGGGAAGATCCGGATCCACAGGCGACCCTGGCGCTTGATGTGACGGGTGATCGCGCGGCGGGCCGCTTCGATCTGACGGGCGGTGATCCGCTCGGGCTCCATCGCCTTCAGGCCGTACGACCCGAAGTTCAGCGACGTACCGCCCTTGGCATCGCCATGGATGCGGCCCTTGAAGGCCTTGCGGAACTTGGTGCGCTTTGGTTGCAGCATCTCACATCATCCTTAGCGGCGGTGATCGTCGCGCGCGGGGCGCACGCCGGAGGTCTGGGCCTCCATCATCAGCCGGTCCTGCGCCATCGGGTCATGGCCGAGGATCTCACCCTTGAAGATCCAGACCTTGACGCCGCAGACGCCATACGCGGTGTGCGCCTCGGCCTCGGCATAGTCGAGGTTGGCGCGCAGCGTGTGCAGCGGCACGCGACCCTCGCGATAGCCTTCCGAACGGGCGATTTCCGCACCGCCCAGACGACCGCCGCAAGCGACGCGGATGCCGTCGGCACCCAGGCGCATCGCCGACTGCACCGCACGCTTCATGGCGCGGCGGAAGGCGATACGACGCTCGAGCTGGTCGGCAATGCCCTGCGCCACGAGCTTGGCGTCGATTTCCGGCTTGCGGATCTCGACGATGTTCAGCGACACGTCGGACGACGTCATCGAACCCAGCTTCTTGCGAAGCTTCTCGATGTCGGTGCCCTTCTTGCCGATGATGACACCGGGGCGCGCCGCGAAGATCGAGATGCGGCACAGCTTGGCCGGACGCTCGATCACCACCTTGGAGATCGCGGCCTGCGGCAGCGTCTTCATGATGTACTGGCGGATCTTCAGATCCTCCAGCAGCAGACGGCCATAATCGGCGCCCTCGGCATACCAACGGCTGTCCCAGGTGCGGTTGATCTGCAGACGCAGACCGATGGGATTGGACTTGTGACCCATTACGCTTCCTCCACCTCGGACACGACGATGCGCACACGGCTGAACGGCTTCAGGATGCGCGTCGACTTGCCGCGACCGCGGGTCGCGAAACGCTTCATCGTGATCGACTTGCCGACCGAGGCTTCCTTGACGACGAGCGCGTCGACGTCGAGGTTGTGGTTGTTTTCCGCATTCGCGATCGCCGAGGCGAGGCACTTGCGGACATCGACCGCCATCGCCTTCTTCGAGAAGGCGAGGATGTTCATCGCGTCGCCGGCCTTGCGGTTGCGGATCAGCGCGGCGACGAGGTTCAGCTTCTGCGCCGAGCCGCGAACCTGCGTCGCGACCGCCAGGGCTTCCTTGTCACCGACGCGGCGGGGTGCTGCCTGCTTGCTCATCAGCGCTTGCCCTTCTTGTCGGCGGCGTGGCCAGGGAAGAAGCGCGTCGGCGCGAACTCACCGAGCTTCATGCCCACCATGTCCTCGTTGACCGAAACCGGCACGAACTTGCGACCGTTATAGACGTTGAACGTCAGGCCGACGAACTGCGGGAGAATGGTCGAGCGGCGCGACCAGGTCTTGATCGGGCCGGCACGGGTGCCGGCGTCCTGCGCCACTTCCGCCTTCTTCAGCAGATTGAGGTCCACGAACGGACCCTTCCATACGGAACGAGCCATCGCTTAGCCCTTCTTCTTCGCGTGACGGCTACGGATAATCATCTTGTCCGTCGCCTTGTTGTGCCGCGTGCGCGCGCCCTTGGTCGGCTTGCCCCACGGCGTGACCGGGTGACGGCCGCCCGAGGTCCGGCCTTCACCACCGCCATGCGGGTGGTCGACCGGGTTCTTGGCGACACCACGGGTCAGCGGGCGGATGCCCTTCCAGCGGTTGCGGCCGGCCTTGCCCAGATTCTGGTTCTGGTTGTCGGGGTTCGACACCGCACCGATCGTCGCCATGCAGGCGGCGTGGATGTAGCGCTGCTCGCCCGAATTCAGGCGGACGATGACCATGCCCTTGTCGCGGCCGACGACCTGCACATAGGTGCCGGCCGAACGCGCGATCTGACCGCCCTTGCCCGGCTTCATCTCGATGTTGTGGACGATCGTGCCGACCGGCACCTGGCCCAGTTCCATCGCGTTGCCCGGCTTCACGTCGGTCTTCTTGCCCGCGATCACCTTGTCGCCGACGTTCAGACGCTGCGGCGCGATGATGTAGGCGACGCGGTCCTTGCCCGCTTCGTCCGCACCATAGTTGATGAGCGCGATGAAGGCGGTGCGGTTGGGATCATATTCGATCCGCTCCACGGTGCCCTCGACGTCCCACAGCCGACGCTTGAAGTCGATGATGCGGTAGCGCTGCTTGTGACCGCCGGCGATGCCGCGCGAGGTCACATGGCCCTTGTTGTTGCGCCCGCCGGTCTTGGTCTTGCCTTCGGTCAGCGACTTGACCGGGCGACCCTTGTACAGCGCCGAACGGTCGATCAGGACCAGGCCACGCTGCGACGGCGTGGTCGGGTTATATTGCTTGAGTGCCATGTTACTTGGCCCCCTCGGTAATGTCGATCGACTGGCCCTCGGCCAGGGTCACGATCGCCTTCTTGAAGTCCGACCGGGTGTAGGGCGCGCCCTTCCACTTCTTGGTCTTGCCCTTGGTCACGATCGTGTTCACGCCGGTGACGGTGACGTTGAACAGCGCTTCGACCGCTGCCTTGATCTCCGGCTTCGACGCCTTGTTCGCGACCTTGAAGACGACGGCGTTATGCTCGGAGAGCATCGTCGCCTTTTCGGTGATGTGGGGGCTAAGCACCACGTCATAGTGACGGATGTCGATAGCCGACTGCTGCTTAGCCATTGAAGCGGGCCTCCAGCTTTTCGACGGCGGCGCGGGTCAGCACCAGCGTGTCGTGCTTCAGGATGTCATAGACGTTCGCGCCACCGGCGGGCAGGACATTGACCTGGCGCAGGTTGCGGGCGGCCAGCGCGAAGCTGTTCTCGACGGCGTCGCCATCGATCACCAGCGACGTCTTGCCGAAGCCGAGCTTCGACAGGTTGCCGAGCAGGACCTGGGTCTTGCCGTCCGCAACCGTCAGCCCGTCGAGAACGACCAGCGAACCCGCCTTGGCATGGCTCGACAGCGCCATCTTCAGGCCCAGCGCGCGAACCTTCTTGTTCAGGCCGGGGTTGAAGTCACGGACGCGGGCGCCGTGCGCCTTGCCGCCGCCGATGAACACCGGCGCTCGACGATCGCCGTGACGGGCGACGCCGCCGCCCTTCTGGCGACCCAGCTTCTTGCCCGAGCGGGCGACGTCGGCACGCTCGCGGGTGCCGCGGGCGGTGCCGCGACGCTTTTCGAGCTGCCACGTCACGACCCGGTGCAGGATGTCCGCACGCGGATCGAGGCCGAACACCTCGTCGTTCAGCTCGATGTCGCCATTTTCGACGGCATCGAGGGTCTGTACCTTGACCTTCATGGATCAGCCCTCCTGGCCGTCGGTCGCCGCGATCACGGCGGCGTCGTTGCTGTTGGCGCTCTTCAGACCGGCGGGATACGGCGCGTCGGCATGGCGCGCGACCTTTACCGCGTCCTTGACCGTCAGCCAGGTGCCCTTGTGACCGGGCACCGAACCCTTGATGAAGATCAGCCCGCGCTCGACGTCGGTCGACACGACCTGCAGATTCTGCTGCGTGCGGTTACGGTCGCCCATGTGGCCGGCCATCTTCTTGTTCTTGAAGACCTTGCCCGGATCCTGACGCTGGCCGGTCGAACCGTGCGAACGGTGCGACACCGACACGCCGTGCGTCGCGCGCAGACCGCCGAAGCCCCAGCGCTTCATGGCGCCGGCAAAGCCCTTGCCCTGCGTGCGGCCCGACACGTCGACCATCTGGCCGGCGACGAAGTGATCCGCCGCGATCGTGGCACCCACGTCCAGCAGCGCATCTTCCGCCACGCGGAATTCGACCACCCGCGCCTTCGGGGCCACTTCGGCCTTGCCGAAATGGCCGCGCTGCGGCTTGGCGACGTTCTTCGCCTTGGCGACGCCGGCGCCGAGCTGCACCGCGACGTAACCGTCACGATCCTTCTCACGACGGGCGACGACCTGCACGTCCTCCAGTTGCAGGACGGTGACGGGCACGTGGCGCCCATCGTCCTGGAACAACCGGGTCATTCCCATTTTCTTCGCGATCACGCCAGTGCGCATGACCCACTCCTCCAACAGAGGCTCGTCTTGACGACGAGCTTGCCTAACGAAAAAGGCCCCGGTGCGCGGTCGCCCGCCTCCGAAGCCCCAGCCCTTGCGATCTGCACGCCCCCGCCAGGGCCAGACATCGCCGATATCCCCCACCGAAGGGTCGCATCGACGATAGCGGGGACGCGGACAACGGCATTTGCCCTGAAGCGTCGTGCCGTTCGGTATCCCTGTGGTTGCTTTCCCGGCCTCTACCGCCCCTGTCCAGAACGGACCGGCGGGAAGCGAAAGCGCGACGCAGGGCGGAATCACCCTACGTCGCGGCAAGCAGGCTATTACGCCAGCTTGATCTCTACGTCCACCCCTGCCGCGAGGTCGAGCTTCATGAGCGCGTCGACGGTCTGCGGGGTCGGCTGCACGATATCGAGCAGACGCTTGTAGGTGCGGGTCTCGAACTGCTCGCGCGACTTCTTGTCGATGTGCGGGCCGCGGTTGACCGTGAACTTGTCGATGTGCGTGGGCAGCGGAATGGGTCCACGGATCAGGGCGCCGGTGCGACGCGCGGTGTCGGCGATATCGCCGGCCGCCTGGTCGAGCACGCGATGGTCGAACGCCTTCAGGCGAATACGGATATTGTTGTCCATGGTCCTACCGATGCGAAAGAGCGGGCCGTTGGGACGGCTCTTGATTAACAACGAATGGCTTAGTGGATACCCCGGCTACAAGCGAGGTGCCCTCATAAATAGCAAACGGCGACCCCCGTCTCCGGGGGCCGCCGCCTGTTCGAGTCGCTATATTACTTGTCGATGCCGCTGACAACCCCCGCGCCGACGGTACGACCGCCTTCACGGATGGTGAAGCGCTGGCCGACGTCCATGGCGATCGGTGCGATCAGCTTCACGCCCAGCGCGACTTCGTCGCCCGGCATGACCATTTCGGTGCCTTCCGGCAGCTCGATCGTGCCGGTGACGTCGGTCGTGCGGAAGTAGAACTGCGGACGATAGTTGGCGAAGAACGGCGTGTGACGGCCACCTTCGTCCTTCGACAGCACGTACACCGACGACTGGAAGTCGGTGTGCGGGGTGATCGAGCCCGGCTTCGCCAGAACCTGACCACGCTCCACTTCGTCACGGGCGACGCCGCGGATCAGCGCGCCGATGTTGTCGCCGGCCTGGCCCTGGTCGAGCAGCTTGCGGAACATTTCGACGCCGGTGACGACGGTCTTGCGGACCGATTCGTGGATGCCGACGATCTCGACTTCCTCGCCGACCTTCACGACGCCGGTTTCGACGCGACCGGTGACGACGGTGCCGCGACCCGAGATCGAGAACACGTCCTCGATCGGCATCATGAACGGCTTGTCGAGCGGGCGCTCCGGCTGCGGGATCGACTCGTCGACCGCCTTCATCAGCTCGAGGATGGCTTCCTGGCCGAGCTTCGCATCCGAACCCGACAGGGCACAGGTGGCCGAGCCGCGGATGATCGGAATGTTGTCGCCGTCGAATTCACGCTTCGACAGTTCCTCGCGGATTTCCATCTCGACCAGCTCGAGGATTTCCTCGTCGTCGACCAGATCGACCTTGTTCAGGAACACGACCATGGTGGGAACGCCGACCTGCTTGGCGAGCAGGATGTGCTCCTTGGTCTGCGGCATCGGGCCGTCGGTGGCCGACACGACCAGGATCGCGCCGTCCATCTGCGCGGCACCCGTAATCATGTTCTTCACATAGTCGGCGTGGCCCGGGCAGTCGACGTGCGCATAGTGGCGGTTGGCGGTTTCATACTCGACGTGCGCGGTCGAGATGGTGATGCCGCGCTCGCGCTCTTCCGGGGCCTTGTCGATGTTGGCGAAGTCGACGGCGACGCCGCCCATCGTGTCCGCCAATGTTGAGGTGCGGCTTGTTCCGCTCGAATTTTGCCTTAGCCATTTTCCTACCTTCTGATTCGAATTCGGTGCCGCCGGGGCCACGCGAACGCGGCCCTTTAGCGGGTGTTGTTTCGTAATGCCAGCCCCCGAACCGGAGACAGGACGACGAAGTAAATTCGTCGTCGGACGGTGCGGTCGTGGGACCGCCCCGCCGGCCGGCCTTTCGGCGTCTCGCAGCTAAATTGCTTTAGCTGCGTGCGCCTCAGGCCATCTTCGCCTTCACCTCGTCCGCGACGTTCTGCGGCACTTCGTCATAGTGCGAGAACTGCATCGAGTATTGCGCGCGGCCCTGGGTGAACGAGCGGAGCTGGTTCACATAGCCGAACATGTTGGCCAGCGGGACCATCGCCTCGACGGTCTGCGCGTTGCCGCGGCTGTCGGTGCCCTGGATCTGGCCACGACGGCTGTTCATGTCGCCGATGACGTCGCCCAGATAATCCTCCGGGGTGACGACCTCGACCTTCATGATCGGCTCGAGCAGCTTGATGCCGGCCTTCTGGGCCGCTTCGCGCATCGCGCCGCGGGCACAGATTTCGAACGCCAGCGCCGACGAGTCGACGTCGTGATACTTGCCGTCGATCAGGTGCACTTCGAAGTCGATGATCGGGAAGCCGATCAGCGATCCGGTCTGCGCCGTCTCGCGCATGCCCTTTTCCACCGACGGGATATATTCGCGCGGGATGTTGCCGCCCTTGATCTCGTCGAAGAACTGGTAGCCCGAGCCACGCTCGCCCGGCACGACCTTCACCTTCACTTCGCCGAACTGGCCCGAGCCACCCGACTGCTTCTTGTGGGTGTAGGTCAGCTCGACCGGCTTGGCGAGATATTCGCGATACGCCACCTGCGGCGCACCGACGTTCGCCTCGACCTTGAACTCGCGCTTCATGCGATCGACGAGGATCTCGAGGTGGAGTTCCCCCATGCCCTTGATGATCGTCTGGCCCGATTCATGGTCGGTCGACACGCGGAACGAGGGGTCCTCGGCGGCGAGGCGGTTAAGGGCGATGCCCATCTTTTCCTGGTCGGCCTTGGTCTTGGGCTCCACCGACAGCTCGATGACGGGTTCCGGGAACTCCATCCGCTCGAGGATGATCGGGTTCGCCGCGTCGCACAGCGTGTCGCCGGTCGTCGTTTCCTTCAGCCCCGCGATGGCGACGATATCGCCCGCGCGCGCCTCGTCGATGTCCTCACGCGAGTTCGCGTGCATGAGGAGCATACGGCCGATCTTTTCCTTCTTGTCCTTCACCGAGTTCAGGTAGCTGCCCTTGGTCAGCGTACCCGAATAGATGCGGGCGAAGGTCAGCGAGCCGACGAACGGGTCGTTCATGATCTTGAACGCCAGCAGCGACAGCGGCGCGGTGTCCGACGCCGGACGCGAATCCGGGGTCTCGCCGTCGAGCTTCACGCCCTGCACGTCCGGAATGTCCAGCGGCGAGGGCAGATAGTCGACAACGGCGTCGAGCAGCGGCTGCACGCCCTTGTTCTTGAACGCCGAACCGCACACGATCGGCACGAAGTTCATCGCCAGCGTGCCCTTGCGGATCAGCTTCTTGAGGTCGGCGACCGACGGTTCATTGCCTTCGAGATAGGCTTCCATCAGGTCGTCGTCCTGCTCGACGGCCATTTCGATCAGGTCGCTGCGATACTTCGCGGCCTTTTCGGCCATGTCGGCCGGGATGTCCTGATATTCGAACTTCGCGCCCAGCGATTCTTCGAGCCAGATGATCGCGCGGTTCTCGACCAGGTCGACCAGGCCCTTGAAGCCGCCCTCGATACCGATCGGGAGATACAGCACCGCCGGACGCGCGCCGAGGCGTTCGATGATCGAATCGACGCAGAAATAGAAGTCGGCGCCGGTGCGGTCGAGCTTGTTGACGAAGCACATGCGCGGCACGCCGTACTTGTCGGCCTGACGCCACACGGTTTCGGACTGCGGCTCCACGCCGGCGACGCCGTCGAAACAGGCTACCGCACCGTCGAGCACGCGCAGCGACCGCTCGACTTCGATCGTGAAGTCGACGTGGCCGGGGGTGTCGATGATGTTGATGAGGTGCTCTTCACCCTTGCCCTCTTCGGCGCGCCACTTGCAGGTGGTTGCCGCCGAGGTGATGGTGATGCCGCGTTCCTGCTCCTGCTCCATCCAGTCCATCGTGGCGGTGCCTTCGTGCACTTCGCCGATCTTGTAGGACTTGCCGGTGTAGTAAAGAATACGCTCGGTCGTGGTCGTCTTGCCGGCATCGATGTGCGCCATGATGCCGATGTTACGATATCGTTCGAGCGGATGGCTGCGGGCCATGGTCGTGCTTCCTTAGCAATGTGGGGAGCGAGGCATGACGCCCGCTCCCCACGATATAGGCGGTTAGATCAGCGGTGAAAAGCCACCGCCGAGGCTTACCAGCGGTAGTGCGAGAAGGCGCGGTTCGCTTCCGCCATGCGGTGCGTGTCTTCGCGCTTCTTCACCGCGTTGCCGCGGTTGTTGGCGGCATCCATCAACTCGCCCGACAGGCGCGCCGACATGGTGTTCTCGCTGCGGTTGCGTGCCGATGCGATCAGCCAGCGGATGGCGAGCGCCTGGGCGCGTTCGAAGCGGACTTCGACCGGGACCTGATAGGTCGCACCGCCGACGCGGCGCGAACGCACCTCGATGTTCGGCTTCACATTGTTCAGCGCATCGTGGAACACGCCCAGCGGATCGCGCTTCGCGCGGCTCTCGACGGTTTCAAACGCCGAATAGACGATGCCTTCGGCGACGGACTTCTTGCCGTCCAGCATCACCGAATTCATGAACTTAGTCAGAACCTCATCCCCGTACACGGGATCAGGCAGGATTTCCCGCTTTTCGGGACGACGACGACGAGCCATCAGATATTCCTTCAATCTTCAGCCGGTTCCCGAACCCGTCGGGGGCTTACTGGGGGTAGATGGACCTCAGGCCGCGCGGGCTGCGCGCGGCGCGGGATCACTTCGGACGCTTGGCGCCGTACTTCGAACGCGACTGGCGGCGATCCTTGACCCCCTGCGTATCGAGCACGCCGCGCAGGACGTGGTAGCGAACGCCGGGAAGATCGCGCACACGACCGCCGCGGATGAGCACGACCGAGTGCTCCTGCAGGTTGTGGCCTTCACCCGGAATGTAGCTGATGACTTCGCGCTGGTTGGTCAGGCGGACCTTGGCCACCTTGCGCAGCGCCGAGTTCGGCTTCTTCGGGGTCGTCGTGTACACGCGGGTGCAGACACCGCGCTTCTGCGGGTTCTGGTCCATCGCAGGGACCTTCGACTTGGCCTTCTGCGGTTCGCGGCCCTTGCGGACCAACTGGTTGATCGTCGGCATGAAGCCCTTCACCTTATCTTGCGGTTACTTTGCCGGAGCCGTTCCTGTCAGAAATGCGCAAAGGCCACGTGGGCGAAAACCCTCGGGGCCGATGTCTCCAGCAATGTTCAGCTCTTTGAACCCACATGCAGGCCAGTGACGGCTACGACGCCGACCCAGCGGGACGCGCGGCCTATACCGACGACCGACCATCCGGTCAATGGTGCGCGCCGGACCCTTCACCCGGCGCGACGCGGGCGACGGCGCCCCGCCGCCCGCCGGATGCAGCGGGTCGCGATCGCGTCAGTTCGCGGTGTTGCCCATCGTCGCGTTCATCGCATCGGGCGTGTTGCCCATCATCGCGTCGCCCGCGGTCGTCACCGAATTGGCCTCCGTCTCCATCGGGTTGATCGGGATCATCTCGTTGCCGACCTCGCCATCGTTGCGAAATGCGGCATTGGCATAGATGTCGTTCGAGACGACATTGGCGTCGTTGGTGGTCACGATCTCCTGCCCGCCGCATGCCCCCAGCAGCGCGAGGACGGGAAGAACGGCGGCGGCGGCGAAACGGGTCATGCAATCTCTCCAGCAACTTGGCCGGTCAACGTCGCAATTCCCCGCCCGTTCCGGTCCGCCAACGCGCCGAAGGGCCGAACCCCGGTCGCCGAACCCGATCCGCCTCGCCGCCCGCGCCGTATGCAACGACCGGGAACGGCATGAAACGCGGCCCGCCGCCGGTGGAATAGGGCGCGATGCATGCTGTCCGACACGACGCTTCCTTGCCGCGGCTTCGGACGATAGGACTGCGCCCATGCGTATCCTGTTCGCCCTGTTCCTGCTGCTGGCAGGCCCGCTGGCCCATGCCCAGTCCGCCACCCGCCCGACGCCTGGCTATGTCCGCGTGCGGTTCGACACCTCCGCCGGGCCGATCATCGTCGCGCTCGACATGAAGCGTGCGCCGGCAACCTCGAAGAATTTCCTCGCCTATGTCGATGACGGCCGGTTCGACGATACCGATTTCTATCGATCGGCCCGGCGCAAGGCGGACCCGAGCCTCGGCTTCGTCCAGGGCGGCATCCGCACCGATGCCCGCCGCATCCTGCCCCCCTTCCCGCACGAACGGACCGACAGGACCGGCGTGAAGCATGTCGACGGCGCCATCTCGATGGCGAGGCGGCCCGAACCCAATTCGGCGGGCGGCAATTTCGTGCTGCTGGTCGGCGCGATGCCGAGCATGGACGCCAAGGGCGACTTCGCCGGCTATGCCGCGTTCGGGCGGATCGTCGGCGGCATGGACACCGTCAAACGCATCCTCGCCAGGCCGACCGGCGGCGGATCGGACGCGACGAAGGGGCAGATGATCCTCGATCCCGTGCGTATCATCCGCGCCCGCCGGCTGGACGGCAGGCCGCAGCCGACCGGACGGCCGAAGGTGTGGCTGATCGGTGTGCGGCGGTGAGCTTGCCTCTTCCGTTCGTCCTGAGTAGCCGCTGAGCCTGTCGAAGCGGCGTATCGAAGGACCGCTTAAGGCGCAGTGCTGCGATACGGTCTTTCGACAAGCTCAATTCCTACTCTGCACAAACGGGTGTCGTGGCGCTGGAAGTTCACCCCGCCGCCTGCATCTCCGCCATCGCGGCATCGTCCAGCGCGCTTGCCCGCACATGCGCCGGACGGTCGGCCAGCCGCGCGGCATAGGCGAGGAAGGCATCCCGCTTCGGCAGCGTACCGAACTGCGTCCCCCACATCACCTGCGATCCCACATATACATCGGCGGCGGTGAAGCGGTCGCCGGCGATATAGGCGTGTGCCGAAACCGCCGTTTCGAGCACGGAAACCACCCGATCGTAATCGCCATAGCCGACCATCCGCTGCTGCTCGTCGCTCGGGGCCACGCCCAGCGCGCGGTTGGTCACTGCGGCTTCGAGCGGCCCGGCGGCAAAGAACATCCAGCGATGATAATCGGCGCGTTCAGCCTCGTCCGGGGACAGGCCGGCGTCCGCAAACGCCTCCGCCAGATAGGCGCAGATCGCGGCGCATTCGGTGACGACCCGCCCGTCATGGACGATCGCCGGCACCTTCCCCATCGGGTTGATCGCCAGATAGGCGTCATCCTTCATCGTGCCGCCATAGCCGAGCATCTCGACATCGTACGGCACGCCGACCTCCTCCAGCATCCAGCGGGCGATCCGCCCGCGCGACATGGGATTGGTGTAGAGCGTCAGGCCGGTCATATGCGCCTCCCCTTCGATTCGCCGGAACGAAAGTGGAACATCCGCCTATTTCGCGTCAAGTTCGTGACGCAGGAACGCGATGGTCCGATCCCATGCCAGCTTCGCGGCGGCGGCATCGTAGCGCATCGCCGACGTGTCGTTGTTGAACGCATGGTCGACGCCCGGATAGACATGGGTCGTCGCGGTCTTGCCCGCCTTGCGCAGCGCCTCGCCCCATGGCAGCGCGGTCGCGTTCACCCGCGCATCCTTTTCCGCCAGTTGCAGCATCAGCGCCGCCTTTACCTTGGGCGCTTCGGCCGGATCGGGGGCCGGGCCATAATAGCTGACCCCGGCGGTGAGCAGCGGATCGGCCACCGCCAGCCGGTTGACGAACGCCCCGCCCCAGCAGAAGCCGAGCACGCCGGTGCGCAGCCCGTTGCGCTCGCCGCGTGCCTTGGCCAGAAACGCCTTCGCCTGTGCCAGCGCCACGTCGTAATCGATCGTGCCGATCATCGCGCGCGCCTTGTCCTCGTCCGCCGGGGTTCCGCCCTGCGGCGCCAGCAGGTCCGGGGCGATGGCACGGAAACCGGCCAGTGCGACGCGGCGCGCGACATCCTCGATATGGGCGTTCAGCCCGCGATTCTCGTGGATGACCAGCACCAGCGGCAGGATGCGACCGCCCTTGCCATTACCCTTGCCCTTGGGTGCCGCGAAATAGGCGGTGGCGGGATGCCCCGCCTCGGTGCCGCTCGCCTTCGCCACGTCGAGCCGGCTGTCGTTCGCCGCGACCTGCTGCGCGGCGGCGGGCGATGCGGCGATGCCGGCGATCAGCGCCTCGGCAGCCGCCGCCGATCCGGCCAGCGCGACCATCTGGGCCATGAAGGCGCGGCGGTCACGATGTTCGTGGGTGAAGGCGTCGTACAGCGCGATGGCACGGGCGTTCAGGTCGTCGGACATGGGCTTGGACACTCCGCTTCGGAAATGTGCAGCCTAAGCCTTTGTCACCGATACGCAAACGGCCCGGCCATCGCGTGATGGCCGGGCCGGCAATGCCCTCGGGCGAAGCGTATCAGCGCTTGAACGGGTCGAAGAAGCTCGACGGTTCCGCCGATTCGCCACGCTCGGCCAGTTCGGCGTCGCGGGCGGCCTGGGTGCGCTCGTTGCGGAGCTGTTCGATCAGCGCCTCGCGGTCGCCCTCCAGGCGGGTGTCGGTCGGCGCCTCGAGGCCGGCGGCCTTCGCCGCCTTGCCGACCAGCGCGTCCAGTTCGCGCTGCGAGCAGAGGCCCAGCGTCACCGGGTCCTTCGGCGTGATGTTGCCGATGTTCCAGTGGGTCCGGTCGCGGATCGCCGCGATCGTGGTGCGGGTGGTGCCGATCAGCTTGCCGATGGCGCCGTCCGAGATTTCCGGGTGGTTGCGGATGATCCAGGCGATGCCGTCCGGCTTGTCCTGCCGCTTGCTGACCGGCGTGTAGCGCGGGCCCTTGGTACGGCGGACCTG
>QFNF01000058.1 GCA_003240755.1 Sphingomonas hengshuiensis | reverse complement strand
CACGGCGCATTGGCGCACGCAAGATCGACCCCGCCATCTACGCATGGCGGCACCTCATTGAGAACTTCTTTTGCAAGCTCAAAGAGTTCAAGCGCATCGACATGCGTGCTTGCAAAACCGATCGCAGCTTCGAGGCTATGATCTACCTCTCCGCCGCCATCATCAATTCACGATGAATCCCCACAGGCCTTGGTGGCGTATTCGCCGGTGGGTCGGACCGGGAGCGTTTGCAGCGGCTGTCAAGGAGCGGGCGCAGGTCGCGCGTCGGCGATCATGGCGTGGCGGTGGCCTGTAGGAAAGCGTTATCCCAGCACCCGTCCGACCAGCGCGGTGCAATCGGCATTGCCCGCACGCGGGCCGTCGTCGCCACCGATCGCGCGGCCGAGCATGCGCAGGATCCCACCCGCGCTCTTGACCCCCGGCGGAACGTGGATGTCGGGAGCCTGTACCCGACCGGTGATCCGCACCGGGCGGTCGAGATGGAGCAGCGTACGCTGCTTCGGCGTGCCGGTCAGCGCGATCGACAGCGTCTCGTCGGACAGGCGCACCACCCCCTGCCCCCGCGTCTGCGCGCGCGACGTGTCGATCAGCAGCGGATCGATCCGCCCCAGCCCGTTGGAGACGTTCAGCCGCAGCCCGAGGCAGCGCAGCCGTGCCTGCGCATCGTCGTCGGTCAGAATGCCGCGCGCGACATCGGCGCCCAGCAACGACGCCATCTTCGCAGGCAGGGTACCGCCCGTCGCGGCAAAGCCGATCGTGCCGTTCGACCGGCCGACCGCGTCGCGGATCGTGTCGCCGCTGCCGGTCAGTCGCACGCGGGCGCGCAGCGGGGCATCGACCGGAGCGCCGCCGGCAAAGGTCGAGATGCGCGAATCGGCGAGGCGAAGGTCGAAGGTCGCGCGCGGCGTCTTGCGGTCGCGCTGGTCGACCACGACCTGGCCGGTGATCTTTCCCTGCGCCAGCCGCACGGTGATCGGCGCGACGGTCAGCCGGCTCTGGTCGATCGCCAGCACGGTATCGAGGCTGCGCAGCGCGGGCATGTCGCGCAGCCGGTCGACGCGAATGGCAAGCTTGCCGCCAAGGTTGCTCATCTTCGCCAGATTGATCCGCGTGCCGGGAACGACGCGCGGACCGATGCGACGCTCGATCGCGGCGGCACGCGCGCGGCCTTCGTCGGTTTCGAGGTCGGTGAACGACAGCGTGGCGAAATGCAGCCGCCCGTCGATGCCCGTGCGGTCGCCGTCCCTGGTCACGGTCGCGTTCGCCGCCGTGAGGCGCGATCCGCCGATCGTGCCCGACAGCCGCTCGACCACCCAGGTCGGATCGTCGTGGCGCACGCGGGCGGTGAGGTCGATCGGCTGGGTACCGAACAGCCCGGCCTCGATCAGCGCGTCGAGCGTCTTCAGGTTGTTGGCGCGTGCGGTGAGGTCGACCGTCATCTGCCGCGTGTTGAGCGGGGAGGCCATCGTCCCCTTCGCATCCAGCGTGATGGTCGGACCCGCGACGCGCGCGGTGAACGGCCACGCCGCGTCGCCGCGGATGGTCGGCCCGGCCAGTGCCACCGTCACCGGGCGATCGTCGATCGCGCCGTCGCCGCTCGCGCGAAATCCGCGTTCGTCGGAGGCGACGGTGACGGCGAAGCGCCGGTTCTGCACCGCGTCGCGATAATCGATCACGACGCCCCGCACGGTCAGGCTGGTGATCGCCGACGCCGACCCCTTGTCGCCGCGCTGCTCGGGCGCCCAGTTCTTGCGCCCGTCCTTGCTGCGTACCATCGCCACCCGCCCGCCATCGACGGCGAGCGCGGTCAGATCGAAGTTTCCGCGCAGCAACGGCAGGACCCGGAACCGGAAATCGATGCGGTCGAGATGGACGAGATCGCCCTTCCCCGCCCAGGCCGGCTGCGCGATCGTCAGGTCGCGGACGATCAGCGTCGGCGAAAAGGACAGCAGTTCGACCCGGTCGATCGTGCCGATCGACACGTCGGACTTGAAGCGTTCGGCGAGCCGCACGCTCACCCGGTCGCGCAGCACCCCCCAGGGAAAGGCGGCGAGGATCAGCAGGAGAAGGAGCAGCAGACCGACGATGCCGCCAAGAATGAACCGCCAGGTGCGTGAAAGCCGAGCCATAGGGCGAGAAGTCGGCAACGGGCAGTTCGTTCCATGGACGCAATGGAATTACTGACAAGGGTGTAGGTTGTCGGCACTCACGCATTTTCACGAAGCCGGACGGCAGATCGCGGCGTTCCCGATCGGACCCGGGAAACGGGAATCCGGTTGTGCCCGTGACGCCATGTCATCCCCCTGCTATATCGGCATATGGAACAGGCGCTCCTCATCATCGACGTTCAGCCGTGCTTCGATCCGCCACAATGGCAGATAAACGGCATCGCCCGTCTCGCACCGACGATGCACTCCATCGCGACAGTCGAGCGTCACGACGAGGCCGTCACGCCGTTCTGGCGCCAACTCGGATGGAAACCGTCAGCGGACGACGAGCCGCTTGTGAACACCGACAAGCTGTTCGTGAAGCACGGCTATGCGCCGTCCGTCGAAATGATCCGCTATCTCAAGGCCATTGGCGTACAGCGCGTCCTGGTCTGCGGTATCCAGGCCGACACCTGCTGTCTGGCGGCCGGTTTCCTGCTGTTCGACGCAGGCCTGCATCCGACGATGCTCAAATGGCTGACGGTCGGTTCTTCGCTCGATCGAACGGGCGAACTCGGCGCGCGTCTGTGGCGACACCATTTCGGGTCAAACAGCGTGCTCGATCGTGCGGATGACCTGCATCGCTGAAGGTTTTCCGGCCGGGAACACCGCACGGGAAGCCGTTTCGGCCATTCGCGCCGGCGACCTCCCGCAAGTCCCGCTTTCCCGGAACTGCTGTTCGACAGGGAAGAATCGGAACGGACGTGCGCCCCCCGCCCCGTCAGAAATCGACCGCGATCCCCTTGCGCGTCCAGTCGCCGTAGCGCGTCGGGTCGAGGCCCAGGGGATCGTCGCCGTCCGATCGGGCCGGCAGCGGTTCGGGGGTCGGCACCGGCGGCGACTTCGAGAGATGCGCAGGTGGCTTCACATGCGGGGGACGCTTGCCCATAGGGGTTCCTTTCCGGTTCACGCCAGACCACTTCGGCGGACCAGCGACAGGATTCAAGTGAGCGACACCCCTTTGCATATCGGAGCCCGATGATGGCGCGTCCCCGCCTAGCCCCCGAAGCGCCCGGCGTCCCCGCGCGACGGGCCGCGTTGAAACTGCTCGACGCCGTGCTGCGGCGCGGGTTGCCGCTGGAGGCGGCGCTGGCGAGTGCGACCGGGGAGCTGGACCGGCGCGAGGATCGCGGGCTGGCGCATGCGATCGCCGCGGCGGTGCTGCGCCGCCTGCCCGACCTCGACGCGCTGATCGACAGCGCGACGCAGCGCCCGCTGCCCGACGATGCCAAGGCGCGGTTCGTGCTGCGCATCGCGCTGGCACAGGCGCTGGTGCTGAACACGCCGCCGCACGCCGCGATCGCGACCGCGTTGCCGCTGGTCGATGGCGGCCCGCGCAAGCTGGTCCACGGCGTGTTCGGCACGCTGCTGCGCGGCAATGCGCGACTGCCCGAGGCGGCGACCCTGCCCGCCGATACCGATGCCCGCTGGTGCGCGGCATGGGGCGAGGGCGTCGTGATCGCCGCGGCGCAGGCGATCGCACAGCAGCCGCCGGTCGACCTGTCGCTGAAGGGCGAGGACGGGCCGGCGGGCGAAACACTGGCGCCGCACCACCGGCGGCTGACCGAACATGGGCCGATCGCCGACCTGCCGGGCTATGCGACAGGCGACTGGTGGGTGCAGGACCTGGCGGCATCGATCCCGGCGCGGCTGCTGGGCCGGGGACCGGGCACCGCGATCGACCTGTGCGCGGCGCCCGGCGGCAAGACGCTGCAGCTTGCCGCCGCCGGGTGGGACGTGACCGCGCTCGACAATTCGGAAAACCGGCTGATGCGGCTGACCGAGAATCTGGAGCGGACCGGATTGTCGGCCACGGTCGTGACCGGCGACGCGCTGGTGTGGAAACCCGCCGCGCCGGCCGATGCGGTGCTGCTCGACGCGCCGTGCAGCGCGACCGGCATCTTTCGCCGCCACCCCGACGTGCTGCACCGCGTGCGGCCGAGTGTGATCGCCGAGACGGCGGCGTTGCAGGCACGGCTGCTGGCGCGCGCGGCGGACTGGGTGAAGCCCGGCGGGCGGCTGGTCTATGCCACCTGTTCGCTGGAGCCGGCGGAGGGCGAGGCGCAGCTCGACCGGTTCCTCGCCGCGCGATCCGATTATGCGGTGGAGCCGGCGGACGCCGGTGAACTGCCGGCGGGCGTCGCGGCGCATGATCGCGGATATGTGCGGACGTTGCCGGGGATGCTGGCGGACAGGGGCGGGATGGACGGCTTCTTCATCGTCAGGCTGCGACGGGACGGGCGATAGGCAAGCCTTGCCGCGTCGACAGACCATGCTAGGACAGATTCCCATGCAGCAACCGGTCCGTATCGCCCCGTCCATCCTGTCCGCCGATTTCGCCAGGCTGGGCGAGGAAGTGCGCGCCATCGACGCCGCCGGCGCGGACTGGATCCATATCGACGTCATGGACGGGCATTTCGTGCCCAACCTGACGATCGGCCCGGCGGTGGTGAAGGCGCTGCGCCCGCACAGCACCAGGCCGTTCGACGTCCACCTGATGGTGTCGCCGGTCGATCCGCTGATCGACGCGTTCGCCGAGGCCGGCGCCGACATCCTGTCGGTGCATCCGGAATCGGGCCCGCACCTGCACCGCACGCTGCAGCGGATCAAGGCACTGGGCAAGCGCGCGGGCGTCGTGCTCAATCCGGGGACGCCGGTGGAGGTGGTCGACCAGGTCATCGACCTGACCGACCTGCTGCTGGTGATGAGCGTCAATCCGGGGTTCGGCGGACAGAAGTTCATCGACAGCCAGCTCCGCAAGATCGAGGCGCTGCGCGCCAGGATCGACGCGACGGGGCGGCCGATCGACCTGCAGGTCGATGGCGGGATCGACCGTGCGACCGCGCCCCGGGCGATCGCCGCCGGGGCCGACTGCCTCGTCGCCGGGACCGCGACCTTTACCGGCGGCCCGACCGCCTATGCCGCGAATATCGCCGCACTGCGCGGCGCATGATCCCGCCCCAGCCGATCGACGAACCGCGGGGCGAAATCGACGTCGGCAAGCGGCTGGTGCGGCAGGGCGGCGGCACCGGGCTGTCGCTGTCCGAACGCATCGCCGAAAAGCTGCAGCGCCTTGCATGGCGTACGCCGCTGCACGGCCTGCGCCTGAAAGGGCGGCATCCGCTGAAGCTGATCGCGGTCGCCGACGATCCGTTCTTCGGCGATGTCGCGCGCGGGCAGGCGCTGTTGCACGGCGAACTGATGTTCCGGGGCGAGGCCGTGCCGATCGATCGCCTCGGCCTCGACCGCCCCAGATTCTCCGCGGCCTTCGCCGAGCATCTCCACAGCTTTGCATGGTTGCGCGACCTGTCGAGCGTCGCGCCGCGGGTGACGGCGGTGCCGATCGCCGAGACGCTGATGCTGCAATGGCTGGCAGCGCATGGCGAGCGCGTGTCCGAACCGGCCTGGGCGGCGCACCTGACCGGGCGGCGGATGCTGTTCTGGATCGCGCATGCGCCGCTGATCCTGTCGTCGACCGACCTCGTCTATCGCTCCCGCGTGCTGAACACCATCGCGCGCGCCGCCCGGCATCTGGACGGCGAGGCGGGCAAGGCGCCGGCCGGCATCCGCGCGATCACCGCCTGGGCCGGGGTGGTCGCCGCCGGCCTGGTCGTGCCCGGCGGCGATCCGCGGCGCGGGTTCGGCGAACACGGGCTGGCGCGGGCGCTGGCGGCGGGACTGTTCGAGGATGGCGGCATCGTCGGGCGATCGCCGGCCGAACAGCTCGACGCGGTGATGACGCTGACCGCCCTGCGGGAAATCTATGCCGCGCGGCGGCTGGACGTGCCCGAGGCGCAGGGGCTGGCGCTGACCCGGATGGTCGCGGCGCTGCTAGGCATCTGCCATGGCGGGGGTGGCCTCGCCTGCTGGCAGGGATCGGGGCCGGTGCCGGGCGAACGGATCGCCGATGTCGTCGCCGCGACCGGTGTGCGCACGCGCCCCTTACGCCATGCGGGGGACTGGGGCTATCAGCGGCTGGCGGCCGGACGCACCGTGCTGATCGTCGATTCCGCGCCGCCGCCGGTCGCGCGGGCGGCCCGCGAAGGCTGCGCATCGACGCTGGCGTTCGAACTGTCCGATGCCGGGCAGCGGATCGTCGTCAATTGCGGCGGTGCGGGCGCGGCATTGCTGACGCTGTCCCCGGAGCTGCGCCGGGCGCTGCGCACCACCGCCGCGCATTCGACGCTGGTGCTGGCCGATGCCAATTCGACCGCGATCCATGCCGACGGGTCGCTGGGCAAGGGCGTCGGCGTGGTCGA
>QFNF01000037.1 GCA_003240755.1 Sphingomonas hengshuiensis | reverse complement strand
TGTGATTCACGTTGCGGATGGATCGGGACATACTGACGGACGCTCAATGGGCGAAGATCGAGCCGCATTGTTTAGGCAAGCGGACTGACCCCGGTCGAAGCGGCCGAGACAATCGGTTATTTGTGGAGGCGGTGTTGTGGATCGCGCGCACGGGCAGCCCGTGGCGTGATCTGCCGGAGCGTTTCGGCAACTGGAGTACGGCCTTCCGGCGCTTTCGCGACTGGCGCGAAGCCGATGTCTTCAAACGGATATTTAATGAACTGTCGGACGAGCCGGACCTCGAATATGCCATGGTCGATGCAACGATCGTGAAAGTCCACCGCCACGGCCAGGGCGCAAAAGGGGGACTCAGAGCCAGGCCATTGGCCGCTCCAAAGGCGGCATGACGACCAAGATCCTCGCGCTGACCGATGCATTGGGCAACCTCGTGCGCTTCCACCTGATGCCGGGACATCGCTTTGACACCGTCGGCGTTCCGCCGTTGATCGACGGGATCGCCTTCGATGGCCTAATCGCGGACAAGGCATTCGACAGCAACGCCCACGGCGCATTGGCGCACGCAAGATCGACCCCGCCATCTACGCATGGCGGCACCTCATTGAGAACTTCTTTTGCAAGCTCAAAGAGTTCAAGCGCATCGCCATGCGTGCTTGCAAAACCGATCGCAGCTTCGAGGCTGTGATCTACCTCTCCGCCGCCATCATCAATTCACGATGAATCCCCACAGACCCTAGGACCGATCGACATTTCGCGATGGTTACTATTTCTGTCATTCCCGCGCAGGCGGGAATCCATAAACGCTGACGTTTCGGCTGGATTCGCCACGCTGGCGTATATGGGCTCCCGCCTGCGCGGGAGTGACGAGAGGAGGCAGAACGACCTTCGTCCCGCCACGAGAAATCATTCCAATCCAACCGGATTGACGAATCCGCAACCGAAGCGCGATAAGAACAAATCATGAACGTTGAGTCGTCCGTACTGTCCGCGCTGAAACGTCGCGTCGCCGCGATGGAGCGGTGCGCGCCGGTGGGCAAGGTGGTTCGGGTGGCGACCGGGCATGGCGATATCGATGCGGCGCTGGATGGCGGGGTCGCACGCGGTCGGGTGCACGAAATCTTTGCGCTGGACATTGGCGATGCCGGCAGCGCGACCGGCTTTGCCGGCATGCTCGCGGTTCGGCTGGGCGGCGGCATCGTGTGGTTGCGCGAGGCGGCGGTGGTCCGCGACGGGGGGCATCTGCACGCACCGGGACTGGTCGAGATCGGCGTCGATCCCGCCCGCCTGCTGCTGGGGCTGTTGCCTGACCCGCTGTCGGTGCTGCGCGCCGCGGCCGATGTCGTGCGCTGCGCCGGGGTGGGGGTGGCGGTGATCGAACTGCACCGCGATCCGAAAATGCTCGACCTGACCGCCAGCCGTCGCCTTGCGCTGGCCGCAGAGGAGAGCGGGGTGACGGCGCTGCTGCTGCGCATCGCCGCGACCCCGGTGGCGAGCGCCGCCGATACCCGCTGGGCGGTGCGCTCCTGTGCGTCGCAGCCCTTGCCCGCCAATGCGCCGGGCCATCCGACCTTCGACCTGGAATTATTGCGTCAGCGCGGCCGGGGTGCCGATGGTCGCTGGCAAGTGGAGTGGAACCGTGAGCAAGCCGTCTTCACCAGCCCGGTCCAGCGGCCGACGCCATCTGGCGCTGTGGTGGCCGTTCCTGCCCAGCGACCGGCTGTTGCGCCAATCCCCCTGCGCCGTACCGGATGACGCGCCGTTCGTCTGTGTCGAGACGGTGCGCGGCGCCTTGCGCATCGCCGCCGCCGACCCGCAAGCCCTGGACAGGGGAATCGCCCCCGGCATGGCGCTGGCCGATGCCCGCGCGCTGCTGCCCGAACTGGCGGTGGTCGATGCCGATCCGTTCGCCGACCATGGCTGGCTGGAGCGGATTGCGGACGCCTGCGACCGGTTCACGCCGCTGGTCGCGCTCGATGGCGGCGACGGGGTGACATTGGACGTCACCGGCTGCGCGCATCTGTTCGGCGGGGAAGGGGCGCTGGTCGCGGAGGTCGAGGCGCGGCTTGCCCGGTTCGGAACGCTGCGCCACGCGCTGGCCGACACGCCCGATGCGGCGCAGGCGCTGGCACGGTTCCAGAGCGCACCGGCGGCCAGCGAGGCGGCGGCGATCCGGCGCCTGGGGGTGACGGCACTGCGGCTGGATGACGAGATTGCGGTGGCGCTCCGCCGCGCGGGCCTGCGCACCATCGGCGATCTCGCCAGCCGCCCGACCGCGCCGATCGCGGCCCGTTTCGGGGAGGAGACGGTGGCGGCACTCGCGCGGTTGCTGGGCGATACCGACCAGCGGTTGCGGCCCCGCCGGGCGCTGCCGGCCCTGTTCTTCGAACGGCGCTTCGCCGAACCGATCGCGCGCGACGGCGACGTGCTGGCGACGATCGGCGATCTGGCGACGGAGGCGGAGCAGGAACTGACCGCGCGCGATCGCGGCGGGCGGCGCTTTGCGGTGCGGTTGTACCGGGCCGACGGTGCGCTGCGCGACCTGGCGGTCGAAAGCGGCCTTCCCCTGCGCGATCCACCATCGGTCCTGCGTCTGTTCCGCGAACGGATCGATGCGCTGTCCGACCCGATCGATCCGGGTTTCGGCTTCGACATGATCCGCCTGAGCGTGCCTGCGCTCGAGCCGCTCGCCCCGACCCAGTTGCAGCTTGAAGGGGGCGCGGTGAGCGAGGAAGCGATGGCGGCGCTGGTCGACCGGCTGACCACCCGGCTGGGACGCGGGCGGATCGCACGGGTCTGTCCGGGCGACAGCCACCTGCCCGAACAGGGCGTGCTGACCATGCCGGCGATCGACATGCTCGCGCCGACCGGCTGGGACGCGCCGGAAACCGGCGAACCGCCGCTGCGTCCGATCCACCTGTTCGACCCGCCGCAGCGGATCGAGGTGATGGCCGAAGTGCCCGACGGCCCGCCGCACCGCTTCCGCTGGCGGCGGATGCTGCACGACGTGATCCGGTTCGAAGGGCCGGAACGGATCGCGGCGCAGTGGTGGCGGCGCGGACAGGAAAGGACACGCACCCGCGATTACTACCGGGTCGAGGACGTGCGCGGGCGGCGCTACTGGATATTTCGCCATGGCCTGTACGACCGCGAGACGCCCGATCCGCTATGGTATGTGCATGGGGTGTTCGCGTGACGATGCCCCGGCCCCGTCATTCCCGCGAAGGCGGGAATCCATATGCACTGGCGGTTCGATCCTATCCGCACCGTCGGCGTGAATGGATCCCCGCCTACGCGGAAATGACGAAGGGTGGGGTGATGACGCAGGTTGCTCATCACGTCGTCATCCCGGCGCAGGCCGGGATGACGGGCGGCGTGGCGGGCACGGCGCGTTCGTGACATGCCCTTCGCCGAACTGATCGCCGCGACGTATTTCTCGTTCCTGCGCGGGGCGTCGGCGCCGGCCGACATGGTGGCGCGTGCGAACGAACTCGAAATGGCCGGGATCGGGATTGCCGACCGCAATACCGTTGCGGGCGTGGTGCAGGCGTATCTCGCGCTCAGGAAGGCGAACGAGGGGCGATGCGAGGCGGGGCTGCCCGAATATGACTTCGACCTGGTCGTCGGGGCGCGGCTGGTATTCGCCGACGGGACGCCGGATATCGTGGCCTATCCCGTCGACCGGGCGGCATGGGGACGGCTGACCCGGTTGCTCAGCACCGGCAATCGCAGGGCGAAGAAGGGCGACTGCACCCTCGAACTTGCCGATCTGCTCGAATGGCAGGAGGGCCTGTTGCTGATCGTCACCGTGCCGGATGCGACGCTCCTGGCGCGGCTGCGCGATGCCTGTCCGGGGCGGGTATGGCTGGCGGCCGCGATGCCGCGCGGCGGGCGCGACCGGCGGCGCCTGGCGGCGCGGATCGCGGTGGCACGCGATGTCGGCGTGCCGCTGCTCGCGACCAACGACGCGCTCTATGCGACGCACGGGCAGCGCCCGCTCCACGACGTGCTGACCTGTATTCGGGAGGGCACGACGATCGCCGCTGCCGGGCGGCGGCTGGCGGCCAATGCCGAACGGCATCTGAAGGCTCCGGTCGAGATGGCGCGGCTGTTCCGCGACTGTCCGGAGGCGGTGGACGAAAGCGTCGCGCTGCTGAGGCGCATCGCCTTTCGCCTGACCGACCTGAAATATGAATATCCCCATGAGCCGGTGCCGGAGGGATGGGAGGCGCAGGACTGGCTGGAGCATCTGGTGATGACCGCCGCGCATGACCGCTACGGCTCCGACCTGCCCGACAAGGTGCGGCGGCGGCTGGACGAGGAGTTCGCGCTGATCCGTCAGGAAAAATATGCGTATTATTTCCTGACGGTCCACGACCTCGTCCGCTTCGCACGGTCGTGCGAACCGCCGATATTGTGTCAGGGGCGCGGGTCGGCGGCCAATTCGATCGTGTGCTTCCTGCTGGGCGTCACCTCGGTCGATCCGAGCGAGCACGACCTGCTGTTCTCGCGCTTCGTGTCCGAGCAGCGCGGCGAGCCGCCCGATATCGACGTCGATTTCGAACATGAACGGCGCGAGGAGGTGATCCAGTATATCTATGCCCGCTATGGCCGCGAGCGTGCCGGGATCGCCGCGACCGTCATCCATTATCGCCCGAGGAGCGCGGTGGGCGAGGTCGGCAAGGTACTGGGCCTGACCCGTGACGTGACGCAGCGGCTGGGCAGCACCGTATGGGGCAGCTTTGCGGGCGCGATGGAGGCGCGGCGCTATACCAGCGCCGGGTTCGACATCGACAATCCCCGGATCGCGCAGTTGCGCTGGCTGGTCGATCAGATCCTGCAATTCCCCCGCCACCTGTCGCAGCATGTCGGCGGGTTCGTGCTGACGCAGGGGCGCCTCGACGAAATGGTGCCGATCCACAACGGCGCGATGGCGGGGCGGACCTTCATCGAATGGGACAAGGACGATATCGACGCGCTGGGGCTGATGAAGGTCGATGTGCTGGCGCTCGGCATGCTGACCTGCATCCGCAAGGCGTTCGACCTGCTCAGGCAGCATGGCTTGGGCGAGCACGACCTGACCGTCGACCTGAAGGCCGACGACAAGGATGTGTACGCGATGCTGCACAGGGGCGACAGCATCGGCGTGTTCCAGGTCGAGAGCCGCGCGCAGATGAACATGCTGCCGCGGCTGAAGCCCGAAAACCTGTACGACCTGTCGGTCCAGGTGGCGATCGTGCGGCCGGGGCCGATCGAGGGCGACATGGTGCACCCCTATCTGCGCAGGCGCGCCGCGAAGGAAGTGGTGACGTACCCATCACCCAAGCCGCCACACGATTCTGACGAATTAAAGGCGCTGCTGGACAAGACGTACGGGGTGCCGCTGTTCCAGGAGCAGGTGATGAAGCTGGCGATCGTCGCCGCCGACTTCAAACCCGGCGAGGCGAACGAATTGCGCCGGGCGATGGCGACGTTCCGCAATCCCGGTACGATCGATCGGCTGCGCGACAAGCTGATCGCGGGCATGACCCGGCGCGGCTACGAACCCGACTTCGCCGAACGCTGTTTCCGCCAGATCGAGGGGTTTGGCAGCTATGGCTTTCCCGAGAGCCATGCGCTGTCGTTCGCGCGGCTGGTCTATGTGTCGTCGTGGATCAAATGCCGCCATCCGGCGGCGTTCGCCTGCGCGCTGCTCAATTCGCAGCCGATGGGATTCTATGCGCCGGCACAGATCGTCCGCGACGCGCGCGACCATAAGGTGCCGGTGCGGGGCATCGACGTGAACGTCAGTCAGTGGGACAATCTGCTGGAGGATGGTGGACAGTCGCTGCGGCTGGGGTTCCGGCAGATGGACGGGTTTCGCGCGACCTGGGCGGAGGCGATCGTCGCGGCGCGACCCTTTGCCGGGGTCGAGGAACTGGCGCGGCGGGCAAGGCTGCCGCAGCGCGCGCTGCGCCTGCTGGCCGATGCCGATGCGTTCCGGTCGATCGGGTACGACCGGCGCGAGGCATTGTGGGAGGTACGGCGCACGCCCGACGCCGAATTGCCGCTGTTCGCCCATGCCCGTGCCGCCGAACTGGGCACCGAGCCCGCCATGACGCTGCCCGCGATGCCTGATGTCGAGCATGTCGTGACCGACTACCAGACGCTGCGCCTGTCGCTGAAAGGCCATCCGCTGCAATTCCTGCGCCATCGATTGCAGCGGATGGGGGTGGCCAGTTGCGCCGAGATCGGGTCGGTAGAGGCGGGGACGAAAGTGATCGCGGCGGGGCTCGTCCTCGTCCGGCAGCGGCCGGGCAAGGGCAATGCCATCTTCGTCACGCTGGAAGACGAGAGCGGCATCACCAACGTCGTGCTGTGGGCGCGCCTGTTCGAGGCGTATCGGCGCGAGGTGATGGGCGCGCGGCTGATGCTGGTCGAGGGTGAGGTGCAGCGTAGTCGCGAGGGGATCGTCCACCTGATGGGCGCACGGGTGCACGATCGCAGCGACCTGCTCGACACGCTGGGCGAGGCCGCGCCGTCGGGGCGCGAGGCGACCCGCCCGATCGCGGCGCGCCATCCGCGCGACGTGCGGCTGGTGCCCAGGTCGCGCGATTTCCACTGACAAGCGAGGGCGCCCCCGCGTAGGACGGCGGTCGGGGAGGCTCGCCATCAACGGGTTGCTGCTGTTCATCGTCGCGATCGGCTATGCCGCGCTGCTGTTCGCGGTCGCATGGGGCGTGCGGCGCCGGGGCATGCGCGCATCCGGCCGGCGGATCGTCTATACGCTGGGGCTGGCGGTCTATTGCAGCAGTTGGACGTTCAACGGTGCGGTCGGCAGCGCGGTGGCCGATGGCTGGGCCTATCTGCCGATCTATCTGGGGCCGATCCTGCTGTTCGTCGCCGGGCGGCGGTTGCTGGTGCGGCTGGTCGGGGCGGTGCAGGCCGATGGCGCCACGTCGATCGCCGACTTCATCGGCGGGCGGTTCTCGCGCAGCCGCGGCGTGGCGGCACTGGTCACGCTGATCGCGCTGACCGGCACCATTCCCTATGTCGCGCTCCAGTTGCGGTCGGTCGCGACCAGCTATGCCGCGCTCGCGGGCATGGGCGACGCGACGCGGCCGATGATCGCGACCGCGCTGCTGCTCGCCGGGTTCGCCGTCGCATTCGGCACGCGGGGACAGGCGCGGTTGCAGGTGCAGGCGCAGGCGGACAGCGGACTGCTGGCGGCGGTGGCGGTCGAATCGCTGGTCAAGCTGGCGGCGTTCGTCGCGGTGGCGGGGTTCGCGCTCTGGCTGGTGGCGCAGGCGGCGCCGGCGGATCGAGAGGCCGGTGTCGCACGGCTGGCGGGCGGGTTCGCGAAGGCGCCGGCGATCGCCGATTTCTGCGTCGCGACCGCGCTGGCGGCGGCGGCGATGCTGTGCCTGCCCCGGCAGTTCCATGTGACGGTGATCGCCGCCGCCGGGCCGGGCGATCCCGCGCAGGCGCGCTGGCCGTTCGTCGCCTATCTGGGCATGACCGCGCTGCTGGTCGTGCCGATCACGCTGGCGGCGCTGGTGCAGGGCGGGATCGCGCGGCCCGATGTGCTGGTCATCGCCATGCCGCTGGCGGCAGGGGCGCCGGTCGTCGCGCTGCTGGGGTTCGTCGGCGGCTTTTCGGCGGCGACGGCGATGGTCGTGGTGGAGACGATCGCGCTGGCGACGATGGTGTCGAACGACCTGATCGCGCCGCTCCTCCTGCGCAGTCCGCGCATGGCCGGGGCGGCGCATGTCGGGCGGATGCTGTTATGGGTGCGCCGCGCGGTGATCGGCGGGATCATCGGTGTCGCGCTGCTGACCGCGCTGCTGATCCCGCCGATGCGCGGGCTGGCGTCGATCGGCCTTGTCGCCTTTGCCGCGATGGCGCAGTTCGCGCCGGCGCTGCTGCTGGCGGTAGCGCGTGGCGGGCGCGATCCATTGGCGGCGAAGGCGGGGCTGGCGACCGGGCTGGCGGGGTGGACGCTGCTGCTGTTCGTCCCGACGCTGACCGGCGCGCCGTTGCCGGTGCCGGGCTGGGGCGGCATGGGGCCGGTCGCGGCGGCGGCGGTGGCGACGCTGCTTGCCAATCTGATCGTCCATGCAATCGTCGCGATGTCGCGTGCGCCGCGCCTGCCCTTCGTACGCGACGACCGGGTACCGCCGGTGCGCGACCTGCCCGAGCTGACGCAACTGGTGGCGCGCTTCGTGGGGGAGGAGCGGGCACGTTCCGAACTGGGCACCGGCACCCATGTCGATGCCCGCGCGGCCAGGCGGGCCGAACGGCTGGTGGCGCAGGTGGTCGGTGTGTCGTCGGCACGGCGGCTGGTCGCGTCGGCGCTGTCGGGCGAGGGGCTGGGCGCGGACGACGTCGCCCGGATGCTGGATGCCAGCGGCCAGAGCCTGCAATTCTCCAAGGGGCTGCTGGCGGCGACGCTGGAGCATATCGACCCGGGCGTCAGCGTGGTCGATGCCGAACTGAACCTGGTCGCGTGGAACCAGCGTTACCTCGACCTGTTCGGCTTTCCGCCGGGCATGATCCGGGTCGGCGCGCCGGTGGCCGATGCGATCGCGTTCAATGCGCTGCGCGGCGATTGCGGGCCGGGTGAGGTGGACGACCATGTCCGGCGGCGGCTGGCGCATATGCGGCGCGGCACGCGGCACGCCTTCGAGCGGGTGCGCGACGACGGGCGGGTGCTCAAGACCGTGGGCGGACCGATGCCGGGCGGCGGCTATGTCATGTGCTTTTCGGACATCACCGCCGAGGCACAGGCGCTGCGCGCGCTCCAGACGGCGCGTGCCGATCTGGAGCGGCGGGTCGAGGAGCGGACACGGGCATTGTCGGACGCGAACGCCGCGCTGGCGCGGGCGACGGCGGACAAGACCCGGTTCCTCGCCGCCGCCAGCCATGACCTGTTGCAGCCGCTCCACGCCGCGCGGCTGTTCACCGCGGCGCTGGCACGCGGCGCCAACGACCGGGCAAGGCCGCTGGCCGCGCGCATCGACCAGTCGATCGCGGCGGCCGACCAGCTTTTGCGCGCGCTGCTCGACATATCGAAGCTGGATGCCGGGGGGATCGTGCCGGCGCCGACCCGTTTCGGGGTGCGCGACCTGCTGGTCGAGCTGGTCGACAGCTTTGCCGGTCAGGCGCGGGCCAAGGGGCTGACCTTGCGGCTGGGGCCGGGCGATGCGGTGGTCGAAACCGACCGGGTGCTGCTGCGCTCGATCGTGCAGAACCTGCTGGGCAACGGGCTGCGCTATACCGCGCGGGGCGGGGTGGTGATCGGCGTGCGGCGGCGGGGCGGGACCGTGCGGATCGAGGTGGTCGACAGCGGGCCGGGCATTGCCGACGGGGACCGTTCGCGGGTGTTTCGCGAGTTCGAGCGGCTGGCCAATGCCGAGGATGCCGGGCTGGGCCTGGGCCTTGCCATCGTCGCGCGGACGGCGGCGTTGCTGGGGGCGGGCGTCGAGCTCGACAGCCGGGTCGGGCGGGGAAGTCGCTTCGCGGTGACGTTGCCGATGGCCGAGGGGGCGGTGGCAGCGGTGCCGGCGCGGACGGTGGCGCGCGAGGTCGGGCCGCTGTCGTGCCTGATCGTCGATGACGACGCCGGGGTGCGGCGGGCGATGGCGGCGCTGGCCGGGAGCCGGGGGCATGCGGTACGGGTCGCCGCGACGGTCGACGAGGCGCTGGCCGGGATGGCCGAGGAGGTGGCGTTTGTCGACCATGACCTGGGCGGGGACGTCGACGGGCTGGCGCTGATCGCGCGGTTGCGGGCGGCGCGGCCGGGGCTGCGTGCAGCGCTGGTGACGGCGGATGCCAGCCGGACGCTGGCGGAAGCGGCGCAGGCGGCGGGCGTGACGGTACTGCTGAAGCCGTTGTCGGGCGAGGCGTTCGACGGGTGGCTCGCCGCGCCGGGCAAGGCATAGCGACGCTGTGCCGAGTCGCCCGGGAAGCGCCGTCCGACGACGCGGGCCTTGCCCGTAACGGGGTGCGAACCCCGCGGAAAACCGCCAAAGTTCACAAAAGTCACACTCGCCACGCTTTTGTCGCCTTACGGCCGGTGCGCGATGGCGTCGTGGTCAGACCGGGCGGACGGGGCACGGGCAAGAAATCGGCGGAGGAGAAGGAGCGGGTTCGACCATCGCACGCGGCGGCGTCTGTAGGACAGCCGTTTCGGTCATGGGGAAAGCCGGGCGCCGGACCCGGGCCATCGTCCTTCGCCGGTCGCCTATCCCGTCACCTCCAGCCCCAGCGCGCGTGCCGCCACGGCCGCCTGGGTGCGGTTGCCGACGTCGAGCTTGCGCAGGAGTGCGGTCATGTGGACCTTTACCGTGGCTTCGGCGATGCCGAGGTCGTGGGCGATCTGCTTGTTGAGGCGGCCGGCGAGGACACCGAGCAGGACGCGGAGCTGGGCGGGGGTGAGCGTGGCGACGCGGGCGGCCATGTCGTCTTCCGGTGCGGTGTCGGGGACCATGCGTTCGCCGGACAGGGCCGCGGCGATGGCGTCCTCGATCTGTTCGAGCGGGGCGTCCTTGCCGACGAAGCCGACCGCGCCGAAGCGGGCGACCTGGGCATAGGCGGTGGCACGGTCGGCGCCGGAGATGACGAGAATGGGGACGTCGGGGGCTTCGGCATGGAGCAGCGCCACGCCGCTATAGCCGATCGCGCCGGGCATGTTCAGATCGAGCAGGATCAGCGCCAGTCCGCCCGCGTCGCGGACGGCCTGCACCGCGCGGTCGAGCGAGCCGGCCTCGACGATATCCGCATCGGGGCGGACCTGCATCACCGCCAGCGTCAGCGCCTGGCGGAACAGCGGGTGGTCGTCGGCGACGAGGATGGTGGTCCTGGTCATCAGCGCTACCGTTCGTCCCGAGCCGCCATCGGGCCTGTCGAAACGGCGTATCGACGGACCGTCGCCCCCGGTGCTTCGCTACGGGTCTTCGACACGCTCAGCCCCTATCCGGCACGCACGGAATCTGTCGAAACCCTCACGCCGGACGGATGCGTTCGCTGACCAGCGTGTCCACCACCGACGGATCGGCAAGCGTCGAGGTGTCGCCGAGGCTGGACGTATCGTTCTCGGCGATCTTGCGCAGGATGCGGCGCATGATCTTGCCCGATCGGGTTTTCGGCAGGCCGGGGGCGAATTGCAGCGCGTCGGGGGTGGCGACGGGGCCGATCTCCTTGCGGACCCATTGGCGCAGCTCGGCGCGCAGGTCCTCGTCCGGCTCGTCGCCGGCGTTGAGCGTCACATAGGCGTAGATCCCCTGACCCTTGATGTCGTGGGGCATGCCGACGACGGCGGCCTCGGCGACCTTGGGGTGCGATACCAGCGCGCTTTCGACCTCGGCGGTGCCCATGCGGTGGCCGCTGACGTTGATGACGTCGTCGACGCGGCCGGTGATCCAGTAATAGCCGTCCGCGTCGCGGCGGACACCGTCGCCGGTGAAATATTTGCCGGGATAGGTGGTGAAATAGGTCTGGAAGAAGCGGTCGTGATCGCCCCATACCGTGCGCATCTGTCCCGGCCAGCTATCGACGATGCACAGATTGCCCTCGGTCGCGCCGGTCAGTTCCCTGCCCTCCGCATCGACGATCACCGGCTGGACACCGGGCAGCGGCTTCGTCGCGCTGCCGGGTTTCAGGTCGGTGGCATAGGGCAGCGGCGAGATGAGGATGCCGCCGGTCTCGGTCTGCCACCAGGTATCGACGATCGGGCAGCGGCGGTCGCCGACGACGCGGTGATACCAGTCCCATGCCTCCGGATTGATCGGTTCGCCGACGCTGCCGAGCAGGCGCAGCGACCGGCGGCTGGACGTCGTCACCCACTGGTCGCCTTCGCGCATCAGCGCGCGGATCGCGGTGGGGGCGGTGTAGAAGATGTTGACGCCAAGGCGGTCGATCGTTTCCCAGAAGCGGCCATGGTCCGGGTAGCTGGGCACGCCGTCGAACATCACGGTGGTCGCGCCGTTGCTCAAGGGGCCATAGACGACATAGCTGTGCCCCGTGACCCAGCCGATATCGGCGGTGCACCAGAACACTTCGCCGTCGCGGTAATCGAACACGTCGCGAAAGGTGGTGTGCGCCCAGACCAGATAGCCGCCGGTGGTGTGCAGCACGCCCTTCGGCTTGCCGGTCGAACCGCTGGTGTAGAGGATGAACAGCGGGTCTTCGGCATCCATCGGTTCGGCCGGGCAATCGGGCGACGCATCGGCGAGCAGGTCGTGCAGCCAGAAGTCGCGACCCCCGACCATCGGCACCTCGGCGCCGCTGCGGCGGATGACGATCACCGTCTCGACGCCCGGTGCGTGCTCGAGCGCCTCGTCGACATTGGCCTTCAGCGGGATCCGCTTGCCGCCGCGACAGCCCTCGTCGGCGGTGACGATCAGCTTGCTGTCGCAGTCCACGAGGCGGTTGGCGAGGCTGTCGGGCGAGAAGCCGCCGAACACGATCGAATGGATCGCGCCGATCCGGGTGCAGGCGAGCATCGCCGCCGCCGCTTCGGGTATCATGGGCAGGTAAAGGGTGACGCGGTCGCCCTTGCCGACGCCCTTCGCCTTCAGGACATTGGCGAAGCAGCACACCTGTTGATGAAGTTCGCGGTAGGTGACGCGCCGGGTCTCGCCCGGTTCGTCGCCTTCCCAGAGGATGGCGACCTGATCGCCGCGCTCGGCCAGATGGCGGTCGAGGCAGTTGGCCGACACGTTGGTCTGTCCGTCGGCGAACCACCGGATGCGGAAATCGGCCTCGTCGAACGACGTGTCCTTCACCTCGCCATAGGACCGCGACCAGTCGATGCAGCGGCCGGCCTCGCGCCAATAGGCTTCCGGATCGGCGACCGATGCGGCGTAGCGTGCGTCATAGCCGGCACGGTCGATGCGGGCGGCGGCGTCCTGCGGGGCGGCATGGATCGTCTGGGTCATGTCTCTCTCCTGTGCCCTTGATGTGCGGTCGCGCGCGCGGGCGTCAAGCCATCGTCCGCTACGACGAAGGTCGTACTGGCCGGCATGGCCGCCGTCGGTGACACTGGCGCGGCAGGAGGTGCGGCCATGGACCGCACCCGCACAGGAGAGGATGCCGCATGGCAGGAGCAACGACGGCCGGGGCAACGCCCAGGGGCCAGAACGAGAAACTGGTGATCGCCGCGTCGTCGCTGGGCACCGTGTTCGAATGGTACGACTTCTATCTCTACGGGCTGCTCGCGACCTATATCTCGAAACAGTTCTTCTCGGGCGTGAACGAGACGACCGGGTTCATCCTGGCATTGGGCGCGTTCGCCGCCGGGTTCGCGGTGCGGCCGTTCGGGGCGCTGGTGTTCGGGCGGATCGGCGACCTGGTCGGGCGCAAGAACACCTTCCTCGTCACCATGGGGATCATGGGCCTGTCGACCTTCGCGGTCGGCCTGTTGCCGAGCTATGCCAGCATCGGCGTGGCGGCGCCGATCATCCTCGTGCTGCTGCGCATCCTGCAGGGGCTGGCGCTGGGCGGCGAATATGGCGGTGCTGCGACCTATGTCGCCGAACATGCGCCCGACGGGAAGCGGGGCCTCTACACCAGCTTCATCCAGACCACGGCGACGATGGGGCTGTTCGCGGCGCTGCTGGTGGTGATCGGGTTCCGCACGCTGCTGGGCGAGGAGACGTTCGGCGGGTTCGGGTGGCGCTTGCCGTTCCTCGTGTCGATCCTGCTGCTGGGCGTGTCGATGTGGATCCGCCTGCAACTGTCGGAAAGCCCGGTGTTCCTGAAGATGAAGGAAGAGGGCAGGACGTCGAAGGCGCCGCTGACCGAGGCGTTCCTGCGCTGGCCGAACCTGAAGGTGGTGCTGATCGCGCTGTTCGGCGCGGCGATGGGGCAGGCGGTGGTGTGGTACACCGGGCAGTTCTATGTCCTGTTCTTCCTCGAAAAGATGATGAAGGTCGACGGGGCGACGGTGAACGTGCTGCTGGCGATATCGCTGGCGCTGGGGACGCCGTTCTTCGTGTTCTTCGGCTGGCTGTCGGACAGGATCGGGCGGAAATGGATCATCATGGCCGGCTGCGGACTCGCGGCGCTGACCTATTTCCCGCTGTTCGGCGCGCTGACCCATGCCGCCAATCCGGCGCTGGCACAGGCGCAGGCGGCGTCGCCGGTGCGGGTGAGCGCGCATGACGACGACTGTTCGGTCCAGTTCGATCCGATCGGGCGCAACAGGTTCGATGCGAAGAGCTGCGACATCGCCAAGTCGTGGCTGGCGAAGAACGGCATCAGCTATACCAATGTCGAGGCGCCGGCGGGGACCATTGCGAGCGTGTCGGTGGGGAACCGGACGCTGGTCGCGCCCGATCCGGCGAAGGTGAGCGGGGCGGAGCGGGCGGCGGCGATCACCGCCTATCAGGGCGAACTGGCATCGGCGCTGGCCGGGGCGGGCTATCCGGCGAAGGCCGATCCGGCGGCGATCGACAGGCCGCTGGTGATCCTGATCCTGTGGTTCATGGTGATTTTGGTGACGATGGTCTATGGCCCGATCGCCGCGCTGCTGGTCGAACTGTTCCCCAGCCGCATCCGCTATACGTCGATGTCGCTGCCCTATCATATCGGCAATGGCTGGTTCGGCGGGTTCCTACCGACGACGGCGTTCGCGATGGTCGCGGCCACCGGCGATATCTATTATGGCCTGTGGTATCCGGTGGTGCTGGCGGTGGTGACGCTGGTGCTGGGCGCGCTGTTCCTGCCGGAAACGTTCCGGCGGAATATCCGGGATTAGGGACGACTGTTGCAGAAACCCGTACCCCCGCGCAGGCGGGGGTCCAGGGCGGCATACGCTATCGCAGCTTGGCTTGGCTCTGGACCCCCGCCTGCGCGGGGGTACGGTTGTGTTTGGGGTCAGGCGATGTCGTCGATGCGGGTGGTGGCATCGCGAAATTCGTCACCCCGGGTTAAGCCCAGGGTGACGGGGAACTAAGCGCTCAGCAACAGCGCGGTGGCGCTCCCGGTCCGGTGCCGTAGCGGCGGGCGATGCGGTCGCGGTGGAATTCCTTGAGGCTCATCACCGGTTCGCCGGGATGATGCGCCGCCCGGTGCGCGACGTAGCGGTCGTAATCGGGCACGCCGACCATCAGCCGCGCCCCCTCCGCCAGCCTATGCAGGAAGCGCATCGCCGACCTCGTGCGTGGTGGGCGTGGCAACCGCCCTCGCCTTGCGGATCGCGCCGATGCCGTAGCCGAGGATCGACAGCACGACGACGATGAACAGCACGCACAGCGCGGCGTCGATGCGGTCGTTGAGGATGATCCGCTGCATCTCCGCCGCCGATTTGGCGGGCGCCAGTATCTCGCCGCGGGCCAGCGCGTCCGAGAACACCCGCGCATGGGCGAGGAAGCCGACCTTCGGATCGGCGTCGAACAGCTTCTGCCAGCCGGCGGTCAGCGTGCACAGCAGCAGCCACGCGGTCGGGACGATCGTCACCCATGCATAACGGTCCCGCTTCATCTTGAAGAGGAGCACGGTCGACAGGATCAGCGCGATCGCGGCGAGCATCTGGTTCGAGATGCCGAACAGCGGCCACAGCGTGTTGATGCCGCCCAGCGGATCGGTGACGCCGCTGTAGAGAAAATACCCCCACGCCGCGACGGCAAGCGCGGTGCCGATCAGGTTGGGGCCGAGCTTCTGCGTTTCCTTCATCGCCGGAATGAAGCTGCCGAGCAGGTCCTGGATCATGAAGCGCGCGACGCGGGTGCCGGCATCGACCGTGGTCAGGATGAACAGCGCCTCGAACAGGATCGCGAAGTGATACCAGAAGGCCATCATCGCCTGCCCGCCGATCACCTGGGACAGGATATGCGCCATGCCGACCGCCAGCGTCGGCGCACCGCCCGCGCGCGACAGGATCGACGATTCGCCGACGTCGCGCGCCAGTTGGTCGAGCATGTCGGGGGTGACGACGAAGCCCCAGTTGGCGATCGCGGCCGCCGCGCTCTGTGCGGTCGTGCCGATCAGCGCGGGCGGGGCGTTCATCGCGAAATAGACGGCGGGGTCGAGCACGCAGGCGGCGATCAGCGCCATGATCGCGACGAAGCTCTCGGTCAGCATCGCGCCATAGCCGATGAAGCGCAGGTCGGCCTCGCTCGCGATCATCTTGGGCGTCGTGCCGCTGGCGATCAGCGCGTGGAAGCCCGACACCGCGCCGCAGGCGATGGTGATGAACAGGAACGGGAACAGCTTGCCCGAGAATGCCGGGCCGGTGCCGTCGATGAACTGCGTCACCGCCGGCATCTGCAGGTCGGGACGCACGATCAGGATGCCGAGCGCCAGGCCGGCGATCACCCCGATCTTGAGGAAGGTCGACAGGTAATCGCGCGGCGCCAGCAGCAGCCACACCGGCGCGACCGAGGCGATAAAGCCGTACGCCATCAGGATCAGCGCCAGCGCGGTGCCCGAATAGGTGAACATCGGCGCCAGGGTCGCCGAATGCGCCACCGGCTCGCCGCCGACGATCGCCGCCATCAGCAGGACGAAGCCGATCACCGACATTTCGGCGATCTTGCCGGGACGCAGGAAGCGGCCATAAAGGCCCATCAGCACCGCGATCGGGATGGTCGCAAAGACGGTGAAGGTGCCCCACGGGCTGCCGGTCAGCGCCTTGACCACCACCAGCGCCAGCACCGCGAGCAGGATGACCATAATCATCAGCACGCCGACCAGCGCGATGGTGCCGGGGATCAGCCCCATTTCGCTGCGGATCATGTCGCCCAGCGACCGCGCGTCGCGGCGGGTGGAGAAATAGAGGATCAGGAAGTCCTGCACCGCCCCGGCGAACACCACGCCGGCCAGCAGCCACAGCGTACCGGGCAGATAGCCCATCTGTGCCGCGAGCACCGGGCCGACCAGCGGCCCCGCCCCGGCGATGGCGGCGAAATGGTGGCCGAACAGCACGCCCTTGTGCGTCGGGACATAGTCGAGGCCGTCGTCGCGCCGTACCGCCGGGGTCGGGCGCGCCGGATCGACGCGCAGCACGCGCGACGCGATGAACAGGCCGTAGAAACGATAGGCGATGGCATAGACGCAGAGCGATGCGACCACGATCCACAGCGCATTGACCGGTTCGCCGCGCATCAGCGCGATCCAGCCGAGCGCGACCGCGCCGACGATCGCCACCGCCGCCCAGCCGATCCACCCGCCGATGCCCGTCGGTGCGATGGGTGTCCTTGCTGCCGTTGTCATGCGCCACTCCCCTGTTCGGGATACTATTGGCGTAATGGAGCGGCGGATGCCATGGGTTTCGTGACGTGACATGCTCATCCCTCCGTTTGCTTCGAGCGGAGGTTCGAGCCTGTCGAGAACCGTAGTCGCGACGGGCTCGCCCCAGGCAGGCCGTTCTCGACTTCGCTCGAAGCTGCTCGAACCGAGCGGGCGGGGGCGGGGGTCAGTGGAGAAACCGATGATGCGACCCCGGTCGTTCCTGCTCGTGTGCCTCGGCAATATCTGCCGTTCCCCGCTTGCCGAAGCGGCGCTGCGTGATGCGGCGGCGCGGGCCGGGGTGGCGATCATGGTCGATTCGGCGGGCACCGGGGCATGGCATGCGGGCGATCCGCCCGACCGGCGGGCGCAGGCGGTGGCGCTGGCGCACGGGATCGACCTGTCGGGTTATCGCGCGCGGCAGGTCGAGGTGGCGGATTATCGGCGGTTCACCGATATCCTCGCGCTGGACCGCGACAATCTGGCCGAGTTGCGGCGGCGGGCGCCGAAGGATTCGACCGCGCGGATCGGGCTGCTGATGGATGCGGTGCCGGGGCGCGAAGGGGAGGCGGTGGCCGATCCCTATTACGGGGACGCCGCCGGCTTCGCGGTGACATGGGCCGATGTGTCGGCGGCGGCGGAGGCGATCGTGGCGGGATTGGTCCGGGAGCGTCCTTCCCGCGCAGGCGGGAACCCATAAACGCCGACGCTGCGTTCAGAGCCGGGACGTGAGCGTATAGGGATTCCCGCCTGCGCGGGAAGGACGAAGCTGGCCTATCCCCCGAACGACCGCCCGCCGCCCCAGCCGCCGCTGGAGCGGGCGCTCACCCGGCCGCCGAAGCCGCCGCGCGAGACGACCGAGCTGCGCGTCTGGATGCGCTGGGTCGTGACCGGCGTGGTGATCGCCTTGCTGCCGACATTGTAGCGATAGCCGTTGCTGGGGCTGAGATACGCGCCCCCCGGCGTGTACCAGCCGCCGCCGTTGCGCCGGTCGCGGTAGAGGCCGCCATAGGTGTAGCGTGACGTGTTGTTGTTGAGGATCTGGCCGATCAGGAAGCCGGTGAGCAAGGGCGTGAAGAAGCTCTGCCCGCCCTCGCTGCGACGCTGGCACTGGGCGGCACCGAACTGTTCCTCGCACAGTTGCTGACTGTCGAAACGCGGCGCGACCTTGCCGTCCTCGTTGAACGCCTTCTGCTGGGCGGCGGTGCAGGTGGCGCGGTCATACTGGCCGCTGTCGACGCATTGCTGGACGGTCTGGAACGCGGCGACCTCGGTCGGCGGGCCGAAGCGTGCCTGTTCGTTGCTGTCGTCGCAGCCCGACAGCATCGCGACGGCGCCGACGGCGGTCAGGCCGGCAGCGACCGAGCGTTTGCGGCGGGGGGGCAGGGTGGTCATCGCAGCGGTCCTCAATAGGTCATCGATGCGGCGTTGAGCAGCCCGACGCCGATCGAGGTCGCCGCGCTGTAGATCGCGCTGGCGATGTTGCCGCCCTCGATCCGCTGGGCCATGTCGCGCACGATCACGCGGCGGATGATGAACGCGGCGACGATCTGGATCACGCCGGCGAGCAGGGCCCAGGCGGTGAATTCGACCACGCTGACCGTCACGCTCAGCGCCGAGGCGAGCGGCAGCGCGAAGCCGATGATCGCACCGCCCAGCGCCACCGCCGCGGCGGGGTTGTTGGCGGCGATCAGCGCGCGTTCGTCATAGGGGGTCGAGACCTGGTACAGCCATTTGAAGACGGTGAGGAACAGGCAGGCAAGGCCGAAGGCGACGATGAAATGCACCGCCCCGTCCACGAAATAGGCAACATCGAACATCCCGTCCCCCTGTCAGGCGTTGAATTCGGCGGGCAGCAGCGGCAGCCCGACCATGATCTCGTGCGTCAGGTCGCCGCCCTCGGGCTGCATCGCCAGCGCCAGCAGCAGTTCCTGCCCCTCGGGCGGGACCTCGCGGGAATACAGCATGCAGGCCTGCTTGATATGGCGGACCGGACGGCCGGTGCGTTCCTCATAGACCGCTTCCCACAGTTCGACCGGCGGCTGGACCCGGTCGTCGCCGGGATACCAGAAGCGGTCGAAGCGGGCGAGTCCGGGTTCGTCCCATGCCGGTTGCGACAGCCGGTTGCGGAACGCGCCGGTATCGGCCCAGTCGACCGGATAGGTCGAAGACCAGGGGCGGAACAGGGTGAAGTCGTCGGCGTCCGACCCGTCGGCCGACTGGCTGACGGCCTGCAGCATCAGTTCGTCGTCGGTATAGAAGCGGTGGACATGGCTGCCGTCATCCAGCCGGATCAGCCCCTGCGCGGTGATTTCCAGCGTGTCGCGGTCGAGGGTGAAGGCGGCACCGGTCAGCCGCCGCCACGCCAGCGCGTCGAGCCGCACCTGCCGTCCGATGGTGATGTCGCGCACCACGGCGACCGCCGGGGTTTCGTCTCGGGTATTGCCGCCGAACAGGCTGCCGAAAATCATGCCGCGATCCTTCGCGCGTTGAACAGGGGGCGGGGGACCGCGATACGGTCGATACCGCCGGACCGGGGCGTTCGCCAAGGGGGGGCGCGTGCCGCATCCCGCGCTTCGCCCCTTGCCGCACCTTGCCGCACCTTGCTTTTTGGTCGCCGCTTATGCTTGGGGTGTCAAGCGCGACCAATACACCGGGTGGCGTTTCGGAGGGATGGATGGACGACGCACCCCGTAGCTGGACGATCGCCGCGCTGGCCGAGGTGCTGGACGCCGCCGGACACGCCGACGAACTGGGCGTCGAGCGGATCGAACAGGCCGAACCGGTCCTGAAGCTGACCATGCATCATTTCGGCGACCTCGCCATCTTCGTCTCGGTCGCGGGCGAGCAGATCGTCGTGTCGTCGCTGCTGTGGCCGGTCGACGAACAGGCGGAGCCGGATGCGTTCAACCGTTTCCTGCTGAAGACGCAGAAGCTGGTGCCGCTGTCGAATTTCGCCATCGCCGAAGTCGGCGGGCGCGAATATTATGAGCTGGTGGGTGAGCTGTCGGTCGAATCGTCGCTGCGTACCGTGCTGATCGAACTGCGCGTGCTGGCGCAGAACGCGATCGAGGCGGCGTCCGAGCTGCGCACCGAATTTGCCGCGTAACGGAGTTTAGTCGATGTCGATGTGGAAGAATCTGGTCGCGCTGGTCCGCGGCACCGCGCATGAAACCGGCCAGTCGATCGTCGATGCGAAGGCGCTGACGATCCTCGACCAGCAGATCCGCGATGCCGGATCGCTCCAGGCCAAGGCGCGCGACGACCTCGCGACGCTGACCGCCAAGCGGCGGATGATGGAAAAGGAGCTGGAGGGACTCACCGCGCAGCGCGAGAAGTACGAATCGTCGGCACGCGCCGCGATGGCGCGCGGCGACATGGACCTGGCGCGCGAGGTCGCACAGCGGCTGGCGACGATCGAGCAGGAACAGTCGCTCAAGACGCCGCAGATCGCCGACATGCGCGCGGCCGAGGACAAGATCCGCGGCATCATCAAGACCGGCGACGGCAAGATCGACGCACTGCGCCGCGAGGTCGACGTCGTGCGCGCGAACGAGAGCGTGCAGAAGGCGCAGGCATCGGTCGCCAGCAGCTATGGCGGCGCCACGTCGTCGCTGGGGTCGGCGGCGGACAGCCTCGCCCGGCTGAAGGAACGGCAGGCGGTGCGCGAGGAGAAGTTCAGGGCGCAGGCCGAGCTGGAGGACATGCGCACCGGCGCGGACCTCGACGAAAAGCTCAAGGCCGCCGGATTGCTGCCCGGATCGTCGAGCGCCGACGATATCCTTGCGCGCCTGTCCCAGCCCAAGGATTCGCCGCGCCTGTCCGACGGGACGCGCGACGGCGGGACGATCGGGCGCGACTGATGCGGCGCCACGCGGTCGCCCCCCGTCCCGACTGGCGGGCGACCGCCGGGCGGATGGGCTTTACCTTCCATCATCAGGACGGCCAGAAATATTGGGAGGAGGGGGCGTATTACGCCTTCTCGATCGAGGAAGTGGAGCAGGGGATCGAGGGCCCCAGCACCGAACTGCATGCGATGTGCCGTGATCTGGTGAGCGAAGTGGCGGGCAGCGACGCGCTGATGCACCGGCTCGCCATTCCGCAGGACATGCGCGACGTGGTGGCGGCGTCGTGGCAGGCCCATGCCCCGTCGCTCTATGGACGGTTCGATTTCGCATTCGACGGCAGCGGTCCGGCCAAGCTGCTGGAATACAATGCCGATACGCCGACCAGCATCTTCGAGACCGCATTGTTCCAGTGGCAATGGCTGGAGGATCGCATCGCCGACGGCACGCTGCCGGCGGGGGCCGACCAGTATAACCGGCTGCACGATGCACTGGTCGAACGCTTCGGCGCGCTGTTCACGCGCGGCAGCACGGTGCATTTCGCATCGGTCGACGACCATGTCGAGGACCGGCAGACGGTGCGCTATCTGGAGGATGTCGCGCGCCAGGCGGGGCTGGACCCGGCGTTCGTCGCGATCGACCGGATCGGCGTCGACGGCGACGGCGCGTTCGTCGATGGCGACGACGTGCTGATCGCGGCGCTGTTCAAGCTGTATCCGTGGGAGGACATGCTGCGCGAGCCGTATGCCAAGCAACTGGCGGCGACGAAGACGCTGTTCCTCGAACCCGCATGGAAGGCGCTGCTGTCGAACAAGGGCATCCTGCCGCTGTTGTGGCAACGCCATCGCGGGCATCCCAATTTGCTGCCCGCCGCCTTTGCCGACGACGATGCGGCGCTGGCCGAGATCGGCGACGCCTATGTGCGCAAGCCGATCTTCTCGCGCGAGGGATGGGATATCGAACTGGTCGACGGCGCCGCGACCGCGCGGGGGCCGGAGGGCGGCTATGGCGAGGAAGGCCATGTCGTGCAGGCCCTTGCACCGCTGCCGGTGTTCGACGGCAACCATGCGGTGGTCGGATCGTGGATCGTCGGCGACGCGGCGGTCGCGCTGTCGGTGCGCGAGGATGACGGGCCGATCACGCGCGATCTGGCGCGGTTCGTCCCGCATGCGATCGTCTGAGGGTCGTTTCGTCATTCCGGCGTAGGCCGGAATCCATGGACGCGGCCACGTCGCGTTTCCATCGATAACACCCGACACAATGGATCCCGGCCTTCGCCGGGATGACGGGGGGGCTTCGTTGTTCCCGCCTGCGCGGGAACGACGATCAAGCGAGCAGCGCCCGCAACGCCGCCTCCAGCGCCACCGCATCCCCCTCGATCCGTACCCGCTTCACCCGGCTCGTCTGTCCCGCGACCAGCGTCACCGCGCTCCGTCCGACCCTGAGCTGCTTCGCCACGAACCGCACCACCTCGCCGTTCGCCGCGCCATCGACCGGCGGTGCGGCCACCCGCAGTCCCAGCGCGGTCGCGCCGCCTTCCAGTGCGACGACCCCCGTCACCGCCGTCCTCGACGCTTTCGGCGTGGCGCGGATGGTCAGCGTGGCGCCGGTGGCGTCGAGGGTGAAGGGATCGCGCATCGCCCGACCCTTGCCGTCCCGACCATCGCCGATGCAAGTCGCGTGGCACAAAGCGGCGCGCGGCGCATTCACCCGTCATGGCATCCCCGTCCGTAACGACCGCGACAGCGACGCATAGCTCGCCGCTGTCGATCCCGATCTTCCGCGCCATCTGGATCGCGTCGATGGCGTCCAATTTCGGCGGGCTGATCCAGTCGGTCGGCGCGTCGTGGATGATGACGTCGCTGGCGGCGTCGCCGCAGATGATCGCGCTGGTACAGGCGTCCACGACGCTGCCGATCATGTTGCTGTCGCTATGGGCCGGGGCGGTCGCCGACAATCTCGACCGGCGGCGGGTGATGCTGGCGGCGCAGGGATTCATGCTGTTCGTGTCGATCGTGCTGGCGGTCTGCGCATGGGCGGGGTGGCTCAGCCCGTGGCTGCTGCTGTCGTTCACCTTCCTGATCGGGTGCGGGACGGCGATCAACGGCCCGGCATGGCAGGCATCGGTCGGCGACATGGTGCCGCGCAGCGTGTTGCCGAGCGCGGTCGCGCTGAATTCGATGGGGTTCAACATCGCGCGCAGCGTCGGCCCGGCGCTGGGCGGGGCGATCGTCGCGATCGCCGGGGCGGCGGCGGCGTTCCTGACCAATGCGCTGAGCTATATCGGGCTGATCGCGGTGCTGGCGCGGTGGAAGCCCGATTACGCGCCGCGCCTGCTGCCGCGCGAGACGCTGGGCCTCGCGATGGCCGCCGGGGTGCGCTATGTGCGGATGTCCCCCTCGCTGCGTACCGTGCTGATCCGCGCGGCGTTGTTCGGCATCGCCGCGAGCGCGGTGCCGGCGATGATGCCCCTGGTCGCGCGCGACATCGTGACCGGGGGGCCGCTGACCTATGGCGCGCTGCTCGGCGGGTTCGGCGCGGGCGCGGTGCTGGGGGCGCTCGGCAGCGTGCGGCTGCGGCGGCGCTGGAGCCCGGAACGGCTGGTGCGCGTGGCGGCGACCGCCCTGGCGATCGGGGCCGCCGTCGTCGCGATCAGCCCGTGGTTGCCGCTGACGCTCCTCGCGCTGGTGCTGGCCGGGGCGGGATGGGTGTCGGCGCTGAGCACGTTCAACGTATCGGTGCAGATGGCGGCACCCCGCTGGGTCGTGGCGCGCGCGCTGGCGCTGTACCAGATGTCGGCGTTCGGTGGCATGACGGTCGGTAGCTGGCTGTTCGGATCGGTCGCCGAGGGGTCGGGCGTGGCGGTCGCGCTGCTGGCCGCGGCGGCGGTACAGATGCTGAGCGTCGTCGCCGGGCTGCGACTGCCGCTGCGCGATATCGAAACCGGCAACCTGGCGCCGCGCGGGTGGGAAACGCCCGATACCGCGGTACCGGTCGAACCGCGATCGGGGCCGGTGGTGGTGACGATCGACTATCGCATCGCGCCAAAGGACGTCGTCCACTTCCTCGGCGTCATGAACGAACGGCGGCGCATCCGGCGGCGCGACGGCGCGCACCTGTGGGCGTTGCTGCGCGACCTGAACGATCCCGAACTGTGGATCGAACGCTATCATGTCTCGACCTGGCTCGAATATATCCGCCACAACCAGCGCCGGACCGAGGCGGATCGCGCGAACAGCGACGCGTTGCTGGCGCTGCATCAAGGGACGGAGCCGCCGCGCGTGCATCGCATGATCGAGCGCCAGACCGGGTCGCTGCCCGTCACCCGCCTGCCGGGGCCGCGCGAAATGGCCGACCCGATGACCGACCCGACGCGATCGAACTGACCGGTCGACGACGACGGGGGCATGTCGGGCATTGTCCCGGCGCGCTGATTCGGGAAAACGGGTGTTCCGCCCGACCGGCGGGACGACGACCGAACCCGGACGAGGGAAAGACATGTCCGCACCCGATTTCTCGCTGCTGGCCACGCGTCGCTACGGTCCGCTGTTCGTCGTCCAGTTCCTCGGCGCGATGAACGACAATCTGCTGAAGTTCGCGCTGCTGTTCCTCGCCAATTTCACCTTGTACCGCGCCGACCCCACCCGAGCCGCGACGCTGGCGACGATCTCCGCCGGCCTGTTCATCCTGCCCTATTTCCTGTTCTCCGGCCTTGCCGGGCAGATGGCGGATGCATGGAACAAGGCGTGGCTGATCCGTGCAGTGAAGGCTGCCGAGATCGCGATCATGGCGCTGGCGCTGGTTGGCTTCTGGTTCGAATCGGTGCCGGTGCTGCTGGCCTGCCTGTTCCTGATGGGCGTGCATTCGACGGTGTTCGGGCCGGTCAAATATTCGATCCTGCCCCAGCATCTTCACCGCCATGAATTGATGGGCGGCACCGGGCTGGTCGAGGCGGGGACGTTCGTCGCGATCCTGACCGGGCAATTGCTGGGCGGGATCATCCCGCCCTGGGAAGCCGGGATCGTGGCGTTCGGCGTCGCGGTGCTGGGGTTCCTCGCCGCGCTGGCGGTGCCGGCGGCGCCGTCGGCGGCACCCGGCATGCGGATCGACCCGAACCCGTTTCGCAGCACCTGGGCGGTCCTGCGCGCGGCGCATGGCGGGCGCGGGGTGTGGCTGGCGATCGTGGGGATTAGCTGGTTCTTCTCGGTGGGCGCGGTGGTGCTGTCGGAATTCGCCCCGCTGGTCGCGGGTACGCTGGACGCGCGGGCAGAGGTGGTGACGCTGTTCCTCGCGGTGTTCAGCCTGTCGGTCGCGGCGGGGTCGCTGCTGGTCAACCGGCTGCTGAGGGGCGAGGTGTCGGCGCGCTACGTCCCGCTTGCCGCGATCGGGCTGGCGCTGTTCCTGATCGACCTGTGGATCACCAGCACCCGGTTCGTGGTGGTGACGCCGGGCGCGGATATCGCCGCGTTCCTCGCCACGCCGGGTAGCTGGCACATGCTGGCCGACCTTGCCGGCATCGCGATCAGCGGCGGCGTGTTCGTCGTGCCGCTCTACGCCATCCTCCAGACGGGCAGCCCGGCGGAAAAGCGGTCGCAGGTGATCGCCGCGAACAACGTCATCAACGCGATCGTCACCGTGGCGATGGTCGCGGTGGTCACGGCGATGCTGGCGGGCGGGAGCAGCGTGGCGGGCATCTTCGGCGCGCTGGGCTTCGCCACGCTGTCGATCGCGGTGATGTCGTGCTGGCTGCTGCCCGGGGCGGGGTTCAGGCGCGTGGTGTTGCACCTGCCCGGCCGGCGGCGTCAGTAGCGATAGTCGAGCGTGGCCGTGTCGCCGGGGGCAAGGGTGATGCGCCATGTCCGGATGCCGTCGATCCGTTCGAGCCCCGGCCCCTGGACCCTGTCGCCGGGATGGCCGATCGGGATCTCGACATCGGCCGGCACGCCCCGCCTGTTGGTCAGCGTCAGGCGGGCGTTGCCGGGCGCCAGCCCGACCTGCGTCACCATCACCTGCCGGCTGCTGCCCGCGCCGATCAGCAGCGTTTCGCCCTCCGCGCGGTCGGTCATCACGCCGGTGCCGACCAGCAGGCTGGCATCCCCGCGCGGCGCATAGAGCGCGGTGGTGCCGGCGGGCAGCGCGATGCCGAGGCCGTCGGCCTTCTCGTTCCTCACGCGCAGCACGATGTCGAGCGCGCCGCCCTCGATCACCTCGCCGGCACCGACGCGGCGGCGATAAACCCGGCTGTACGCGACGCCATCCTGCCGCAGCAGCGCGACCTGCTTCTGCCCCCGTGCCGCGACGGTGGTGCGTCCGGGCAGGCGGTAGAGCTTTACGTCGCCCAGATTTTCGGGCGCGGGGGGCGCCGGGGGTGCTGGCGGCGCCGCCGTCATCACGACCGGCGGCGGGGTGGCCATCCGCGCGCCCGTGAGGACGATCTCGTCCGCCGCCTCGAAGCTGCGCGGCCGCAGGTTCGACGTCGTCGTGCCCAGCGGATGGCAGCGCAGTTGCAGCCGGGTCGCGGCGGCCTCCACCCTGTCCACGCGTTCACGGTTCAGCCGGCCGGCGACGACCTGTACCTCGGCATCGGCGAACCCCTCGGCATTGCCGTTGGCGAGCGTGGTCCACGCGAACAGGTTCAGCCGGTCGCCGGCCAGCGTGCCGACATAGCTGGCCGACCAGTCGAAGCCGGTGGCGAGGTAGGACAGGCGGACGGTGACGGTCCGCCGCGACGGGCTGTCGGTGGTGACGCTCAGCACCGGCCGGGCGGACAGGCCGGCGGGCACGCGGGCATATTTCAGGCTGTCGGCAAGGCCGGCACAGCCGAGCGCTTCCACGCCGTTCGCGGTCTGCACCACCACCCCGCCGGCCGGGCCGGAGACGATCGTCGCCGGCTCCTCGCGCACCACGCCGCTCCGGCGGTCGGTACGCCGGAGCATCACCCGGTTGCCCAGCGTACCGTCGACCAGCGCGGCGGGGGAGAGCAGGCGCGCGTCGCGGTTCTTTTCGATCGTCCCGCCGGGCAGGCCGTCGATCACCGCGCTGACCGGGATGATGCCGCCCGCGACCCCTTCGAACCGCAGCACCGCGCGGCCCTTCGGCACGGAGATGCGGCGGGTTTCGGTGACGAGCGCATAGCCCTGCGGGTTGCGCAGGTCGATCGCGTAGCGCGCGCCGCGATAGGGTGCGCGGTACAGGGTGACGGCGACGCTCTGCGGCGCGGCGGACGTGACGGTCGCGGCCGGTGCCGGGTCGCGGGCGGCCAGCGGGGCGGCGACCGTCAGCAGCCCGGCGATCGGGAGGGCGGCGTGGCCGATGCCCCGTCCGCATGCCCGCCCGGCGCGCATCAGTAGCGGGTGTCGAACGTCGCGGTGACGACCGCCGATCCATTGGCAGGGACCGGCACCTGCCAGACATTCTGCCCGGCATCGGCGCGCGTGCCGGGGCGGCTCTGTTCGACGAGGCGCGTGTCGCTCCAGTCCAGCCCGCCCTGTACCAGTTCGACCGTCACCGGGGCGGCGGTGGCGTTGGTCAGGGCGTAGCGCATCGTCGTCTGCCAGCGGCTGGCGTTGATCCGCGTGCGGCTTTCGACGACCGGGCGGACCTTCACGTCGAACGCGTCGCCGGTCGCCAGCGCGATCTTCGACCCCTGCGGCGTGTGGTCGATCGCCGCTTCGCCGGTGAACTGCGACTGGCCGCGCGCGTCGCGCATATAGACGCGGATGGTACCGGCGGGCAGCGCGTCGCCCAGCCCGCCTTGCGCCGCATTGCTGAACCGCACGATGCTCTGCGCGCTTTGCGGCTGTTCGGCGGTGCCGAGCCAGCCATTGACGAAGCGATAGCCGCTGGTCGCCGCCGCGCCCTTCACGTCGAGGAAGCTGACCTGCTTGGTCTGCCTGTCGGCGATCGTGGTGCGTCCGGGCAGCGGATAGAGGTAGAAATCGCCGAGCTGTTCGCGCGTCGCGCTTTCGGTTCCGGCCTGCATCGTCGGGCGCCGCTGCGGGCGACCGGGGCGATAGACATTGTCGTCCTCGACCGATCCGACCGATCCGGCGACCAGCAGCGTGCGTGCGTTGGTGAAGGTCGTGCCGGTGGTGTTGGTGAGCGTCACCCAGCCCTGCACGTCGATCGTCCCGCTCCTGCGGTCGAGCAGCGCGACATAATCGGCCTTCCACCCCAGATTGCGGCTGAGATAGGACAAGGTCGCCGGGCGGGTGCCCGCGCGGCTGCTGTCGAGCGTCACCGACAGCGTGGGTCGCGCGCGCAGCGACGGCGGCACGTGGTCGAAGATCGCGCGCACCGGCAGGCCGTCGTCGCGCAGCACCTCGATCCGGTCGCCGATCTGCAGCACGACGCCGCCATTGACCGCCAGCACGCGGGCGCGTTCGCGGGTTTCCGCGCCGGTCGCGGGATTGGTACGCAGCAGGGTGATCGTCTCCCCCACCGCCTTTTCCATCAGGCTGGACGGCGACAGGAGGTCGAAATCGAAATTCTGTTCGACGATCCGCGCGTCGGGCACGGCGAGCGAGACGGTTTCCGGGCGGATCTGCGCGCTGACGTCGGGGAAATCCTGTCGCACCTGTCCGCTGCGCAGCGTGAGCGGGCGGATATCCTGCACCAGCGCGATATCGTCGTTGTAGATGGTGACGGACACGTCGCCCTGCGCCGACGGGGCGACGGCGGGGGACAGGTTGGCGGCGTCCTGCGCGGCGGCGGACAGGGGGGCGAGCAGGGTCGCCAGTAGCAGCCAGGTTTTCGTCATGCGCTATCCCCCCGTTGGTTGCGCCGAGTGTGGCGGGGGGATGTTGCATTGGCAAGACGGGGGGTGGTTCGGCACCTCTAACCCTACCTCCCGCTTCCCCCTCCACCCCGTTTGCTTCGAGCGCAGGTTCGAGCTTGTCGAGAACCGTAGTCGAGAAGGGGGTGCCCCAAGCGACCAAGTTCTCGACGGACGCTTCTCGACGGGCTCGAAGCTGCTCGAATGAAACGGATCTTTCTTGTGGGTGAGGGGGCGGGCGGTATGGGGCAGGGTGCGTATGCAAACCCCCGTTCGTCCTGAGTAGCCGCTGAGCTTGTCGAAGCGGCGTATCGAAGGACCGCCAATGGTGCTTCGATACGAGCCTTCGACTTCGCTCAGTCTCTACTCAGCACGAACGGTGTTCTCACGCTTCTCGCGCCATCAACTTCAATGATTATCCCGTGGCAACCCCTGCGTCTGGGCGATCTGCTGGAACGCCTCCGCCCCTTCCAGAATCGCGCCGGTCGCCATCTGCCCGACGACCGAACGCTGGATCGCCTGCCACGGGGTCTGCGACGCGGGGTATCGATACCCGCCCGCCGCCTCCAGCTCGCGACGGCGGATCGCCAGTTCTTCCTCGCCTAGCAGCACGTCGGCGCGCCCCCTGCCCAGGTCGATGCGCACCCGGTCGCCGGTGCGCAGCAGCGCGAGGCCCCCGCCCGCCGCCGCTTCGGGCGATGCGTTCAGGATCGACGGACTGCCCGACGTCCCCGACTGGCGTCCGTCGCCGATGCACGGCAGCGCATGGACGCCCTCGGTGATGAGGTACGCCGGCGGGCGCATGTTGACGACTTCGGCGGCGCCGGGATAGCCGACCGGCCCGGCGCCGCGCATGAACAGCAGCGTTTCGGGGGTGATGCCGAGCGCCGGATCGTCGATGCGGTGGTGATAATCCTCCGGCCCGTCGAACACCACCGCCGGTCCTTCGAACGCGTCGGGATCGGCGGGGTTGGACAGATATCGGGTGCGGAATTCGGGGCCGATCACGCTGGTCTTCATCACCGCCGCATCGAACAGATTGCCCTTGAGCACGATGAAGCCGGCCGCTTCCTTCAGCGGCCGGTCGAACGGGCGGATGACCTTGTCGTCCTCGATGGCCGCATCGCGGCAATTGTCGCCGATCGACCTGCCGTTCACGGTCAGCGCGTCTTCGGCGATCAGGCCCTGGCCCATCAACTGGTTGACGACGGCGGGCACGCCGCCCGCACGATAATAATCCTCGCCCAGATATTCGCCGGCCGGCTGCAGGTTCACCAGCAGCGGCACCTTGTGCCCGTGTCGCTGCCAGTCCTCGATCGGCAGGTCGACGCCGATATGGCGGGCGATCGCCGCCAGGTGGATCGGCGCGTTGGTCGATCCGCCGATCGCCGAATTGACCTTGATCGCGTTGTGGAACGCGTCGCGGGTCAGGATGTCGGACGGCTTCAGGTCCTCGCGCACCATGTCGACGATGCGCAAGCCGGTGCGATAGGCGATTTCCTGCCGGTCGCGATACGGGGCGGGGATCGCGGCCGAACCGGGCAACTGCATGCCCAGCGCCTCGGCCAGCGAGTTCATCGTCGTCGCCGTGCCCATCGTGTTGCAATAGCCGGTCGAGGGTGCGGAGGACGAGACGAGGCGGATGAATTCCCTGTTGTCGATCTCGCCGGCGGCCAGCATCTGCCGCGCCTTCCACACGATCGTGCCCGATCCCGTGCGCTCGCCCTTGTGCCAGCCGTTCAGCATCGGGCCGACCGACAGGGCGATCGCGGGGATGTTGACCGTCGCGGCGGCCATCAGGCAGGCCGGCGTCGTCTTGTCGCAGCCGATCGTCAGCACCACGCCGTCGAGCGGATAGCCGTACAGGACCTCGACCAGCCCGAGATAGGCGAGGTTGCGGTCGAGCCCGGCGGTCGGGCGCTTGCCCGTTTCCTGGATCGGGTGGACCGGGAATTCCAGCACGATGCCGCCCGCCTCGCGAATGCCCTCGCGAAGGCGTTCGGCCAGGACCAGGTGGTGGCGGTTGCAGGGCGACAGGTCGCTGCCGGTCTGGGCGATGCCGATGATCGGCCTGCCCGATTGCAGCTCTTCCTGGCTGAGACCGAAGTTCAGGTAGCGCTCGATATACAGCGCCGTCATGTCGATATTGTCGGGATTGTCGAACCAGGCGCGGCTGCGCAGGGCGGGCATGTCGGTCATCGGGATTCCGGTCCAGCAAGGTGGCGCACGGGACGCCGCCGGGGCGGACCGTGGCGGACCGGAACCGGCGGAGCATCGTTCCGTCATCCCGCCTGTCCGCCCCCGCGCGCCGTTGACGCCATGCGTTGCCGCATATAGTCAGACAAAACAGAATTGGGCAAGCGATGCGACGGAACAAACCGTCCCGCGATGCGCCGACGACAGGGAGACGAACAGGATGCCGGCCCCCATTTCCGTGCGACCGGGCGGCGCCCCCGCTCCCGCCCCCGCCAGAGCAAGCGCAAGCTACGCGCCCGCGCTGACCCTGCTGGCCAGCCTGTTCTTCATGTGGGGGTTCATCACCGTCATCAACAACACGCTGCTGCCGCATCTGCGCAGCGTGTTCGACCTGGACTATACCCGGACCACGCTGATCGAGAGCGTGTGGTTCATCGCCTATTTCTTCGCCTCGATCCCCTCGGCGAAGCTGATCGAGCGGATCGGGTATCAGACGTCGCTGGTCGTCGGGTTGCTGGTGATGGCGGCGGGCGCGCTGGGCATGGTGCTGGCCGCCAGCCTGCCGTCGTACGGCGTCACGCTGGTCATGCTGTTCGTGATCGCCAGCGGCATCACGCTGCTGCAGGTCGCGGCCAACCCCTATGTCGCGGTCATCGGCCCGTCGGAAACCGCCTCGTCGCGGCTCAATCTGGTGCAGGCGATGAATTCGGCCGGCACGATGCTGGCGCCGCTGTTCGGCGCGTATCTGATCCTCGGCCGGTCGAAGGGCGGCACGTCGCAGGTCGGCACCGTGCTGACCCAGGCGGAGCGGCTGGCCGACGCGCGGTCGGTGATCCTGCCCTATGTGCTGGTCGCGGTCGTGCTGGTGGTGCTGGCATTCGTCATCGCGCGCTTTCCGCTGCCGGCGATGGGGGCCGCGACCGGCCGCGTCGCCCGGGCCGAACGCAGGAAGCATTCGTTGTGGAACCACCGCAACCTGGTGTTCGGCGTACCGGCGATCTTCATCTACCTGATCGCCGAGATCGGCGTCGCCAACCTGTTCGTGAACTTCGTCAGCCAGCCCGATATCGCCAATGTCACCACCGAACTGGCGGGGCGATATCTGACGCTGCTGTGGGGTGGCATGATGATCGGCCGCTTCGTCGGCAGCGTCGTGATGCAGAAGGTCGACGCGGCAAGGGTGCTGGCGTTCTTCTCGATCGGCGCGTTCGTGGTGATGCTGGGCGCGACGTTCCTGTCGGGGCCGGCGGCGATGTGGTCGCTGATCCTGGTCGGGCTGTTCCATTCGATCATGTTCCCGACGATCTTCACGCTCGGCATCAAGGGGCTGGGACCGCTGACCGAGGAAGGGTCGGGGCTGCTCATCATGGCGATCGCCGGCGGCGCGCTGGTGGTGGTGCAGGGCTGGCTGGCCGATCGCTACGGGTTGCAGATGTCGTTCCTGCTGACCGCCGCGTGCGAACTCTACATCCTGTTCTACGCCCTGTGGGGGTCGAAGGTTACCCATTCGATCGACGACGTGCCCGCCGATCAAGACGTCTTTGCATAAGGAATTCCGCATGACTCTCCGTCTGTTGCAGCGCGTGGCCCCGTCGCGCGCGGTCATCGCCGCGACCGATGCCGGTGCGCATATCGT
>QFNF01000036.1 GCA_003240755.1 Sphingomonas hengshuiensis | reverse complement strand
CAGCCCGAGACCCTGTGGTCGCCGTGGAAGCTGGAGGGCGAGGAACTGGTCGCGGGCAAGCAGGACGCGCTGCGGCTGGCGGTCGACGATCAGCGGCAGGCGGGCATCGACATCCTCGGCGATGGCGAACAGACGCGACAGCATTTCGTCACGACGTTCATCGAGCATCTGGACGGCGTCGATTTCGAGAGGCGTGAGACGGTGCGCATCCGCAACCGCTACGACGCCAGCGTGCCGACGGTCGTCGGTGCCGTATCACGCCCGAAATCGGTCTTCGTTGACGACGCCCGTTTCCTGCGCGCCCAGACCAATCAGCCGATCAAGTGGACGCTGCCCGGGCCGATGACGATGATCGATACCCTCTACGACGCGCATTACCGGAGCCGTGAGAAGCTGGCGTGGGAGTTCGCCTGCATCCTCAACGAGGAAGCCCGCGAGTTGCAAGCGGCCGGCGTCGACATCATCCAGTTCGACGAGCCTGCGTTCAACGTGTTCTTCGACGAGGCGAACGACTGGGGCATCGCCGCGCTGGAACGCGCGGCCGAAGGGCTGACGGCCGAGACCGCCGTCCACATCTGCTACGGCTATGGCATCAAGGCCAATACCGACTGGAAAAAGACGCTCGGCTCCGAATGGCGCCAGTATGAGGAAACCTTTCCCAATCTCCAGAAGTCGAAGATCGATATCATCTCGCTCGAATGCCAGAACTCGCGCGTGCCGATGGACCTGATCGAGCTGGTCCGAGGCAAGAAAGTGATGGTCGGCGCGATCGACGTCGCGACCGACACCGTCGAGACGCCGGAGCAGGTCGCCGACACGCTGCGCAATGCGCTGCGCTTCGTCGATGCCGACAAGCTCTTGCCCGCCACCAACTGCGGGATGGCGCCGCTGTCGCGCGACGTCGCGCGAGGCAAGCTGAAGGCGCTGGGGGCCGGCGCCGAGATCATCCGCAAGGAACTGGCGGCCTGAGCGGAGACGAATATCGTCTGGCCTCTCCGGCCCTGACGATAGCGCGTCCTACCTGAAGCTCCCCGGTGCTGCTGATCCCGCCGTCCATGGCAAGGCGGGGACGGTGCCGGGGAGATTGATGCATATGCGGTTCGCGCGCCTCTGTGCGTAGCGTCGAACCGCCAGACCGGAATATTGTCTATGAAGGCCATCCTAAGCCGGCTGCGGATCGACGCTTACATCCTTGCAATCGTGGCAATGGTGGTGATCGCCGCGATCCTCCCCGCCCGGGGCATGGGCAAGGACGTGCTCGATATCGTGGTGCACGCCGCCATCGCGCTCCTCTTCTTCATCTACGGCGCTCGGATCTCCAGACAGGCGATCTGGACGGGCATCCTGCACTGGCGCCTCCAGTCGCTGGTGTTCGCCACGACGTTCGTCGTGTTTCCGCTGATCGGCCTGGCGATCGCGAAGCTGGCCGACGGGCATCTGGACGACGGCCTCGTTACCGGGGTGATGTTCGTCTCGCTCCTGCCCTCGACGGTGCAGTCGTCGATCGCCTTCACGTCGATCGCGCGCGGCAACGTCCCGGCCGCCTTGTGCTGTGCGTCGCTGTCGAACCTCGCCGGGGTGGTCGTCACCCCCCTGCTGGTAACGATGTTCCTGAGCACCGGGACCGGCGGCATGTCGCTGGACGCGGTGGGGGACATCGCGCTGCAGATCCTGCTGCCGTTCGTCGTCGGCCAACTCGCGCGGCCGTTCATCGGCGAATGGCTGAACCGGCGAAAGACGCTGACGATGCTCGTCGATCGTGGCTCGATCCTGCTCGTCGTCTATTCCGCCTTCAGTGCGGGCGTCGTCGCCGGAATCTGGAACAGGGTGACGCCGCATAGCCTGGCGCTGGTCGTCCTCCTCGATCTCCTGATGCTCGTGGTCGTGCTGGCCGTGACCACGGGGGCAAGCCGGCTGCTGCGCTTCACCACCGAAGATGAGATCGCCATCGTGTTCTGCGGATCGAAGAAGAGCATGGCGAGCGGGTTGCCGATCGCCAACATCATCTTCCCGGCAAGCGCGGTCGGTCTGATCGTCCTGCCACTGATGCTGTTCCACCAGATGCAGTTGATGGTCTGCGCGGCACTTGCCCGGCGATACGCCCGGCGGGTCGAACAGACGGGCCCGATCGTCCCCGTTCGGGACTGACATCTTCCCGCAGGGTCGACATGTCCGGCGGGGACGATGGTCCCTCCCGGTCGCGGTCCGGCACCGGAACCGGCGACCGCTGCCGCTCATCCACGGGCAAACGATGCGGAATGCACAGTTCGCCTGCGACAAGCCCTCCTATGCGTGCTTGACAGCCGATTACCAACCAAACTATCAAAAATGATATCGCTACCATTACAAGCAATCGCCGACAGAGCGATATTTCGGAGGGGATGAGGCAATGATTTCGTGCACGTACAGCTTGCGCCGTCAGTTGATGGTCGCGGTTTCGACGTTCGGGCTGGTATCGCCCGTGATCGCCAGCGCGCAGACCATGGCGGCTCCGTCCGGGCCCATGCAGTCGGCCGATGAGCAGGCGCCGGCTCCACAGGCCGGCGTGACAGACACTGCCCCGGCAGACCCTGCCGCCCAGAATCCGGTCGATCCGGCAGCCGATGCGGGCGCGGAGATCGTCGTCACCGGCTACCGCGCCTCGCTGCAGAGCCAGACGAACGCCAAGCGCCAGTCGATCGGCTTTACCGATTCGATCTTCGCGGAAGATATCGGCAAGTTTCCCGACACCAACATCGCCGAATCCGTCAACCGCATTCCGGGCGTGACGATCAGCCGCGAAGTCACCGGCGAAGGATCGAACGTTGCCATTCGCGGACTTGGCACGAACTTTACCCGCGTATTGCTGAACGGCGCCCCGGTCGCGATTGCGTCCGTCCGCTTCGATGCGCAGTCGACCAACCGCGAAGTCGATCTCGACCTGATCCCGACCGAGCTGTTCACCCAGCTTACGGTCAGCAAGTCGCCGACCGCGAGTCAGGTGGAAGGTGGCGCAGCAGGTATCGTCAACCTGCGTTCGGCCCGCCCGTTCGACAATCCCAAGTCCTATATCAGTTACGGCCTGCAGGGGTCGAAGGTCAGCAGCGCCGACAAATGGGGCTATCGCAGCTATGCGCTGGCCAGCACGACCTTCGGCGATTTCGGCATCCTGATCGGCGGAGCGGCGGTCAAGAACCGCTTCCAGGTCGACGGGTTCGAGACGATCGGCTGGACCAACCCCAACTTTACCGCGTCGCAGAACCCTTCGGCCGGTCGTAACTCGACCGGCGGCGGCAACTGGACCATTCCCGGGACCGTTCCTGCCAACGCTGGCAACGGCCTGACGCCGGGCGCGATCATCGATCAGAACTTCCTGCTGGCGAACAATCCCAACGCATCCATCCAGCAGATCGACAACGGCATCCTGCCGCGTCTGGGCCGCCCGCGTACCGAAACCGGCGAGCGGACACGCTATAACGGGCTGGTGTCGCTCGAATGGCGGCCGAGCGATGCGTTCCATTTCTATCTCGACGGCATGTACGCCAACCGCGAAACGGAATTCACGCGCACGTCGATGAACTGGGTCGTCCGCAATGGCGCCGCGATCCCGCTGAACACCACCTATGACAAGTCCGATTGTTCGGCAGGCTGTACGGTGACGAGCGGCACCTATGCCAATTCGCAGTTCTTTCTGGAATATCGTCCCTACAAGGACACGCAGGAATATTGGGGCGTCAATCCCGGCGTCGATTTTCAGGTCAACGACTGGATCAAGGGCGACTTCCAGCTCAACTATACGAAGAGCGATTTCCGCCGCGAGAGCCAGACCGTCCTGGTCATAACGCCGCCCAGCAGCGGCATCACCACGACCTATGCCAATGACGGCGGCATTCCGCGTATCACCGCCAACATCGACCTGAACGATCCGCGCAACTTCGGCTGGGCCGGTGGCGGTCGCGTCAACCTGAACGGTGAAGAACGATCGACCGAAACGCGTGGCCTGCGCGGCAGCCTGCTGTTCGGCCAAGAGCGGTTCAACGTACGCGTCGGCGGCGCCTATGACGACACGCAGCGTCGCATCACGCCGTTCGACAATACCAATCCGTGGCAGGCATCGATCTGCGGAAACAACCCCAACATCGTGCTGCCCGGTCCAAACCGACAGCCGAATTGCGACGGCGGCAACGTGCCGGGCGCACGTCCGGCGGGCTATCCCGACTATCCCGCCTATGGCACGGGATACAGCGCGGGCTTCCCGCCGCTATTCTATCAGGGATCGCTCATCCCGACCGCGGCGGTACCAAGCTATCTGCTGCCGGGCAGCAACGGCTTCATCACCGTCGACTGGAACAAGTTCAAGGACGCCACCAACTATGACGAACTGCTCGCCGGCGCGACCGAGACGGGCGCGGGGTCGAGCGGCGCGAACGGCGGCTTCATCCGGGAAAAGGCGACCGGTACCTTTGCCGAAATGAACGGCGTGATCGACATTGGCGACAACAACTCGCTGCGCCTGAACGGCGGGGTGCGCTATGTCCGTACCGAACAGATCGTGCGCGGCCGCACGACCATCACCGATCCGCGCAACGTGCGCGCCGGCGTGACCTGTCCGGGGTCGGCGGCGAACAATTTCGCGCTCGATGGCTCGTGCTATCCTACGCTTATCAGCGTCGCGGAAACCAACCGGCTCTATTCCAACTTCCTGCCGTCCGCCAGCGCAGCCTTCAACTTCGGCAGGGACGCCGTGATCCGCGCGTCGCTGTCGCGGACGCTGACCCGCGCCGACCCGAACCAGTTGCTGCCGGGCGCGTCGTTCACCTCGCCATCGGCGGATGTCGGCACGGTCGGCAACAACGCACTCAATCCGTACATCTCGAACAACATCGATATCGGCGTCGAATATTATACCGGCGGCGAAGGGATCCTCGCCGTGGCGGCGTTCCGCAAATCGATCACGGGCTTCACCGTCAACGGCATCACCAACGCATCGTTCGGCAGCCTGGCACAATATGGCATCACCTTTGCCACGCTGACCCAGGCCCAGCAGCTCGCGTTGCTGCAGCGCGTGCCGACGGGGGGATCGGTCGAGGACGTCATCATCCAGGTGCAGCAGCAGGTGAATTCGGACGGCAAGCTGATCGTCAACGGCCTCGAATTCCAGATCACCCAGCCGCTCGACTTCCTGACGCGATTTGTCGGTGTCGAAGGGTTCGGCGTTCAGGGCAACCTCACGATCATCGATCAGAAGGGCTTGGGCGCAGGCGCGCCGGCGGTGGCCGTCGGCGTCGCGCCGACGACCTACAACATCACCGGCTATTATGAAGGCAACGGCGTTTCGGCGCGACTGTCCTACATCTTCAACGAAGGCTCGCAGGGGTCGAACCCGAACCAGAACGGCATCACCCAGGCCGCGATCTTCGGGCGAAACTACAAGCAGCTCGATTTCTCGGGCAATGTCGATCTGGCCCGGATTCTGGGGAACAGCTACCTGCCGACGCTGGTCGTCAACGTCATCAACATCACCAAGGAAGCACAAAGCTCCTACTTCCAGTTCCCGAACGCGACCTTCAACGAATATAATCCCGGTCGTACGCTGCTGGTCGGTATCCGCGGTCGCTTCTGACGCCCGTAATCAGCGCTGCATTGGGAGCCGGTCGAATCATCGACCGGCTCTTTTTTTGCGTTCGCCCGCCCGCGAAAATCCCCGGTGTCCCGGGCCATCGCAAATCGCCCGCCGGGGTCGGACGCCACCCGCCACGGTATCGAGACAGGGCACGACGAGACCGGCCGCACGGGATCGGGATGGCAGTGCCGGTAGAGGCTGGCGCTATGCCGGGGCACCGCTGCGCCTGCGGATCGGCGCATACCGCCCGCGCTGTTCGCGTCGTCGCCCTACCCCGGCCGGGTGGCGCAGGCTGGTCGGCGCACATCGGGAACGACCGGCTACGCCGCAGTTGCGGCGCCCGGCATCAGGCGTCCGGCAGCGACGCCCCGCAACGGTTCAGCTTCGGGCGTGCCGTTCGACCACCACGTTGCGATATCGCGGGTTCAGCAGGTGGAATACCGCCAGCGCCACGAGGTAAGCCACACCGCAGGCGATGAAGAACGGCTCGTAACTGCCGACCCGGTCGAGCAGCACCCCCAGCGACTTCGACGCAATGAACCCGCCGACCGCACCCGCGAACCCGCCCAGACCGATCAGCGTACCCTGCGCAAAGCGCGGAAACTGATCGCCCGGCAGCGCAAACAGGTTGGTGGAAAAGCCCTGATGCGCCGCGCATGCCAGGCCGATCAGCGCAACCGCGATCCAGATATTGTCCGCCTTGACCGCGAACATCACCGGCAGGGCGAACAAGGCGCATGCGAACATTGCCTGCTTGCGCGCCCGACCCGCCGCCACGCCGCGTTTCAGCAGATGCGAGCTGTACCAGCCACCCGCGATCGCGCCCAGATCCGCCAGCAGATAGATGGCGACCAGCGGCGGCCCGAAGCTCTTCAGGTCATACCCATATTGCTTGTTGAAGAAGTCCGGCAACCAGAAGAGGAAGGTCCACCACACCGGGTCGATCAGGAACCGCCCGGACATATAGGCCCAGGTTTCGCGGTGGCGCAGCATGTTCAGAAAGCCGGTGCGCCCGGTATCTTCTGTCGGTTCCGCCTCGATCCAGCGACGTTCTTCGACGCTGAGGCGGGGATGGTCGGCGGGCCTGCGATAGAAACGCCACCACGCGAACAGCCAGACCAGATTGAACAGCCCGGTGACGATGAACGCCCAGCGCCAGTCGAGCAGCAGTCCTGCCACGATGAAGGACACCAGCAACGGCGTGACGATCGCGCCCACGTTCGCGCCGGCATTGAAGATGCCGATCGCCAGCGCGCGTTCCTTTTTCGGAAACCATTGCGACGCTGCGGCCAGCGCCGACGGATAGGTTCCCGCCTCCCCCAACGCCAACGGTATCCGCGCGATGACGAAGCCCGTCGTGGTCGTGACCAGAACCTGCGCGAAATGCCCGAAGGTCCACATGCCGACCGCCAGCAGATACCCCAGTCGCGGTCCGATCCGGTCGATCAGCCAGCCGAACGCCAGGAAGCCGAGGCCGTAGCAGACCTGGAAATAGCCGGTGATGTCGCCATAGCCGGTATTGGTCCAGCCATAGAGCCCCTCCAACTGGGGCTTGAGCACGCCCAGCACCAGCCGGTCGATATAGGACAGCACCACCGCCGCGAACAGCAGCCCGCAGATGATCCAACGAACGCGCCCGCGCGGTTTCGGCACTGCTTCCGCGACCGCGTCGGGTGCCTGCGCGGCGGCTTGCGACAACTCGCTCACGCAATCACCAATTGTACATCGTGCCGTCTTCCAGCCGGTTCACCGGCAGGAAGGCGCGGTTATATTCATATCCCTTGGCCAGTTCCTCATCGATATCGACGCCCAGCCCCGGGGCGTCGCCCGGATGCATCATTCCGGCGTCGAAGGTGTAGGCATGCGGAAAGACCGCATCGGTTTCGGCCGTGTGGCGCATATATTCCTGGATGCCGAAATTCGGCACGGACAGGTCGAAATGCAGTGCCGCCGCCATGCACACCGGCGACAGGTCCGTGGCACCGTGGCAACCGGTCCGCACCTGATACAGATCGGCAAGGGCCGCGATACGGCGCAGATGCGTGATGCCGCCGGCATGCACCACGGTGGCGCGGATATAGTCGATCAACTGGTTCTGGATCAGTTCGCGACAATCGTGGATCGAATTGAAGATTTCGCCCACCGCCAGCGGCGCGGTCGTGTGCTGGCGGATCAGCCTGAACGCCTCCTGGTTCTCGGCAGGCGTCGCGTCCTCCAGCCAGAAGGGGCGATAGGGCTCGAGGTCCCTGCCCAGCCGCCCCGCCTCGATCGGGGTCAGGCGGTGATGGATGTCGTGCAACAGATGCACGTCCCAGCCGAGCGCCTCGCGCGCCGCCTTGAACAGCTCGGGCACGACGCGCAGATATCGGGCGGTACTCCACACATTCTCGGTCGGCAGGTCGGCATCGGCCGGCTCGTAGAAATAGCGATCCTTCGACACGCCATAGGTCGATGCCATGCCCGGCACGCCACATTGCAGCCGGATCGCCTTGTAACCCTGTCGCTGATACTCCAGCGCGACCGAAATGGTGTCCTCGATCGTGGTGCCGTTGGCATGGCCATAGACCATGACGCCCTCGCGGCTGGCCCCGCCCAGCAACTGATAGACCGGCAGGCCCGCCAGCTTGCCCTTGATGTCCCACAAGGCGGTATCGACCGCGGCGATCGCCGTCATCGTCACCGGTCCGCGCCGCCAATACGCGCCCTTGTACAGATACTGCCAGACATCCTCGATCCGATGCGCGTCGCGGCCGATCAGGCATGGCACGACATGGTCGGCCAGATAGCTGGCGACCGACAGTTCGCGCCCGTTCAGCGTGGCATCGCCCACGCCGGTCGTGCCGTCGTCGCACTCGATCTTCAGCGTGACGAAATTCCGGCCCGGACAGGTGATGATGACGCGGGCATTGACGATCTTCGGCATGGGTACCTCAAACGATTTCGAGCGTGACGTTCTGGAGATTGCGGCTGTCTGGCCCGGTCATGATGTCGAACAGGCCCGGCTCCACGACCTCCTGCATCTGGCCGTTCCAGATCGAGAACGCGTCGGGACCCAGCACCAGCTTCACGGTCGTGCGCTCGCCGGGTGTCAGGGTGACGCGTTCGAACCCCTTCAGCGCCTTTATCGGCTGGGTGACGGAGGCGACCTGATCGCGGATGTAGAGTTGCACGACCTCGTCGCCCGTACGGTCGCCGACATTCGCGACATCGACCTCGACGGTTACGCTGCCGCCCGTGCCGATGCGCGGCGCCGACAGCCGCGGCCTGCCGAGTTCGAAGCGGGTGTAGCTAAGGCCATGGCCGAACACGAACAGCGGATCGGTGGTATCGAACAGATAGCCGCGCCGGGCGGAGGGCTTGGCATCGTAGAATACCGGAAGCTGGCCGACATGCCGCGCGACGGTGACGGGCAGCTTGCCGCCGGGACTGGCGTCGCCGAACAGCACGGCGGCCATCGCGTGACCGCCCTCCTGCCCCATATACCAGCATTCGAGCATCGCGTTCGCCTGCTCCGCGACGGCCGGCCATGACGGGGGACGCCCGTTGATCGCCACCACCACCACGGGCTTGCCGGTCGCCTTCATCGCCGCGAACAACGCATTCTGTTCGCCGACCAGGTCGAGGTCGGTCCGGTCGCCCAGATGGTTCGTGGCATAGCCTTCCCGACTGGTCTGTTCGGTATCGCCGATCGCCAGCAGCACGATATCCGCGCTTTTGGCCACCTCGACCGCCTCGGCGATCAGCCGGTGGTTCTGCGCCGGATCGGCCAAGAGTATCTCGTTGGCGGAGCGATCCTCGCTCCGGGTGATGAAGACGCCCTGCGCATGCACCACGTCCGCCTTGCCCGCCAGTCGCGCGCGGACACCGTCGAGCAGCGACACCGGATCGGTCGGGATCGACGAATAGCCACCCAGACGCGCCACCGCCGCGTTGGGGCCGATCACCGCGACGCGTCTATGGGCGCCCGCCGTCAACGGCAGCGTACCGTCGTTGGTCAGCAGGGTGATCGCCTTTACCGCCGCCTCCCTCGCCAGCGCCAGCGCCTCGCGGTTGGCGGTCAGGCGCGCCGCCGCGCGCGGGTCGACCGGCTCCGCCTCGAACAGGCCCGCGCGGAACTTCAGCGTCAACATCCTGCGACAGGCCTGGTCGATCAGCGCCATGGGCACTTTCCCCGCCCGCACCTGATCCGCCAGCGTGCGATACGCCTCGCCATCGGGCAGGTCGCTGTCGACCCCGGCAGCCAGTGCGAGCCTTGCCGCCGCCGCCAGATCGGGCGCGACATGGTGGAGCGACGCAAGCTCGCCGATTGCCGCATAGTCGCTGACGATCGCGCCGTCGAAACCCCATTCCCCGCGCAACACGTCGTCCAGCAGCCACCGGTTGGCGTGGCTGGGAACGCCGTCGATCTCGTTGTAGGACGGCATGACCGCGCCGATGCCGGTACTGGCCACCACTTTCCGGAACGGCGGAAAGAAGCGTTCGCGCAATTCGCGTTCGGCCAGCGGCGCCGGCGCGACATTCTCGCCGCTTTCGGGCTGCCCGTGGCCCGTCATGTGCTTCAGCGTGGCGAACACCTTGCCCGGTGCCAGCGTCTTGCCGCGTCCCTGCAGGCCGAGGACGGCGGCGACGCCCATCTCTCCGCACAGATACGGGTCCTCGCCGAACGTTTCCTCGATCCGGCCCCAGCGCGGGTCGCGCGCGATGTCGACGACCGGGGACAGCGCCAGCACGGTGCCGTGCGCACGGACCTCGCGACCGATCACGGCGCTGACCCGCTCCATCAACGCGCGGTCGAACGTGCCGGCCAGCGCGATCGCCTGTGGAAAGCTAGTGGCGGTCGGGGCCATATAGCCGTGCAGGCATTCCTCGTGGAACAGCACGGGGATGCCCAGCCGCGTCGTCGCCGCCCACTTCTGCGCTGCGTTGACGAACGCGATCGTGTCGGCCGGTGCACGCCAGCGCCCGGTATGTTCGGTCGGATTGTTGTTCGCGGTCGCCGCCCCGCCCCGATCGGACGGACGCGCCACCTGACCGATGCCGTCAGGATAGGCGGCGGTCGCTTTGGCAGGGGCGAACGCATTGTCGCCCGACATCACGTCGCGCTTGGTACGCGACAGGGTGATGAGTTGCGCGACCTTCTCCTCCAGGGTCATGCGGCCGAGCAGGTCCCGGACACGGAGATCGACGGGTGCTCGCGGATCGCGATAGACCGCTGGCGCCGCGCGGGCGGCGACGGGAAGGAAGGCGAGGATCGATGCCGAGGCACCCCAACGGAAGATGTCGCGGCGCGAAGCATACGCGCGGCCTTGCCTCGGATCGGTCATTCGCTCTCCCAAAACCGACCGGGCTCAACATTTTCGTTGATGCCCGCTTCATGATAACGCTACCATGCGGTGATGCCGGTCGGGTTGTCAATCGTCTCCGCGAACTGACAGCAATGAAACCGGCGACATTGGGAGAGACGCAGGTGACGCACTTTTTCGGTCGAACGGCGCTTGCGCTGGCAAGCTGCCTGATGACGGTGCCGGCGCAGGCCGATGACGGATACCGCCTCTGGTTGCGGAACATCGCGGCCCAGACCGGCACCGCGCAGGTGGAGGTGCACGGCGACAGCGCGACGCTGCGGATAGCTGCCGACGAGTTGCGCACCGGCCTGGGGGCAAATGCCGGGCCTGTTGTGCTGGCGCGTGCGAACGATCCCTCGATCGCCGCGCTGCGGATCGATGTCGCCGGGCTGGGAACCGAAGGCTATGACATCCGAACGACGCAGGTCGGTGGCAGGTCCGTGATCCTCGTTACCGCCGGCAGCGATATCGGCATTCTGCACGGCGCATATGCGTTGTTGCGCCACGCCCGCACCGGCAGCGACATGGCGCGGATTGGGGTGCGGGGGGGGGCGCGGTTTGGGTTGCGGATGCTCAATCACTGGGACAATCTGGATGGCGTGGTCGAGCGGGGCTATGCCGGCCAGTCGCTGTGGGACTGGTGGACGCTGCCCGACGTGCGGGACCCGCGCTATGTCGATTATGCGCGCGCCAATGCCGCGATCGGCATCAACGGCACCGTCGTCAACAACGTCAACGCCAAGGCGATCAGCCTGACCGCGCCCTATATCGCCAAGACCGCGGCGCTGGCGGACGTGTTCCGGCCCTATGGCATCAAGGTCTATCTGTCCGCGCGCTTTTCCGCCCCGGTCGAGCTGGGCGGCCTGAAGACCGCCGATCCGCGCGATCCGGCCGTCGCGGCATGGTGGAAGGCGAAGGCCGACGAGATCTATCGCGCCATCCCCGATTTTGGCGGTTTCCTGGTCAAGGCGAACAGCGAGGGGCAGCCCGGACCGCGCGACTATGGCGCCAGCCATGCCGATGGCGCCAACATGCTCGCCGCCGCCGTCGCGCCGCATGGCGGCATCGTGATGTGGCGGGCGTTCGTCTATGCCGACACCGATCCCGAGGACCGGGCGAAACAGGCCTATACCGAATTCAGGCCGCTCGACGGCAAATTCGCCGACAACGTCCTGGTTCAGGTCAAGAACGGCGCGATCGATTTCCAGCCGCGCGAACCCTTTCACCCGTTGTTCGGCGCGATGCCGCGGACTCCGCTGATGATGGAGTTCCAGATCACCAAGGAATATCTGGGGTTCGCCACCCACCTCGCCTATCTGGGGCCGCTGTTCGAGGAGGTGCTGGATGCGCGAACGGGCGTCCGCGCCGGCGAAACGGTCGCCGCGGTCGTCGATGGCAGGGCACAGGGGCATGCGCTGAGCGGCATGGCCGGGGTCGCCAATATCGGACGCGACCGCGACTGGTCGGGCGGCACGTTCAACCAGGCGAACTGGTATGCGTTCGGCCGGCTGGCATGGGACCCCACGCTGTCGTCCGAAGCGATCGCCCGCGAATGGGCGGCACAGACGTTCGGCAACGATCCCGTGATCGTCGAGACGGTGACGCGGATGATGCTGCGCTCCCGCGAGGCGGTGGTCGATTATACCGGTCCGCTGGGGCTGGCCCATCTGATGGCCACCGGCCACCATTACGGCCCCGGCCCGTGGGTGGACGACCTCCAGCGGCCCGAATGGAACCCGGTCTATTACCACCGAGCGGACCGCAACGGCATCGGGTTCGATCGGACCCGCACCGGCAGCAACGCGGTCGCGCAATATGCGCCGGGCGTCGCACGGAAGCTGGCCGATCCGAAGACGACGCCGCTCGAGCAACTGTTGTGGTTCCACCACCTGCCATGGGACTATCGCCTGCCCGGGGGATCGACGCTGTGGGTCGAACTGGTGCGGCGCTACGACCGGGGTGTCGCGACGGTGGACGCCATGCGGCGCGACTGGGCCAGCCTGAAGCCGCGCATCGACGAGGAACGCTGGACCAAGACCGACAGCTTCCTCGCGATCCAGGCGCGGGAGGCCCGCTGGTGGCGGGACGCCAGCCTGGCCTACTGGATGTCGATCAACCGCCTGCCGCTGCCCGCCGGTTCCCCGCCGCCGGAACATGATCTGGCATGGTACAAGGCGCAACGTTTCCCGTTTGCGCCGGGCAATCCGCAATAGCGTCGGTCGCCCCGGCGGCCGGGGCGGCCTGTCATCCCGCGCTAGCCGAACAGCCGCCGGGCGCTGCGTTCCAGCATCACGAGCTGCCACAATGTCCGTCCATGGTCCGCTCGCCCGGCGCGATGTTCGGCGGCCACGCGTTCCACCGCATGGGGGTCGAACCACGTCGCCAGCACCGGCGATCGCGCCAGCGCCGCCGCCTCGTCCGCCAGAACCCCGCGAAACCACGCGCCGACCGGCGTCACGAACCCCATTTTCGGGCGATAGAGGATTTCGCGCGGCAGCCATGGCTCCAGCGCCTTCTTCATCAGCCACTTGCCCTCGCCGCCGCGCAGGCGGAGCTTTGCCGGCAGGGTCGCGCAGAACTCGATCAACCGGTGGTCGAGCAGCGGTTCGCGGGCTTCCAGCGCCACCGCCATGCTGGTCCGGTCGACCTTGGTCAGGATGTCGCCCGGCAACCAGTGCCGGAAATCGGCATATTGCGCCCGGTCCAGCCCGTCGCGCGCCGGCGCACCGCGCATCGTGGCGACATAGCGTTCCTCGCCGCGATACCCGCCCAACTGCCGCGCCATCGCCTGCCCGTACAGCCCCGCGCGCACCGCCGGCGTCGTCACGCCCACCGCATGCGCATAGGCTTCGTCGCCGTCCTGCGCCAACGCCAGCAGCGTCGTCTTGGCGCGGAACGGGCGCGGCGCCCAATCCGCCTTCGGATAGACGTCGCCCAGCGCGCCGAACACCGGTTCGCGCAAGGCCTGTGGCAGCAGCGAGCGCACCCGCTCCTCCGCCGCGTGGAATTTGTAGCGGCGATACCCCGCCAGCGCCTCGTCCGCGCCATCGCCGGACAGCGCCACCGTCACCCGTTCGCGCGCCAGCGCGCATACCTGATAGGTCGCCAGCGCCGACGCGTCGGCAAAGGGTTCGTCGAACGCCGCGACCAGCGTGTCGATCAGTGCGAAATCGTCCGACCGGACGGTCCGCACCGCATGGTCGGTCGCAAAGCGGGTCGCCACCAGTCCCGCCGGGCCGCGCTCGTCATATCCCGCTTCCTCGAACCCGATGGTACAGGTCTGCACCGGCGCGCGGCTCGCCTCCGCCATCAGCGCGACGACCGCCGACGAATCGACGCCGCCCGACAGGAACGCGCCCAGCGGCACGTCGGCGACCATGCGCGAGCGCACCCCCTCGCGCATGCGTTCGACCAGTTCCGCCGCGAGATCGCGGGTGCTGCCGCGCGCGCGGTTCGAGAAATCGATATCCCACCAGCGCACCGGGGGCGGCACGCCCCGCCCGCGTTCGATCAGCAGGAAATGCCCGGCCGGCAGCTTCTTGACGCCCGCGACGATACAGGCGTCGTCGGGCACATAGCCCAGCGCCATATAATCCTCGATCGCCGCCACGTCGGGCGACCGCCGCACCATGGGATGCGCCAGCAGCCCCTTCAGTTCCGATGCGAACGCCACCGCGCCATCGGCCAGTTCGACATAATGGAGCGGCTTCACCCCCATCCGGTCGCGCGCGACGAACAGCGCCTGGCGACCGGCGTCGTAGATCGCAAAGGCGAACATCCCGTTCAACCGCGCCAGCATGTCCGGCCCCCATGCCGCCCAGGCATGCAGCAGCACCTCGGTATCGCCCTGCGTGCGGAACACCGCGCCCCTTGCGCGCAGCTCCGCCCGCAGATCGGCGAAGTTGTAGATTTCGCCGTTGAAGGTGATGACGACCTGTTCGCCCGGCAGCGCCATCGGTTGCGGGCTGCCGCCGACATCGATGATCGACAGCCGGCGATGGCCGAGCCCGACGCCCAGCGCGGTCCACACGCCCGATCCGTCGGGGCCGCGATGCGCCTGTACGTCGGTCATCGCGACGATCCGGGCCGGATCGATCGGCTTGGGGTTGGTCGGATGGAACAGACCGGCGATCCCGCACATGCTATCGCATCCCCGCCGCACGGTCAGCGATCCGGTCGATCGGTCCCGCCGCCGCCACGAAGTCGGCGATCGCCCGGCGCGGGTCATGCCCGTCCCGGCGCGCCGACAGCAGCACCGCGACGCCGCGCTGCGGTCCGCCCAGCAGCTTGGCCTTCAGCGTTTCCAGCTTGACCCGGTCGGCGCTGCCGGTGGTGATCGATCCGATGCGATACCAGGTCGCGACCTCGCGCTCGACCGGGCCGGGCGCGGCCATGCGCAGCGTGGCGCCGCCCGCGATCGGCGCGGTGTCGGCGATCCGTACCCAGCGGTCGTTCTCGCGGATCGCGCCTGTTCCGAACCCTACCAATTCATGCCCCTCACCCTGCGAACCATAGACCGCGACGACCATGTCGACGCTGCGTCCCTGCGCGTCGCCATAGCGCCCGATCAGGAAATGGTCAGCGCCCGGATAGTTCGGCACCCATGGTTCGCCGTCCACCGCGATCCGTTGCCACCCCGGCACGACCGGCAGTTCGATCCGCGCCGGCAGGGGCTGTACCCGCCGGTCGACGATCCAGCCCCAGCCGGCAAAGCCGACCGCGACCGCCAGCACCGCCGCCGCCGCCAGCGTGGCGTCGGCCCCGCGCATCGGCATCGCCCGCACGCGCGCCACGTCGAACCACGGCGCATCGGGATCGCGATCGAACCATCGCCACCCGATCGCCAGCACCGCCGCCATCGTCAGCGCGAAGAACACCCAGCCATAGACGATATGGTCGAACCCCGTCGCCGCCGCGACCGAGGTCAGGTGCGCGGCATAGATCGTGCCCGCCGCCCGGACCCCGTTCGCCAGCACCGGCACCACCAGCGCCAGCGCCATGAACGCCGCGCGGCGGGTCCAGGCGACGTAACAGACATTGGCGACCAGCGCGCCGTATGCGACCATGGCGATGACGAACTTCGATCCCGAACATGCCTCCGCCACTTCGAAATAGCCGTCGGGGATGGTGATGAGCACCCCGTCGACCGCCGCCGGCACGCCCAGCGCGTGCAGGATCGGCATGGTCAGCGATACCGTCGCCGCCTGCAACCACGGTTCGAGGAAGTCGCCGAACGGCACGAGGAACGCCATATAGGCCAGCGGAAACGCCAGCCCGCGCGCCACCCGCGCGCCCAGCAGCGTGACGACCGCCCCCTGCAGCATCGCCACCAGCCCGGCATGGCGGAACAGCGCCACCGCCGCCGCCTGCCCGACCAGCCACACCGCGCCGCCGGCGGCGACGATCGCCAGTCCCGGCCACCATGCGGCGGGCCGCACCTGTGCCAGCTCGCGCCGCCGCTGCCACACCAGCCAGCCGATGATCGGCGGGATGAACAGGCAATGGCCATAGGTGGTCGAATGCCACCAGATATCGGCCATGTCGCCGACGTCGCGGTGGAAGATCGCGAGCAGCGCCGCCCAGACCCCGCCCAGTGCCGGCAGCGACCGCCACCACGCCGGATCGGCGGTCACGGGCCGGTCGATCGCGATGCCGTTCATGCCAGCCCCACCAGCCCGGCCAGCGGCGCCAGTCGCGCATCCCAGCCATAGCGATCGATCGCCCGCGCCCGCGCCGCCATGCCCAGCGCCGCCGCGCCGGCCGGATCGCCCAGCACGGCGGCGACCTCGCGCGCGAAGCCGGCGGCGTCGGCGGCGACGCGGATCGTGCCGCGATGGTCGATCCCCTCCGCCGCCGCCGTGGATGCGACGACCGGGCGGGCCATCGCCATCGCCTCCAGCACCTTGTTCTGGATACCGCGCGCCAGCAGCAGCGGGGCGACGACCACCGCCGCCGCCGCGATCCAGCCGCGCACGTCGGCGACCTCGCCGGTGACGATCACCCGCTCGCTTTCCAGCGCCCGCACCGCAGCGGTCGGACTGCGCCCGACGATCGCAAGGCGCGCGCCCGGCACCCTCGGCAGCACCTCGCCCGCGAACCAGCGCACCGCATCGACATTGGGCCGGTAATCCATCTGCCCGGTGAACACGATCAGCGGCCCGGCCGGTTCGACCGGCACCACGCCGGCGGGATCGAAGAACGCGGTATCGATCCCGTTCTCGATCGCGAACACCCCCTTTGTCCCCGAGGTCCGGCGGAACAGCGCCGCTTCCGCCTCGCTCACCAGCAACGTGGCGAGCGCGCGACCGGCGACCGCGCGCTCGAACCGGCCGAGCAGCCGCGCCTCGCGCCGCAGCATCCAGCGCATGGCCCCGCGCGCATCGTCGGCATAGGCCGCGAACTTGGCCGAATCCATGTCGACGAAATCCATCACGAACCGCGCATCGGCCGGCAGATACTGCGCCATCTGCCCCGAATAGACATAGGTGGCGTCATAGCGCCGCTCGCCCAGCAGCCGCGCCACCGCCGCGCGCATCGCGGGGCTGGCGAACGCCGTCTCCGACACCGTCCGCCCGCCCGCCAGCGCCTCGACCGCCGCCCGCGCATTCCCCTTGGTCCGGGGCAGCACCGTCGCGCTCGCGCACCATTGCCCCAGCGCATCGGCATGGGCCAGGTCGCGCGGATCGTCGGCAAAGCTCGCCAGATGCACCCGCCCCAGCGTCGACAGGTGGCGCATCACATGGTGGCTGCGCACCTTGTCGCCACGATCGGGGGGATAGGGAACGCGGTGGGCGAGGAGCAGGATCTCGCTCACCCCAGCCCCTTCGCGATCAGCGGCCCGACCCGGTTGGCGACCGCGACCGGCAGCTTGCGCCACGCCGCGATCTTCAGCCGGTATTTCGGGTTGAGCGGGCTGGCATCGCGCGGCGCGGCGCCATCGGCGGTCCAGGTCGGATAGCCGAGCGGCACGGCCGCAAACCCCCAGTTCTTCTTGTACGCCGCCGGGCCGGTGCCGACCTTCGACCGGCCGAAATCGAACGCGGTGCAGCCCCGCCGCCGGGCGTGGCGCATCAGTTCGACATACATCCGCTCGTTGGCGCGCAGGCCCCGCGCGGCCGCCGTGCCCCCGCCCCAATAGGGATAGACGGTGCCCCGCCAGTAGATCGACAGCACGCTCGCCACCGCCACGCCGCCATGGCGCACGCTCAGCACGTCGGCATCCTCGCTGAACCGCGCGATCACCTCCGCGAACAGCCGGCGCGGGAACACCGGCGTGCCGAGGTTGCGCACCGACGTGCCATAGACGCGGAAATGTTCGGCCAGCGCCGCCCGGTCGCGCCCGACCGCGATCTCGAACGGCTCGGCCAGCGCCTTGCGGACATCGGCGCGCTGCTTGCGCGGGATCGCCAGCAGCTCGGCATCGTCATCGACCGCCAGCGGCCGGACGAACCCGACATAGCGCGTATCGTCCCACGTCCAGCCATCCCCCTCGACCGGCGCCCCGCCGCGCATCTCGATCGTCGGGCAGCCCAGTTCGCGCGCCATATCGACCGCCGCCGCCGCCAGCAGCCGCGCCGCCGCCGGATCGGCGCTAAGGATACCGCCGCCGACGCCGAACCCGCTCGATACCAGCGCCGCGCCGAACAGCGGCGAGCGGACATGGGTCAGCGGCACCAGCCCGATGAGGTCGCCGTCCGCCTCGGCCAGCAGCATCCGGAACCGCTGCCCGCATCCCGCCGCCGTCGCCTCGCCCCAGACCGGCAGGTGGAACGGCGTCCCGTCGGGCTGCGCCGCCACGAACGCCGCGATCCGCGCACGTTCGGCCGCATCGTCCAGTCGCGCCTGCCGGACGGTCGGGATCACAGCGCGCCCGCGCGTTCCGCGACGATCGCGTCGGCCCGGCCCCAGTCATGGTTCGCCATCAGCCGCCGGAGCTTGCCCGCCATCGCCCCCAGCCGCGTATAATGCCGCACCCGCGATTTCAGCGGCGCGTTGCGCACCCGCGGCTGGCCGGGGTCGATCTCCCACGGATGGAAATAGAACATCGCCGGATGCGCCGCCGCCCGGTTGCTGCGCACCACCGCATCCTCGACCACGCGGTTGGGCAGCAGGCGGAAGAACCCGCCGCCGGCCGACACCTCGCGCCCCAGCACCCGCGCCAGCGTGATCGGCCATTCGATCAGGTCGGCCCCCGCCACGGGGCGGTGCAGCACGCGCGGCGCCTGCACCCAGCCATAATGATCGTGGGCGACCGGCGCCACCGACGAGGAATAGGCATAGCCCGCATCGGCCAGCACCGCATGCGCCCACGGCGTCCGCCGGTCGATCGAGAAACTGGGCGCGCGATAGCCGGTCACGGCCTGTCCCCCGGCATCCTCCAGCGCGACCCGCGCCCGGGCCAGATCGGCGCGAAATTCGTCCGGCGTGAAGGTGAATACCCGGCGATGGTCCCATCCATGGCTCGCCAGTTCATGCCCGCCCGCGACGATCCGCTGCATCAGCGCGGGGAAACGATGCGCCACCCAGCCGAGCGTGAAGAACGTCGCCGTCACCCCGCCCGCGGCGAACAGGTCCAGCACCGCATCGGTATTCGCCTCGACCCGGCATTCGAGCGAGTCCCAGTCGCGCCGGTCGACGACCTGTTCGAACGCGCCGACCTGGAACCAGTCCTCGACATCGACCGACATCGCGTTACGCATGTCGGGTTCAGCCGGTGGCGCGCATCGATGCCAGGTCGGGGCGGCGCTGATCGCCCTCCACCCAGTCGACCAGCAGCGTCAGCACCCGGCGCAGCGCCGCATCCTGTTCCTCCAGCCGTTCCTCCAGCGCCGCGATCCGCGCGGTCAATGCCGCGGTGTCGTCACCGACCGGGGGAACGGCGGCGTTCGGCGCGTCGCCCGGCATCGACCGGCCGTCGGGTTCGACCACCGACAGATGGATCGGACGCGGCGGCATCGGCGGCGGCGGCGGGGTCATCGGCAACGGATCGGCATCGATCACCGCCGCTGCCTCGACGATCGGCGTCGCCTCGGCGACCGGCGCCGCCTCGACACGCGGCGCGGCATGGACGGTGCCGAGGCCGTCGCCGTCCAGATCCTCGATCACCTGTTCGACGTCCAGCGCCCCGAACCGGTCGATCCCCTCGATCGCACCATGGAGCAGGACGCGGCTCGCCAACTGGTTCAGCCGGCGCGGAATGCCCCCCGACCAGCGGTGCAGCGCCGCCAGCGCATCCATGCTGAAGCCGGGCGTACCGGTCCAGCCGACGATGCCCAGCCGATGTTCCAGATACGGCCCGACTTCCTCCAGCCCCATCGGGTCGAGATGGTGCATCGCGATCACGCGCTGGCGAAGCTGTTCCAGCCGGTCCGACCCGTGCAGCCGCTGGCGGAATTCCGGTTGCCCCAGCAGGAATATCTGCAACAGCGCATAGCCGCCCGCCTGGAAATTGGACAGCATCCGCAATTCCTCGATCGACCCGACCGGCAGCGACTGCGCCTCGTCGATCACCAGCAGCGTGCGCCGCCCCGACCGCGCGACATGGTGCAGGCCGCGCTCGATCTCGCCCAGCAACTGCGCCTTGGTCAGCCCGTGATGATCGACATCGAGGCCCGCCGCGACCAGCCGCAACAGGTCGTCCGCCTCGATCTGCGTCGTCACGATGCGGATGACGTTCAACCGCTCGCGGTCGATCGTCTGCATCAGGTGGCCGAGCAGCGTCGTCTTGCCGGTACCCGGATCGCCGGTGATGACGATGAAGCCCTCGCCCTGGCTCAGTCCATAGCCGAGATACGCCATCGCCTTGCGGTGGGTGGCGGTATCGAACCAGAACGCCGGATCGGGCGTCAACTGGAACGGGCGACCGGTCAGGCCATAATGGTTGTCGTACATCGTCATCTCCGTTGGGGATGTCTAACCCCCGATCGGTTGAATCTTCGTTTAGAACCGGAACCCTACCGCCAGCAACGCCTGCGCGATCAGGTCGGATTCGCTGCGTTCGACGTCGAACCCGTACACCCCGGCGGTCAGGCTGCCATAGGCGCGGCCGAAGCTGCGATAATAGCCGCCCTGTGCCCCGCCACCCCATGCGTCCAGCCCGCCCTCGATCCCGCTGGCGAAGTAATTGGCATAGAGGTCGGCCGAAACCGACGACCGGCCATCGAGCGCCCATTGGCCGAAACCCTGGACATAATAGCTTTCGTCGCGCGTGCGATAGATGACGGCGCCGGGCACCGGCGGGATGTAGAAGCGCCGGCTGGCATAGCCCGCGCCCAGCCCCAGCCGCGTCGGGCCACGGGTGATCGAATAGACCGCATCGATCCCGCGCGCGCGGAACGTCGCGGCGCTGACCGACTGGAACACCGGGGTCAGGCACCCGCCGGCGTTGGGCGCGCCCTCCGGCGTCACCCCGCCCCCGAACACGCATCCGCCATAGCGCGCGCCGAACGGATCCTCGCCGCCGATATAGTTGACCGGCAGTTGCGACAGCGAGCCGGTAAGCTGCCGCCCGAACGTCGTGACGCTGTCATAGACGCCGACCTGCACCGCCGATGCCGGGCCGGCCTGCCATTGCAGCGACCCGGTATAGCTCATCGACCCGTAACGCCGGCCCAGCCGCGCCTCCAGCGCGGTACGTGGGGAGGGACGCCACAACACGCCCGCGTCCCAGATGATGCCGTCGGTGTCATACGCGATGCGTGGGCTAGACGCCGGATCGGTCACGAACCGCCCCGCCCCGTCCAGTACCGGGTTGTTCTGCGCATCGAGCAGCGGATCGCGCTGCGTCACCTCGATCTTTTCATACCCAACGCCGCCGACCGCCGCCAGCGTGCGGGTGATCGGGACCACCGTATCGACCCGGCCATAGACGCCCTCGAATTTCTGGTCGAGCTGCCCCGCATCCTCGCGCAGCCACGCGCCCGACACGGTGAACCCGACCGGCAGCAGCGTACCCGCGCGGGTGCCCGCGCTGCCCATCACCAGATGGCTGGTCGCCTCGTCATAATAATCCAGCCGGCGCTGGCCGGGCGCGAGGTTGACGACGCCCGGTGTCTCGGCCTTCACATAGCCGAACTGGTAGGTGCCGTTGACCGCGAACGGCCCGACGCGGGTGTTGATGCTGGGGCCGGCATAGACGCCGTACACCTGCGCGGTGTTGACGTTGCTGGCATTGACCAGCGGGCCGAACCCGCCGCCGCGCGTGTCGCCCTGCGCCCGCGTCGCGATCGCGCCGCCCTCGAGGTTCAGCCAGCGGGTGATCTGCACATTGGCGCGCGCCAGCCCCGAATGGATGTCGCCGCTGCCGAAATCGTCGCCCCAGTCGAACAGGCGCTGATACTGGTAGTTCGCCTGCACCTGCACGCGCTGCGTCGTGATGGTCGCATCGACCCCGGCGGTAAGCTGGGTATAGGTGACGACGTCGCCATCGTTCAGGTCGGCGAGCAGCACCTGCCCCGCCTCGATATAGGGCGACACCTCGACGCGCTGCGCCAGCGCCGGCGTCGCCGTGGCGGCGACCGCGACGGGAAGGGCCAGCCAGCGGGTCATTCCGCGTCCTGCCCGTAATAGCCGAAGCGCGCGCCGTCCGCGCGATAGGTCGTGGCGTTCAGCAGCAACTGGATCTCCCCGCACCCGTCCAGCAACGCCACCGCTTCGCGCAGGTCCGATTCGCTGCTGCGATCGGCACGGACCACCAGCACCGTCTGCCCGACCAGCGTCGCGAGCACCGCCGCCGGCGATGCCGCCAGTGCCGGGGGCGAATCGAACAGGATGATCCGGTCGGGATCGGCGGCCAGCAACCGTTTCAGCACATCCTGCGCATGGTCGCTGCGCAGCAATTCGGTATCGGCATGGGTCCGCTTGCCCGCCGGCAGCAGCGACAGTTGCGGCACGTCGGTCGGGATCACCAGTTGCTCGACATCGATCGCCGGATCGCCCAGCGCATCGAGCAGCCCCTGTCCGGCGGGCAGGCCCAGCCGGTCGAGAATGTCGGGCTTGGCGAAATCGGCATCGACCAGCAGGATGTCGAGGTCGCGTTCCGCCGCCAGCGACAGTGCCAGGTTGATCGCGCAGAAGGTCTTGCCGTCGCCCGGCTGTGCCGAGCACACCAGGATCATCCGCGCGGCATCGGGATCGCGCTTCTCGACATCCGCCGCGGTGGTCAGCAACTGGCGCTTCACCAGCCGGAATTCCTCCGCCAGCGCGGTGACGGGGCCACCGGGTACCAGCATCCCCGCCCCGGCCAGCAGGTCGCGGTCGATCCGCGCCGGATCGACCGGGCGGATGCGCGCGGGCGGCATCCTGCGCGGCGCGGCCTTCGCCACCGGCGCGGGGACGGACGGCGCCGGCGGCAGGTCGGGCAGGGCGACGGGCGGGACACCGGTCGCCGGACCCAGCTTCCAGCGATCCGCCGCCCGCTCCAGCAGCGATGCGCGCATGGCCCGGTGCGATTGGTCGTTCACTTGGTTTTCCCCACTCACGCCACCAGCCCGCGTTGGGCGAATTCCAGCCCCAGCAACAGCACGAACGCCGCCAGCAGCGCCCCCGCCCCGCCGGCGAACAGCTTCAGGCGCTGCCGGCGGCCGGACCGGACGGTATCCGTCACCACTTCGCTGATCGCGCCCAGTACCGGCATGCCGCTGACCTTTTCCAGCCGCGCGGCGGTGGCGAAGCTCGTCCGCAGCCGGCTGAGCGCGAACGCCACGCCGACGCCCGCGCCGATCCCGACGACCAGCACGCCCAGCAGCAGCAGCGGCCGGTTCGGCGCGGTCGGCGCGCGCGGCTGGGTCGGGGGATCGATGACGCTGAACTTCACCGCATCGGTATCGGTCTGCACGCTGCTGCGCAGCCGCACCTGTTCGCGGTCCTGGAACAGCTCGTCATATTGCGTCTTGAGCGAGGCGATATCCCGGTCGAGCTGCGACTGTTGCGCCGCCGCCTGCGGATCGGCCGAGATCTTGGCCTGCAGGGCGTTCAACTGCCCCTCGATCTGGTTCCTGCGCTGCTGCAGCTCGGCGACCCGCGCCTGCCGGTCGGCCTGCGTCGCGCGCAGTTGCAGGTAGAACGGGTTGGGCGAGGCCGCGGTACCGCCGCTGACGCCGCCCCCCTCGCCCCGGGCGGCGGCGCGTGCCGATGCGAGCTGCCGGTTGAGCGCCACCATGTCGGGATGCGCGTCGGTCCAGCCGCGGCTGCGCCCTTCGGCGATCTGCCCCTCGATCGCGTTCAGCCGCGCGCGCGCCGGCCCGACCATCGCCGTCCCCGCCGCCCCGGGCAGCGTCGCGGCGGTGCCCGCCATCTGCGCATTGGCCGCGTTCAGGCTGGTCTGCGCCGCCGCAAGGTCGCCGTCGATCTGCGCCAGCTCGCCGCGCGCGTTCGACATGCGATCGTCGAGCGACCCGGTGCCCGGCAGCATCGCCATATACTGTGCCTGGAACGCCTGGCGCCGCGCCTCGGCATCGGCCAGTTGCTTCTGCCGCTGCGCCAGTTGCTGGTCGAGGAACCTGAGCGACTGCACCGTCGCGTCGCGGTCGCTGGCCAGATTGTCCTCGACGAAGATGTCGATCATCTTCGTCACGATCTCGCGCGCGACCCGGGGGTTGCCCGAGGTCGCCGAAATCTCGAACAGATTGTCCTGCTGCGCGGTCAGCTTGATCGCGTTCTGCAGCGACGCCACCCGGTCGGCCACGTCGCGGTCGCTCGCGACCGTTTCGTTCAGCGACGTGCCGCGCACGACCTTTTCGAGGTTCACCGCCGATGTCAGCGTCTGGCGGATGCGGTCGATATTCTTCGCCTGGTCGTTCTGCGCCACGGCGGCCTCGGCGCCGGGGAGGACCTGGCGCATCTGCACCATCACCCGCGCGGTCGACTGGTAGCTGTTGGGGATCTGGCTGACCGCCAGCCACCCGGCAAGGCACACCACCCATGCGATCGCCAGCGCGATCCAGCGCCGCTGCCAGATCGCGTGGAGGATCAGCTTGAGCTCGTCGTACAGCCCGTCCATGTCAGAACATGCTTTCGGGGATGATGATGACGTCGCCCGGCTGCAGCTTCACATTCGCCGACGAATCGCCGTTCTTGAGCAGGCTGGAGATGCGCAGCCCGAATTCGGACTGCTTGCCGGTCGCGCGATCGTACCGGACCAGCCGCGCGCGGTTGCCGGCGGCATATTGGTTCAGCCCGCCCACGGTAATCATCGCGTCGAGCAGCGTCATGTTGGCGCGGTACGGGATCGACGCCGGTTTCTCGGTCGCGCCGACCACGCGCACCTGCTGGCTGAACGTGCCGGAGAAATTCTCGACGATCACCGACACCAGCGGGTTCGTCACGAATTCGCCCAGCGCCAGCTTCAGGTCGTCGGCCAGCATCGCCGGCGTCTTGCCGGTGGCGGGCATGTCGTTGATAAGGGGCGTGGTGATCCGCCCGTCGGGGCGCACCTGCACCTTGGTCGACAGTTCGGGGTTGCGCCACACGAAGATGCTGAGCTGGTCGAGCGGCCCGATGACATAGGCCTCGCCCGGTGCCTCCTTCGCCTGCACGAACGGCGCGGGCGGCAGTTCGGGGCGCGTCGCGCCACCCGCGCATCCGCCCAGCACCGCGCAAAGCGCCACACCCGTGCCAAAACCATGCCTGCGACGCATTCCAATACCTCGTAACCGACAAGCGCAGCCGCCCGGGACTGCGCAGGACTTCACCCGCTATGCTGCCAAGGGGTAAAGATACGGTTGAGTATAGTCCGCTTTCGCACCGAACGCACCTTCGCCGCGCAGCGTCCGGTTCACGGATTTCCCGGAATGAACCATTCGCGCGCCGGGGGGTGCCCCAGGAACGCCGCCGGGCTGGCGGTCGCGCCATAGGCCCCTGCCTGGAACAGCACGATCGTGTCGCCGACCGCGACGGCGGGCAGCGCCACCCGGTCGGTCAGCCGGTCGAGCGGCGTGCACAGGCAACCGACGACCGACGCGGTGATGGCGGGTGCGGCATCCATCCGCTCGGCGACCGCCACCGGATAGTTGCGCCGGACGACCGTCCCGAAATTGCCGCTGGCCGCCAACTGGTGGTGCAGCCCGCCATCGACCACGACGAACGTCTCGCCGCCGCTGTCCTTCACATCGACCACGCGGGTGCAATAGACGCCGGCCTCCCCGACCAGCCAGCGGCCCAGTTCGACCGCGAAGCCGGTCCCCGCCAGCGCCGGCCCGCGTCGGGCCAGCGCCTCGCCCAGCGCCGCGCCCACGCCCTCGACATCGACCGGCCTATCGCCCGCGAAATAGGGGATGCCGAACCCGCCGCCCAGATTGACGAACGCCGGCACCGCCCCCGCGTCGTCGGCCAGCCGCCCGGCCAGCGCCAGCGTTGCGGCCTGCGCCTCGATGATCGCCCCGCTGTCCAGCGTCTGCGATCCGGCAAAGATGTGGAAGCCGTGCCAGTCGGCCCCGGCCGCCACCAGCCGCCGCACGAGCCCCGGCACCCGCACCGCGTCGATCCCGAACGGCGACGCCCGCCCGCCCATCCGCATCCCCGACCCGCGCAGTTCGAAATCGGGGTTCACCCGCACGGCGATCCGCGGCGGCACCCCCATCCGGTCGCCGATCGCCAGCGCGCGGTCGGCCTCGCCCTCCGATTCGACATGCAGCGTCGCGCCGGCGGCGATCGCCCCGGCCAGTTCGTCGTCGCGCTTGCCCGGACCGGCAAAGCTGATCGCCGCCGCCGGCTTGACGCGCAGCGCCATGGCCAGCTCGCCACCCGACGCCACGTCCAGACCGTCGACCAGCGGCCCCATCGCCTGCAACAGCGCGGCATGCGGATTGGCCTTGATCGCATAATGCACCCCGACCCCGACCGGCAGCGCCGCGCGCAGCCGCGCGATCCGGGCGGCGATCGCCGCGCCGTCATAGAGGAACGCCGGCGTATCCCCGGCCTGCTCCAGCAGCGTGGCGAAATCCTCGCCACCCACGGTCAGGCGCGATTGCCCGGCAAAGGCGGGCGGGATGGGACCGATCGGCTTCATGCCGCCACCCCCTGCGCCGCCAGCGCGCGGATGGCCACCCGGTCGAGCTTGCCATTGGCGTTGCGCGGCAGTTCCTCGACCCAGACATAATGCGACGGCTGCTGGAAACTCGGCAGGTCGCGGCGCAACCGCACGCGGACCGCCGCCTCCGCATCGGGCACCGCCGCCCGCGCGACGACGGCGATCGCCTGCCCCTGCCGATCGTCGGGCAGGCCGATGGCGACCGCTTCCGCCACCTCGCCACCCGCCAGCACCGCTTCCTCGATTTCGGTCGGGCTGATCCGGTTGCCCGCGACCTTCATCATCTCGTCATCCCGTCCGACGAAGCGCAGCAAGCCGTCCGGCCCCAGCGCGACGGTGTCGCCCGACCACACCGCCATGCCGCCGCTCGCCATCCACGCCGGGGCGGCACGGAACCGCGCCGCCGTCCGCTCCGCATCGCGCCAATATCCCTGCGCCACCAGCGGCCCGGCATGGACCAGCTCGCCCGGCTCCCCCGGCCCCGCCCGACTGCCATCGGGGCGCACCACCGCGACTTCGGCAAAGGGTATCGCCGATCCGATCGCATCCGGGTTCGCATCGATGAGCGCGGGATCGAGGAAGGTCGACCGGAATGCCTCGGTCAGTCCGTACATCGCATAGAGGTCGGCAGCGGGGAACCGGGCGCGCAGGCCGCGCACCATTCGCGGCGTCAACGCCCCGCCCGAATTGGTCAACCGCCCCAGCCGCGCCGCGACCGCGTCGGGCCAGTCCGCCTCCAGCAACTGCGTCCACAGCGGCGGCACCCCGGCCAGCGTCGTCACCGCATAGTGCTCGACCGCCTTCACCACGTCGCGCGCGGTCAGATAGTCGAGCGGCACCACCGCTCCCCCCGCCGCCCAGGTCGACAGCAACTGGTTCTGTCCGTAATCGAAGCTGAGCGGCAGCACCGCCAGCACCCGGTCCGCCGGCGCGAGTTTCAGATACCGCGCGACCGACACCGCCCCCAGCCACAGATTGGCATGGGACAGCATCACCCCCTTGGGCCGTCCGGTCGAGCCGGACGTATAGAGGATCGCCGCCAGAGCATTGGAATCATAATCCCGGGCTCGGACGGGGTCGCCATCCGGCGTATCGACCACCACCCGACACCCCGGCGGCACGTCGCCCTCCGCCAGCGCCTCTACCCGCGACGCCTGCGTCACCAGCGCCGCCGCCCCGCTATCGCTCAGGATATGCGCGACCTGTGCCCGCTTCAGCGCGGGATTGACCGGTACATGCACCGCGCCGATCCGCGCCGCGGCCAGCGGCATCAGACACGCCGTGCGCGTCTTGGGCAGCCATGTCGCCACCCGGTCCCCCGCCGCGACGCCCATCGCCCGCAGGCCGCCCGCCATCGTCGCGACCATCGTTTCCAGTTCGGCATAGGTCAACGCGCCGGCACGATCGACCAACGCCGGAGCGTCCGCCGCACCGCATGCCGGCAACCGGTCGATCCGTTGGGGTACGGGGTTCAAGGGCACCATCGCCATCCCCTAGCGCCGAACGAAGGGCAGATACAGGGCAGAGGGCGGAAGTCGTCCGGTGCCGTTGCCATGAGCAATGACGTACCCCCAGGCAGGCGGGGATACGCTGCGAGCGAAACCGGGATCGGCAGACATCCCCGCCCCATATCTCCGTATCATTCCCGAAAACCACCCCGCTTGGCAGCACCGCCCACACCCCCTAAACGTCGCCGACCAACAGGGGAGTGGATAGTGGTTCAGACCGGTTCGGCATCGATCGAGGAAACCGTGCGCGCGGTGTTGCGCGACGTGCTCGGCCTGTCCGATGAACGGGTGGCGGCGTTCGATGACGCGACGCCGCTGTTCGGCGCGCTTCCCGAACTCGATTCGATGGCGGTGGCCGGGGTGCTGACCGAGATCGAGGATCGCCTCGGCATCCTGATCGAGGACGACGACATCGACGGCGATACGCTCGAAACCTTCGGCGCGCTGGTCGCCTTCGCCAGCGCCAAGGCGCCGGCTTGATCGACCGCTACGACTGGCCCGGCGGGCATGAGGCGCTGTGGCGCTTCGGTCCCGATACCGGTCCGGTCGTGCTGCTGATCCTGCCCCCGTTCGAGGAAGCGAACCGGACCCGGACCTTTGCGGTCGGACTGCTCCGCGCGCTGGCCGATCGCGGCATCGCCGGCATGCTGCCCGACCTTCCCGGACAGGGGGAAAGCCCGCTGGCCACCGATGCGGTGACGCTGGGCGACTGGCGATCGGCGATCACCGCGCTGGTCGATGCCGGCGATCGTCCGGTCGTCGGCGCGTCGATCCGCGCCGGCGCGCTGTTCGACACCGGGGCCGCCGTCGCGTGCCGGTGGCAGCTCGCCCCCCAGTCCGGCAGCCGGCTGGTCCGCGAACTGGAGCGGGTCGCACAGGCTGCGGGCGGGATCGATCGTGGCGCGCCGGTCGTCGATATCGCGGGCAACCGTATCGCCGCGTCGATGCTGGCCGACCTGGCCGGCGCGACGCCATGTACCGATCATCCCTGCCGCATCGTCCGGCTGGGCACCGATCCGGACCATGCCGACCTGCGCATCGACGCCGCTCCGGTTTGGCGTCGGGCCGAGCCGGGGGACGACCCGGTGCTCGCCGCGCTGCTTGCCGACGATCTTGCCGCGTGGAGCCGTGCATGCGTCGGCTGGTGAGCTTCCCCTGCGCGGGAGAGACGCTGGCCGGCACGCTCGACGGCGCGCCTGGCACCACCGGGCTGCTGATCGTGTCGGGCGGCAACGAACTGCGCATCGGCGCGCATCGCGGCATGGCGATGCTGGCGGCGGCGATCGCCGCGGCGGGCCATCCGGTGCTGCGCTTCGACCGCCGCGGCATCGGCGATTCGACCGGCAGCAATGGCGGGTTCCTGTCGAGCGGCCCCGACATCGCCGCCGCCGCCGCCGCGTTGCGCGACCATGCCGGCGTCACGCGGATGGTGGCGTTCGGCAATTGCGACGCCGCGACCGCACTGGCGCTGTTCCACGGGCCGGCCGGCATCGACCGGCTGGTCCTCGCCAATCCCTGGATCGTCGAGCCTTCCGGCGACCTGCCGCCCCCCGCCGCGATCCGCGCGACCTATGCCGCGCGCCTCGCATCGCCCGCGGCATGGCGGCGCCTGCTGACCGGCCGTGTCAACTTCGGCCGCCTCGCGCAAGGATTGGCGACCCTCGCGACGCGTCGCCCCGGCCAGAGCGACCTGATCCGCGCCTTCACCGCCGCCCTTGCCGCCGGAGCCCCCGCCGACATCCTGCTGGCGACCCGCGACCATACCGCCGTCGCGTTCCTCGCTGCGTGCCGCCTTCGCCGGCTTTCCGCCCTGCACCGCCGCGACAGCGACAGCCACAGCTTCGCGCGCCCCGGCGACGGCGACTGGCTGCGCGAACGGCTGCTCGACGCGCTCAGTCGAGATTGGGCCGCAGCCACCGCTCCGCCTGCTCGAGGCTGACGCCGCGGCGCGTCGCATATTCCTCCAGTTGATCGCGCCCGATCCGCGCCACCCCGAAATAGGCGCTGTCGGGATGCCCGAAATAAAAGCCGGAAACTGCCGCCGTCGGCAGCATCGCGAAACTGTCGGTCAAGGTGATGCCGGTCGCCTGCTCCGCGCCCAGCATGTCGAACAGGATCGGTTTCTGGCTGTGGTCGGGACAGGCCGGATATCCGGGCGCCGGGCGAATGCCGCGATACTGTTCGCGGATCATCGCCTCGTTGGTCAGTTGCTCGTCCGGCGCATAGCCCCACAGATCGGTGCGGACATGATGGTGCAGCCGTTCGGCAAACGCCTCGGCCAGCCGGTCCGCCAGCGCTTTCAGCAGGATGTCCTGGTAATCGTCATTCTCGGCCTTGAACCGCGCGATATGCGGGTCGATGCCGTGGATGCCGACCGCGAAGCCGCCCATCCAGTCGCCCGCCGGATCGACGAAGTCGGCGAGGCACATGTTCGCCCGCCCCTCGCGCTTCTTCACCTGCTGGCGCAGGAACGGCATCCGGATCGCATGGGTGGCGTGCGCGGTCTGCATCGGCGTGGCGAAGTCGTGCGGTACGCCCGACAGCGGCGACACGCGCCCCGCCTCCATCGCCGGTTCGAGCTGCGCGGCGGGTACGTCGACGATCACGTCGTCGCCGTCGCGCCGGCAATGCCATAGCGCCGCGACGCCCCGCGCCGTCAGCCACTTCTCGGCGATGATGCGGTCGAGCATCGCCTGCGCATCCTCGAACAGCGAGGTCGCGCTCTCCCCCACGACCTCGTCGGTCAGGATCGCCGGGAAATTCCCCGCCAGTTCCCACGCGCGGAAGAACGGCGTCCAGTCGATATAGTCGCGCAGGTCGGCGAGGTCCCAGTCGGCGAACACATGCCGCCCCGGCTTGTTCGGCGCTGCCGGTTTCTGGCCGAAATCGACGACGAACGCGTTGGCCCGCGCCTCGGCGATCGGCGCGAGGTCGCTCTGCCCCTTGCCCGCGCGTGCCACGCGCACCGCATCATATTCCGCCGCGACCTGTTCGACATAGGCGTCGCGCCCGGTATCGCTGACCAGCGTCGTCGCCACGCCCACCGCGCGCGATGCGTCGAGGACATGGACGATCGGCCCGTCATAGGCCGGCGAGATGCGCAGCGCGGTATGGACCTTCGACGTCGTCGCCCCGCCGATCAGCAGCGGCATGGTCATCCCCGCGCGCTTCATCTCCTCGGCCACCGTCACCATCTCGTCCAGCGACGGGGTGATGAGCCCCGACAGGCCGATCATGTCGGCGTCGTTCTCGTTCGCCGCTTCGAGGATCCTCGTCCACGGCACCATGACGCCCAGGTCGACCACATCGAAGCCGTTGCACTGGAGCACGACGCCGACGATGTTCTTGCCGATATCATGGACGTCGCCCTTCACCGTCGCCATGATGATCTTGCCCTTGCCCTTGGCGCCGGGTTCCTTGGCGGCCTCGATGAAGGGCAGCAGGTGGGCAACCGCCTTCTTCATCACGCGCGCCGACTTGACCACCTGCGGCAGGAACATCTTGCCGCTGCCGAACAGGTCGCCGACGACGTTCATCCCGTCCATCAGCGGGCCTTCGATGACCTCGATGGGCCTTGCGAACTGCTGCCGGCATTCCTCGGTATCGTCGACGACATGCGCGTCGATGCCCTTGACCAACGCATATTCCAGCCGCTTGACGACGGGCAGGCCGCGCCATTCCGCCGCCGCCTTCTCCGCCACCGCATCGGTGCCCTTGTACTTTTCGGCCAGCGCGATCAGCCGCTCGGTCGCGTCGGGATCGCGATTGAGGATCACGTCCTCGCACGCGGTGCGCAGCTCGGCATCGATCGTGTCGTACACGTCGAGCTGCCCCGCGTTGACGATCCCCATGTCCATCCCCGCCGGGATGGCGTGGTAGAGAAAGACCG
>QFNF01000035.1 GCA_003240755.1 Sphingomonas hengshuiensis | reverse complement strand
TCGGGCGGCGACTGGCCGCAGTTCGAAAAGCAGGTCGCGACCCGCCTGCCCGAACGCGCCGACCTGTCGCGGCTGTGGATGATGCCGACCAGCGGCACCAAGCTCTACACCCATGGCGACGGCCGCTGGAACACGGTCTATGCCGACCTGTTCGACGACGCGACCAAGACGAAGATCCTCGAGGCGTTCGACGCCGCGCTGGAGGCGACCGGCTTCGTCCCCGAACAGACCTGGGGCGAGCGGATCGAGGATCGCGGCAGCCAGATCACCTTCTCCGCGCTCGGCCAGCAGGCCCCGATCGACGCCAAGGAACATTGGGACCCGAGGTTCGAGAAGCGCAAGATCATCCAGGCCGACCTGAAGCAGCGGCTGCCGGGCCTGTCGATCAACATGGGCGGCGCGACGTCGATCGACATCACCAAGGAAGGCGTCGACAAGGCCACCGGCCTCGCCAAGCTGGCCGATATCAGCGGCATCGCCACCGACGACATGCTGTTCATCGGCGACGCGATCTTCCCCGGCGGCAACGACTATGCGCCCAAGGCCGCCGGCATGGACACGGTAAAGATCCGCGACCCGCAGGAAACGCTGGCCGTGATCGAGGCGATCGTCGCCTGCCAGAAGTGACGCCCACGCCCCTGCCCCGCGACGCGCGGGGCGGGGGTTTGCGGTCCAAAGTTCACGAAGTTCACACTTGCGCGGTGTTTGCGCGTCACCGTGATTTGCCGGTGCGCGGTTGCAGGGTTCGACGGTGCGAAAGAACCGGCCGGACGATGGCATGCGTGCGGGGCTGTAGGAAAGTCCCTTGCGGTTGCCGGCATCCGGGCACGCTGGAGCGTTCCGCTATCCGCAGTGCGGAACGATGCATTATCAAGCGGACAGACGCGATCGCTTGCCCTGTCCGCCTTCCTGAAGGACGCAGGATAGCCCCAGGGTGATTACCGAGCTTCACCGTTCCTTCATCGGGGAGTCTTTGGCCGGCACGATCGCCGCTTTTCCGGGGTTAGGCTTGATCTAGCTTGGTGCGACCGACCCTGATCGCAGGCGGTCGATCGTCTGCTGCTCGAACGCTTGCGGGTTCTGGGCAGCGACCCGAAGGATGTCCTCTCCGAGCGCCACTGCGACCTTGCCATCGGCGAGCATCAGACCGGCGTCGCATGCCGACGCCAGCGTCCCGAGGTCATGCAAGGCGGTGATAAGCGTGAGGCCGCGAACGACCATGTCGCGCAAGGCTCTGCGCAGATCGAAAGTCGCGACGGGATCGAGCCAGTTAAACGGTTCGTCGAGAATTACATGATGGTGGCCGCCCGCGAACGCCGCGGCGATCGCGATCCGTTGTCGCATGCCGGCGGAGCAGTCTCCGATCCAGCGGTCGAGCAGCGGCGGTAGGCCCAGCGCTTCCTGCAGCGTGCTCAGGCGATGGTGCACATCACCCATGTCGCCGCCGATCAATTCGAGAATGTCGCGTCCTCGCAGTGCGTCCGGGAGCTTATCGGCTGGAGGAGAGAATCCAAAACGCAGCGCGCGCCCGTTGCGATCGTCGGCCAGTTCCTCGCCGTCTACACGGCATGATCCCCCCGCGAGCGGTAGCCGCCCTGCCAGCGCCCGAAGCAGGCTGGTCTTGCCAGATCCATTGGCGCCAATCAGGCCGAACCATGATCCGGGCGAAACGGTCAGGGTTACTCCGTGGACTACACGCTGTCCGCTCCGCTCCACCGTTGCGTCTGTCAATTCAACGACACCGTTCATGCCAGCAACCACGTCTTCATACGCCCACGGCGTTGTAACTGCCAAAGCATGATGAGCGCGACGAGGGGTAAGGCCAGCGGCATCGAGTAGGCAACCAGCATCAGCAATCCTATGAGAAGCGACACAAGGAGATCGGCGAACCGCTTGCCATGCAGCCGGTATGCGAGGACGCGCAACGTCTGAAGGAACAGCATTGCGCCCCCCGTAGCGGCGACGATGCCCCCGGCAACCGGATTGAACAAGGCCCAGCATCCCGGAACCGCAATGACGAGAAAAAACGCCGCGCCTCTGGAGTGGTGCATGAGGATGCGTCGCAATCCGTGGCCGGCGGCCATCATGAACCGGACGACGCCGTTGTCAACGCTGGTCAGCATGAGGGTGAACAGCATCGTCCCGATACCGACTGCTGCCATCAGCGCATTGGTGCCCAGCGTTCGGCCGGGAAGCAGCAGCAGCAGCAGGACCAGTGCGGCCGTGATCCCGGCACTCGGTCGACACGACCATGCCCGCAGCGTCCGGCCCAGTCGTGTCAAGCCGATAAGGCGCTTCTGCATCCAAAAGCGGCCCGGTAGCCCGGAGACGAGTCCTCCGGCGATGTAGGCAGGCACACTAACGACCAGTAGCGAAGGCCGTGCGACCATGGTGACTACGGCCAGCAGCGCCATTCCGATACCATGCCATGCGACCATGTAGCGTTGGCGCATCTGCGATTGCAGGGCATCGGCCGCGAGCACCCCGTCGAAAGCATGGAAGGCAAGACGACCCGCGACAAGGCGTCCCGCCCCGATACCGATTATGGTTCCGCCTGCGAGCACGGCCCATGCCGCAATCCTCCAGGGACGGTCGGCGAACCAGGAATGGACGACTGCCAGTGCAGTCAGCAGCACGAGCACGGCGACAAACCGGTCGAGCCAGCCTGCGAACGTCGCGCGGATGATGTTCACGACGATCAGCCGATCCTGACGAAACAGGCGGCCGGTTCTCACCTTTGCTAGGGGCGGGTTCGATGATGCTTGTGCCACATGGGCATTCTAGAAACGGCGGTGATTAAGCCAAGTCGCGTTGTCCGAATGCGACCGCAATATTCTCGCCTTACAATCACAGGCAATACTGCAGGGAGCGGGCCGGTTCCGGGAAACATCATCGCTTCTGGAAACGGCGCTTCGCAGCAAAGCGGCAAGCCGTCCCGGTACGCGTCCGCACGCCCTCACGAAAAAGGCCGCGCCTCCCGTGTCGGAAGGCGCGGCCCCTTGTCTGCCGGCAGGCGCTGCTTACGCGGCCAGCTTGCGCAGCACGTATTGCAGGATGCCGCCGTTCAGGAAATATTCCAGCTCGTTGACGGTATCGATCCGGCACCTGGTCAGGAAGGTTTCGGTCGTGCCGTCGGCGCGGACCATGATGACCTCGACGTCCTGGCGCGGGCGCAGGCTGGCGACGCCCTGGATCGTGAAGGTCTCGTCACCGGTCAGGCCCAGCGTCTGGCGGGTCACGCCTTCGGCGAACTGGAGCGGCAGCACGCCCATGCCGACGAGGTTCGAACGGTGGATGCGCTCGAAGCTCTCGGTGATGACCGCGCGGACGCCGAGCAGGTTGGTGCCCTTTGCCGCCCAGTCGCGCGACGATCCGGTGCCATATTCCTTGCCCGCGATCACGACCAGCGGGGTGCCGTCGGCCTTGTGACGCATCGCGGCGTCGTAGATCGGCATGACCTCGCCGTCATAGCGGCTCATGCCGCCCTCGACGCCGGGGACCATTTCGTTCTTGATGCGGATGTTGGCGAAGGTGCCGCGCATCATCACGTCGTGGTTGCCGCGGCGGGCGCCGTAGGAATTGAAGTCGCGGCGGCTGACCTGATGTTCCTGCAGGAAGGTGCCCGCCGGGCTGTCGGCCTTGATCGATCCGGCCGGGGAGATGTGGTCGGTGGTGATCGAGTCGCCGAGGATCGCCAGCGGCTTTGCCTCGATGATGTCCGAGATCGGGTTCGGCGTCATCGTCAGCCCGTCGAAGTACGGCGGGTTGGCGATATAGGTGCTCGACGTCGGCCAGTTATAGGTGTCCGACCCCTCGACCGAGATGCCCGCCCAGTGTTTGTCGCCGGCATAGACGTTGCCATAGCGCGAGCGGAACATGCCGTCGTCGATATTGGCGGCCATCAGTTCGGCGACCTCGTCGTTCGATGGCCAGATGTCCCGGAGGAACACGTCCTGCCCGTCCGAACCCTGCCCGATCGGGGTCGAGACCATGTCCTCGGTCACGGTGCCCTTCAGCGCATAGGCGACGACGAGCGGGGGCGAGGCGAGGAAGTTGGCGCGGACGTCGGCCGATACGCGACCTTCGAAATTGCGGTTGCCCGACAGGACCGAGGCGGCGACGATGTCGTTGCCGTTGATCGCCGCCGAGATCGGCGCGGCCAGCGGACCCGAATTGCCGATGCAGGTGGTGCAGCCATAGCCGACAAGGTTGAAGCCGACCGCGTTCAGATCCTGGGTCAGTCCCGCCTTGTCGAGATAGTCGGTGACGACCTGGCTACCCGGCGCCAGCGAGGTCTTGACCCACGGCTTGGGCTTGAGGCCCAGCTTGTTCGCCTTGCGCGCGACGAGGCCGGCGGCGACCAGCACCGACGGGTTCGAGGTGTTGGTGCAGCTCGTGATCGCGGCGATCACGACGTCGCCGTCGCCAATGTCATGGGCTTCCCCCTCGACCGCCACGCGCTTGGCGGCGTCCTTCTTGTACACCTTCGCCAGATCGGCGTTGAACACGTCGTCGACGCTGGGCAGTTCGACGCGGTCCTGCGGGCGCTTCGGACCCGCCAGCGACGGGACGACCGACGACATGTCGAGTTCGAGCGTGTCGGTGAAGATCGGATCGACGGCGTTCTCGTCGCGCCAGAAGCCGTTGGCCTTGGCATAGGCTTCGGTCAGCGCGATCACTTCCTCGGGACGCGCGGTCAGGCGCATATAATCGATCGTCTTGTCGTCGACCGGGAAGAAGCCGCAGGTCGCGCCATATTCGGGCGCCATGTTGGCGATCGTCGCGCGGTCGGCGAGCGTCATCGACGACAGGCCCGGACCGTAGAATTCGACGAAGCGGCCGACCACGCCCCTGGCGCGCAGCATCTGCGTGACGGTGAGCACGAGGTCGGTGGCGGTGATGCCTTCCTGCAGCTTGCCGGTCAGCTTGAAGCCGACGACCTCGGGGATCAGCATCGACACCGGTTGCCCCAGCATCGCGGCTTCCGCCTCGATCCCGCCGACGCCCCAGCCGAGCACGCCCAGACCATTGACCATCGTCGTGTGGCTGTCGGTGCCGACCAGCGTGTCGGGATAGGCGATCGTGCCCGAACCGTCGGTCGATTCCGACGACCATACCGCCTGCGCGACATATTCGAGGTTCACCTGGTGGCAGATGCCGGTGCCCGGCGGCACGACCGAGAAATTGTCGAGCGCCTTCGAACCCCATTTCAGGAATTCATAGCGTTCGATGTTGCGCTGATATTCCAGCTCGACATTCTCTTCCGCCGCGGTCGGCGTGCCGAATTCGTCGACCATGACCGAGTGGTCGATGACGAGGTGGACGGGAACCTGCGGGTTGATCTTGCCCGCGTCGCCGCCGAGCTTGGTGATCGCGTCGCGCATCGCCGCGAGGTCGACGACGCAGGGAACGCCGGTGAAATCCTGCATCAGCACGCGGGCCGGGCGATACTGGATCTCGCGGTCGCTGCGGGCATCCTTCTGCCAGTCGACCAGCGCCTGCGCGTCGTCGGGGGTGACGGTCACGCCGTCCTCGAAGCGCAGCATGTTCTCCAGCAGCACCTTCATCGAGAAGGGCAGCCGCGATACGTCGCCGAGCTTCGCCGCGGCCTTTGCCAGCGAATAATAGTGATACGTCTTGCCGCCGACAGTAAGCGTGTCGCGGGTGCCGAGCGTGTCCTGGCCAATGGCGGTCATGCGGGTCCTTCCCAGTTGGTCATGGCAGCCCGGCCCGGACGGAGCGGCGCATCCGCTCGCAAGGCCCGCCGCACATGCGAATACGAGCGATAACCGCTGCGCCTTAGCAACCGTCGGCACCGGGGGGAAGGGTGTGATGCGCGCATAATTCGCGCGCAAGGTCAATCACTTTTGATCGGCATTCGCAATAGCGACACCGACCGTTACGGAATACCCGCGCCGAGATTGGGTCGCCGGTAGAACCGGGCGAGCAACGGCTTTTCGATCGCATGGTGGACGACGAACGACCCGATCACCGCCGCGACCACCGTGCCGCTCCAGAACGCCCACGGCGCATGCCCGAACAGCCCGATCTTGCCCGCGACCGCATCGGCCACGCGAATCGTCACCGGATGCGAGAGGTAGAGCGCGTAGGATGCGTCGCCGCCGACGACGAGCACCGCCAGCCAGCGGCCATGCGCCCCGCGCGGCTCCAGCCCGAAGACCGCGCCGCCAAGGATCAGCGCGGCGGGGATACCGCCGGTCCACAACCGCCAGATATGGTCGTACAGGTCGAGCTGATAGCTCACCGTCGCCAGCACCAGCCCGGCCGCCACCAGCGCCCAGCCGGCACCGCGCGACACCCGCCATCCGCGCAGGAATCCCGCGGCGAGGCCGATGCCGAACAGGAACTCGCCGATGATCGGATAGCCCCAGAAATGGAGCATCGACCACGACACCGGCACCGCCTGCCCCATCACGATCAGCCCGGCGATCAGCCCGACCACCACCGCGACGCCGATCCGCCGCGGAAAGCCGAGCGCGATGGCGAACAGCGCGTAGAACAGCATCTCGTAATTGATCGTCCAGCCCAGCGTGAAGACGGGAAAGCAATATTCGCCGCACACCGGCCCGGGCAGGAACAGGTAGGAAAACAGGATGTTGGTCCAGGGCAGGTCGACCGCCCCGGTCGCCAGCCCGACCGCCAGCACCAGCGTGGTGAACAGCCAGTACATCGGCACCACCCGCACGACCCGCCGCCGCAGGAAGGTCGCGGTCGCGCCCGCCTGCGCGAACCGGTCATGCATCAGGTAATACATCACGAAGCCCGAGATGACGAAGAACACGTCGACCCCCAGCCCCCAGTCGAGCGGCACGAAGGCATAACGCCCCGCCGCCGCGCCCAGCCGTTCGAGCAGCGCATGCTGCGTATGGCCGATCACCACCAGCAACGCGGCGAAGAACCGCAATATCTGCAGCGAATCGAGCCGCGAGGCCGCCCGTCCCGATCTCTTCACGCCCCGCCGTCCCTTTCGCCATGGCAGCGCCGCCCCGTATCGGGCTGGCGCTTTACGCATCGACCATAATCGCCTAGCGCGATTTTGCAGTGCAGCAATATCGTTCGTTCGCCGATTTCGGCACAGATCCGGTTTGCCGTTACGGTACAAAGGGAGTGATCGACAGGCCATGTCGGGGTTAGCGGGCAGGTTGATGCGCGGCGGGTTGCCGAACATGGCGATCCGCGGATCGCAGCTATTCTTTCGCTTCGCGCTGTCCTTCTATATCGTCAGCCAACTGGGGCTGGAGGCGGCCGGTATCTACGGCCTCGCGATCGGCGCGATCGGCATCGTGCCGGCGACGGTCGGCTGGGGGCTCAACTATTTCATCTCGCGCGAGGTCGTGGGCCATACCCCGGCGACCGCGGCGGGGATGATTCGCGACCGGCTGACCATCACCGTCGCCTCGCTGCTGGTCGGGACGATCGTCGCCGTGCCGGTGCTGGTGTGGATGACCGGGGGCGTGGGCGAAACCACGATCCTGATCCTGATCCTGCTGTGGCTGGAGACGCTGGCGCTCGACATCTACATGCCGATGATCGGGCTGGAGATGGCGCTGTTCGCCAACGTCATGGTCTTCATCCGATCGGCGCTGTGGATTCCGGTCGTCGTCGCGATCGGCTTCCTCCATCCGCCGTTCCAGACGCTGAACGCGATCTTCCTCGGCTGGATCGCCAGCCATTTCGTCGCCTATGCCATGCTGTTCCTGCACCTGCGCCGCTGGCCGATCCGCGAGGGTCTGCGCGAGCGGATGCAGCTCGGGCGGCTGGGCCGGCGGGTGCGCGATGCGTGGTACATCTATTTCAGCGATCTCGGCATCGTCGGTCTGGGCTATGCCGATCGCTTCATCCTGAACGCGCTGCTCGGCCTCACCGCGACGGGTATCTACAGCTTCTATTTCTCGATCACCAACGCGCTCCAGACGCTGATCGCGACCGCCGTGGTACAGTTGGCGCTGCCGCGCATGGTCCGCGCCGCGCGCAGCGGCGACCGGGCCGAATGGCGCGCCGAACTGCGCCGGCAGATGACCAAGACGCTGGCCTATGCCGGGGTGCTGGGCGCGATCATCTTCGCCGCGACCGAAGTGATCTTCCGCGTCAGTCCCGAAGGGCGCTTTCCGGTCGATCGCCCGCTGCTGGCGATCATGTTGCTGGCGGCGACGGTCCGGTCGGGGTCCGACCTGCTCAACATCTCGATCACCAGCATGGGCCGTGACCGCGCCTATGCCGCGACCAACGTGGCGGGCGTGGCGATGGCGCTGGTGTTCGGGGCGAGCTTCATGTGGATCTTCGGGCTGATCGGTGCCGGATTGTCGGCGGTCGCCACCGCCGGCAGCCTGTTCGTCATCCGCCTGCTCTATCTGCGCCACATCGGTCGCAGCGAAGTCGTCCTGCCCGCCGCCACCGTGGAGGCACCGCAATGAATCCCCCCGCCCTGTCCGTCGCGCTGCGGCGTTTCCGTACCGAGGTGAAGGGCGACCTGCACCGTTATGCCGGCCGTACCGCAACGGCGCCGGGCAGGAAGTTCGCGGTCTATGCGCTGCTGTTCCTGCCGGGGTTCAAGTTCATCTTCGCACACCGCCTGCAATTGCTCATGCGGTCGATCCCGGTCGTCGGCCGGTTCCTGAGCAAGCTTTACTGGACGCGCAACTGCGTCAGGTTCGGGTCCGAAATCGCGCAGTTCGCCGAGATCGCGCCGGGCTTCTACACCCCGCACCCTTATGCGATCGTCATCGGCCAGTGCAGCATCGGCCCCGGCGCGTCGTGCCTGCAGAACAGCACGATCGGCAAGCGCGGCGACCACGATCTGCACGGCCCCCGCATCGGCGCGGGGGTGATGATCGGCGCGTCGTCGATCATCCTCGGCGACGTGACGATCGGCGACCATGCGAAGATCGGCGCCAATTCGGTGGTGCTGGTCGACGTGCCGGCGGGCGGCGTGGCGCTGGGCACCCCGGCCAGGGCGATCGCACCGCGAACCCCCATGAACGATGGAGCGGAATGACGATGGAACGGCTGCTGATCCCCACCTTCGAATTTCCGCCCTATGCCGGCGGCGTCGGCACCTTCTGCGTCGAACTGGCGAAATCGCTGGCGGCGCGCGGGATCGCCGTGACCGTGCTCGCCCCCGATTACGGGACGGCGCGGCATCCCGACGATGCGACCTATCCGTTCGCGGTCGAACGCTTTCCGGCGTCGGGCTATTCGGCAAGGATATTGCCGACGCTGGTCCGCGCGCTGCTGGCCCGGCGGACGCGGTTCGACCGCTGGCTGATCGCCGACTGGCCGTTCATCATCGCCGCCGGCATCGCGCGCACCCTTGCCGGATTGCCGCCGTTCCGCATCTTCCTCCACGGCACCGACGCGCTGATCCTAGCGCAGGGAAAGGTGCCCAAGCTGCTGCGCACGACCAACGTGTTCGCGCATGCCGAGGCGGTGATCGCCAACAGCGAATACACCCTGTCGATCGCACGCGCGAACCATCGATCCCTGGCGAACACGCCGACCCGGGTCGCGCTGCTGGGCGTCAATCCGTACTGGTTCGACGATGCCGGCGACACGGTTGCGGCAAGGGCACGGCTGGGCATTCCCGACGGGCGCCCGCTGCTGCTCAGCGTGTCGCGCGTCGACGAGCGCAAGGGCCACCGGCTGATGATCGCCGCGGTCGCCGCGCTGCCCGACGACCTGCGGCGGCGGGTCGTCTATGCCATCGCCGGGCGACCGGGCGATGCCGCCTATCAGGCGCGGCTGGAGGCGATGGCGGCCGAAACCGACGCCACCATCCTGTTCACCGGCGGGCTGGCGCAGGACGATATCCGCGCGCTGTACGCCAGTGCCGACCTGTTCCTGCTGGTCGGCGAGAACCGCACCGACAAGATCGAGGGTTTCGGCCTCGTCTATCTGGAAGCGGCGGGACAGTCGGTGCCGAGCATCGCCTCCCCGGTCGGCGGCGTGCCGGAGGTCGTGCTGGACGAATCGACCGGCCTGCTGGTCGACGACCGCGACCCCGCCCCGACGACCGCGGCGATCGCACGGTTGCTGACCGACGACGCCACGCGGCAACGCTTCGGCGCGGCCGCGCGGGAGCGGGCACGCACGCTTAGCTGGCAGCGCTGCGCCGACGTGACCATGGACATCGACCCCGCCCGGCCGCTGCCGACGCGCTGATCCGCGACCGTCGCCCCGCCCCGCCCGCCCCCGACGCGCCCGTCATCGGCGGCAGGCGTCCGGGCGTCATGCGCCACGACCCGCATGCGCTCCGGGCGGTGGCGGCGATTACCTCTACCCTCGGCTTCGCGCTGGCCGGGCGGGGGCAACATCTTGCCGCCGCGATAACCATGTCGGAACACCCTTTCGGAACCGGCGCCGCGCTAGAGCTGTGGTCAGGGGCGGCTTGTCCCGTTTAGTGACCGGGAACCGACGTGAACATCAACGCGCATCTCTATCGCCAGGACGATCGCCGTACCGAGGATCGCGTAGCCGTGGAGCGGACGGGGACGCTGCGCATCGCCGAATACCCGCCGGAGCCGATCCACGTCGCCGACCTCACCCGCGACGGCTGCCGGATCGACGCGCCGGTGCCGCTGGCGCCGGGTACGATGATCGGCGTCGGCATCGCCGGGATCGGCGTGGTATCGGCCGAAATCCGCTGGCGCAACGGATCGATGCACGGCTGCGCCTTTACCGAACCGCTGCGCTCGGGCGCCGTCACCGCGGCGGTCCTGTCGAACGTCCACCCCTTTCCGGGCAGCGCCGAACCGGTGGCGGCGTCGCCGAAATCGTCGGTCGGCGCCAGCAGCGCGTGGCTGTTCGCCATCGCCGCCAGCGGCTGGGGCGTCGTCGCCGCGCTGCTGTGGGCGATCGGCTGACGCCCTAGCCGAACGTCGCGCTGAGCGGCACGCCCGACAGCGACGCGGCGTCGATCACCACCGGGCGGGTACCGACATCGATCGTCGTCGCCGCGGCGGAAGGTGCTGCCTGACACAGCGGACGCGCCGCCACCGGCCGGCCGGCGAACGACAGGTGCGCGACCTGCCCCTGCTGTTCGGCAAAGGCGACCAGTTGCCGACCCTTCGCCCCGTCGAGCTGGATCAGCGTCAGCCCGCCGGCCTGCCGCAACACCCGCCAGCGCTTCGCGCCATGGACGATGCGGGTCACGTCGGCGACCATGCACGCCGCCGGCTTCGGCCGGTAATCATAGTCGAACAGCCCGAAATTATCCTCCAGCTCGGTCGGGTTCCGCCCCTGATCGCGCAACTGGTAGATCCATACCCCGCCGATCCACGGCGTCGCCGCCGCCCACAACAGGAACTGCGCGGTATTGTCGCCCGCCGCCTGGCGCGGGATGTCGCAATGGCCGCCGGTGGTCGTCGGCCAGCCGGTTTCGGTGATGTAGAGTTGCGGCGCCTTGTCCCCCTGCGACGCGACCAGCTTTCGCCGCAGTGCCTCGATCCGGCCGATCGCTTCGGTGGCGGTACGGTATCCGGGGCGCAGGCAATGGTTGTAGTAATGGACCGACAGCCCGCTCGCCTGCCGTGCCGCGCCCTGGGCCACGATCGCGTCGACCCATTGCCATTGCGGGTCCTCACCCGCCGCGCCGACCAGCACGAACGCATTCGGATCGGCCTTGCGGATCGCGGCGACCGTCCGCCGGGCGAGCGCGGTGTAGTTGCCGGCCGAGCGGGGATCGTCGGGCCGGCCGGCATCGGTCAGCTTGGGCCGGCCGAGGACCGCGCCCAGGTTCCATTCGTTCCACACCTCGTACATCGGCGGGCTGGCGCGCATCGCGCCGGTCGCCTCGCCGGCAAAGGCCGCGAACTTCGCGCGGCCCTCCTCGTCGATCGGCGAGGCGCCCTTGCGGAAGGCCGGGTGGCCGTAATCGAGCGCCAGCAGCGGACGCGCCGGCGTCGCCGCGACCATCCCCGCCAGCCGGGGCGACAGCGATCCCGGCTGGTCCAGCCCGTTGCGCTTGAACACCTGCCACGGCAGGTCGTCGCGGAACGAATCGACCCCCAGCGTCGCGATCGCCTTCGCGGTCGGCGCGGCTTCGTAGCCAAAGGCCTGGTTCAGGCCGAAATGCACGCCGACCCCCATCACCAGCGGCGTGGCGCGGGTCGGCAGGCCGGCATAATCGAGCTTGAGCGACACCGGTTCGGCGGCGTGCATCGTACCGCCCGACCACAGCAGCGACAGCGCGACCGCCGCGACGCCGACCAGCCCGGCCGATGCCATCGTCACGCTCCGCCGCCGGCGCCGGCGCTGCCAGGATCGTTGCACTGCTCGTCTCCGCCACGGATGGTCGATGAGGCGTCGTCATACCGCATCGCGGCACGATCACCAACGGCGCCGCCGGCCGGCGGCAACGCCCCGGCGCGGCTATGCCCCGGCGGATCGCCTGCGACCCGATGGGACTCGATTTGCCTTCGCAGTCGCGGCATAGCGGGGCGATGCCAGCCGATCGCGAACGCCCCATGCCGCCCATCTTCGTCAACGGACGCTTTCTCGGCCGCCCGGTGACGGGGGTCGAACGCTTCGCGCACATGGTGCTCGACCGCATCCACGACCGCCAGCCACAGGACGGGCGCGCGCCGGCGATAACCATCCTCGCGCCGCCGGGGATCGCGGCGCCGGCGAAATGGCCGCGCTTCGGCTTTCGCACCGTCGGATCGGGCGGCGGGCATCGCTGGGAGCAATTGTCGCTGCCCGTGGCGGCGCGCGGCGGCATCCTGCTCGGCCTGTGCAACGCCAATCCGGTGCGCGCCCGCCGCGCGCTGACCGTGATCCACGATGCCGCGGTGTACGATTTCGGGCAGGGGTTCGCGCCCAGCTATCGCCTGTTGCACCGCACGCTCGGCCGGCTGCTGGCGCGGCGCTCGCACATCGCCACCGTCTCGCGCTTCTCGCAGGCGCGGCTGGCGTCGATACTGCGGCTGAAGCCCGAATCGATCGCGGTCATACCCAATGCCGCCGACCATATCCGCGCGATCACGCCCGACACCGCCATCCTCGAACGCCACGCCCTGACGCCCGGCCGCTTCCTGCTGATCGTCGGGTCGTTCGCGCCGAACAAGAACCTGCCGCGCGCGATCCGTGCATTCCGCTCGATCGCCCGTCCCGACGACCGGCTGGTGCTGGTCGGCGCGGCGGTCCGCTCGTTCGCCGACAACGCCATGGGCGCGGTGCCCGACGGCGTGATCCTGCCCGGCCGGATCGGCGACGAAGTGTTGATGGCGCTGTACGCCAACGCCCGTGCGCTGGTATTCCCCAGCCTGTACGAAGGCTTCGGCATCCCGCCGCTGGAAGCGATGCAGTTCGGCACGCCGGTCGTCGCGTCGACCATCGCCCCGGTCCGCGAAGTCTGCGCCGACGCCGCGCTCTATTGCGATCCCGAGGACGAAGCCGCGATCGGCGCGGCGATGCGCCGGGTGCTGGACGAGGACGACCTGCACCTCCGCCTGTCCGCCGCCGCGCGCGCGCGCGCGCTGGCGTTCGACTGGGACGACAGCGCCGGGCGGCTGCTGGCGGCGCTGGCCACGATCGGCTGACCACGGCCATTCTTTGCTTTGGGGGAAGCGGGAAGATGACGGAAGCACGCAACCATACGCTCGACGCGATGCGCGGGGTCGCCGCGCTGTGCGTCGTCCTGTTCCATGCGCGCGGCATGTTCGGGATGAACCCCGCGCCGCACGGATACCTGGCGGTCGACCTGTTCTTCGCGCTGTCGGGCTATGTGATCGCCCGCGTCTATGACGCGCGGTTCGCGGGCGGGCTGACGCCGTTCGCCTTCATTCGCCGGCGGCTGTTGCGCTTCTATCCGCTCTATCTGCTCGGCCTCGCGATCGGCGTGGTGCGCGAACTGCTGGTGATCGTCACCCACAATCCATCGGCGATGGCGCCATCGACGCTGGCGGCGCTGGCCGGTGCCGGTGCGCTGTTCCTGCCGATGCCGCTGATCGACGACAATCTGTTCGCGCTGAACGTGCCCAGTTGGTCGCTGTTGTTCGAACTGCTGGTCAACATCGCCTATGCCCTGGCGTTTCCGTGGGCGGGGCGGCGCGTGCTGGTGGCCGTCGGGGTCCTGTCCGGCATCGCGCTGGCGCTCGGCATCGCCGCCACGGGGACCGTCGATCACGGTGCGTTGATCGGCCAGTTCGGGCTGGGCACGCTGCGCACGCTCTTTTCGTTCACCATCGGCATCCTCCTGTGGCGCTATCGCCCGGCGGTGCCGCGCGTACCGGCGCTGCTGTTGCTGGTGGCGGTCGCGGTGCTGCTGATCCAGCCGTTCGGCGGCGCGGCGTTCGATCTGGCCTTCGTGTTCCTCTTCTCGCCCCTGCTGGTCGCACTGGGCACCAACGCCGTCGAACCGCGCGGCGCGGTCCCGGCGTTCCACTATCTCGGCATATTGTCGTTCCCGCTCTACGCCGTGCATCGGCCGACGCTGCGGCTGGCAGAGGGGTTTCAGAACGTCGTGCCGCTGCCGCTGCCCGTCCTGGGGGTGCTGTGCATCGTCGGGCTGATGATCGTCTGTCCGCTGCTCGACCGGTGGTACGACCGTCCGGTCAACCGCTGGCTCGGCCAGCGGTTCGGGGGCCGCGCGGACCCGGCGCGGATGGCGGCCCCCTGACGCCTCAATAATCGCTGTCGCGGCGTTTGAGCGCCATCTGCCGCACGACGAACTGGCAACTGCCCGCCCCGGCCGACAGCGCGCGCACCGACAATTGGGCATAGGCACCACTGCCCACCGCCGCCCGCATCTGGTGCGGCCGGGTGCGCAGCGTCAGCCGCATCGCCCGGTCCACCGCCACATAATTGGCCGCGGCCGGACCATAGAGGCAGAAATTGTCATAGCCCTGCCCACCGGTTCCCGTATTCTGGGTGAATTGCAGGAACAGCGAGGCAAGGCCCGACGGCGTACCGAGGATGTCGACGACCGCCACCCCCTCCACCAGGTCGCCGGGCAGCAGGTTGGCGAGCGCCACGTCCTGATACAGCCGCACCTGCGCATTGGCGGCGGTGAAGCTGGCATCGACCGTGACGTCGTTGCCAAGGCCATCGGGATCGGCCTGCGTCGCATAGGTCGCGCTGGCCCCGGTGCCGGCCGATCCGATGAAGCCCGCCGGGATCGTCCCGCTCGCGCCGGTCGCCGCGGTTCCGCCGCTGGCGGTGACGAACAGCGGATTGGCCACCAGTTGCCGCCGGCCACTGGCGGGCAGCGCCGCGCGCATGTTGAGCGCCGCCCCCGCCCGCATCGGCACGATCGCGCCGAGCAACGCGGCAAGGCTCTCCCCCCAATAGGCCGCGCCGCGCCCGTTCAGATGCGTTCCGTCATAGGCGTGGCCGGCGCGGAACTGGACCTGCGTGTCCGAATAGCCGGGCTGCATCGCCACGGCCCGCGCGTCATGGACATGGACGCCGGGCGCGCGCTCGGCATGGTCGAACAGCATCGCGTTCAGGTCGTTGACCTGCCCCATCTGCGCGGCGGACAGGCCGTTGCTCCCGACCTCCGCCTCGACCACCACGACCATGCCCGCCGCCCGCCCGGCGTCGATCATCGTGCGGATATTGGCGAACGCCGTCGCCCCGCTGGTCGCCGCGCCCGGATAATTCTGGGCGATGTCGTTCAGCCCGGCATGGATATAGAGCAGTCCCGCCCCGGTGGCGATCGCGGCGGGCAGGCGCGGCAGCATCTGGTCGGTACGGTCGCCCGACTTGCCGAAACACGGCCCGATCACCAGCCGCTGCCCCGACAGCGCATTGGCCCAGTTGAGCGGCGAGGTCGCGGCATAGCCGCGCTGGCCGCTGTCGATATAGATCGCCGCCGCACGGCTGTCGCCCAGTGCCGTGACGACATGCGGCAGCCGCCGGTTGGGCAGGACGGACAGCCGGGCGAGGCTGGACGGATTGGCGCCGCCGATGGCGCCGGAACTGCGCGCCATGGTCAGGCCTCCGCGATCAGGTTGGTCGCGGTCGTCCCGGTCGCGCGGACATATTGCGCGCGCACCGCGATATAGCTGGCATCGGGCAGGTTGCGATAGGTCACGTCGGCGCTGCCGCGCATCCCGCGCAACGTCAGGTCGCCACCGGTCCCGACATAGATGCCCTTGGGCACCTGCGGCAGCTCGACGGTGTCCGACGGGACGATCGGATAGGGCGCGGTGGCGGGCGCCTCCGGGCTGTCGGCATGGGCGGAAAATCGGTCGGCCATGGGTCCTCCTGTCGTCGCCGGCCCGGTGCCGGCACGGAAGTTCCCGTTACGTTCCCGATTTTCGCATGTATCCAACAATCGCCCGGGCGTTGGCCGGGACACCGCCGCTCAGGCGGCAGCGCCTTCGTAGAAGGCAAGGTAGTTGCCGACCACGCGGCTTTCCGAAAACGCCTCCAGCACTTCCGGCGCCACGCCGCGCACCGCGCGCCAGTCGTCGGCGGCATCGAGCGCGACCGTCAGCCGGTCCGCCAGCGCGGCGGCATCGTCCTTGGCATAGATCGCGCCGAGGGGGGCCAGATGGCCGATCTCGGGCGTGCCGCCGGCATCCGAATAGATCACCGCCTTGCCGCGCGCGAGGCAGTCGATCATCGTGCGCGGCAACGGTTCGGGCCATGTCGACGATATGATGACGACATCGACCCCGGCATAGAAATCGTCGGCATTGACGAACCCCAGCCAGCGGATGCGCGGATCGGGATAGCGTGCCCGCAGCTCGGCGACATAGCTGCCCTTGCCCGCACCCGCGACGACCAACTGCCAGTCGGGCCGCTCCAGCCGCGCGAACGCCGCCAGCACGACCTCGATCCCCTTTTCGGGCTCGACCCGGCCGATGAAACCAAAGGTCAGCCCGCCCTGTTCGGGCACCGCCGCCGGGGTCGGGGCGGAGCGGACGTCGGCGATGTTGAAGATGACGCGCGCGTCGGTCGCGCTGAAATAGCCGTGGCGACGATGGGTATCGATCACATACTGGCTGTTCGACGCGACCGCATCGACCAGCACCGAATTGTCCTTCTTGCGCCCGGTCAGCAGCTTGCAGTCGACACAGCGCCGTACGCAGTCATGCCCCGCACGATACAGCGACGCGCGCGCGCACAACAGGCTGTAGTCGCGCAGCGTATGGACGATGCGAATGCCGCGCCGCTTCGCCTCGGCCCAGATTTCGGTCGAGAACCCCTGCAGGTTGTTCGTATGCAGCACGTCGGGGCGGATGCGGTCGATCAGCGCGACCAGATCGCGCGTCGCCGCCGGGTTGCGCCGGTCGCGCACGTGCCACACCAGCCGCCGCTGTCTCGATTCGTTGCGCTCGGCATCGAACGGCCAGTAGAGGTTGCGCAGCGGCAGGCGGTGGACGGTCACGTCGCCGTCGCGTTCCTCGATCGCTGCGTCCGCGGCGTGGAGGCTGGCGACATGCACCGCGTGTCCGCGCCGCGCGGCGGCCCGCGCCAGCAGCGCGACGCTGCGTTCGGCGCCGCCGACCGTCGAGGGCGGATACAGGGTGTTGACGATGAGGATCTTCACGATTGTGTCTCCGCCCCTTTTTCGAACGATGCCACCCCGACCACGTCGCGGCGCTACTAACAGGTTACATTCCGCCTGGATATGGCCGCGCGACCGACGATACGAAGGTTCCATGCCGCACTGCAACCTTGACCTGACGCGTGCTTGCGATGAAGGGCCCCTATGACCGATCCAGCGCCCGCCCCTCTGCGATTTCGTTCGCTCGTCCGGCAGGATATCGCCCATTTCGCCCGGCGCGACGGCGAAACCGTCACCTGGGGCTTCCTGCTGCGGCTGTTCCTGCTGACGCAGGGGTTCCAGTTCGTGCTGGCCCGGCGAATCCAGGACGTGCTGCCGCGGGTGCCGCTGGCGGGGCGGCCGGCGCGGCGCATCTGGTGGTGGTGGACCTGCCGCCGCTTCGGGGCCGAACTGGCGATCGACGCGACCGTTGGCGGCGGGCTCTATATCCCCCATCCCTACGGCATCGTCGTCGGGGCCTGCACCATCGGATGCGACGTCACCATTCTCCAGAACGTGACGATCGGCACCCGTGGCAGCGACGATGTCGGGCGGGCGACGATCGGCGATGGAACCTATCTGGCGGCTGGCGCGGTTATACTGGGTCCGGTGCGGATCGGTGCCGGCGCGAGGATCGGCGCGAACGCGGTCGTATTGGGCGATGTCGCGGCGGGGGAGGCGGCCGTCGGCGTGCCGGCGCGAACGGTACGTTCCGCGCGTAACGCCGATCTTTACTTGAAATAAGGACCCGGTCGATACAGGCTTGCCGGGCTAGGGGGCTCGACCGTTTTCATGCGCATACTGGAAGTGAGCGCCTTCTACACTCCGTATATCATCGGGGGCGCGGAAATCTGTGCGCAGAACCTGACCGAATGGTTCACCGGACAGGGGCATGAGGTCGCGGTATTGTCCGCCGCCCCGCAGCGCGAGCATGAAAGCTGGGGCACGCCGCTGAACGGCTACCGCCTCTACCGCGTCGGCACCCCGCATATCTATCCCGTGTTCCAGGCCAGCACCGCGCCGGGATGGAAGAAGCCGGTCTGGCATCTCCAGGACATCTACGATCCGCGCAACGAAGCGATGTTCGAACGGGTGATCGCGGATTTCCGGCCCGATTTCGTCCATATCCACTGGATCCAGGGGCTGGGCTATAACGGGCTGAAGGTGCTGGCGCGCCACGACATCCCGACCGCGATCACGCTGCACGACCTCGCCTATGTCTGCGTGCGCACCACGATGTTCCGCGGCGACCATGAATGCGTGCGGCAATGCCGCGGCTGTCGCCTCAGCATGCAGGCGAAGATCGGCTATCTTGCGGATATTCCCCGCCTCGGCTTCATCTCGCCGTCGCGCGCGAACCTCGACAAGGTCGCCAGCCTGATGCCGATCGCGCAGTACCCGTCGTTTCATATCCTCAACCCGATCACCTACCCCACCCCCACCACCCCCCACCTGCCGTCGGACAAGGTGCGGTTGCTGTTCGTCGGGCGGCTGGAGAATACCAAGGGGATCGGCTTCGCGCTCGAACTGCTCGAACCGCTGGCCGAACGCTACGACTTCCACCTGACGGTGCTCGGCAAGGGGCCGGAGGAAGACGCCCTGCGCCGCCGGTTCGGCCAACATCCCTGGGTCGATATCGTCGGCCATGTGCCGTTGCAGCAGGTGGCCGACACCATGGCCGGCAGCGACCTGTTGCTGGTGCCGTCACTGTGGATGGAAAATTCGCCGGGCGTGGTGTTCCAGGCGCTGGGCGTCGGATTGCCGGTATTGGCGAGCGACAAGGGCGGACTGCCCGAACTGATCGATCCGGGCCGCAACGGCTATATCGCTCCGGCGGGGGACGTCGACCGGTGGCGCGAACAGTTGGTATCGCTGCTCGAACGTCCCGAACAGCTACAGGCGCTGCGCGAGCAGGCATCGTCGTCGACCGCCGAATTCGACTATGCGCATCTGGCGCAGAAGATGCTCGACGCGTTCGCGATCATCCGCGACCATCGTCGTCCCGCAAAGGGCCTTTGACCCTGCCAAGTCCATGTTGCAACGCAACATTAGCATATTGTCCCTGCCTGGCGTTCCGGGCATAAGGCGCAGCGTGAAGACACTATCGCTTCCCCGAACCCGTGCCTGGGGCACGCTGGTGCCGCTTGTCGCGGGCATGACGACCGTTCCGGCGGTGGCGCAGACGACGACCCCGGCGTTCCAGCCGCGCGAAACGCGGGTCGAGCGGCCGGAAAACCGCGACCCGGCCTTCACCCTGTCCGGGGGCCTGCTCGGCACGTACGACGACAATATCTTCCGCATCGATTCGGCGCGGCAGGAACCGGTCGAGGACTTCATCCTGACGCCGCAGGTAACGGCGCGGTACAAGCGACAGATCGGATTGAACGACATCACCGTGCGCGGCGATGCGAGCTACGGATATTACATCCGCAACCCGGACCGCAGCCGGGTGCAGGCGATCCTCGACACGCAGGGTACGTTCCGCATCGCCGGCACCTGCGTCCTGAAACCGCTCGCCCGTATCCAGCGGCAGCGTGCCGATTACGGCGACATCAACGGCTCGATCGACAATTTCCAGACCTTCACCGCGCTGGGGCTGGAGGCGACCTGCCCGCGCACCGTCGGCCTGTTCCCGATCGTCGGCGTCCGCCGCGACACGTCCGATAACGACCCGCGCTTCGCCTTCGCCAACCAGAAGGCGGTCAGCTATAGTGCGGGCGTCGGCTATGCCCGGCCCAGCATCGGCACGATGACCGCCTATTACAACCGGATCGACAGCGAGCGCGACGCGATCGGCGTGACCAACCATATCGATCGCGCCGGCATCACCTTCGTCCGCTCGGTCGTGTCGAGCGCCTCGCTGAAGGCCGACATCCAGTATCTGAACGCCCGCAGCATCGGCGCGGACGTGCGCCCCTATCGCGGGCTCGGCTGGGCCGGTGAGCTGGTCTATCGCCCGCTGCCGCGGCTGTCGCTGACCGGGACGACCGACCGCCGCATCATCAACGACACGCTGGTGCCGGCGGGCTTCGCGGTGCAGACCGATTACGGCCTGCGCGCCGACTGGCAGTTCGCCGAACGCACGCAGATCCGCGCACAGGCCGGCTACGCCACCCGCTCGTTCCGCGGCGATCCGCTGGTCATCGTCAGCGGGATCAATTCCGACACGCTGGTCGACGTGCTGCTGCGCATGACCCGCCGGGTCGGCGCGCGCATCGATCTCCAGGCCGAAGCGCGCCATATCTCGCGACAGACCGATACCGACGCCAACCAGTACAAGGTCACGTTGGCGACAGGTGGCATCACCTATCGCTTCTGATCGACGAATCATCCGTAAAGGGTCGACCATGCATACGTATCGAGCATTGCTGATCGCCGCGCCGCTGCTGGCGCTCGCCCCCGCCGCCATGGCGCAGACCGCCGCCCCTGCTACCGCGCAGGCGCCGGTCGCCGCCTATGTGCTCGGCCCGAACGACGAGATCGAGGTAAAGGTCTTCGGCCAGCCCGACATGAGCTACAAGACGCGCATCCGCGCCGACGGCACGATCACCGCGCCCTATCTCGGCACCGTGACCGCCGCAGGCAAGACGACGGGTCAATTGTCGGACGAGATGATGCGCACCTTCCTGCGCCAGAAGATCCTGAGCGCCCCGTCGATCAATATCGAGGTGACGACCTTCGCCAGCAAGACCGTGACCGTGCTGGGCGCGGTGCCGACCGCCGGCCTCTATGCGCTCGACCAGCCCTATTCGGTCGCGGCGATGGTGGCGAAGGCCGGCGGCCCGCGCGCCGACGGTGCCAACACCGTCGTGCTGACCCGCGCCAACGGACAGGTCGAACGCATCTCGCTGACCGACGCCGCCACCGCCGCGACGCGGATGGTGGGGCCTGGCGACACGGTGTTCGTGCCGAACGCCGAAAAGGTGTATGTCTATGGCGAGGTCAATCGCGGCGGCGCCTTCCCGGTTTCGCCCGGCATGACCTTCCGTCAGGCACTGGCGCTGGCCGAGGGGCCGACGCTGGCCGGTTCGACCAGACGGATCGAGGTCCGCCGCGGTGGCAAGCCGCTCGACAAGCCGTCGCTCGACGACGTGGTGCAGCCCGAAGACGTGCTGGTCATCAAGGAAAAGTGGTTCTGATGCCCGTTCCTTCCGCCCGGCCCCGTCAGCGTTTCGCAAGGTATCGCGTATGACCGTCTTCCGTCAGTTCGCCGACTGGCTCGGCCGCCTGCTGGAACCGCAGCCGCCGGCGCGCAGCCTGCCGCAGCCGGCGCCGGATGCGGGTGCGGCCCCGGTCGTGCCGTATCAGGCACCACCCGCCCCGGCCAAGCCGGTGCGGTCGCGCCGTGCAATCCTGCACGAGGTGTTCGACACCGGCATGCCGGTCGCCAACCGGGCGGGCCTTGCGGGCCGCGCGAACGAACTGGAGCGGCTGCTCGAGGCAGTGCTCGATCACCGCAAGCACGGCATCATCTATGGGGCGCGCGGGTCGGGCAAGACGTCGCTGTCGCGCATCTTCGGCGACATGGCCGACGAACGCGGCTGCCTCGTCCTCTATAATCTGGCGAGCGGCGACATTTCCTTTGCGGACCTGTTCCGCCCCTATCTGCACGACATCGCCGCCGAACCACAGTCGAAGGTGCGCCGGTCGGAGGTCGAGGCGCTGCTCAACGAACCGTTCGACGCACGCCGGCTCGCCAGCCTGCTCGCCGACCGGGTCGAGCGGCGCACGATCCTGATGCTCGACGAGTTCGACCGCGTCCGCTCGCTCGAGACCAAGGCCGAACTCGCCGCGCTGATGAAGCTGCTGTCGGACATGCGGTCCGAAGTCAGCATCGTCACGATCGGCATCGCCGCCAATCTCGAGGACCTGATCGAGGGCCATCCCTCGTTGCGCCGCCACCTGATCGCGGTGCCGGTCGGCGGGCTGACCCCGACCGATCTCGACGCGCTGCTGCGCCGCTGCCTGTCCCGGGTCGAGCTCGACATCACCGACGATGCCGCCGCGACGATCGTGTCGGCGGCGGTCGGATCGCCCTATCACCTGCGGCTGTTCGGGCTCTATGCCGCGCTGCAGGCCGATATCGCGGGCAAGTCGGTGATCGATGGCGACATCGCGTCGCGCGGGCTGCAGGTCGCGTTCGGCGAATGGCGCGACGTCAGCCGCCGTAACGCCGACCTGCTGCTGTCGCAGATCGACCGGCCGCGTGCCGTGGCGCTGCCCGCCGCGATCATCTGCCTCAACGCCGCGATGCGCTCGCGCATCGACCGCATGGAGATCATCGCCGAACTCGACGAACCGAACGCCGCCGAACAGGTCGACGCGATGCTCGCCACGCTCAGCCCCATCCTGGTCGAGAGCAGCACGTCCGGTCAGTATGTGTTCGAGGATTCGCTGGCGCCGCAATTCTTCCTGCTGCTCTTCACGCGCAGGATCGCGGCGGGCGGGACCGAACGCGGCCACGGCGTGGGCCACGACCTGCGCGCGCTACTTCAAGACAAGGGGGCCACCCAATGATGAGCTTCTCCGACCTGGTCAGTGCGATCCGGCATCGGCTGCGTACCGTGATCGTCGTCGGGCTGCTCGTGTTCGGCGCGCTGGTCGCGCTGGCCATGGTGCAGCAGCGCCAGTACAGCGCCTCCTCGTCGCTGCTGGTCGACCTGACGCAGAGCGACAGCAACGCGACCAACGCCAACGGCAACGCCCAGCAGAACGCATCGGTGATCGACACGATCATCGGCACGCAGATCGACATCATCCGCAGCAACGCGGTGCTGGAGGAGGTCGCGCGCACCGACCCCGCGTTCCAGAATGCGGCGTTCGGCGATACCGCGGAACAGCGCGTGCAGAACGCGACCGGCATTCTGCGCCGCCAACTGATGGTCGGCAGCGAGAAGGGCAGCAACGTCATCCGCCTGAGCTACACCGCGACCGACCCGGAAGCGGCGGCGCAGACGCTCAACCGCATCGTCGACACGTACCTCACCAAGCAGGTCGAACTGCGTACCAGCCCGGCGCGCAACAGCGCGAAATGGTATGACGAGCGCACCCGCGCCGTCCGCGAACGATTCGAACTCGCCCAGCGCCGCCTGTCGGACTTCCAGCGCGCGAACGGCATCGTCGGCGTCGACCGCATGGATATCGAGGGCGACCGCGCCAAGAACCTGTCGACCGAACTGGTACAGGCACAGGCCGAAGCCGCCGCCGCCCGCGCCCGCGCGACGTCGTCGGACGGTCCCGAGGTCGAATCGTCGACCATCGTCCAGGAACTGCAGCGCGAAGTCGGGTTGCAGGCCGGCAAGGTCGCCGAACTGTCGAAGACGCTGGGGGCCGCCCATCCGACGATGGTCGCCGCCAATGCCCAGTTGTCGGCACTGCGCAGCGAACTGGCCAAGGCCCGCTCGACCCAGGCCGGCGCACTCGATTCCGCCAGCCTCGCCGCCGGCCGGCGCGAGGCGGAGCTGCGCGCGCGGCTGGAACAGCAGCAGTCGCGCATGCTCAGCATGTCGGGCGTGCAGGACCAGTTGAACGTCCTGCAGCGCGACGTCGACGCCACCCGCCAGACCTATGACACCGTGCGGCAGCGGTTCAACGAAGCCTCGCTGCAGAGCGAGATTTCGCAGGCGAACGCCAGCCGTCTCGACCAGGCGACCCCGCCGCTGCTGCCCTCTACCCCCAATCTGCCGCTGTGGTTCGCCGCCGCGCTGGTGCTGGGGCTGGGCGCCGGGATCGGTGTCGCCGCCGCGCAGGAATTCATGCGTCCCCGGCTGCGCACCGCACCGGGCACCGCATCGGCGCTCGACCTCGACGTCATCGTCGACATGACCGACCTCGACGGGACCGGTCGCCACCATTCGAACAGGGAGTTCGCGGCATGAGGATCAGGTCGAGCAACTGGGCGGACGACAACGCCGCCCCCGCCCCTGTTCCGCCGGATCATGCCGAGCGGACCGGCGTCGCACCACCGGCATCGGCGGCACAGGTCGACCCGGCGCTGGTCGCCGCATTCGATCTCGAATCGCCCTATGTCGTGGCCCTGCGGACGGTGCGCAGCCGCATCGTCCAGCGCCATGCGACCGACGATACGCAACAGTCGTTTTCCTGTGCGCTGATCGGGCTGGATTGCGAAGAGGAACTGGCCGCATTCGCCGCCAACCTCGCGGTGGTAATGGCGCGGATGCAGACGCCGACGCTGCTGATCGACGGCAATCTGTCGCGGGCGGCGGTCCACCCGTATTTCGGCCTGTCCGACCGGACCGAGGCGCAGGGCACGCCGATCCCGAACCTGTGGGTCGCCGGATCGGGCGGCGCCACCGGTCAGGCGGCGCTCGAACAGCGGCCGATCCTCGAGCGCAGCTACGACTGGAACCTGCCGGTGTCGCAGACGCTGGCGGCGCTGAGCGTTCAGGGTGCGGCCAGCGCCGCATCGATCGCCGCGGCGTTGGCCGGGTTCGATCAGGCTGTGCTGCTGCTGCGCAAGAACGTCACCGGCCGTCGCGCGGCGCGGCAGATGATCGACCGGCTCGACGAACGGCGCATCGCCATTACCGGCACCGTGCTGGTCTGATAACCGGCGACGACGACCGTATCATGCGTATCCTGCACGTCTGCGACAGCATCATCGGTGGTACCGGCAGCTATCTGGCGGAACTGCTGACATTGCAGGCGCAGCGGCGGGGGCCGGGCAAGGTCATGCTGCTGATGCCGTACGAGCATCGCGAGCATGTCGAGCCGCGGCTTGCCGATAGCGGGGTCGAATTCCGCTATTTCTCGCGCAAGAGCCGGGTACGCGGCATGGTGCGGCTGGCGCTCGCCTTCCTGTCGGTACGGCGCGAGTTCCGGCCGGATATCGTCCATGGCCATACCTTTGGCGCAGGGGTCGTCACCCGCGTGCTACGTTTCGGACGGCGGCCAGCGACGATCTTCTGCCCGCATGGCTGGGCGTTCGACATCGAGATGCCGGCACTTGCCCGCAATGCGCTGATCGCCATCGAACGATTGCTGGCGCTGCGCTCGGAAAAGATCGTCCTGATCTCCGAACATGAGGAACGCCGCGCCCGCGCGATCGGTATCGCCGAACGGCGGCTGGCGCTGGTGCCCAACGGCATCGCCGCCGCGCCGCCGGCAATTCCCGCGGTTCCCTGGGCCGATAACCGGCTGAAGCTGCTGTTCGTCGGCCGGTTCGACCGGCAAAAGGGGCTCGACCTGCTGATCGAGGCGATCCGCCCGCTGGCCGACCGGGTGGCATTGCGCATCGTCGGCGCGCCGGCGGTCAGCAGCGGCTATCACCCCCCCGCCCTCCCCCATGTCGACATTCGCGGCTGGCGCGACCGCGACGGCGTGGTCGCGGAGATGAAGGCGTGCGACATGCTGGTCGTGCCGTCGCGCTGGGAGGGGTTCGGGCTGGTAGCGGTCGAGGCGATGCGCGTCGGCAAGCCGGTCCTCGCCGCCGCGGCCGGTGGGTTGAACGACATCTTGGACGGCGGCCGCTATGGCATCACCGTGCCGGTCAACGATCCCGTCGCGCTGCGCGCCGCGATCGAAACGCTGTCGGCGGACCGGCTGACCGCGCTGGCAGAGGCCGGCCATGCCCGCTTCCACGACCGCTATACGGCGCAGCGGATGACCGACGATCTCGACCGGGTGTACGCCGGGTTGGCGTGAGGCGAGTGTTCGGTTTGGGCGGACATGGTCCGTCCGACCTGCGCAAACGTATAAGGCGCACGCAAAGCACCGGCCGTACCCCCGCGAAGGCGGGGGTCCAGGGTCACAGACGCAGGCGCTGGTTTGCCTGACTCTGGACCCCCGCCTTCGCGGGGGTACGACAGGAGCGACGGAGCACCGCTCCCCCTACCGCTCGCGCCCGGCCTCGCGGATCCCCGTATCCATCGGATCGAACAGATAGCGAATGATCCGGCGCTCGCCGATCCGCACGTCCGCCGTCGCCGACAATCCCGGCGTCAGCGGCACGCGACGGCCATCGGCCTCGATGCTGCGCTGGTCGAGCGCGATCCGCGCGACATAATAAGGCGGGGTCTTCTCATCCTGCACCGCGTCGCGGCTGATCGTCAGGATATGGCCGGGCACCGTGCCGAACCGGGTAAAGGGAAACGCCTCCAGCTTCACCGACACCTTTTGCCCCGCGCGCACGAAACCCGCATCGCGGTTCAGCACGCGCGCTTCCATCACCAGCGCATCGTCGGGCACCACCACCATCAGCGGCCGCACCGGTTCGACCACCCCGCCGACGGTGTGCACCGTCAGTTGCTGCACCGTGCCGTCAACGGGCGCGCGGAGCTGCTGCATCCGGCTGCGGTCGCGTGCCTTGGTCAGTTCCTCGCGGCGCATCATCGCCTCGGCCTGCGCCCGCGCCAGATCGGTCAGCGCGCCCTGCCGCGCCGCTTCGCGCGACTGCGACAGTTGCTGGGCGAAGCGGCGCGCCTCGGAATTGCCGCGCGCGACCTGCGCCGCCGCAACGTCGCGGCTGCCCGCCTCGCTCCGGCGCTGGCGCTGGACTTCCAGCAGCCGCAGTCCGGAGGCATAGCCTTTGTCGGCCAGGCTGGTGATCGCCGCGAGATGCTTGTCCATCAGCGGCCGGTTGGCGTCATAGGTCCGCACCTGATCGCGTGCCGCCGCCGCGTCCGACAGGGCCGCCGAGCGTGCCGCCGCCAGCCCGGCGCCCTCGGCACGGATGCTCGCCAACTGCGCCGCGACCAGCCGCCGCTGCGTGTCCGCAACGTCGGCGGGCGTGCCGACCGGCGCCACGAAATGCCCCGCCCCGCCACTCAGGCCATCGACGATCGCCATGCCGCGCGCCACATCGATCTCGGCGGCGAGCAGCGCGCGCGCCGCCTGCGATTCCTCGGCACCCGATACCGTCGAATCGAGATCGACCAGCACCTGTCCCGCCTTCACCCGGTCGCCGTCGCGCACATGGATGCTGCGGACGATGCCGGCCGTCGCTGCCTGTACCAGCTTGACGCTCCCGAGCGGTGCGATCTTGCCATCGGCGGTGGCGACGACGTCGACCTGCCCCAGCACCAGCCACGCCGAGGTCGCGGCAAGGCAGCCGAGCATGGCCCAGGCGGTACGGCGTCCGGTCGGCGACACCGGCCGTTCGATGACTTCGAGCGCAGCGGGCAGGAAGCGGGGTTCGAGGCTCTCCTTGCGGTCGCGCGCCTCGGCGCGATCGTCGGCCAGCGCGCGGCGGAACAGGTTCCAGTGGTAAGCGACGGCACTCATGCGGCAATTCCGTGCAGGACGCCCATCTGGCGTCGGTGAAGATCGGCGTAGCGCCCGTCGAGGTTCAGCAGTTCGTCATGGTCGCCCGCCTCGACCAGCCGCCCGCGCTCCATCGCGACGATCGTGTCGCACTGGCGGATCGCCGACAGGCGGTGGGCGATGATGATGACGGTGCGCCCCTCGGCCATCGCCCGCAGGTTGGTCTGGATGATTTCCTCGCTCTCGGCATCCAGCGCGCTGGTCGCTTCGTCGAAGATCAGGATGCGCGGCCGAGTGACGAGCGCGCGGGCGATGGCGAGGCGCTGGCGCTGGCCACCCGACAGGTTGGCGCCGCGTTCCTCGATCATCGTGTCATAGCCCTGCGGCAGGCGGGTGATGAAATCATGCGCCCCGGCCAGCGTCGCCGCCTCCACCACCTGTTCCAGCGGCAGCGCGGGGTTGGCGAGCGCGATATTGTCGCGCACCGACCGGTTGAACAGCATGTTTTCCTGCAGCACCACGCCGATCTGCCGCCGGAGCCATGCCGGGTCGATCTGGCTGATGTCGATCCCGTCGATCAGCACGCGGCCGGCGGCGGGGACGTAGAAGCGCTGGAGCAGCTTGGTCAGCGTCGACTTGCCCGATCCCGAGGAGCCGACGATGCCGAGCGTCGATCCGGCGGGGATGGTCAGGTCGACATCCTCCAGCGTCCACGGCCCCTCATCGGCATAGCGGAAGCGGATCGATTCGAACGTCACGTCGCCGCGGATCGCATGCGGCGCGCTCTGGCTGCCCGACCCCGGCTCGACCCGGTGGTTGAGCACGTCGCCCAGCCGCTGCACCGCAAGGCGCACCTGCTGGAACTCCTGCCATAGCTGCGCCATGCGGATCACCGGACCCGATACCCGCTGCGCGAACATGTTGAACGCGACGAGGCCGCCGATGGTCAGGTCGTGCGCGATCACCGCCTGCGCCCCGAAATAGAGGATCGCGGCCATGTTCAGCTTGGACACCAGTTGGATCGCCTGAGACCCGGAATTGCCGAGGTTGATGACCCGCTGGTTCGCCCCGGCATAGCCGGCCAACTGGCGTTCCCAGCGGTCCTGCCATTGCGGCTCGACCGCCGACGCCTTCACCGTCTGGATCCCGCCGATCGTCTCGACCAGCAGCGCGTTGTTGGCGGCGCCCCGTTCGAACTTGTCGGCGACGCGGGCGCGCAAGGGACCCGTGACCAGCATCGCGATGATGAAATAGGCCGGGATCGTCAGCACCACGACCGCGAACAGCTTGAGCGAATACATCGCCATCGCCGCGAGAAAGACCAGGGTGAAGATCGGGTCGATCAGCACCGTCAGCGACGCGCTGGTCAGGAACTCGCGGATCGTCTCGATCTGGCGGACGCGGGTGGCGGTATCGCCGACGCGGCGCTGCTCGAAATAGCTGAGCGGCAGGCGCAGCAGGTGGCGGAACAGCCGCGCGCCCAGCTCGACGTCGATCTTCTGGCTGGTTTCCGAATAGAGGCTGGTGCGCAGCCACCCGAACGCCGTCTCCCACAGCGACACCGCGACAAAGCCGACGACCAGCACGGTCAGCGTCGACATCGTTTCGTGCACCAGCACCTTGTCGACGACATTCTGGAAGAACAGCGGCGCGGCCAGGCCCAGCAGGTTCAGCGCCAGCGTGATGAGCAGCACCTCGCCGATCAACCGGCGATAGCGCACGACCTGGGGAATGAACCACGAAAAGTCGAAGTCGCGCATGGCCAGCCGCGCGCTTTCGCGGGTAGTGACCAGCACCATCTCCCCCGACCACATCAGCTCGAAATCGGCGCGGGCAACCTTTGTGACCGGCAGGCCGGGACGCTGGACCAGCACCGCATCCTCGCTGACCTGCCCGATCAGGAACCACCCGTCGACCCCGTCGCCCAGCGCCGGCAGCGGCAGGCGGGCGAGGTCGGCAAAGCCCGCGCGGCGCTTCTTGGCGCGCACGCCGTCGAGTTTGCCGGTCAGGCGGATCAGGTCGTCGGCCGACAGGGTATGGAAATGCCCCATCTCATGGCGCAACTGCGCCGGATCGACCGCGATGCCGTGGATTTCCAGCAGCGCCGCCAACGCCACCAGCCCGCTGTCATTGCGGATCGTCTGATGGATCATGCCCAGCCCGCCGCCGATTCGCGACGCCCACCCCGATGTTGCACGCACATATCCTTTCACAGCGGTCCGGCGGGTCGCGCCGCCATGGTGCAGCGCAGCGACCGGCGGACCGGGACAGCGGACATGCTTAACGGCCAATGCCTAAGATTCCCTTGCGGACGCCGTCACACCACCGACATGGAACCGGGCCTTTTCATGACGTTATCGTTCCGAACGGGGGCTGCCCCGCACCGGCGATCCGGTGCGGGGCGGCCATGGGTCAACGCGGATCCGACAGCGATCAGCCGAGCATATAGACGCCGCTCGCCTGCGGCGAGGCGACCAGCCGGCCGGGATCGACCCCGGCCAGCGTCACCGTCTCGCCGCTGCCGAAACGCATGACGGTATTGCCTTCCGACAGCGTGATCGTCGGCTGACCGCCCTTGGTCAGCGCGCTCAGGTCGAGCAGGTCGTGGCCCGCGCCGAAGTCGGTGATCGTGGCGCTGGCGCCACGCTGGATCACGAACCGGTCCTTGCCCAGACCGCCGGTCAGGATCGTCGTGCCGCCGCCATCGGCCAGCAGCACCTCGTCGGCCAGCGTGCCGGCGATCTTGCCCGACCCGTTGTCGAACAGGAACGCCTGATACCCCGGCAGCGCGCGGACCCCCGACAGGTCGTGGCCATTGGCCGAAAAGCTCTCGGTCATCTTCGCGCCATTGGCCATCTGCGTCGTGCGGTCGGTCACGACGCCGTTCCGGTACGATGCGGTGATCGTGTCGCCGGCGGGCGACTGTACCACGCTCTTGACCAGCAACTGCGTGCCCGGATCGAAATAGAGCGAGGTTTTCGTGCCGTTGGTCGCGGCAGTCACCTGGCTCTGGCGACGGTCGGCAGCGTCGAACCATTCGCTGGTCCTGGTGCCATCGGCAGCGACCGTGAAGCCGGCGATGCGCGTGCCGTCGGCGCGGGTCTGCCCGCCCGCGACGGCCTGCTTCGCGCTATCGTATTTCTGCCATTCGGTAATCAGGCTGGTGCCGGTACCCGTATAGCTGAAATTCTGTCCGCTGCCGTCGGCATATTCGACGAAGCGCCGGCTGACCGCACCGCTGGTCGCGTCGTAGCGCAGCGTTTCCCAGTTGCCGCCGGCATCGGCCGTTGCCTTGGTCAGCATCCGCCCCTGCGCATCGAACGTCTCGACGATGCGGTCGCCATTGGTCAGGTCGCTGGTGACGCGCGTTTCGACCCGTCCGGCCTTGTACACCGACTGCACCTTGGCCGTCGCCGATTCGGCGATGGTGTCGACGATCCCGCCCGACTTCGCGTCGAAGCGCGTGGTGAACCTGTCGCCATTGGCCGAGATCGCGGCGTGCAGCGTCTTGCGCCCGGTCGCGTCGTAATAGGTCAGCACGCTGCTGCCGTCCGCCGCGTTCGCCTCGGTATAATCGAGGCTGCCATCGCCGTGCAGGCGCGTGACCGCCACGACCTTGCCCGCGGTATCGACCACCTGCGTCTCGGTCACATAGCTCTTGCCGGTGATGCCATAGACCGTGACCTCGCCGCTATGGTCGGCCCGCTCGACATAGCGCCGCGACGGCTTGCCCGCCGCGTCATAGATCAGCGTGGTCCATGTATTGGCCGAATCCACCGTCACCGCGCTGATCCGCTTGCCGTCGGCAGCGAAGGTATCGATCTGCCGCGTGCCCGACACGACGGCCTCGTTCACCCTGCGCCCATCGGCAAAGACCGTCTTCTGCGCGGTCATGATCCCGTCGACGAAGGTCGCGTCGATGAAATCGCCCGCCGCCGTCTGCGTCTGCTTCTGCGCCAGCGTCTGGGTGTCGGGGGTGAAGGTCATCATGACCCGCGTGCCGTCGGCATGGACGTTCAACTGGTTGAGCTTCAACCCCGTAGCATCGAAATTGCTGATCTCGCGTGCGCCGTCGGGATCGTTGCGCTCGTGATAATCGAGCGTCCCGTCGGCATGGGTGCGAAAGACTTCGACGACCTTGCCCCTGGTATCCGTCACCTGGCGCAGCGTGACATAGGATTTGCCGGTGATGCCATAGCTCGTGTTGTCGCCGCTGCCATCGGCATTCTGGATGAAGCTGCGCGTGGGATTGCCGGTGGCGACGTCGAACTGGATCGTCGTCCACGTCTTGGCCGCGCTGACCGACACCTCGGTCGTCTTGCGGCCCTGCGTGTCGTAGCTGACGGTATCGCGGCTGCCATCGGCGCGCACGGTCAGCACCTGCGTCACCACCCCGCCGGTGAAGGTGGTGGTCAACGTCTCGCCCGCCGCCTGCACGATCGACTGCACCAGCTTGCCGCTGCTTCCGTCCCAGGTCCGGGTCGTCCGGCTGCCATCGGCACCCGCGATCACCTCGCTCAGCCTGTTGCCGGCGGTGCCATAGGTCGTGATGGTCTTGGCGCCATCGGCCGCCACCGCCTCGCTCGATACCAGCGTCCCGTCGGCACGGCTGCGCTCGACCAGCGTCACCACCCCCCTGGCATCAGTCACCTGCCGCATCGTGACATAGGGCTGGCCGGTGATGCCATAGCTGACATTCTCGCCGCTGCCGTCGGGGTTCTGCACGAACCGGCGGGTC
>QFNF01000034.1 GCA_003240755.1 Sphingomonas hengshuiensis | reverse complement strand
TGCCCCTTGTTGCGCAGGATGTCGATGAAGACGCGGTAGCGCCCTTCCTCGTGCAGGCGGTCGATCGCCTGTGCGAAGACACGGTTGTAATCGACCGAGCGGGCCGGAACTGCGTCGATGCTCATGGAGCGCGGGTGTACGCGTTGGGCGCGCATGTTTCCAGCCGATAAAAGCGGTCATGGCGATCGACGGCTTGGGCATTTTGTCCCAGGGGCGGGGCGTTACAGCGCCTCGACCGACGCGAATCCCCGCGCCCGCAGCCCGGCGGCGATTCGCCGTTCGCGCTCGCCCAGCCGGGTGAAGACCAGCCGTCCGGGTACGGGGACATTCGGGAATGCCGCTCCCGCCGTCAGCGACACGATGCGCCGGGCGATGCCGGGGCCGCCATCCACGAAGGCGATGTGCGGCGAAAGCGCGCGCATGGCGTCCGCCAGCAGCGGGAAATGGGTGCAGGCGTTGACGATGACGTCGATCCGGTCCCCGCCGGGCTGGTCGAACAATCCGGCCAGTTCGGCGGCGACGGCGCCTGCCGGGGGCGGGGTACCGGCCAGTGCCGCCTCGGCCAGCTCGACCAGCGCCGCCGACCCGTGGCGCAGCACGGTGCAGTCGGCGGCGAAGCGTGCCGCGAGGTCGTCGACATAGGGCTGGCGCACCGTCGCCTCGGTCCCGAGCACGCCGATGACGCGCGTCGTGCTGGCCTGCGCCGCGACCCGGATCGCCGGCACCGTGCCGACGACCGGCACGTCGAGCGCGGCGCGCACCACCGGCAGCGCGATGGTCGACGCGGTGTTGCAGGCGATGACGACCAGCCGCGGGCGATAGCGCTCGACCAGCCGCCCCAGCAGCGCCGGCACCCGCGCCGCGATCTCGTCCTCGGTCCGGGTCCCATAGGGAAACCCGGCCGAATCGGCGGCATAGACGATCGGCGCGGTGGGCAGCAGCGCCCGGGTCGGGTCGACCACCGACAGCCCGCCGACGCCCGAATCGAAGAACAGGATCGGCTGCGTCGCCTGGTCCATGATCGCCTGGATACTCCCCATCGCCGCCCGCCGCGTTGCAAGCCGCCGCCGAACCCCTTACCCTGCGCACCACAGACGGCAAGTTTCACGGGGGCTATCCTGCCGAGCGAAATACTCTGGGTACAGCCGGCGGCGGCGTTGCTGATCGGTTATCTGCTGGGATCGATTCCGTGGGGCATCCTGCTGACCCGGATCGCCGGCGCGGGCGACCTGCGCGCCATCGGGTCGGGCAATATCGGCGCGACCAACGTCCTGCGCACCGGGCGCAAGGGGCTGGCGGCGGCGACGCTGCTGCTCGACCTGCTGAAGGGCGCGGTGGCGGTCCTGCTGGTGAAGCACCTGTTCCCCGGCGAGGAGCTGGTCGCGGGTGCGGCGGCGTTCGTCGGGCATTGCTATCCGCTGTGGCTGCGCTTTCGCGGCGGCAAGGGCGTGGCGACGATGATGGGCGTGGTCGTGGCGCTCAGCCCGCTGGCGGGCCTCGTCTATGCGGTCGTGTGGCTGGGGTTGCTCGGCAGCGTCAGGATTTCGTCGGTCGCGGGGATGGCGGCGGCGGTCGCCGCGCCGATCGCGGCGGCGGTGGCCGGGCGGTTCGATCTGGTGATCCTGTTCCTCGGCCTGGCCCTAATCGTGCTGTGGAAGCACCGCGAGAATATCGAGCGGCTGGTCGCGGGCAGCGAGCCGAGGATCGGCCGCAAGGGTGAATGAGGGTGCCGCCGACCACAACGCCGCGCGGTTCGCCGCGCTGCGGCTGATCCGGTCGGCCAATATCGGGCCCGTCACCTTCCGCGCGCTGATCGAGCGCTATGGCGATGCGGTGGCGGCGATCGGGGCGCTGCCGATGCTGGCGGCGCGCGGCGGGGGACGTGCGCCGGTCTTGGCCGACGAAGGCCTGGTGCGGCGCGAGATCGCGGCCGTGCGGGCCCTGGGCGGGCGCTATCTGCTGCTGGGCGATCCCGACTATCCCGCGCTGCTGGCGGAGATCGACAGCGCGCCGCCCGCGCTGATCGTGCGGGGGGACGTGTCGCTGCTGGCGCGCCCGGCGGTGGCGATGGTCGGCGCGCGCAACGCGTCGGCGGCGGCGTGCCGCTTCGCCCGCGGGCTGGCCGGGGAACTGGGGGCGGCGGGCTATGCCGTGGTGTCGGGGCTGGCGCGCGGGATCGACACGGCGGTGCACCACGGCGCGATCGGCCATGCGACGATCGGCGTCATCGCCAGCGGCATCGACGTGGTCTTCCCGCCCGAGAATGCGGCGTTGCAGGAGGAGGTGGCGACCCGCGGGCTGCTGGTCGCCGAACAGCCGCCGGGGACACAGCCGCTCGCCCGCCATTTCCCGTCGCGCAACCGCATCATCGCCGGGCTGGCGCTGGGAACGGTCGTGGTCGAGGCCGCGCCGCGATCGGGATCGCTCATCACCGCAAGGCTGGCGGCCGAGGCGGGGCGCGAGGTGATGGCGGTACCCGGATCGCCGCTCGATCCGCGGGCGCAGGGGTGCAACGCGCTGATCCGCGACGGCGCGACGCTGGTGCAGAACGCGGCGGACGTGGCGGAGATGCTGCGCCCGATCGATGCGCGGGCGGTGCGCTCGCCGGGCGCAGGCTATCGCCCCGAGCCGGTGGCATCGGATGCGAGCGAGGCGGAGCGGGCACGGATCACCGGGTTGCTGGGACCGGTGCCGGTGGCGGTCGACGAACTGGTGCGGCAATCGGGGTGCCCGACGACCATGGTACAGACGGTGCTGCTGGAGCTGGAGCTGGCCGGACGGCTGGAACGGCACGCCGGGGGACGGGTCGGCCTGGGCTGAATCCTGCCATCAAGGCGTAACGCCGCTCGGCCACCTGCACCGCCCGACTTGACGCCACCCCCCGGCGCTCCCCACTCTCGTACGCGTACGCACAAGGACCGACCGCCACATCATGCAGCTCGTCATCGTCGAATCGCCCGCCAAGGCAAAGACCATCGAAAAATATCTGGGGTCGGATTACCGCGTCCTCGCCTCCTACGGCCATGTCCGCGACCTGCCGCCGAAAGACGGGTCGGTGAACCCGGACGACGGCTTCGCGATGGATTGGGAGACGTACGCCGACAAGACGAAGCAGTTGAAGGCGATCACCGACCTCGCCAAGACCGCCGACCGCCTGATCCTCGCGACCGACCCCGATCGTGAGGGCGAGGCGATAAGCTGGCATGTGCAGGAGGTGCTGAAGAAGCGCCGCGCGCTGCCCAGGGAGGTCGAGCGGGTCACGTTCAACGCGATCACCAAGCCGGCGATCCTCGCGGCGATGAAGGCGCCGCGCGAGCTGGATACCGACCTGATCGACGCCTATCGCGCGCGCCGGGCGCTCGACTATCTGGTCGGCTTCACCCTGTCGCCGGTGCTGTGGCGCAAGCTGCCCGGCGCCAAGTCGGCGGGGCGGGTGCAGTCGGTGGCGCTGCGCCTGCTGGTCGAGCGCGAGCGCGAGATCGAGACGTTCGTCGCGCAGGAATATTGGTCGGTCGTCGCCAGGATGGAGGCCGACGGCACGCCGTTCGACGCGCGCCTCGTGAAGCTCAGGGGCCGGAAGCTCGACCGCCTGTCGCTGGGCGATGCCGGGTCGGCGGAGGTCGCGAAGGCGGCGGTGGTCGATGGCCGCTTCACCGTCGTCAATGTCGAAACGAAGCCCGCGACGCGCAATCCGCCGCCGCCCTTCACCACCTCGACACTGCAACAGGAAGCCGCGCGCAAGCTGGGCTTTTCGGCCAGCCATACGATGCGCATCGCACAGTCGCTCTACGAGGACGGGGCGATCACCTATATGCGGACCGACGGCGTGCAGATGGACGGGTCGGCGATCGACGCCGCGCGCGGTGCCATCGCCAACCGCTATGACGGCAGCTACGTCCCCGACAAGCCGCGCCAGTACCAGACCAAGGCCAAGAACGCGCAGGAAGCGCACGAGGCGATCCGCCCGACCGATTTTTCGAAGGACCGCGCCGGTTCGGGCGATCATGGCCGGCTGTACGAGCTGATCTGGAAGCGGGCGCTGGCCAGCCAGATGGCGTCGGCCCGGATGGAACGCACCGCCGTCGAGCTGGAGGACCAGACCGGCCAGACCGGCCTGCGCGCGACCGGGCAGGTCGTGCTCTTCCCCGGCTATCTCGCCCTCTACGAAGAAGGCCGCGACGATGCGGCGGATGAGGATTCGCGCCGGTTGCCGCTGCTGCGCTCCGGCGACAGTCCGGCCAAGAAGGACGTCATCGCCGAACAGCATTTCACCCAGCCGCCGCCGCGTTTCTCCGAAGCGTCGCTGGTCAAGCGGCTGGAGGAACTGGGGATCGGGCGCCCGTCGACCTATGCCTCGATCATCCAGGTGCTGAAGGATCGCGGCTATGTCCGCGTCGAGAAGAACCGGTTCTTCGCCGAGGAAACCGGGCGGTTGCTCACCGCGTTCCTCGAACGCTTCTTCGAGAAATATGTCGGCTACGACTTCACCGCGGGGCTGGAAGAGGAACTGGACGACGTGTCGGGCGGGCGCGCCGAATGGCAGGCGGTGCTCGAAGCGTTCTGGCGCGACTTCAAGCCGCGCACGTCGGAGGTGATGGAACAGCAGCCGAGCGCGATCACCGCCGAGCTGGACCAGTTTCTGGGAAGCTATCTGTTCCCCGAAAAGGCCGATGGCACCGATCCGCGGCTGTGCCCGAATTGCGGCGAGGGGCGCCTCGCGCTGCGCGGGGGCAAGTTTGGCGCGTTCATCGCCTGCTCCAACTATCCGGAATGCAAATATACCCGTCGCTTCGCGCAGCCCGGCGGCGAGGACGGCGGCGACGCCGGACCGGAAGGGCTGGGCAAGGACCCGGCAACGGGGCTGGAGGTGGAGCGCAAGTCGGGCCGCTTCGGGCCGTACATCCAGCTCGGCGAGGGCAAGGACGCGAAGCGCGCGTCGATCCCGAAGGATATCGGCGACCTGACGCTCGAATGGGCGCTGAAGCTGCTCAGCCTGCCGCGCACCATCGGCAACCACCCCGAAACGGGTGAACCGATCGAGGCGGCGATCGGACGCTATGGCCCGTATCTGAAGCATGCCGGCAAATATGCGCGGTTGCAGTCGACGGCGGACGTGTTCGAAACCGGCATGAACGCGGCGGTGGTCAAGCTGGCCGAAGCGGCGGCGGGCGGCGGGCGCGCCGCGCGCGGTGCCGCCCGGGAACCGCTCAAGGTGCTCGGCAACCACCCGCGTACCGAGGCGGAGATCAGGCTGATGGAGGGGCGCTATGGCCCCTACGTCACCGACGGCACGACCAATGCGACGATTCCGAAGTCGGTCGAACCGAACGCGCTGACGCTGGAGGAAGCCGCGCAACTGATCGACGACCGCGCGGCGGCGGCCCCGGCCAAGGGCAAGAAGAAGCCGGCGGCGAAGAAGGCCGCGCCGAAAAAGGCGGCCGCCGCCAAGGACGGTGCGGCGAAGAAGGCGGCGGCGAAGGACGGCGCGGCAAAGAAGGCGCCGGCCAAGAAAGCTGCGGCCGGAAAGCCGGCGGCGAAGGCGTAGCGGCGGCCTGCTTCGTCACTCCCGCGCAGGCGGGAGTCCATATGCGCTGGCGTCGCGGGAGCATGTCGAACCGTCAGCGTCTATGGATTCCCGCCTGCGCGGGAATGACGGGAGGGTGGCTCAGCCGGGTCGAACCCGGCGTCATCCGTGGCAAGGGCCGGGATCTCTCCGCTACATGGCGGAACACGAGCGGCTAGAGCGTGATGACTTCAGGCATGCCCGTTCGTCCTGAGTAGCCACTGAGCTTGTCGAAGGGGCGTATCGAAGGACCGCTGGCCAGGTGCGTCGACACGCGCCTTCGACGGCGGTGCGAAGCATCGGCGCCTGTCCCGTTCGGCACGAACGGTCCGGTCGCGACAGCGCCCCCGTCAGTTCGCCCGCGCGCCCGTCTGCAGGAACGCCCGTGCCGCCTTCTGCGCGTCGGCGATCTGGCGCGGCGTCATGTCGCACGCGATTTCGGCGCGCCATTCCTGCGCCTGTTCCGACCCCGTCATCGCGGCGAGGTTGAACCATTTATGTGCCTCGACCAGGTCGATGATCGCGCCGCCGGTTCCGCTGGAATGGCGGATGCCCAGTTCGAACCACGCCGTGCTGCTGGTCTGCGCTGCGTCTTCCACCCGGCTTTCCGAGAGGAAGCGGGCGCCTTTCTGACTAATGCCCATGTTCTGAACCCCCATTGGTACAGGCGCCAGACTGCCGGCCGGGGATTGCGATTTGGTTAACGGCGCCAACCGCACCGGTTCGGTGCGTTAACGTGCGATCCGCCGGGGCGTGCGATCAGCCCTTCAGCGCGTCCAGCATCGGGCGGATAGCCGACAGGTCATAGCCCGCGGCACCGCCGGCCGCGACCAGCGTGTCGGGATCGCCGCCGGTCTTGGCGCTCGCCAGCGCCCACAGGTTGCACGATCGCGTGCCCGAGCGGCAATAGGCGAGGATCGGACCGTCGCTGTCGGCCAGTATCCCCGCCATCGCGTCGAGCTGCGGATGGCTGAATCCGGCATGGGTGATCGGAATGGCGTGATAGGCGATGCCCGCCGCCGCCGCCGCTTCGGCGATCGCGTCGCCGGCCGGCTGCCCGGCCTCTTCGCCATCGGGCCGGTTGTTGACGATGGTGGTGAAGCCCCGGGCCTTCAGCGTCGCGACGTCGTCGGCGGTGATCTGCGGGCTGACCGAGATGCGGTCGTCGATACGGCGGATGTGCATGGCGGCAGGATAGCGATCCCGTTCGCCCCAAGCAAATCCTCCCCACCGGGTGGGGAGGAGTTAGTGTTGCTTGATAACGCCCAGGAACGCGTCGCCATAGGCCTGTAGCTTCTTTTCGCCGACGCCGGTGATCCGCCGCATGCCGCCGATCGTCTGCGGCCGGTCCGCCGCCATCTCGCGCAGCACCGAATCGTGAAAGATCACATAGGGCGGCACCCCGGCCTCCTGCGCCAGTTCGCGGCGTTTCGCGCGCAGCGCCTCGAACAGCGGGTCGCCCGTCGGGTTGGGCACCGCGTCGCCGCGCCGCCGCCGCTCGCGCTTGGGCGGGACGATCAGCGACAGCGTGTCGCCGCCTTTCAGCAGCCCGCGCGCGGCGGGGCCGAATTCCAGTCCGCCATGGTCGTTGGCGCGCAGCGCATCGCGCAGTTGCAATGCCCGCCCGACGGGTTTCAGCAGTGCCGCCTCGTCCCCCTCGACGATGTTCCACACCGACAGGTTTTCGTGGCCGTTGGTCATGCTGCGCTCGGTCGACTGGCCGGTCAGCACCTGTTCGATATAGGTCGCGCCGAACATCATCCCGGTGCGGAACACGGCGGACAGGTATTTCCGCGCCACCTGCGTCGCGTCGACCGCGTTGGGCGGGTGGAGGCAGTTGTCGCAATTCCCGCATGTTTCGGGCGGCGATTCGCCGAAATGCCTCAGCAGGATCGCGCGGCGGCACCCCGCGGTCTCGACCAGCGCGCCCAGCGCGTTCAGCCGCTGCCGCTCGCCCGCCTGCCGGTTCGGCTCGACCTCGCCGATGCGCTGGCGGGCGCGGGCGAAATCGTCGGCCCCCCAGAACAGATGCGCGACCGCCGGATCGCCGTCGCGCCCGGCGCGGCCGGTCTCCTGGTAATAGGCCTCGATCGATTTCGGCAGCCCGGCATGCGCGACGAAACGCACATCGGGCTTGTCTATCCCCATCCCGAACGCAATGGTCGCCACCATCACCATATCTTCCGACGCGACGAAGTCATGCTGGTTGCGCTGGCGGACGGCGGGGTCGAGGCCGGCATGATAGACGCGTACCGGGCGACCGGTCCTGCCCAGCGCCTCGGCCAGCCGTTCGGTGCCGGCGCGCGACTGGACATAGACGATGCCGGGGCCGGGGGTGGCGGCGATCACGTCGGCGATCTGGCGCGTACCCTGGTCGCGCGGGCTGATGTGATAGCGGATGTTCGGCCGGTCGAAGCCGGCGACGATCAGCCCGTCGTGCGGGATGCCGAGCTGTTCGAGGATGTCGGCGCGGGTATGGGCGTCCGCCGTCGCCGTCAGGGCAAGGCGCGGTACGTCGGGAAACTGGTCGAACAGCGGACGCAACAGGCGATAGTCGGGGCGGAAGTCGTGGCCCCATTCGCTGACGCAATGCGCCTCGTCGATCGCGAACAGCGAGAGGTTCCCGCGCGACAGCAGCTCGCGAAAGTCGCTGCCCGAAGCGCGTTCGGGGGCAACGTAGAGCAGGTCGAGGTCGCCATCGAGGAACCGCCCGCGCGTTTCGGCGCGATTGTCATCGGCACTGGTCAGCGTCGCCGCGCGGATGCCGACAGCGGTCGCGGCACGCAACTGGTCGTGCATCAGCGCGATCAGCGGCGATACGACGACGCAGGTGCCCGGCAGCATCTGCGCGGGCAACTGATACGTCAGCGACTTGCCCGCACCCGTCGGCATCACCGCCAGCGTGCGCCGGCCTGCCAGCACCCGGTCGACCACCTGCCGCTGGACACCGCGAAAATCGGGAAAGCCGAAGGTCGATTGCAATACGGGGATCGGGTCGAGCACCATCGGGCTTCCCCTAGGGGTGCGGGGCGGGGGCGTCGAGGGGTGGGTTTTCAGGGCGCGACGTTCGGCCGCCTATTCCACCCGTACCGCACGCCAGCCTTCGCCCGCGATCGCCGCCTCGCCCACCGTTCCGCGATAGTCGCGCCCGCCAGCCGTGAACCGCAATGCGGTTCCGCGCAGGCTGCCGGTCAGCGCCGCACCGTCCAGCGTCCCCGTCACGTCCTGAAACCGCTGGTCGATGGTCAGCGCCACGTCGCGTCCGCCGGGCAGCGTCGCCCGCCAGCTTCCGCCCGCAACCGCCGGTACGATCCACAGATAGACGCGGCGGTCGCCGACCAGCCGCTCCGCATCCGCGCGCCAGTCGCCGAGGTCGAAGGCATGGGTGACGACCCGCGTACCGGGTTTCAGCTCGGTCAACAGGCGCGGGCGCAACGCCATGTTGATCCTCGGCAGCAGGTACATGGTGACGACACTGGCCCCCCGCAGCGGTACGTCGAACAGGTTGGCATTGGAGAAGCGGGCCCGATCCTGCAGCCCGTGGAGCGCGGCGTTGCGCCGCGCGCGGTCGACCAGCGCCGCGTCGATCTCCACCCCGCTGGCGGTCGCACCCCTGCGGGCAGCGGCGATGGTGATCCGCCCGTCGCCCGATCCCAGGTCGATCACCGTGTCGGCCGCGCCAACCTCCGCCATCGCCAGCATCGCATCGACCACCGGTTCGGGCGTGGGAACATAGGGGACGTCGTAATCGGGCTCCCGCGCGGCGATACCATTGCCCCGCAGGATGTCGCCCATGCCGTCGCCATAGGCACTGCATCCGCCGACCAGCGCGGCCAGCAGCAGGCCCGCGATCCTCACGCCGCGGCGAACTCGCGCAGCCATGCCGCGGTTTCGGCCGGACGGGTGATCGGGATCATGTGCCCGCCGCCGATCTTGGTCAGTCTGGCACCGGGAATTTCGCCGGCGGTGACGTCGCCCTGCGCCACCGGATCGAGCAACTGGTCGTCGCGGCCATAGAGGATCGCGACCGGCATGGTGATGGAGCCGTAACGCGGTACCATCGTCGACAGCGCGCGGTTGGCATCTTCCAGCTCGAACGCCCCCGCCTCGAAACTGGCGGGGCGCAGCGCGCTCAGCCCGCCGCCGCGCGTGCCGAAGTCCATCGGCACGGGGTCGGGCGCGAACACCCTTTTCGATACCGCCGGCCCGGTCAGCGTCGTCAGCGGCACGCCGATGGTCCATGCGGCGACGCTGCGGACGATGGCGGGCGGGACCTTGCCACGGAACACCGGCGGCAGGCGGTCGATCTGCCGGGTGAGCGGCGCGATCAGCGCGATCCCGCGGATCTTGGCCGACTGGTCGAGCGCCATCGCCAGCGCCACCGCGCCGCCCATCGAATGGCCGACCAGCAACGGCCGGTCGAGCCCGAGCGTGTCGATCAGGGTGGCGATCATTTGGGCCTGGGTTTCGAGCGTTGGATGTTCAACTTCGACGGTGGAATGGCCCCAGCCGGGACGGTCGACGAGGATCAGCCGGTGGTCGGGGAGTTCGGCGGCGAGCGCATAGGAGAAGTTGCGCAACTGGCCATAGAGGCCGTGCAGCATCACGACCGCCGGGCCGTCGCCGCCGGTATCGACATAGTGCAGCCGCCCGCCGGGTACGTCGACGAACGCCCCGTCGGCCGGGACCAGCGCCTCCGCCGCACTGGCCGCCAGCGCGGTCCACAGCGCGAGGCCGCCACCGATCAGCGCCGTCGCCGTCGCCGCTTTCCTGAACACATCCTTCATGCGTCGTCCTCCCGCGTCGTCGTGGATACGCATGGGCGCGGCGGAGGGTCCATCCGGATATGTTTCAGGCGTCTTCCAGCGCCGCCGCGCGTTCGGCGGCCTGGCGCGCCCACATCCCGGCATAGGTGCCCCCGGCGCGGAGCAGGTCGGCATGCGACCCGCTTTCCGCGACCCGCCCGCCCTCCAGCACGACGATGCGGTCGGCATGGACCACGGTCGACAGGCGGTGGGCGATGACGATGGTGGTGCGGCCGCGTTCGATCGCCTCCAGCGTGTCGAGGATGTCCGCCTCGGTCCGGCTGTCGAGCGCGCTGGTCGCTTCGTCGAGGATCAGGACCGGCGGGTTCTTGAGCAGCGTGCGGGCGATCGCCACCCGCTGCTTCTCGCCGCCCGACAGCTTCAGCCCGCGTTCGCCGACGCGGGTGTCGAACCCCTGCGGCAGGCTGGCGATGAACGGCGCGATCGACGCGCCCTGCGCCGCGCGCGCGATATCGTCGGGCGTCGCACCGGCGCGGCCATAGGCGATGTTGTAGCCGATGGTGTCGTTGAACAGCACCGTATCCTGCGGCACGATGCCGATCGCCGAGCGCAGCGACGCCTGCGTCACGTGCGCGATATCCTGTCCGTCGATGGTGATCCGCCCCGTGGTCGGATCGTAGAAGCGGAACAGCAGCCGGGCGAGCGTCGACTTGCCCGCGCCCGACGGCCCGACCACCGCCAGCGTCGTGCCCGGCGGAATGTCGAGGTCGATGCCGTCGAGGATCCGGCGCCCGTCGCCATAGCCGAAGCCCACGCCTTCGAACCGCACATGGCCGCGCCCGACGTCGAGCACCGTCGCGCCCGGGGCATCGACCACATCGGCCGGCGTGTCGATCAGGTCGAACATCGCGCCCATGTCGACCACGCCCTGCCGCACGGTGCGATAGACCATGCCGAGCAGGTCGAGCGGGCGGAACAACTGCGTCAGCAGCGTCGACACCAGCACCACGTCGCCGGGCGTGAACCGTCCGCTGTTCCAGCCGAACACGATCAGCGCCATGCCGCCGCCCAGCATCAGCGCGGTAATCAGCGCCTGCCCGATATTGAGCAGCGCCAGCGAGTTTTCCGACGTCACCGCCGCATCGGCATAGCTGGCGACGGCGCGGTCGTAGCGCGCGGCCTCGCGCTGCTCGGCACCGAAATATTTGACCGTTTCGAAGTTCAGCAGCGAATCGACCGCATGCGCCACCGCGCCGGTGTCGAGGTCGTTCATCCGTTCGCGCAGGGCGGAGCGCCAGTCAGTGACCCAGCGGGTGAAGACGATGTAGAGCACCACCATCGCCATCGTGCCGCCGACCAGCCACGCGCCGAACCGCGTGCCGAAGATCGACAGCACGAGGCCGAGTTCGAGGATCGTCGGCGCGATGTTGAACAGCAGGAAATACAGCATCGTGTCGATGCTCTTGGTACCGCGCTCGACAACCTTGGTGACGGCGCCGGTGCGCCGTTCGAGGTGAAAGCGCAGCGACAGCGCGTGGAGGTGGCGGAACACCGACGCGGCCAGCCGCCGCGTCGCATCCTGCCCGACGCGTTCGAACACGACGTTGCGCAGATTGTCGAACAACGTGCCGGCAAAGCGCGCCGCCGCATAGCCCGCGACCAGCGCGACGACGAGCCACAGGGCATCGCGCGACCCCGCCGCCATCGTATCGATCGCCCCCTGCAGCGCGAACGGCGCACCGTACACCTGCACGAGCTTCGACGCGACGACCAGCAGCAGCGCGGCGACGATGCGCACCTTCAGCCCCGACGCGCCGGCAGGCCACAGATAGGGAAGGAAACGGCGGAGCGTCGCCAGCATGGGTCGGGTCGGACCGGAGGCGGAATGGGTTTCTGGCGGCATTGCAAGCGCAATCTGGGGAAGCGGGCGCGCGGCTGCAACGGTTCGTCGGAACAACGGGCGGCGCGAGGGATTGAAAGCGGTGGAAGGAGACGGCGAATGGCACCTCTGGTCTATGTCATGGCGATCCTGGGTTGCGGCGACGATGGCGCCGCCTGCACCCGCGAACGCGTCGCCCCCATGCGCTACCAGTCGGTCGCCGCATGCCAGGCGGCGATGCCTGCGATACTCGCGCGCAACACCGACCTGTCCTATCCGGTCATCAGCGCCAGTTGCGAGCGTGGCGGGCAGTTCGTCGTCGAAAACGCCACGCGCGCCGCGCCGCGTCAGGGCTGAGCGCACGGGGTTGCGCGCGCCGGGCTGAGCGCAAGGCCGAAGCGCGATCGGCCGGGCTGGCCGCGCTGCTTGACGCACCGCCGATGCCTGCTTACTTACAATGATGTAAGTAGTGGAGTCGGACATGGCTACGCACGAAATTGATACGGTACAGCCGCTTCGCCGGGACTGGGGAGCGGCGTGGTCCGCGTTGCGGCGGCTGCTGGCCGATGGCAACGACACGGTGCAGGTGTTCCGCATCATGCGCGCCCTGAACGGCAATACCAGCCACCGCAATTACGCGCGGTTGCTGGGCGAACCCGGCGGCGGGCGCATCGCATACGATCATGTCGAACTGGCCGAGCGTTTTTCCGATCGTGCATGGGTCGACGCCTTGCCCGACGGCAGCGTCGGCGCGCATTATCGTGCGTTCCTCGACCGCACCGGATTCTCGGCGAAGGGGCTGGCCGATATCAGCGTCGCCGATGACGAAGGCTGGCGCGACGCGGCGCACCCGGTCGCATGGTTCGGACGGCGCGAGCGCGACGTCCACGACATCTGGCACGTGCTGACCGGCTATACCGCCGAGGAACATCTGGGCGAGGCGTGCCTCGTCGCCTTTTCCTATGCCCAGACCGGCGGGCTCGGCTGGGCGGCGATCGGGCTGGGCGCGGCGGTGAAGTCGCTGCGCATCACCGGCGAACGCGCGTTCGCGAACGCCGTCTGGGAAGGCTATCGCAACGGCCGCCGCGCCCGCTGGCTGCATGCCGAGGATTACGAGGCGCTGCTGGCCGAACCGCTCGACGCGGCGCGGCGGCGGCTGAACATCGCCGAGCCGGTGGCGTATCGCGCGGCGCAGCAGCGGTTGCGCGCGCAGGGGCTGGCCGGGATCTGAGCTGTTCGGTGGAGCGATGACCGCGCAGTGACCCTGTTGCGGCGTGTGCGAAACCAGCGACCGTCCCGGACAGCCCTGCCACAATGCCGGCGGGAGAGATGGCGGATCGGCGAAGCGCTCGCCGGCGTCGGGCTGGTGCCGGGTATGGGCCGGCGCCGGACGCCTGCTCCGGATCGACCTGTCCTATTTGGCCAGTGCCGCGCTTGCCTGTGCCTGCCCGCGATCGCGTACCGCCTTCGCCTGCGCATTGGCCTGCTGCTCGACCAGCTTCGCTTCCTGCCGCAGCGCATTGGCGCGGACCTTCAGGCGTTCCGCATCATATCCGCCCGTCTGCCCGGCCTGGGTGATGAGCCCTTCCGCCTCGACCTTCATCTGTGCGGTCTGGTTTTCCGCCGCGGCCTCGATCGCATCGGCTTCGGCATCGGCCTGATCGCGCAACTGGGCCGCGCGCTGCTGTTCGGGGCTTTGCGACCCGCAGGCAGTCAGGGCGAAGGCAGCGGCGGCCATCAGGACGAAACGGGGCATGGACGGTTCCTGTCGTAATTCGCTGTTCCAATTCCCAAACCCCCGGAAAGTTTCGTTCGCATAACGTTATCGGCCGCGACCAAGGGTTTCGCCGCCCGCGCCGCGCCGCTAACGGTCGATGGCAGATGCTCACCCGCCTTACCCTGACCGATTTTCGCAATCATGCGGCGGGCACCATCGAACCGGGCGCGGGGTTCGTCGTGTTGAGCGGACCCAATGGCGCGGGCAAGACGAACGTGCTGGAGGCGGTGTCGCTGCTGGCCCCCGGACGGGGGCTGCGCCGCGCGCCGTTGTCGGACATGGCGCGCGAGGGCGGGGCGGGCGGTTTCGGCGTCGCGGCCGACCTGATCGGCGAGGTGCGGCTGGGGACGGGGACGCAGGCGGCCGCGCCCGAGCGGCGCATCGTCCGGGTGAATGGCGCGGGCGCGGCGGCGACGGCGCTGGCGGAATGGTTGTCCGTCCTGTGGCTGACCCCGGCGATGGACCGGTTGTTCGTCGAGCCGGCGGGCGAGCGGCGGCGGTTCCTCGACCGGATGACGCTGGCGCTGTGGCCCGGCCATGCGATGCAGGCGACGCGGTACGACGCGGCGATGCGGGAGCGCAACCGGTTGCTGGCGGAGGACATATCGCCCGATCCCGACTGGCTGTCGGCGCTGGAGGCGCGGATGGTCGAGCATGGGATGGCGCTGGGTTCGGCGCGGGCGGAATGTGTCGCGATGCTCGACGACCGGATCGCCGCGCTGCCCGCGACCGATTTCCCGCGCGCCGCGCTGATGCTGGAGGGGTGGCATGGTGACGGCACGCTGTTTGCGGGCGAACTGGCATCGGGCCGCGCGCGCGATGCCGCGGCGGGACGGGCGTTGAGCGGACCGCATCGTGCCGACCTGATCGTCACCGATCGTGATCGCGGCATGGCCGCCGCGCGCTGTTCGACCGGCGAGCAGAAGGCGCTGCTGCTGGGGCTGGTGCTGGCCCATGCCGAACTGGTCGCCGACCGGGCGGGGCGGCCCCCGGTGCTGCTGCTGGACGAAGTCGCGGCGCATCTCGACCCCGGTCGCCGCGCCGCGCTGTTCGCGCGGGCGGCGGGCGCGGGGCAGGTGTGGCTGACGGGGACCGAGGCGGGGCTGTTCAGTGACATTCCGGGCGACGCGACCCGGTTCGACGTTGCGGGCGGGCGAATCGACCGGGTCTGACCGCGCATCGGGCCGCGCCGGGGTGGCTTTTCGAGCCGCGACACGCCATCTCCATCCCCATGGCCCAAGCGCAGATCATCCGTGTCGTCGACCTCGAAACCACGGGGCAGGCCCCGCCGGTGCATGGCGTGTGCGAGGTCGGCTGGCAGGACGTGGCGCTGGGCGAGGACGGGCGCTGGGAATTGTCGGGCGAGGGTGGCGCCTGCTACGTCAATCCGGGACGACCGATCCCGCCGGTCACGCAGGCGGTGCACCATATCCTCGACGAACAGGTCGCCGATGCGCCGTGGTGGCAGGATATCGCGCGCCGCGTGCTCGACCCCTATCCCAAGCGGCTGGCGCTGGCGGCGCATCGTGCGGATTTCGAACAGAAATTCTGTACCGCGCAGCTCACGCACGGCGCCGAGTGGATCTGTACGTGGAAATGCGCGCTGCGGCTGTGGCCCGACAGTCCGGGGTTCTCGAACCAGATGCTGCGCTACTGGCGCAGGCCCGAGGGCATCGAGCACGAACGCGGGCTGCCGGCGCACCGCGCGTTTCCCGATGCCTATGTGACCGCGTTCCACCTTCGCGACATGCTGAACGAGGCGTCGGTCGCGCAGTTGCTCGAATGGTCCCGCCAGCCCGGATTGTTGCCGCGCGTGCGCTATGGCCCCGACCGCGGGCGGGCATGGACCGAGATTGACGACGATTCGCTCGACGGCTTCCTGACCGATCGCGACGAGGATGTCCGCTTCACCGCCGAAACCGAACTGGCACGGCGGCAGGGCGGGGGCGAGGTGAAGCGCAACCGCAACGACTGGCTGTTGCTGTGACCCGACGCGCGATGCAGGTGGTGCGGGTGCATTGCCCGGTGTCCGCCATCGTGCTGGCACGGTTGCAGGCGGGCGAGGCGGCGGCGCTGGCCGACGATCCGGTGCTGGCGGGGGTCGTGGACGTGATCCGGGGCAGCGACGTGCTGGGCGCGGTCGGGCCGTATCGCGGGGTGTTCGAACTGGGGTTCGGGCTGGAGAGTTTCGTGCCGGGGGCAGGGGCGGCGCCGGTGGCAGGGCGCACCGGACAGGCGGAGGTCGTAGCGACCGTGGTGGTCAAGAGCTATGCCGCGGCGGGGGCGGAGATCGGCGCGGAACTGGCGGCGATCGTGGCGGCGCATCCGTGGGAGGTGCCGGTGGTCGAGGTTGGCGTGGTGGAGCTGGTCGCTCGCTAAGGGCAATGCCATGTCCCTCCGCTCCGGGGGGGCGGACGGCGTTCTCAACCTATCCCTGCCGCCCGCCCAGCAGCGACCGTGCGCCCTCCAGCGCGACGCCGAACACCAGATGCGCCGCCGCGCCATAGGCATGGGTGGCGGCGTCGGTATCCCACGGCGCGCTGCCGAGCCCGGCTGCGGGGACGGTCGCCTCGTCGAGCAGCAGCGAGGTCGCGACGCCATAGACGCTGCCGAACCCGGCGGCGGCGTCGGGGCGATATTCGGTCAGCACGCCGTACAGCCCGCCCAGCGCAGCACCGGTGAGGTAGTGGACGGCCTGTCCCGCCTGTCCGCGATAGGCGTCGGGAACCTGCCGGCCGGTGGTGGCGAGCGCGACCCTGTCGGCGGCCTTGAGCGTCGCGGGATCGTCGTCGCTCCCGTCCTGGCCGAACGGTTTCGCGGCGATCGACTGGAACGCGGCCATCGCGGCGGAGGCGATCAGGCCGGCGGCGATGCCGGCGAACAGGCCGAGGGCGGGGCGGGGATGCGACATGGACGGTGCTCCGGCGGGGGGAGCGAGGGTAACGGTCGGGGCGTCCGGGGTTTCCGGCGCCGCCTGGTTCGGTGCGGTTTGCACGTTGCATCGGTTGCGGCGGGCGGCGCCGGTCGCCTGGCCCCCTTACCGCGCCAGCGCCTGCCACGCGGCGACGAAGGCGCGGGCGCGTTCGCCGACGGTCGCCGCGTCCATGCCCGGTACGTAGAGCGCCGAGCCGAGGCCATAGCCCGCCGCGCCCGCCTGATGCCACTCGGCGAGCACCGACGGCACGATCCCGCCGACCGGCAGCATCCGCACGTCGCGCGGCAGGACGGCGCGCATCGCCTTCAGGACCGCCGGGCTGGCAGCCTCGGCGGGGAAGAGCTTGAGCGCGGCGGCGCCGGCTTCGAGGGCGGCGAAGGCTTCGGTCGGGGTGGCGATGCCGGGCATGGCGACCAGCCCGCGCTGCGCCGCCGCGGCGATCACCGCCGGGTTGGCGTTGGGCGAGATGATGAGCGTTCCCCCCGCGGCCTCGACCCGTTCGACCTGTTCGACGCTCAGCACCGTACCGGCACCGACGGCGGCATAGCCCGCCAGCTTGCTCGACAGGCGGGTGATGCTTTCATACGGGTCGGGCGAGTTGAGCGGGACTTCGACGATGGCGAAGCCGGCGTCGAGCAGCGCGTCGCCGATCGCCTCCACCTCGTGCGGCTGCACCCCGCGCAGGATCGCGACCAGCGGACAGCGGGCGAAGGCGGCGTCGAAGGTGGCGAGGTGGCTCATGCGGACAACTTTCGAATCTGGGTGATGCCGGCGATAAAGGCGGCCTCGCACCCGCTGACAAGCGCGCGGCCGCCCAGTGTCTCGATCGCGGTGGCGTAGAGCAGGGCGAGATCGCCATCGGCGACGAGGTGGACGTCGCGCCCGCGATCGATCCGGGCAGCCACGTCGCTGCCGATCAGCAGGCCGCTGGCATGGGATGCGGCATGGACGTCGTCGCGCAGACCCAGGACGTGCGAGGCGCGGATGCCGAACAGGCTGGCGGCAAGGTCGCGCTTGGCCCCTTCGCGGACGCCTTCGCGAAAGGAGTCGTCGGCGGTCACGGGCGCGGCAAGCTGCGGGGCGAGGACGCCGTGCGCGCGCAGCAGCGCAAAGAGTTCGCCGGTCATCGCGGTGGTGAAGGCGGCTATGCGGTTGCCGCGCAGATCGACCCATTTGCAATGCGTGCCGGGCTGGCACAGCAGCGCGTCGGCAGGCACCTGTCCGGCGAGCGCGGCGCCGAGCAACTGTACCTCCTCGCCGCGCATCACGTCGCCATGCCCGTCCTGCGTGAACGACAGGCCGGGCACGATCGCGGTGCGGTCGTCGATCCATGTCAGGCTGGCGGCGATGTCGTCGAGCCCGGCCGGGACCGCGACATAGGGGGCGACCCGCCAGCCGATCGTCGATCCGACCATGCCCGCCATCAGCACCGGCAGGTCGCCCAGTTCGGCGCGGATCGCCGCCAGTTCGGCCGGATAGGCGTCGGCGGGGGTGGTCGACACCCCCTGCGCCGAACGCAGCGTGGCGGCGATGCGCCCGTCCTCGACCCGGTAGGCGCGGCGGTTGGTCGTGCCCCAGTCGAGGGCGAGGAACGGGCCTACCACCATGTCGCGTACAGCGCGATCAGGATCAGGACGACGCCGATGCCGGCGATGTTGAACCCGGCCGAGGTGCCGAAGCGCACGCCGTCCATCGTGATCCGGTTGGCATCGCCGCGGCCCTTCATCGCCAGCGACAGGACGACCGCGAGGCCGAGGCTGAGCAGGAAGACGATGCCCATCCGGTCCATGAACGGAATGCCCGGCGCGATCGTGCGCAGCAGCCACGACAGCAGGACCGAGGCGACCGCCGCGCCGATCGCGCCGGCCTCTGTCGCGCGTTTCCAGAAGAGGCCGAGCAGGAAGATGACGGTGATGCCCGGCGTGAAGAAGCCGGAGAATTCCTGGATGAACTGGAACGCCTGGTCCGCGCCGCCGAGCAGCGGGCGGGCGGCGACGATCGCGATTCCGATGGCGACGGTGGCGGCGATGCGGCCAATGCGGACCAGCTTGCGCTCCATCGCCGCGTCCATCGCCCCGCTCTCGCTGGTGCGCTTGGCATAGAGGTCGAGGGTGAAGATGGTGGCGATCGAATTGATCTTCGACGCGGTCGAGGCGATGATCGCGGCGATCAGCGCCGCGAAGACGAGGCCGAGCAGGCCCGAGGGCAGCAGCCGCATCATCGTCGGGTACGCTTCGTCGGGCTTGGCGAGGTCGGGGGCCAGCACCACCGCGGCGATGCCGGGAACGACGATCACCAGCGGCATCAGCAGCTTGAGATACGCGGCAAAGACGATGCCCTTCTGCGCTTCGGGCAGCGACCTGGCGGCCAGCGCGCGCTGGATGATATACTGGTTGAAGCCCCAGTAGCTGAGGTTCGCGATCCACATGCCGCCGATCAGGACGGACAGGCCCGGCAGGTCCTTGTAGAACGGATTGTCGGCCGACAGGATCATGTCGAACTTTTCCGGCGCCCGGCGCGTCAGCTCGGCAAAACCGCCCAGCACGCCGGCATCCCCGCCGATCTGCGACAGCGTGAGCCACGAGATGGTCAGGCCGCCGAACACCAGCAGCGTCACCTGCACGATATCGGTCAGGGCCACCGCCTTCAGCCCGCCGCGCAACTGATAGAGCAGTGCGAAGAGGCCGAGGCCGACCAGCGCCACGGTCTGGTCGATGCCCGCGACCTGCGTCACCGCGATCGAGCCCAGCCAGATGATGCTGGTCAGGTTCACGAACACGTACAGCGCCAGCCAGAACACCGCCATCAGCGTGCGGATCGACGGACCATATCGCTGTTCGAGGAACTGCGGCATCGTGTAGATTTCGTTGCGCAGGAAGATCGGCAGGAAGAATTTGCCGACGATCAGCAGCGTCAGCGCCGCCATCCATTCATAGGAGGCGATGGCGAGGCCGATCGCATAGCCCGACCCCGCCATGCCGACGATCTGTTCGGCCGAGATGTTCGCCGCGATCAGCGACGCGCCGATCGCCCACCACGGCAGCGATCTGGAGGCGAGGAAATAGTCGGCGGAGTCCTTCTGATGGCCCCCCTTGTCGCGGCTTACCCATTGCGCCAGCCCGAAGATGCCGATCGCGTAGATGATGACCACGACGAGGTCGATCGTCGACAGACCCATGGATATTCCTCCCCGCGCTCTGGCGCTTTGGCGCGGACAATTATACGATGAATGGAAAGTGTCCAGCACGAAGCGGCGCGAGCGTTGGGAGAGGGTGCGGAGCATGGCGGTGCGGATGAGCGGGATGCCCGGCGGAAACCTGACCCGGTCGATGCTCGACACGCTGGGCCGGGCGATCGTCACCGGCGAATATGACGATCGCCCCTTTCCGACCGAGGCCGAGATCGGCCGGACGCACGGCATCAGCCGTTCGGTGACGCGCGAGGCGGTGAAGATGCTGACGGCGAAGGGGCTGGTCAGCGCCCGGCCGAGGCAGGGGACGGTGGTGCGTCCGGCATCGTCGTGGAACCTGTTCGACCCCGACGTGCTGCACTGGCTGCTCGACCGCAAATTCTCGGTCGAGCTGCTGCGCCAGTTCAACCAGTTGCGCGTCGCGATCGAGCCCGAGGCGGCGGCGCTGGCGGCGGTGGCGGCCGATGCCGACGATCTGGCCCGGATCGGGCAGGGGCTGGCGCGGATGGCGGCGGCGGAGCGCGGCGAGGACGACGGGCTGGACGCCGATATCGATTTTCACGTCGCGATCCTGCTGGCGGCGAAGAATCCGTTCTACGCCCAGTTCCGCGAGATGGTGGCGACCGCGCTCAATACGTCCATCCGCTTCACCAACACCATCGTCGGCCGGTCGGCGAGCGTCGCGCAGCACGCCGCGGTGGCCGACGCGATCGCCGCGCGCGACCCGGGCGCGGCGCGGGGTGCGATGCGGGCGCTGATCGGCGATGTGCTGACGCTGATCGAGGTGCGGGGGGAGGGCTGACCCCAGCGCCCGTCATTCCGGCGCAGGCCGGAATCCATGGATACGGGCGGTATCGAGGGGGTCGCGACGTCCTATGTCCATGGATCCCGGCCTGCGCCCGGATGACGATCAGGGCAGGGCGGGAGAGATTCCGTTGGTTCGTGGCTATTTCAACCGTTCGGCGTGCCAGCGGATATGATCGGTCATGAAGGTCGAAATGAAGTTGTAGCTGTGGTCGTAGCCCGGCTGCATCCGCAGCGTGCAGTCGATGCCGGCGTCGGCGCATGCCTTTGCCAGCAATTCCGGGCGCAGTTGTCCGGACAGGAAAGGGTCGGCATCGCCCTGATCGACCAGCATTTCCGGCACCCGCGCGCCGTCCTCGATCAGGGCGACCGCATCCGCCCCGCGCCACGCCCCGCGATCGTCGCCGAGATAGCCGCCCAGCGCCTTTTCGCCCCACGGCACCTGCGACGGCGCGACGATCGGCGCAAAGGCGGAAACCGAGCGGAAACGGTCGGGGTTGCGCAACGCGATCGTCAGCGCGCCGTGCCCGCCCATCGAATGGCCGGTGATCGACTGGCGCGCGCCGTCCAGCATCGGGAATTCGGCGGCGATCAGCGCGGGCAGTTCGTCCTCGACATAGGAGCGCATCCGGTAGTTCCCGGCCCATGGTTCCTCGGTCGCGTCGACATAGAAACCCGCGCCGATCCCGAAGTCCCACGCACCCTCCGGATCGTCGGGGACGCCGTCGCCCCGCGGCGAGGTGTCGGGGGCGATGAAGGCGATGCCGTGTTCCGCACAGGCCGCGCGATATTCGCCCTTGTCGGTCACGTTGCCATGGGTGCAGGTGAGGCCGGAGAGATACCACAGGATCGGCGCGCGCTGTCCCGCCCGCAACGCGGGCACGAACACCGAGAAGGTCATCGTCGTGCCGGTGGCGGTCGATTCATGGGCGTACACGCCCTGCGTGCCGCCATGGGCGCGGGCGGTGGAAACGGTCTTCATGAAACGCTCTCCGTAACTGGCTGCGCATCGGCCATAGGCGAGGGACGCTTCGCGGGGATAGCGGGTTCCGGCCCCCCTCGACAGGGCGGGGCGGATCGTCGACAGGAACGGGCATGGCGCGGCTGATCCTGCTCAACAAACCCTATGGCGTGCTGTCGCAGTTCACCGATCGCGGGACGCAAGGCGCGCGCGCGACGCTGTCGGACCATGTCGCGGTGCCCGGCGTCTATCCCGCCGGGCGGCTGGATCGCGACAGCGAGGGGCTGCTGCTGCTGACCGATGATGGCGGCTTGCAGGCACGGATCGCCGACCCGCGGTTCAAGCTGCCCAAGACCTATCTCGTGCAGGTCGAGGGCGCGCGCGACGACGCGGCGCTGGCGCGGTTGCGGCGCGGCGTGACGCTGAACGACGGGCCGACCCGCCCGGCGGAGGTCGCGGGGATCGATCCGCCCGCGCTGTGGGAGCGGGTGCCGCCGGTGCGGTTCCGCAAGTCGGTGCCCGATCACTGGCTGTCGATCACCATCCGCGAAGGGCGCAACCGCCAGGTGCGGCGGATGACCGCCGCGGTCGGGCTGCCGACGCTGCGGCTGGTGCGGTGGCGCATCGGCGGATGGAGCGTCGAGGGGCTGGCGCCGGGGACATGGCGCGAGGAGGTGGCGTAGGCGTTTGCCGCCACGTGCGGAGCAACGCCCCCCCCTTACGCCGCGTTCTGGTCGATCCCGAGTTCGCCCAGCTTGCGATACAGGGTCGATCGCCCGATCCCCAGCCGCCGGGCGACCTCGGTCATGCGCCCGCGATAATGACCGATGGCGAGGCGGATGACGTCGGCCTCGATCTCCTCCAGCGCGCGCAGGTTGCCATCGGCGCGGAACAGGGTGACGCCGCCGGCCATGTCGCGGCGCTGCGCGGGAATGGCGGGTTGCGGAGCGCCGCCCCCGGCGATCCGGGCGATGTGCGGGAAATCGGCACGGGTCAGCGCGTCGCCGTCGCACAGCACCGCCGCGCGGAACAGCGCGTTGTGCAACTGGCGGACATTGCCCGGCCACGCATAGGTGGCGAGCAGCGCGATCGCATCGTCGGTGATGCCCAACTGGCGCAACCCCGGCTGCCGCGCGATGCGCGCCATCAGGTGGCGGGCGAGCGCCGGAATGTCGCCGGTGCGTTCGCGCAGGGGCGGGATCGTCACCTGCACGACGTTCAGCCGGTAATAGAGGTCCTCGCGGAAGCGTCCGGCCTCCACCTCCTCGGCCAGCGTCTTGTTGGTGGCGGCGATGATGCGCACATCGACCTCGCGCGGATGGCGGGCGCCGACCGGGTGGATTTCGCCCGACTGGAGGACGCGCAGCAGCTTCACCTGCGTCTCGAACGGCATCTCGCCGATCTCGTCGAGGAACAGCGTGCCGCCATCGGCTTCCTGGAACCGGCCGACCTTGCGTTCGAACGCGCCGGTGAACGCGCCCTTTTCATGGCCGAACAATTCGCTTTCGACCAGATTGGCGGGGATCGCGCCGCAGTTCACCCGGACCATCGGCCTGCGGGCGCGGGGGCTGGCGGCGTGGATCGCGTCCGCCACCACTTCCTTGCCGACACCGCTTTCGCCCTCGATCAGCACGGGGACGCGCGCCCGGGCCGCCTTGGCCGCGATCGCCAGTGCGGCGCGGAACGGCGGGGCGGCGCCGACGATCTCGTCGAACGCCAGCGGCATCGACAGCTTTTCGGTGAGCGGGCGCAACTCGCCGCGCGCCGCGCCGCCGGCCGCCGCCTCCAATGCCGCCAGCAGCCGTTCGGCGGCGATCGGCTTGACCAGGAAATCGCTCGCCCCCGCGCGCATCGCGGCCACGGCGCCGGCGACCGATTCGTTGGCGGTCAGCATCAGGATCGGCAGCGTTGGGCGCATGCGGCGCAACTCGGCGATCAGCGTGGCGGCGTCGGCATCGGGCGACCAGTGGTCCAGCAGCACCGCGTCCAGCGCCATGCCGTCGGGCGTGCCCAGCATGGCAAGTGCGGTTTGGGAATCGCAGGCGAACACGCTGCGCCACCCCCGCCGCCCCGCGATCGCCGCGACCAGCCGGCGCTGCGCCGGTTCGTCGTCGATCACCATCAGCAGCCTTTGCCCGTCGCGCGTCATGTGCTGCCCCACGTCCCCGATGTCCCGTAACGGAGCAACCATGCGGCAGCGTTCGTAAAATTCGGCTTAAGCAGCGATCCCGACCCACCGGGCCCAGCGCATCGGCCCGACCGGTCGCCCGCGCGGCAACTGCGGGGTTGGCGGGCCGGATGACGCGCGCTACGCTGCACGCCAACGAAACGAATTCGAGAGGAGCTTCGATGGCGATCGACGGCCGCCCGCCCGCCCATGCCGGGACCTATACCAGCTTTCTGCGCTGGTTCACCTGGGGCGCGGTGGTGTGTGCCGCGCTCGCCGCGCTGGTCATCTACCTGATCGCATCCTGACATGAAGCTCGCGCTGCTTGCCGAACAGGCCGCCGGCGAACGCCGGGTCGCCGCCACGCCGGAAACGGTGAAGAAGCTGATCGGCCTGGGTGCCGACGTGGCGGTGGAGGCAGGGGCGGGCGCGGGGGCGTCGATCGACGATGCCGCCTATGCCGCGGCGGGTGCCGGTATCGGCACACGGGCGCAGACGATCGCCGATGCCGATATCCTGCTGGGCGTCGCCGGCCCCGCGCCCGACAGCCTGGCCGGCGTGAAGCAGGGGGCGTGGCTGGTCGCCGGGCTGAACCCGTCCGGCGAGCGCGCGCGGGTCGACGCCTATGCCGCATTGGGCATCGAGGCGCTGGCGATGGAATGGATGCCGCGCATCACCCGCGCGCAGTCGATGGACATATTGTCGTCGCAGGCCAATCTGGCGGGGTACAAGGCGGTGCTGGACGCGGCGGCCGAATATGGCCGCGCCTTTCCGATGATGATGACCGCGGCGGGCACGATCAGCGCGGCGCGCGTGTTCGTGATGGGCGTGGGGGTCGCCGGGCTGCAGGCGATCGCGACCGCCCGGCGGCTGGGTGCGCAGGTCAGCGCCACCGACGTGCGATCGGCGACGAAGGAACAGATCCAGTCGCTGGGCGCGAAACCGGTCTTCGTCGAGAAGGTGGCCGGGATCGAGGGCGAGGGCGCGGGCGGTTATGCCGGCGAGATGAGCGCGGAATATCAGGCGGCACAGGCCGAGCTGGTGTCCGCCCATATCGCGAAACAGGACATCGTCATCACGACCGCGCTGATCCCCGGCCGTCCCGCCCCGCGGCTGGTCAGCGACGCCCAGGTCGCGTCGATGCGGCCGGGCAGCGTCATCGTCGACCTCGCGGTCGAACAGGGCGGCAATGTCGAGGGCGCGGTCGCGGGCGAGGTGGTGGTGCGCCACGGCGTGAAGATCGTCGGCCATCGCAACGTGCCGAGCCGGCTGGCCGCCGACGCATCGGCGCTGTTCGCGCGCAACCTGTTCAATTTCCTGTCGGCCTATTGGGACAAGGATGCCGGTCGCCCGGTGCTGCCCGCCGATGACGAAGTCGGCGAGGCGATCCGCCTGACCCGGAACGGCCAGGTGGTGAATCCGCGCCTGGCCGATTGAAGGGGGGAATATGGGTCTGTTCAGCAGTCATGAGGTCGATCCGGCCGACATCCGCGAGAAATACGGCCATGCGCTGATCGCGGGCGAGGAGGTGCTGGCGGCGTTCCGCTCGCTGCGCGACACCGCGTTCCTGACCGACCTGCGCTTCGTGCTGGTCGATGTGCAGGGGATCACCGGTTCCAAGATCGCGTTCCGCAGCGTGCCCTATCGTTCGATCACCGGCTTTTCGGTGGAGAGCGCGGGCACGTTCGACCTCGACAGCGACCTGCATCTGTGGGTGACGGGACAGGCGGCGCCGATGGTGCTGAAGGTCAGCCGCAACGCCGACCCCGCCGCGATCCAGCGGTTGCTGGCGGAACTGGTGCTGGGGAAACGGTGAGGGGGGTGGCGCCCTCAAATCCTCCTTATGCTGCGCATGGGGAGGGGGACCGTCCGCAGGACGGTGGAGGGGCCGCGCATATCCTCCCCGGCACGGGGAGGGGGACCGGCGCAGCCGGTGGAGCGGGGCTTCCGCGCGCGCTGCGGCCGGAAGTGGTCGGCGCTTCAAATCCTCCCTATGCGCAGCATGGGGAGGGGGACCGTCCGAAGGACGGTGGAGGGGCGTCGACCGTCCGGCAAGCGCGACGGTTAAGAAAAGCGATGAGCCTTCCGGAAGTGCTGCTGTGGCAGCGGTTGCGCGCCGAACCGCATGGAATGAAATTTCGCCGCCAGCATCCGGTGCTGACCTATGTCCTCGACTTCTACTGCGCGCGGGCGCGGTTGGTGGTCGAGATCGACGGGGAGGCGCATGACCGCGGCGACCGGCCGGCCCGCGATGTCGCGCGGGATGCTGCGCTTACCGCACATGGCCTGATCGTCCTGCGCATTCCCGCTCGCGAGGTTCTGGCGGATGCGGACGCCGCAGCCGCAGCGATCGTCGAAACCGCGCTGCCCCTCCACCCCCGGCTGCGCCGGCGGTCCCCCTCCCCAAGCATGCTTGGGGAGGATCTGAACGTCCTTGAGCGAACGGAATAACCCGATGGACTTCCTCTCGATCCTGTCGATCTTCGTCCTTGCCTGTTTCGTCGGCTATTATGTCGTCTGGTCGGTGACGCCCGCGCTGCATACGCCGTTGATGGCGGTGACGAACGCCATCTCCTCGGTCATCATCGTCGGCGCGCTGATCGCCGCCGCCGCAGCCGGCGTGCCGGGGGCGAAGTGGCTCGGGCTGCTGGGCGTGGTGCTGGCCAGCATCAACATCTTCGGCGGATTCGCCGTCACCGAACGCATGCTCGCCATGTACAAGAAGAAGGGGTGAGGGGGATGCACGAGGCCGCTCCGGTCAATCCATGGGTCGCGCTCGCCTATCTGGTGGCGGGCGTGTGCTTCATCCTCGCGCTGCGCGGGCTGTCGTCGCCGGCCACCAGCCGGCGGGGCAATCGCCTGGGCATGGTGGGCATGGGGATCGCGGTGCTGACCACGATCCTGACCCATCTGCCGCTGCTGCAGGTGACGGTGGTGGAACAGACCGCCGATTACGATGTCTGGACGCAGTTCACCCGCATCGACACCGTGACCTTCGCCGAGATCCTCGCCGCCATCGCGATCGGCGCGGTCATCGGCCTCACCACCGCGAAGCGCATCGCGATGACCGCGATGCCGCAACTGGTCGCCGCCTTCCACTCGCTGGTCGGCTTGGCGGCGGTGCTGGTCGGGATCGCGGCGTATCTGAACCCGCAGGCGTTCGGCATCGCGTCGATGGTCATCCCGATGATCGGGCAGCCGTTCGCGGTCATCCATCCGGTCAGCAAGGTCGAGATGGGCCTTGGCGTCGCGATCGGTGCGATCACCTTTTCGGGATCGGTCATCGCCTTCCTGAAACTCAACGGCAGCATGTCGGGCAAGCCGATCCTGCTGCCCGGCCGCCATGTCATCAACCTGGGCGTGCTGGCCGCGATCCTGCTGCTGGTCGTGCAGTTCGCGCACGGGCAGGAAGGCTGGCCGTTCTGGGCGATCGTCGTCCTGTCGTTCGCGATCGGATTCCTGCTCATCGTGCCGATTGGCGGGGCGGACATGCCGGTCGTGGTGTCGATGCTCAACAGCTATTCGGGCTGGGCGGCGGCGGCGATGGGCTTCACGCTCGGCAACACCGCGATGATTATCACCGGCGCGCTGGTCGGGTCGTCGGGCGCGATCCTGAGCTACATCATGTGCCGGGCGATGAACCGCAGCTTCATCAGCGTGATCGCCGGCGGCTTCGGCGCGACCGAGAGCGCGGGCGGCGGGGTGGCGGCGATCGACCGGCCGTGGAAGCGCGGATCGGCCGAGGATGCCGCGTTCCTGATGCAACAGGCCGAACAGGTCATCATCGTCCCCGGTTACGGCATGGCGGTGGCGCAGGCGCAGCACGCGCTGCGCGAAATGGGCGACAAGCTGAAGGAGCATGGCGTCCGCGTGAAATATGCCATCCACCCGGTCGCGGGGCGGATGCCGGGGCATATGAACGTGCTGCTCGCCGAAGCGAACGTGCCCTATGACGATGTGTTCGAGCTGGAGGACATCAACAGCGAGTTCGCGCAGACCGACGTCGCGTTCGTCATCGGCGCCAACGACGTGACCAACCCGGCGGCCAAGACCGACAGGACCTCGCCGATCTACGGCATGCCGGTGCTCGACGTCGAAAAGGCCAAGACGGTGCTGTTCATCAAGCGGTCGATGGGCGGCGTCGGCTATGCCGGGGTCGATAACGAGGTATTTTACCGCGACAACACGATGATGCTGCTGGCCGATGCCAAGAAGATGGTCGAGGAGATCGTCAAGGCGATGGACTGAGCGCCCGTCCAGACGTCGCGGGCCCATGGGGCTCGCCATCGCCACCCGTCGGTCCTACGACGCCGCATGTCGCAGCGTCGGACAGGGGGACAGGTTGACGGGTTTCGAGGGATTTGACGGACGCGCGATGCGGCGGGTGATGATCGTCGCGGACGACGCCATCGCGCGCGACGACGCGGTGGACGCAGCGCGCGCCGCCGGGGCGGCGGTGGGCGATATCATCGGTTTCGCCGGGCTGGCCGCGGCGCTGGACGATCTGCCGCATGCCGATGTGCTGCTGGTCGAGGCGGCGGGCGTGGCGCCGGAACTGCTCGACCGGGCGCTGCCGCTGCTGGCGCAGCGCGCGGCGCGCGACCGGGCGCAACTGGTGGTCGGCTTCCCGCTCGATGCGATGGACGTGGTCACGCTGCATCTGCTGGGTGGGCCCGCGACCCTGCTGTGCGAAGCGCGGGCAGGGGAGCGGGTGGCGGCGATCGTGTTGGGCGCCGCGCCGGGCAGCGGCGTGCAGGCCGCCGAACGCGATACCGAACGGCTGCGGCGGCTGAGGAGCGACGTCGCGCGGATCGCCGAAGCGTTGCTCAGGCTCAGCCGCGACGGGGAGGGCGACGGCGTTCGCGACCGGTCCTCCGGTTTCACCGTGCCGCCCGCCGACGATGCCGGCCCGGTTGAGGTTTCCGCCGCGACCGTGCGCGGCGCGATTCGCGCGCGGCGGATGCGCGACCAGTTCCTCGCCGGCGACCTGTTCGCCGATCCGGCGTGGGACATGCTGCTCGACCTGTTCGCCGCGCGGCTGGAGGGGAGCAGCGTGTCGGTGTCCAGCCTGTGCATCGCCGCCGCCGTACCGCCGACGACGGCGCTGCGCTGGATCACGACGCTGAGCGATGCCGGGCTGCTGATGCGGCGCGAGGACCCGAACGACCGGCGGCGCGCCTTCATGGTGCTGACCGCGCGCGGGATGGCGGGGATGCGGGGCTATGCGCGGGCGGTGGCGAAGGCCGGGTTGGGCTGGGCGTAACGAAGCCGAGGATCGCCGCCGCCGCTGTTCGGAACGGCCGGCGATTCGTCGCCCTTGGGCCCGGGGCCGGGGCAAGGACCGCAGGGTGATGGTCGCCGCGGGCGCCCGTCCATGCCCCTTCGCATGCCCGCGACGGACAGATCATCGATCGCCCTGGCAACATCTTGCGTAAGGAAATGCGAAGCCGCGACAATATGCCCTGTCCGATCCGCCCCGAGATGTTCGTCGCGAAGACGAGCGTATCGGGTCAGGGAGTCGCCTCTGGCCCCGGGTGTTGCGGCAAATAGGCCTCTGTCGGGCTTTCTGTGGAAAAAGTCGCAGTGCCCAGCTTTGACCGGAAATGGTGCCCCGTGGACCACCCGAAAGGGCACTCGGGACATTGGACAATTCTGGTTCAGAATCATTGACAGCAGTGCGGACGGTCACAGCAACGAACCGAGGGGCCGCTCAAAGCAATATTGGTCTCCGGCGTCCGCCGCGTGCGACGTGCATCATCGGCGCGGTAGACGCCGACCGTGATTGTCTCCGCTGCTGCTGGACAAACATGTCCTGCAGGACCTGCTAGGGTCAGGACTCGTTGATCACAGCCAGAAGATGACGGTGGCAGCGAGGGCGACGGCAGCGAAGAAGGCGTTGGGGCAACGATCGTAGCGGGTGGCAACGCGCCGCCAGTCTTTGAGCCGGCCGAACATGACCTCGATACGGCTGCGGCGCTGGTAGCGGCGCTTGTCATATCAGACCGGCTCGTTGCGCGATCGCCGGCCTGGGATGCAGGGCTGGATGCCCTTGGCATGGAGAGCGTTCCTGAACCAATCGGCGTCGTAGCCCCGGTCGCCGAGCAGCCACTGCGCTTTCGGCAGGTCGTCCAGCAGCGCTGCCGCGCCGGTGTATTCGCTGACCTGTCCGGCCGTCATGAAGAAGCTCAGGGGGCGGCCGTTCGCATCTGCGACGGCATGGAGCTTGGTGTTCATGCCGCCTTTGGTGCGCCCGATCAGGCGGCCGACATCCCCTTTTTAACCCGCAGGCTCGATGCCGTGCGGTGCGCCTTGAGGTAGGTCGCGTCGATCATGACCGTCTTCGGCTCGGCGCCGACTGCAGCCAGACCCTCCATCATCCGCGTGAACACGCCCGCCTCGCCCCAACGCTTCCAGCGGTTGTAGAGCGTCTTGTGAGGCCCGTAGGCGCTGGGTGCATCGCGCCAGCGCAGGCCGTTGCGGTTTACGAACACGATGCCGCTCAGCACCCGCCGGTCATCGACCCGCGGCTTGCCGTGGCTCTTGGGAAAGAACGGCCGCAGCCGCTCGATCTGCTCGTCCGTCAGCCAAAACAGGTCGCTCATCCCGGTCTCCTCGCGGAACCTGAATCAGATCGCGACGCTCACATCAATGGGTCCTGACCCTACGTGTCGCACAAGTCGGATCAGCCGCGGCTGCGGCTGCAGTCTCGTGCTGTGACTGCAAAACGGGCGCGCGATGGCAAGTTTCCGATCCTCTGCCGATTGCCCAGGAAGAGCTGGCTAGTGACCGACAGACGGGGTTATCAGCTGTATCGGCAGGATAGGATTGGGCCTGCGGCTCGAGCGTTCTCGTTTCAATGTCAGCGTAGAAACCGCGAACGCCATGACTGGCCGTCTGCGCGACAAGAGCAACAGAAGCCATTTGTTCCTGTCGCTGATGGATGCACGGGCCAAAATCAAGGCGTCGCGACGGGCTACTAAGAGAGGCGTCTTCGCACAGCTCTTGGCCAACTGTCGCCAGCCGAAACATGCGGTATCCGCCGGGGCTAGTCCCGGCGGATGCATAGCGAAAGCTTGCGTCACCCCCATAATATAACCGAAGATCCGTCAGTCGTTGACCGAGACGGTCGTTGTCGATCATTTACCTAGAAGAGGTAAAGCTCAGTGATATGCCTATCCTCCTTGCACAGTACTTCGCGGCTCGTCAGAAGCTGAAGCTCACATCAACGGAGTACATTCGGGGTGGCGCGTAAGTTGCTTCTGCGTATCCGGATGCGGCAGTCAAAGACGAGTTTCCACCAACACGATAGATCTCGTTACCAAGATTTGTCACCGCCGCTGCGATAGCCCAACGATTGTCGGCGCCAGCAAGCCTGACAGAGGCGTTGAGAACGACATACCCCTTTTGAGCGATCTGCTCGGTGTTTGGAGCGTCATAATATGTCTTGCTTCGATGCGACAGATCGACACGAGGGGTCAACGTTCCGAACGGCAACGCCAACGTGTAGGAAATGCCGCTCGTAACCGACCACTTCGGTGTATAGGCTTGAAGATCCGTCAGGTCGACCCGACCCAAGGCCCCTGGCGCCAGCCCTGCTTGGCTCGCGTCGAGAGCCGCTGTGAAAGCGTCATAGCGGAAGTCGGTATAACCAAGACCAAAATCGAAGTTGAGCGCAGCGATCGGACTAAGCGTCCCTTCGACCTCGAATCCCTTTACCGTTGCGCGACCAGCGTTCCGGACCACGGGAGCCACACCTTCGCGAAGCACAATCTGAATATCGGTATACTTCGCGACATAGGCAGCTGCAGAAACCCGTAGCTCACGGTTGATTTGAGCTTTGCTGCCTAGCTCGTAGCTCGTTACCTTCTCGGGGTCGAATGCCGGCAGGAATTCCCGTCCGGTCGGAGCGTTGGGCGATATGACGGGCTGATTGATCCGCGTGTTGAATCCCCCGCTTTTATATCCTTGCGAATAGCTCGCATAGCTCGAGAACTGATCAGTCCACTTATAGCGGATGCTGGCCATCGGCGTTACGCGGCTGTCGACGCGGTGATTGTTCACCGGCTCGAAAAGATAGGTGCTGGAACCAAAGCAGGGAACTGCAGGGGGCGCGACCGCCCGCGGCGGGCCGAGGCAGACAGACCGGGTAGTGGCAAACGGGCCCGGATAAGCAACGTTGTAACCGACATTCCTGAAACCCTCGACCGATGGAGCAACTACGGCATAAGGGGTGATGTCCTTTGTGTCACGGGTGTAGCGTATACCTACGGTAAGATTGAGCTTTCTGGTGAAGTCAAAGCTTTCCTGGGTAAAAAGTGCAAAGGACTTATTGCTTATGTCTGCATTGTTGGTAATCCCACCAACGCGCAGCTCCTCACCAGACACCGGGCTGATCTGACTTGGTACATAAACAGGGTAGAACTGGAAGTCCGTTTCCTTGAAGAAGTATGCTCCGAACAGGTAACTTAGGCGCTTGTCGAAGGCGGTTCCGCCAAGTGTGATCTCTTGACTGAACTGCTTGACGTTATCCCGGTTGATCGTCTCTAGTATCAGCAACGGCGTGTTGTCGGCATCGCGAACGGAGAACGGCGCGGTCACCCGGTATGCCGTAATCGACTTCAGAGTCATTTCGGGCAGAATGTCCCATTCGGCGTTCAAAAGTCCGCCGTAAATCTCCGTACGGGATCGACCTTGTCGTTCTGCAGCCACCTTATAAGGGCTCAAGGCAGCATATTGGTTGTTGGCGCACCGACGATCGTTGTTCTCGGGTACCGCGGCCGCGATCGAAGCTTGGCCCGGACACCCTGCCAGGAAAGACGCGATCCGGACGAACGCGGCATTGTTGTTGATTGCGGCGAAAACAGTTGCCGAACCGTCGGTCCGGTCGAGCGAATAGTCGCCGATGACGTCAAGGCGGACATTGCCACTGGGGCGCCATGACAGGCTGGCTCTTACCGCCCAGGTGTCGATGTTCCCCTGATCGACGCCAGTGATAATGTTCTCGACGTAACCATTCCGCTTACGACGAAGGCCCGACCGATGTGCCGCTGCT
>QFNF01000033.1 GCA_003240755.1 Sphingomonas hengshuiensis | reverse complement strand
CGACAAGGCCGAGGACCGTCAGAAGTTCAAGGTCGCGATGGACAAGATCGGCCTCGAATCCGCGCGCAGCCATATCGCGCATAGCGAGGCGGAGGCGCTTGCGGGCCTCGAGCATGTCGGGCTGCCGGCGATCATCCGCCCGTCGTTCACGCTGGGCGGGACTGGCGGTGGTGTGGCGTATAACCGCGACGAATTCCTGCGCATCGTCCGCGAAGGCCTCGACGCGTCGCCGACGACCGAGGTGCTGATCGAGGAGTCGCTGCTCGGGTGGAAGGAATATGAGATGGAGGTGGTCCGCGACCGTGCGGACAATGCCATCATCGTGTGTTCGATCGAGAATATCGATCCGATGGGCGTCCATACCGGGGACTCGATCACCGTCGCCCCGGCGCTGACGCTGACCGACAAGGAATACCAGATCATGCGCAATGCATCGATCGCGGTCCTGCGGGAAATCGGTGTCGAAACAGGGGGTTCGAACGTACAGTTCGCGGTCAATCCGAAAGATGGCCGCCTGATCGTCATCGAGATGAACCCGCGCGTGTCACGCTCGTCGGCGCTCGCCTCCAAGGCCACCGGCTTTCCGATCGCGAAGGTCGCCGCCAAGCTGGCGGTCGGCTATACGCTCGACGAGATCGACAATGACATCACCGGCGCGACGCCGGCATCGTTCGAACCGACGATCGATTATGTCGTCACCAAGATCCCGCGCTTCGCCTTCGAAAAGTTCAAGGGCTCGCAGGCGGTGCTGTCGACGGCGATGAAGTCGGTCGGCGAGGTGATGGCGATCGGCCGCAACATCCATGAATCGCTGCAAAAGGCGCTTCGGGGACTGGAAACCGGGCTGGCCGGCTTCAACAATGTCGAGCGTCTCGCCGGCGCACCGCGCGCGGAAATCGAGGCGGCGCTGGCCGTGGCGACGCCTGACCGTCTGCTCGTCGCGGCACAGGCGCTGCGCGAGGGCTTCACCGTCGCCGAAGTGCATGCGATCGCCAAATACGATCCGTGGTTCCTCGAACGCATGGCGGAAATCGTCACCGCGGAAACCGAAGTCTGCACCAACGGCCTGCCGCAGGACGCGGCGGGTATGCGCCGGTTGAAGGCGATGGGCTTTTCGGACAAGCGCCTCGCGTGGCTGGCGCTGCAATCGGCCAATCTGCGCGGCATGGAACGCGGCATTGCACGTGGATCGGGGCTGATCCACGAGGTCGTCAAGATGATGACCGGCGGCGTGACCGAGGATGAGGTGCGCGCGCATCGCCACAAGCTGGGCGTGCGGCCGGTGTTCAAGCGGATCGACACCTGCGCCGCCGAGTTCGAGGCGAAGACGCCGTACATGTATTCGACCTACGAGGCGCCGACCTTCGGCGAGCCGGAAGATGAGAGCCAGCCGTCCGACCGCAAGAAGATCGTCATCCTCGGCGGCGGACCGAACCGGATCGGGCAGGGGATCGAGTTCGATTATTGTTGTTGTCATGCTTGTTTCGCGCTGAGCGACGCCGGGTATGAGACGATCATGGTCAACTGCAATCCGGAGACGGTCAGCACCGATTACGACACGTCGGACCGGCTGTATTTCGAGCCGCTGACCGCCGAGGACGTGCTGGAGATCCTGCATGTCGAGGCATCGCGGGGCGAGCTGGTCGGGGTGATCGTGCAGTTCGGCGGGCAGACGCCGCTGAACCTCGCCCGCGCGCTGGAGGCCGTCGGTATCCCGATCCTCGGCACCACGCCCGATTCGATCGACCTGGCCGAGGACCGCGAGCGCTTCGCCGATCTGGTGACGTCGCTGGGGCTGCTCCAGCCGGCCAACGGCCTCGCGCGCAGCCGTGACGAAGCGGCGGTGATCGCCGAGCGGATCGGCTATCCGGTGCTGATGCGCCCCAGCTATGTGCTGGGCGGGCGGGCGATGGAGATCGTCGATTCGCTCCAGCAGCTCGACGATTATATCCAGACGGCGGTGCAGGTGTCGGGCGACAGTCCGGTGCTGATCGACCAGTATCTGCGCGACGCGATCGAGGTCGATGTCGATGCGATCGCCGATGGCGACGACGTCGTCGTGGCGGGCGTGTTGCAGCATATCGAGGAAGCGGGCGTCCATTCGGGCGACAGCGCCTGTTCGATGCCGCCCTATTCGCTGACCGCCGCCATCATCGCCGAGATCGAGCGGCAGACGGTGGCGCTGGCGCGCGCGCTGAACGTCCGGGGGCTGATGAACATCCAGTTCGCGGTCAAGGACGGCAAGGTGTACCTGATCGAGGTCAATCCGCGCGCCAGCCGCACGGTGCCGTTCGTCGCCAAGGCGATCGGCACGCCCGTCGCCAAGATCGCCGCACGGGTGATGGCGGGCGAGAAGCTGGCCGACCTGCCGGTGATCGACCGCGACATCGACCATGTCGCGGTCAAGGAAGCGGTGTTCCCATGGGGCCGCTTCCCCGGTGTCGATCCGGTCCTGTCGCCCGAAATGAAGTCGACCGGCGAGGTGATGGGGATCGACAGCGATTTCGCCACCGCCTTCGCCAAGGCACAGATGGGCGCGAACATCGTCCTGCCGACGGGCGGCACGGTGTTCGTGTCGGTCAAGGCGAGCGACAAGCCGGTGATCCTGCCGGGCGTGCGGTTGCTGGTCGAGATGGGGTTCCGGATCGTCGCGACCAGCGGCACCGCCGACTATCTTGCCGAACACGACGTGCCGGTCGAACGGGTGAACAAGGTCGCGCAGGGACGCCCGCATATCGTCGACCGGATTTTCGACGGCGATATCGCGATGATCTTCAACACGACCGAAGGGTGGCAGTCGCTGAAGGATTCGGAGTCGATCCGCGCGTCGGCGCTGTCGCAAAAGGTGCCGTATTTCACGACGGCCCCGGCGAGTGTCGCGGTGGCGCAGGCCATTCAGGCACTGGCGGCCCGGTCCCTTGAAGTGCGGCCGTTGCAGTCCTATTATTCGCAATCGCACAACTGATCCCCATCAGCATCATGTTGCGTGCGGGCGGGCCGGTGGTCCGTCCGTTCGAAGGGGGCAACGACAAAAGGGACGCGTGGCGCGATGGCGACGGTCGAAAAGATGCCGATGTTGCAGGAGGGCTATGACCGCCTGACGGTTCAGCTCAAGCAGCTCAAGGTCGAACGACCGCAGATCATCGACGCGATCGAGGAAGCGCGTGCCCATGGCGACCTGTCGGAAAACGCCGAATATCATGCGGCGAAGGAACGGCAGGGCCAGATCGAGGCGTCGATCGCCGATATCGAGGACAAGCTGTCGCGCGCCCAGGTGATCGACCCGAAGGAGCTGTCGGGCGACAAGGTCGTGTTCGGCGCGACCGTCACGTTGCTCGACGAGGACGACAAGGCAGTGACCTACCAGATCGTCGGCCAGACCGAGGCGGACGCGAAGTCGGGCCGCATTTCGTACAATTCACCGATGGGCCGCGCGCTGATCGGGCGGAAGGTGGATGACGATGTCGAGGTAACGGTGCCGTCGGGCGACCGTTATTACCAGATTTCGAAGATCGAGTTCATCTAGACCCCCATGTTCGAGCGCCGTCCGTCCCCCGCGATCCTGGCGATCGGCGGAGCGATCGCGTTTGTCAGCGGATGGTTGATCGTGGCCGGCCGGGTCGGCTGGGCGGCAGCGGTCGGCGGCTTCTGGCCGTTGCGGGTCGGCGCCGATCCCGCGATCCTTGCCGATGGGCTGCCGCTGGTGCCGGTCGCGCTGACCCCGCTGACGGCGGCGTTCATCCATGACGGCTGGCTGCACCTTGGCTTCAACCTGTTGTCGCTGCTGATCGTCGGCACGCCGACCCAGCGTGCGGTCGGACTGCGCGGGGTGCTGGTGCTGCTGCTGGTCGGTGCCTATGCCGCGGCGGGGGCCCAGTGGTTGCTGGGGCCGTCGTCGATGGCGGCGATGGTCGGCGCCAGCGGTGCGATTTCGGCGTTGATCGGCGCCTATGCGCTGCTGTTCGGCGGGGCGAAGGCCAGGCCGATCGGGCCGATCCCGGCGCATGTCGTCCATGCGATCTGGCTGGGCGTGTTCTGGACCGCGCTGAACCTGTTCATCGGTTGGTCGAGCGCGGGCAGCGGAATGCCGATTGCCGGCGCGGCACATGTCGGCGGGTTTGTCGCGGGCATGGTGTTGTTGAGGCCGCTGCTGCGGTGGCGCTGGGGTTCGCAGGCGGGCCGGGCGTAGAAGCCGGTCCGCGCCGATTCTGCTGCCTAAATCCGTCCCACCGCGTTTGCTTCGAGCCTATCGAGAACCGGAGTCGAGAAAGGGTTGCATCGATCAGGGCATTCCCGACGAGGGTCGGATTGTCCCCCGGACAATCCTGATACCCGAGTGGGGCATAGTTCACCCAATCCTCTTCCCGACAAGCTCGAAGCTGCCCGAACCAAATGGTTTTGGTGAGGGGGGCGGGGCTTACGCCGCAGGCAGTTCCGGTTCGAGCAGGCGGTGCAGGTGCACCACGACATATTTCATCTCGGCATCGTCGACCGTCCGCTGGGCGGCGGCACGCCACGCCTTTTCGGCGCTGGCATAGTCGCCGAACACGCCGACGACGTCGATCGCCTTCAGGTCGGCAAAGTCGAGCGTGCGCGGATCGGTGACGCGGCCGCCGAAGACGAGGTGGAGTTTGCTCATGGTCGCTCCCGCAGTGCAAAAAAAGATACGCCCCGCCGCATAGCGGACGGAGCGTACCCTTCAACCCAAAAACTGGCGTGACGGGCGGATCAGCCCTTGATCGCGCTCTTGCCGCTGTCGGTGGCGGCCTGCACGACGTTGCTGAACACGGTACGCAACTGTTCCTTGGCGCCGTCCTTGCTGGGCAGTGCGGCGGTCAACTGTTCCTTGCCGACGTCGCGCGCGGTAGTGGCCGCGGCGGCAGCGGCAGCCGACAGCTTCTTGCCGAGCGGTGCGAGCGTCCGGGTTTCCTGCGCGGTGCGCGGCAGCAATGCGCCGACGACGGCGCCGAGCGCGAGGCCGCCGGCCAGCACGGCAAGCGGGCTGGTCTCGATCGTGTCCGATGCGCGCTTCGCAGCGTCGTGGGCGGCGTCCGAGGCGCGCCTGGCGGCATCGTGCGCCGCATCGCTGGTGGCATGCGCGGCGGTCGACGCCTTGTCCTTGATCGTGTCGATGGTGCCGGTGGTCGCCGTCGGGGCGGTCTTGAGTTCGCTCATGATGCTACATCCTTGTTCGGGGCGGTCGGGGGCAGGGGCGGCGGGGGCGGGGGCGGGGCGTCGCGGCGGAACAGCCGGGCGATCCGCTTGCGGGCGAGCAGGGCGACGACGCCGGTCGCGATACCGGCGGCGACACCGGGCCGTTCGCGGACCAGGGCGACGCCGTCTTCCGCCTTGTCGCGCAGGTCGTCGGCAACGCCCGATGCGATGGTGGCGGGCGACAGGCGATGCCTGGCCTCGGCAATGCTGGCCTTCAGCCGAGCCCGCTTGATAAGGACATCGGCCTGCGCGGCGGCAAGGGTAGGCGGGACCATCATTCGTCTCCCAACGGGGCAAAGACCCGCTTGAACCCGTCCGCCGCCAGCTTGCCGAGGATCGCCGCGACGACGAATGCGACGACGACGACCAGCAGCGTCGCCCAGCCCGGACCCATCACCGGTCGCAGCGACAGGATCGCGCCGACCAGCAACGCGACGAACGCCGACAATGCGATGACGATCGCACCGACCGCGAGGCCGGCGGCGATGCCGGCCTGCGACCCACGGGTGCCGGCCACCGTTTTCCACAACGTCACTTCGGCCTGGGCATAGGCCTTGGCATCGTCGACGACACGGGTGACGACCGTTCCCAGCCCCTCATCCCCCATGATCGGGGTCAGCCCTTGGTCGGGGTGGCGGGAGTGGTGGGATCGGTGTCGACCCCGGCCTTCACGACCCGGGCCAGCACGAAGCCGAGCGCGGCGGCGGTGCCGATCGCGATCGCCGGGCTCTTGCGCACGAATTCGCGCGCGTCGGCCAGAAGATCCTCGACCTCCTTGCCCCGCAGACCGTCCGAAAAGCCCGCGATCGCCTGCGCCGCCGAACGGGCATATTGGCCATATTGTTCGCCGAGCTTTTCGTCCACGCTGCCGGCGGCATCGTCCATCAGCTTCGAGAATTCATCGAGCGCGCTGGTGGCGCGCGCCTTGCCCTCATCTACAAGGCCGCGGGCCTTGTCCGTCGCCTTTGCCGACAGCTTTGCCGCTTCGTCCTTCAGCGTGTGCCTGGCGCCGGCGGCGGTGTCGGTCGCGTCCGCGCCCGTGCTCTCTCCGGTCGTACCGGTCGCGGGTGCGAAATCGGTATCGAGGACGATTCCGGTGTCGTTGGCCTTGGGCGAGGTGTCGGGCCGATTGAAGTCGGTCATAACGAATCCTTTCTTCGTTTCGGTAGGAAAACCATGCGGCACCAACGGGGTTCCGTCCGGCACGCAAGGATTTGCGAGCAGCGGACCGAATGGATAGAGGGGCCGCGACATAGCCGTTCCCACGACCATAGAAGGAGTCGTTACGTGACCGCAATCATTCAGGTGCATGGCCGCCAGATCCTCGACAGCCGTGGCAATCCGACCGTCGAGGTCGATGTGTTGCTGGAAGACGGCAGCTTTGGCCGTGCGGCGGTTCCGTCGGGCGCATCGACCGGTGCGCACGAAGCGGTCGAGAAACGGGACGGCGACAAGGGTGTCTATCTGGGCAAGGGCGTGCTGGGCGCGGTGGACGCAGTGAACGGCGACATCGCCGAAGCGGTGCTGGGCATGGATGCCGAGGACCAGAGCGACATCGACGAAGCGATGATCCAGCTCGACGGTACCGAGAACAAGGGGCGGCTCGGCGCCAATGCCATTCTGGGCGTGAGCCTGGCGGTGGCGAAGGCGGCGGCGGATGCGCGCGGGCTGCCGCTGTATCGCTATGTCGGCGGCGTGTCGGCGCATCTGCTGCCGGTGCCGATGATGAACATCATCAACGGCGGCGAACATGCCGACAACCCGATCGATTTCCAGGAATTCATGGTGATGCCGGTCGGCGCCGACAGCATCGCCGACGCGGTCCGGTGTGGTTCGGAAATCTTCCACACGCTGAAGAAGGGCCTGTCGGAGAAGGGGCTGTCGACCTCGGTCGGCGACGAGGGCGGCTTTGCGCCCGCGCTGAACAGCACAATCGACGCGCTCGACTTCATCATGGCAAGCATCGAGCGCGCCGGGTACAAGCCGGGCGACGACGTGATGCTGGCGCTGGATTGCGCGGCGACCGAATTCTTCAAGGGCGGCCGCTATGAAATGGTCGGCGAGGGCAAATCGCTCACCCCGCACGAGATGGCGGACTATCTGGCCGATCTCGCCGCGCGTTACCCGATCCTGTCGATCGAGGACGGCATGGGCGAGGACGATTTCGAAGGCTGGAAGGCGCTGACCGACAAGATCGGCGGCAAGGTGCAGTTGGTCGGCGACGACCTGTTCGTCACCAACCCGAAGCGGCTGGCGATGGGGCTGGAGCAGGGTCTCGCCAATTCGCTGCTGGTGAAGGTCAACCAGATCGGCACGCTGACCGAGACGCTGGAGGCGGTGAACCTGGCGCAGCGCAACCGCTATACCGCGGTCATGTCGCACCGTTCGGGCGAGACCGAGGATGCGACGATCGCCGACCTCGCGGTCGCGACCAACTGCGGCCAGATCAAGACCGGATCGCTGGCGCGGTCGGACCGGCTCGCCAAGTACAACCAGTTGATCCGCATCGAGGAGGAACTGGCCGGCGCGGCGCGTTACGCCGGGCGGTCGATCCTGCGCTGACCGGGTAGCCGTTCAGGCAAGGGGCGTCGGTGGAAACCGGCGCCCCCTTTGCCGTTTGCCGCCACAGGTCCGCCACCCGACGTGACCATGGCCTATGGCGCGGGGCGTTCCCGGTCGGCTATGTGGCGCGATGTTCGACACTTCCTCCCTTTCCATGGCGCTGATCCGCGGCAGCGTGCTGAGCGCTGCGACGCTGGTGTTGATCGTTGCGATCGTCCGGATCATCGGCGTACGGGCGCTGTCCAAGATGACGGCGTTCGATTTCGTCATCACCCTTGCGTCCGGTTCGCTGCTTGCGACCGCCGGCACCGCCGAAACCCCCGCCGCCTTCGCCCAAGCGATTGCCGCACTGACTGCGCTGCTGGCCCTGCAATACGGGCTGGCATGGGGGCGCAGCATGTTCCGCCCCTTGCGCCAGGTGATCGACAATCGACCGCTGGTCGTGATGCGCGACGGCGAAATGGACGAAGCGGGACTTCGCGGCAGCCGCATGTCGCGCGACGACGTTGCGTCGCGCCTTCGCCAGGCGGGCATCGCCGATCCGGCGGCCGTGTCGTTGTTCGTACTCGAGGCGACGGGCGATATCTCGATCGTGACCAACGGACCCGTACACGCCGATCTTCTCGCCTCGGTCCGCGAATCTGGTGGCACAGACGGCGACCGCCCGCGTTGACCATCTCCTTGGGGGCCGGAACGCGAAGGCACGCAATGCGCACCGCGTTCCGATCGAATGGCAAAAGGAGGAACAATGCGATTTTCGAGGACGTGCGTGGCGGCAATGACGCTGCTCGCCACACCGGCGGCCGCGCTGGCGCAGGAACAGGGGCGACGCAACCGGGACGTGTTCATCGCCAGCGGCGAGGAAGATCCGCTCAGTATTGGTGATGAGGATGTCTATATCGACGTCGCACCGTTCGTCGAGTTCGACGCCGGCTGGTCCACGGCATCGCGGGACGCACTGATCGGTCCGGGCGATGACCAGCGTGCGCGCATTGGGCGCGGCTGGCTGTTTTTCGATTATGGGCTGGGCAGCGATGTGACCGGCCTTGCCGTCGTCAATTTCTCCAACATCGACGATACGCCGCTCCAGTATCTTTGGATCGATTATCAGCCGACCGACCGGCTGACGCTGCGGTTCGGGCAACAGGACGCCAATTTCTCGATGCAGCAACGCATGGGCTCGCGGCCCGCGCTGTTCGCCGACGTCGCAGAAAACGGAACGTTGCAGGCGCCCGCCGCTGTCGGTGTCAGCATCCTGTACGGGGGAGATCGCTTCAGCATCCAGGCCGGCGTGGAAGGGAACGACATCAACGATTCGCCATTCGGCAATGGCATCAACCTGTCCGGTCGCGCCACCGTTGCCCCCTGGATGCAGGGGGAGGATGCGGTACACCTCGGCCTGGCGGTCGCCGCCAGCCACGACCGGCGCCTGCCATTGTCCTATGCCGGTTCGGCGGGAACGGGGATCGTTGATGCCAGCCCGGTCAAGACCGACGATTTCGGCCCGCGCGGCCGGTCGAGGTCAGCCAATGCGGAGGCGGCGGCGACCTTCGGCCGTTTCACGCTGCAGAGCGAATATACCGTGCTACGCGCCGATGCGACGCAACGGCCCGCAGCGACGCTGCACGGCGGGTATCTCGGCGCGTTGTTCTTCCTGACGGGCGACCACCGCAGTTACAGCGCCGCGACCGGGCTGTTCGAACGCGTCGATCCCACCACGTCGTTGGCACAGGGCGGGGCGGGCGCGGTCGAAGTCGGCGCGCGCGTCGGCCATCTTGACCTGGGCGATGCCGAACCGGAGGCAGGCGCGCAGACATCGGTCGCCGCCATCGTCAACTGGTATCCGACCAAACGTTTCCGTGTCACCGCGACCCATGTCCGCACCTCGATCGACCGTCGCGAACGGGAGGGCACCATCGGGTCGACGCTGCTGCGGGCAAGTTTCGTCTATTGATCTGTCCGCGCGGCGAGGTGTCATGCCGGTTCGTCCGACGCGGCGCTTCGCATTCGGTACGAAGTGGACGGACTGTCCACGAAAGCGTCGCGGGTCAGACGGCCGGTACGGGGAAGTGCGTTTACACGCATTTTCACGCGGATTTCAGAACAACCGCCCGCCATCCGGCACCACCCGGTCCGGCGCGAACAGTACCACCGCGCCGCCTTCGTCGGGAAAGCCGAGCGTCAGCACCTCCGACACGAACTTGCCGATCTGTCGCGGCGGGAAGTTGACCACCGCCGCGACCTGTCGCCCGACCAGCGTCGCGGCGTCGTAATGTTCGGTGATCTGCGCGCTGGAGCGTTTGACGCCGATGGCGGGGCCGAAGTCGATCGTCAGCTTGATCGCCGGCTTGCGTGCTTCCGGATAGGGTTCGGCCGACAGGATCGTGCCGACGCGGATATCGACCTTCAGAAAGGTATCGAAATCGGTTGGCGCGGTGCGCTGCGCCGGGTCGTGGAGAAGGTGCATATCGGCTCCGACCGGTATCGAGACGGCTTGCGTGGGACGGGGCGATCCCCGACATACGCGGACATGCCGCGTTCTTCTCCGCTACGCCAGATGCTTGCCCGGGCCGGATGGCCGGCGCTGGTCATCCTCGTGATGGGATTCTTTGCCTATCATGCCGTACTCGGGCCGAACGGGGTGCTGGCCTATCGCGAGTATCAGCGCAAGCTGACCATGCGGAAGGCGCAATATGCCTGTCTGGAAAAGGTGCGTGCCGACCTGCGCAACCGGGTCGAGCTGCTCGACCCGCGCCACGCCGACCCGGACATGGTCGACGAGCTGGTCCGGCGCAAGCTCAACGTCGCGCATCCGGACGAATTCATCGTGCCGATCACCGGCGAGGCTGCTGCGCGATCGCGCTGTGGAATCCGGCTGGATGACTGATTCCGTTGCGTAAGCCTGCCCCCTTCGGTTGCGCAGGCGGTCAAATCGCGCCATAGGCGGCGCTCCTAACCCATCCTTTCAGGAACGAGGCATCCGAACCGTGGCAAAAGCACCGGCGCAAGGCCGCACGAGCGAACCCGTCATTCCCAATCGCGAACGGCCGGGGGAGCCAAAGCGGTACGAGGCGTCGAAAGAGGAACTGCTTTCCTTCTACAAGGAAATGCTGCTGATCCGTCGTTTCGAAGAGAAGGCGGGGCAGTTGTACGGTCTTGGCCTGATCGGTGGTTTCTGCCACCTGTATATCGGGCAGGAAGCGGTCGCCGTCGGCCTGCAGTCCGCGCTGGAATCCGGCAAGGATTCGGTCATCACCGGCTATCGCGACCATGGCCACATGCTGGCGTACGGCATCGATCCCAAGGTCATCATGGCCGAGCTGACCGGGCGCGAAGCGGGGATCAGCCGTGGCAAGGGCGGGTCGATGCACATGTTCTCGACCGAGCATAAATTCTATGGCGGGCACGGCATCGTCGGTGCGCAGGTGTCGCTGGGCGCGGGTCTCGCGTTCGGGCACAAATATGCGAACGACGGCGGCGTCTGCATGACCTATTTCGGTGATGGCGCCGCGAACCAGGGGCAGGTGTACGAATCGTTCAACATGGCCGAGCTGTGGAAGCTCCCGATCATCTTCGTGATCGAGAACAACCAATATGCCATGGGTACCAGCGTCAATCGCGCCTCGTCGGAAGACCAGCTCTACAAGCGGGGCGAGAGCTTCCGCATTCCGGGCATCCAGGTCGACGGCATGGACGTGCTGGCATGCCGCGGCGCGGCCGAGGAGGCGCTGGCATGGGTGCGCGCGGGCAAGGGGCCGATCATCCTCGAGATGAAGACCTATCGCTATCGCGGTCACTCGATGTCCGACCCGGCCAAATATCGCAGCCGCGACGAAGTGCAGGCGGTGCGCGACAAGTCCGACCCGATCGAGGGGCTGAAGCGCGAGCTGGAAGCCGCCGGCGTGACCGAGGCCGATCTGAAGACGATCGAGCAGGATATCCGCAAGGTCGTGAACGAAGCCGCCGACTTTGCTGAAAGCGCGCCCGAGCCGAACCCGGAAGAACTGTACACCGACGTGCTGGTGGAGACCTACTGAGATGCCGATCGAACTGAAGATGCCGGCGCTGTCGCCCACGATGGAGGAAGGCACGCTGGCCAAGTGGCTCGTCAAGGAAGGCGACACGGTCAAGTCGGGCGACATCATGGCCGAGATCGAGACCGACAAGGCGACGATGGAATTCGAAGCGGTGGACGAGGGCACGATCGCGCAGATCGTCGTCGCCGAGGGCACCGATAACGTGAAGGTCGGCGCGGTCATCGCGATCCTCGCCGCCGAGGGCGAGGATGTCGAGGCGGCCAGGTCGGCCCAGCCGAGCGAGGCGCGTGCCGGCGATGCCGCCGCCGCGGCGCCCAAGGCCGACGAAAAGAACGACGACAAGGCACCACCGACGCCGGAAGGTACGGCGCAGCAGCACGCCGAGACCGGCGCGCGCCAGTTGTTCGACGCGGCCGACCAGGAAGGCGATACCGCGCCGGAAATCCCCGAAGGGACCGAGATGGTCAAGACGACCGTCCGCGACGCGCTGCGCGATGCGATGGCCGAGGAGATGCGCGCCGACGACCGCGTGTTCGTGATGGGCGAGGAAGTCGCCGAATATCAGGGCGCGTACAAGGTCACGCAGGGGCTGCTCGCCGAATTCGGCGACCGCCGCGTCATCGACACGCCGATCACCGAATATGGCTTTGCCGGCATCGGTACCGGTGCGGCGATGGGCGGTCTGCGCCCGGTCATCGAGTTCATGACGTTCAACTTCGCCATGCAGGCGATCGACCACATCATCAACTCGGCGGCCAAGACCAACTACATGTCGGGCGGCCAGATGCGCTGCCCGATCGTGTTCCGTGGTCCGAACGGCGCGGCGAGCCGGGTCGGTGCGCAGCATTCGCAGAACTATGGCCCTTGGTACGCCTCGGTTCCCGGTCTGATCGTGATCGCACCCTATGACGCGGCCGATGCGAAGGGGCTGCTCAAGGCCGCGATCCGTTCGACCGATCCGGTCGTGTTCCTCGAAAACGAACTGATGTACGGTCGCTCGTTCGACGTGCCCAAGCTCGACGATTTCGTCCTGCCGATCGGCAAGGCGCGGATCATGAAGCCGGGCAAGGACGTGACGATCGTCAGCTATTCGATCGGCGTCGGCCTCGCGCTCGAAGCTGCCGAGAAGCTGGCGGGCGAGGGCATCGACGCCGAGGTGATCGACCTGCGCACGCTGCGCCCGCTCGATACGAAGACGGTGCTGAAGTCGCTGAAGAAGACCAACCGGCTGGTCGTGGTCGAGGAAGGCTGGCCGACCTGCTCGATCGCGTCCGAAATCGCGGCGGTGGTGATGGAGCAGGGCTTTGACGACCTCGACGCGCCGGTGCTGCGCGTCACCAACGAGGACGTGCCGCTGCCCTATGCCGCCAACCTCGAAAAGCTGGCGCTCGTCACCAGCGACAAGGTCGTCGCTGCCGTGAAGAAGGTGACGTACAAGTAACCGCCGCCCCCGGGCGGGGATCGGTACGGGACGGGGCCGGTATCGCATGAACGCGATGCCGGCCCCGTCTGCGTTTGTGCCGAACTGCGTGGGGATCAGGTCGTATAGCGGTCGCAGGTCATGCGCTCTCCGGCGGCGGGGGCGGGATTGGTGATGCCCGATCCGAACTCGCGATTGTCGCGCACGATGAAGGACGCGACCTGCTGCAGCTTGCGCGTGCCGACGAAATAGTTGCTGATGAGCGGGATATAGTCGTAATTGATCTCCACGAAGATCACGCCGGAATTGGCCGGGGATTTTACCCGCATCCCTTCGCCCATGCCATGGAATGGCGTGCCGGACGTTCCGCCGGCACCTTCGGCGCCGAAGGTGGAATCATAGCCCGCGCCGCGTTTCAGTCCGACGCAGCGTTGCCAGTGGATCCACTGCTCGCCATCCTTCATTTCGAGGCTGGAGATCGTGACGCGGCCGTTCGTCGTCAGTTGCAACCCCCTGGTCTGGAGCCGCAGCCCTTCGACGATCTCGTTGATGTCGACTTCGCGCAACTGCTGCGTCGCCATGTTGGTATCGACGCCCACGCGCGAAGCGTTGTCGGCAAGGGTCAGCGCGGCCTGGCTCAACTGCAACTGGCGAACGCCAAAATTGCACAGTTCGACCGCGTACATGCCGATCGGCACGACGATCGGCAGCGTCAGGGCGAATTCGAGCATGGCGACGCCGCGACGGTTGGCGCGCAGCCGCCGCAATACGCGGGGGACGGTCAGGTGCATATCGTGTCCGGGCTCGAGGTGGATTGCGCGCCATAGGGCTGGTTCTTCAACAGGGTCTGGGCACTAATGGTCTGTTCGGAGGACATGCCCATGAGTCCGTGCAGCGGAAAGAGCCGCGGATAGGTCATGGACATGGTGTAGAGCGTGATGTCGTTCGCCCCGCCCTGACCGTCCCGGCCGGGATTGGCGTCCCACTGGTGATTGCCGTTCACGTCCGAATAGCATTCTCCGACATCGTACCGGTCGTTGTGATTGCTGTCGTCGAACGGTTCGGCGCGGATGTCGCCGAAGGTCTGGTAACTCTTCCGGCTGCTTTCCCAGCGGACATTCTGCGCGATCACCCGGACCTGCGCCACGACCGCGCTGTCGATCGCCGCCGTCGAGGTGCCGGACGCGTTGCCCTCCAGCGTCGCACGGCGCCCCGCCGCCTGAACCGCGCCGGTAAGGATGGATTGCGCGTAGGATCGATAGCACAGGTCGAACAGACCCATCAGCAGCAGCAGCATGACCGGCGCGATGATCGCGAATTCGATCAACGTCGCCCCCCGCCGATCCGCCGCCAGCCGGGCGATCATCGCGCCACCCGCAGCTTGGCGATCTGCGCGGCGATGTTGCTGAAGGTCTGGTTCAACTGCGCCGCATTGTTGGCTTCGAACGACCGGCCATCGCTGGCGCAGTTGGTCAGCATCGGCGTAAGCGACGTGCCGAACGCGATGACCCAGACGGTGATGTTCTTGCGTTTCGCGACGGTGCACAGCGCCGACAGGCGGTTGGCAACGATCGTGTTCTGATCGGCATTGGTCGGCATGCCATTGGTCCGTCGCTGATCGAGAGCGGCGAGGCCGTAGGCATCGTACGATATGTATTTCGTATCGGTTTCGCCGTCAGTCATGAAGATGAGGTGGCGTGATATGTCGCCGCCATTGGCCGCCGCCCTGTTTTCAGCGGCGAACAGCCCGGTCGGCGACATCAGGCGAATCCCCCACAGGAATCCGATATCGTGATGGGTAAAACCCCCTACACTGAGACCGTTCACATAGGCAGTAATTTCGGATTCCGTTTGCACGGCGAGCTTTGTTGCCGAAGACGGGCAGGGAGCATTGTATCCATTGTTGAAGTCGCCGATATTCGGAAAATTCGGGTTAGTTCCTGAGTTGCTTCCTTGATCGTTCGTGCTGACCGGCAATACTTTCCAGTTGGTCAAACTGTTTCTGGCAAAGATGACCTTGGGGAGCCAGGGTTTCCACTTCGTCGTGTCATCAGATGTCGGAACCATATCGACGTCAAGATCGTACGCATTTGCCGGAATGCTAGTATAATCTACCTGCTTGATCGTCTGGCGTTCTTCGATGCATGCGTTGGAAGCGTTCCAGAAAATTTCGCGATTCCCGAAGTTGTTCGCGATCGGCAAGGTCAGTTTGCCACCGGCCATCGTCGCGCCGTTGCCCTTCAGCGCGGAAACGTCGAACGTCACCTGTTGGTAGTTCCACCAGTAGTTGGTGGTGGTTGTAGTGGTTTGCTTACCCTTGTTGGGGTTCGGGTTACGCGTTTCAGTGCGCCGTTGGGTATATTGATCGTACCATGTTTCGGTAATCACGCACGCGCCGTTCGTAACCTTCGCCGAATAGTTGCTGCCATTGATGACCTGTGTAAGTGTCCGGGTAGCGGAGCCGCTCGGACTACTCCAGTCAGTGTAGGTAGAAGTGGTCTTGGCGGTGTTGGCGGGAGCGTAGCAGTTTTCCAGCGATCCCGTCGAAGTACGCGATCCTGACGAACCGCTGAGCTTCGTCCAGCCGCTATAGCTGTACACATACTCGTTATTGTCGGTGGTGGTACTGGTGCTCGTCGTGGTCCGATCCGCAACTCGCGACTGATATTTCCATTCGTCGACCATCCATTCGGGTTTCAGCAGCATTCCGACATTGACGTTGCTGGAATACGGGACGAAGCCGTAGCGTACCTGGGTTCCGGTTTTCTTCGCCGCCTCTACCGTCCTGTAGAAATTGAGAACCGCCGCCCGCAATCCGGTGATCTTGCTCTGACTGCCGCTTTGGTCGGGGTCGGCCATCGACCCCGTCGTATCGAGCACGAACATCACGTCGAGGTTCGGGATCTCCAGCTTCGCCTCGCACGCGACATTCAGCGTGACCGGGTTCATGCCCATCAATTTGGTCAGCGTCATCGGAACGACGACCGATGCGGTGCCCGCGACCTGATTTTCGGTGGTCTTGACCGGAACGAACGTCGGCGGTTGCGAGCCGAGCATGCCGGTCTTGAAGTTGTTGCCGAAGAACGCCTGCGCCTGCTGATAGGCGCTGGTGTTGAAATCGGTGCCGTCCATGGTCTTGCGGCCCGCCAGCACGCCGGCGTCGCAGGCCTGTTGCAGGCGGACCTTCACATAATAGACGCGGGCGGTATCGACCGCCGATCCGGCCATGCCGACCAGCGGAATCAGCGCGATCGCCATCATCGCCATCGTGTTGCCCCGGCGGTCGCGGGCCAGCCGGCCGAGGATGCCCCCCGGCTGTCGTTCCGCCACCGCGCCCGTCGATCCGTTCATTCCCGCCCGTCCCCGCATCGCGCCGGGGCGAACCCCGCGCATTTCACACGCTTTCATGCACCATCGGGGTTGACGGATGTTTAAGAGGCGGGCTCACGGGTCCGATGCAGAATGACCCGGAACGTACGCTGGCGCTGGCCTATGCCCCCGATGACGGCCGCCGCGGCGCGTTGTCGGCGCTGCTGGCGCTCGATACCGCGCTGGGCGAGGTCGTGCGATCGACCACCCAGCCGGCGCTGGGCCAGATACGCCTAGCATGGTGGCGTGAACAACTCGTCAAGCTCGATACGCAACCGCCGCCAGCGATGCCCGAGCTGATCGCGCTGGCCGACATGCTGTTGCCGCGCGGCGTCGGCGGGGCGGCGCTGGCGGAACTGGTCGATGGCTGGGACGTGCTGATCGAAGCGGAGTCGCTGGACGATACGGCGCTCGAACGGTTCGCGGCGATGCGCGGCGGTCGGCTGTTCGCGCTGGCCGCCCGGATCGTGGGCGGCAATGCGGGACGGGCGGAGCGGCAGGGCAGGGGCTGGGCGCTGGCCGATCTGTCGCAACGGCTGGACGATGTGCAAGTGCGGGAACGGGCGGCGGCAATGGCGCGCGTGTCGCTGGCCGGGCCGCTGGCGGGCGTGGCGAAGCCGCTGGGCATACTGGCATTGTCGGCGCGGCTCGCGCTGGCCGACGTGCCGGCGGGCGGGCCGAAGCGCGCGGCGCGGCTGTTGTGGTTCGGGCTTGCCGGGCGCTGAGCCATGCGGTGTAACGTCGCGCGGGACGTGACGGGGGAGCGGGGCGATGTGGCGATTCTTGGCGGGCGTGGGGTCTGCACTGGCGCTGGTCGCCGCCGGCCTGTTCCTGTTCCGGAGCGACGCCGCGATCGAAAGGCTGCCGCCCCCGCCGGTCGCGACAGCGGCAGCCGGGCAGGGCGCGGACGCCGATCCGGGCGATCCCCCCGCCGCGACCCCGCGCACGCGAGAGCAGAAGCGGTTCGACAGATATGACAAGGATCGCGACGGGCGCATCACCCGCGACGAATATCTGGCGTCCCGTCGCAAGGCCTATGCCAAGCTCGACACCAACGGCGACGGGCGGCTGAGCTTCGACGAATGGGCGGCGAGGACGACCACCAAGTTCGCGACCGCCGACAAGGGACGCGACGGAGCGCTCGATGCCGCCGAGTTCGCGACGACCGCCGTGAAACATGCTCCCCGCAAGCGGGTCGCATGTCCCCCGGCCACGGCACCGGCGGACGAAGGTTGACGTTCACGTCAACGTAAACTAGCATTGCGGTCATGGTAGCTTCCCTGACCGACAGCGCCGATTCGACTGAGGGCGATCGTTTCTCGATCACCGACCTGTGCAACGATTACGGCGTTACCGCGCGGGCGCTGCGCTTCTACGAGGACGAAGGGCTGATCGCCCCCGAGCGGCGCGGGCTGGCCCGCATCTATTCGCAGCGCGACCGTGTGCGGCTGGCTTGGATCCTGCGCGGCAAGCGGGTGGGGTTCAGCCTCGCCGACATCCGCGAGATGATCGACCTGTACGATATCGGCGACGGGCGCGTCGTGCAGCGGCAGGTGACGTTGCAGAAGTGCCGCGACCGCGTCGCCTTCCTCGAAAACCAGCGCCGCGACATCGACGCGGCGATCGCCGAACTCAACGACTTCGTTTCCACGATCGAAGCGCTGCCCCATCACACCGCCCCATCAGAGGGCGCCCCCCCGGAGAAGGATTGACCCGATGCCCAGCTATACCCCGCCGGTCCGCGACACCCGCTTCATTCTCGACCATGTCCTCAGGATCGGCGACCATGCCGCGCTGCCCGGCTTTGCCAACGCGACGCCGGACACGGTCGAGGCGGTGCTGGAAGAGGGCGGCCGCTTCGTTGCCGAGGTGCTGTTCCCGTTGAACGCATCGGGCGACCAGCAGGGTTGTACCCGCCATGCCGACGGCAGCGTGACGACGCCCGAGGGGTTCAAGGACGCGTACCGCCAGTTCGTCGAATCGGGCTGGGGCACGTTGTCGGCACCCGAGGCGTTCGGGGGGCAGGCGATGCCGCACGTCGTCGCGACCGCGTTCGAGGAATATCTGATCTCCGCCAACATGGCGTTCGCCATGTATCCCGGCCTGACCCATGGCGCGATCGCCGCGCTGCTGGTGAAGGGATCGCCCGAGCAGCAGGCGATGTACGTGCCCAAGATGGTGTCCGGCGAATGGGGCGGCACCATGAACCTGACCGAGCCGCAATGCGGCACCGACCTCGGCCTCATCAAGACGCGCGCCGTGCCGAACGACGACGGATCGTGGGCGATCACCGGCACCAAGATCTTCATTTCGTCGGGCGAACACGACCTGACCGACAACATCATCCACCTGGTCCTTGCCAAGACGCCGGGCGCGCCGGAAAGCTCGAAGGGCATTTCGCTGTTCGTCGTGCCGAAGTTTCTGGTCAACGACGACGGGTCGCTGGGCGCGCGCAACCCGGTGTCGTGCGGTTCGATCGAGCACAAGATGGGCATCCATGCCAATTCGACCTGCGTGATGAACTATGACGGGGCGACCGGCTGGCTGGTCGGCGAGGAGATGAAGGGCCTTGCCGCCATGTTCATCATGATGAACGCCGCGCGGCTGGGGGTCGGCCTGCAGGGGCTGGGCGTGGCGGAGACGGCGTACCAGAACGCGGTGATCTATGCCGGCGACCGGCGGCAGGGCCGCGCGCTGACGGGGCCGGCACAGCCCGAGGAAAAGGCCGACACGCTGTTCGTCCACCCCGATGTTCGCCGGATGCTGATGGAGGGCAAGGCGCTGACCGAGGGGCTGCGCGCGCTGTGCCTGTGGGGTGCGTTGCAGGTCGACCTTGCCCATATGAGCGAGGATGCGGCGACGCGCGAACTGGCCGACGACCTCGTGTCGCTGCTGACCCCGGTCATCAAGGGCTATGGCACCGACAAGGGCTATGACGTCGCGACCAATGCGCAGCAGGTCTATGGCGGCCATGGCTACATCGCCGAATGGGGCATGGAGCAATATGTCCGCGATGCCCGGATCGCGATGATCTACGAAGGCACCAACGGGGTGCAGGCGATGGACCTGGTCGGACGCAAGCTGGCGCAGAATGGTGGACGTGCCATCCAGCATTTCTTCCGCATCGTCGCCGAGGAGATCGCGACCGCCAAGGGGGCGGATGCAACGCGCGATTTCGCCGAGCGGCTGGAGCGGGGCCTCAAGGACCTGCAGGCGGCGACGATGTGGTTCATGGGCAACGGCATGCAGAACCCGAACCATGTCGGTGCCGGCGCGCATTCGTACATGCACATCATGGGCATCGTCGCGACGGGCCTGATGTGGTTGCGCATGCTGACGGCGGCCGAAGCACTGGCGGCATCGGGGGAGAGCGATCCCGATTTCGTCGAAGGCAAGCGGGTGACGGCGCGCTTCTATGCCGAGCGGATCATTCCGGACACCGGTGCGCTGCGGCGCAAGATCGAGGGCGGGGCGGACGCGGTGATGGCACTCGACCCGGCGCTGTTCGCGCGGGGATAACGGCCCGCGAACACGTACCCCCGCGCGGGCGGGGGTACGTCAGGCCGGTGGCTCGCGAGCCTTACTTCTCGCGCTTCTTGCGATGCGTTTCGAGGTCGAGCACCGCCGAGTCCGCACCCTCGGGCAGCAGGCCCAGCCGCCGCGCGACTTCCTGATACGCCTCGACCTCGCCGCCCAGATCGCGGCGGAAGCGGTCCTTGTCGAGCTTCTCGTTGGTGGTCATGTCCCACAGGCGACAGCCATCGGGGCTGATCTCGTCCGCCAGGATGATGCGGCTGAAATCATTGTCCCAGATGCGACCGAATTCGAGCTTGAAGTCGACCAGCCGGATGTTGATCGCAGCGAACAGCCCCGACAGGAAATCGTTCACACGGATCGCCATGTCGGCCATTTCGTGCAGTTCGTCCTGCGCCGCCCAGCCGAAGCACAGGATATGTTCGTCCGACACCATCGGATCGCCGAGCGCGTCGTCCTTGTAATAATATTCGATGATCGTGCGGGGGAGCTGCTGCCCCTCCTCGATCCCCAGCCGCTTGCTGATCGAACCGGCGGCGACGTTGCGCACCACGACCTCGATCGGGACGATCTCGACCTGGCGGATCAACTGCTCGCGCATGTTCAGGCGGCGGATGAAGTGGGTCGGCACGCCGATATTGCCGAGCAGCGTGAAGACATGCTCGGAAATGCGGTTGTTCAGCACGCCCTTGCCGTTGATCGTGCCCTTTTTCTGGGCATTGAAGGCGGTGGCGTCGTCCTTGAAATACTGGATGAGCGTACCCGGTTCCGGACCCTCGTAGAGGATCTTTGCCTTGCCTTCGTAGATCTGGCGGCGGCGAGCCATGCGAATCCCTTCAACGAAACGGCACGGGTTTCGACGCTGCTGCCCGACCCGTGCGGAAAGCCGCCGCATAGCCGAAGGGGCGGGCCCGCGCAATTAGGTGGCGGGGCGGCTTTGCCCGGCCGGCAGGCGCTGCATCTGCCACGGGGGCTAACGCGCCGCCACCGCCCGCCGGACCAGCCCGACCGCCATCGTCCAGGCTCCTGCCCCGGGCGAGATCAGTTCGACATGGCCGGTATCGCCGGTCTCGTGCAGCAGCACCCGATCACCGGCGGCGCGGGCCAGCGCGGCATAGGCGGGCGCCATGCGCGCCGGCACGATCCGGTCCTCGCGCCCGTTCAGCAGGTCGGCCCCGACGCCGATCGGCAACAGGCATGGCAGGGACGTGTCGGCAAAGCGATCCGGCCGGTCGCCGACCAGTCGCGCGATCACGTCGGTGCCGCAGCCATTGTCGGGACTTGCCTCCACCGCCGCCAGGTCGGGCAGTCCACCCAGGCTGACGACATGCGCGATCGGCAGCGGGTCGGGCGTCGCCAGCGGGCTTCCGGCCGGCAGCCTCGGTCGCGCCGCCAGCCAGAGTGCCAGATGCCCGCCCGCCGAATGGCCGACCGCGACGATCCGCGACAGGTCGAGGCGCTGGTCGTCGGCATGGATGCGCAGCAGGTCTGCGGCCCGGGCGACATCGCGAAAGGTGCCGGGATATCCCCCGCCGCTGCGGTCGACGCCGCGATAGTCGATGTTCCACACCGCGAACCCGGCGTCGCGCAGGTCGGCGCAGGCCCAATCCATCAGCCGGCGGTCCGCGATCGAACTTTGCCAGCACCCGCCATGCACCATGAGCACCGTCGGCCGGCGATCGCCGTTCCCCCCGGCGGGCAGCCACAGATCGACCACCTGCAACCGGTCTGCACCATAGCGGAACTGTCGATCCGGTTCTGGCCGGGGACGGCCGGTCAGGTCGGGCCATGTCATCGGAACCCACGAAGAGATCGGCTGGCGGGGAGTGGACATGCGGGCATCCTTGCAACAGCGCCGGGCAAACGACAATTAAAGCGGAGTTATCGTATAATAAATTTGTACGCCGCCGGTCAGCAGGTTAAGCAAAATGCGGGGAGGGGAAAGCCGCCGGACTGGCGGACCCAAGGGGGAACGACGTGGGACGCATTCGTACGATCGAACGGGGAAAGCTGCTGGATGCCGCCGAGGACGTGACGATGGAAAAGGGCCCGGCCGGCCTTACCATCGCGGCGGTGGCCGGACAGATGGGTATTACCAATGGCGGCGTGCAGTACAGCTTTCGCAGCAAGGAATCGCTGATCGCGGCGATGTTCGAACGCTGGCAGCACGATTATGCCGAACTGATGATCGAACTCGGCGCGAAGGCCGGTGACGAACCGTCATGGGTGCGTGCCCATATCGCCTATGCCGCCGATTATGACGGCCGATCCCGCCGTCGGGGGCCCAGCCTGCTGGTATCGTTGCTCAATTCGCCGCAGCACATGGACCAGATCCGCAAATGGTATCGCAATCGCGTCGATGCGATCGACGTTTCGACGGCGGGGGGGCGGTGGCTGCGCCTTGCCTTCGTCGCGATGGAGGGCGCGTTCCTGATGCGGTTGTTCGGGCTGATCGACATGGGCGATGCCGAATGGAAGTCGATCGTCGCCGACGTCGTGTCGCTGTGCGACGGCAAGCTGCCATGCGGGGCGGGGCACGGGCTGCAGGCGGCCTGATCCCGGTTCGTTCCAATTCGCCTCTCGCGGGCGGCGGAATCGCCTGCTATCGCACCGCCGATGGCAAGTGATCTGACCGACCCCGCGACGCCGATCGGCGTGTTCGATGCACCGTTCGACAGCGCGCTGTCCGAACGATACCTCGTCTATGCGCTGTCGACGATCACCGCGCGGTCGCTGCCCGACGTGCGCGACGGGTTGAAGCCGGTGCATCGCCGCCTGCTGTGGGCGATGCGTCTGCTGAAGCTCGACCCGGCATCGGGGTACAAGAAATGTGCCCGCGTCGTCGGCGACGTGATCGGCAAATACCACCCGCATGGCGACCAGTCGGTCTATGACGCGATGGTCCGCCTCGCGCAGGATTTCGCGCTGCGCTATCCGCTGGTCGACGGGCAGGGCAATTTCGGCAATATCGATGGCGATAACGCCGCCGCCTATCGCTATACCGAGGCACGGCTGACCCAGGTCGCGATCGACCTGATGGCGGGCCTCGACGAGGACGCGACCGATTTCCGCGCGACCTATAATGGCGAGGAGCAGGAGCCGGAACTGTTCCCCGGCATGTTCCCCAACCTGCTGGCCAATGGCGCCAGCGGCATCGCCGTCGGCATGGCGACCAGCGTGCCGCCGCACAACGCCGCGGAACTGTTCGATGCCGCGATCGTGCTGGTCGATCAGCCCGAGGCGGACGACGCGGCGGTGCTGGCGCATGTCCGCGGCCCCGATTTCCCGACCGGCGGCATCGTCGTCGATCCCCCCGCCGCGATCCGCGAAGCCTATGCCACCGGCCGCGGCGGCTTTCGCGTGCGGGCGCGGCACGCGATCGAGCGCGAGAAGGGCGGTGGCTGGCAGATCGTCGTGACGCAGATCCCGTACGGGGTGCAGAAGGGCAAGCTGATCGAACAGATCGCGGCCCTCATCAACGACAGGAAGCTGCCGATCCTGACCGACGTGCGCGACGAATCGGATGCTGAGATCCGTATCGTCCTCGAACCGCGCAGTCGCACGGTCGATGCCCAGGTGCTGATGGACGGGCTGTTCCGCCTGACCGACCTTGAAACGCGCGTGCCGTTGAACCTCAACGTGCTCGACAAGGACCGCACCCCGCGGGTCATGTCGCTGCGCGAGGCGCTGAAGGCATGGGTCGACCACCAGTTCGTCGTGCTGCGCCGGCGCAGCGAGCATCGGTTGGCGAAGATCGCCGACCGGATCGAACTGCTCGACGGCTATCTCGCGGCCTATCTCAACCTCGACCGGGTGATCGCGATCATCCGCAGCGAGGATGAGCCCAAGCCGGTGCTGATCGCCGAATTCGGCCTGACCGACCGGCAGGCCGAAGCGATCCTCAACATGCGGCTGCGATCGTTGCGCAAGCTCGAGGAGATGGAAATCCGCGGCGAGCGCGCCAAGCTGGAAAAGGAGCAGGCCGAGCTGACGCTGCTTTTGTCGAGCGAGGCGCGGCAACGGACGCGGATGAAGCGCGACCTGACGAAGATGCGCGACCGTTATGGCAGCGAAACCGCACTTGGCGCGCGGCGCACCGCGATCGAGGAAGCCGCCCCGGCGCGGGAAATTCCGGCGGAAGCGATGATCGAGCGCGAGCCGCTGACCGTCATCCTGTCGCAGCGCGGCTGGGTCCGGGCGCTGCGCGGCCATGTCGACCTCGCCTCGGCCGATACCGCGCGGTTCAAGGAAGGGGACGGCCCGGCCTTTGCCTTTCACGCGCATACCACCGACAAGCTGTTGCTGGCGACCGATGGCGGGCGCTTCTATACCCTGGGGGCCGACAGGCTGCCCGGCGGGCGCGGTTTCGGCGAGCCGGTGCGGGCGATGATCGACCTTGACGGCGATGCGCGCATCGTCGGGCTGGCACGCGCCGCGGCCTCGGACCGCCTGCTGCTGGCCGCCACCGACGGGCGGGGCTTCGCGGTGCGGGTGGCCGACGTGCTGGCCGAAACGCGCAAGGGCAAGCAGGTGATGGCGCCGCGTCCGGGAGCGAAGCTGAAGGTCGTACGCCCGATCGCACCCGAGGACGATTATGTCGCGTCGATCGGCGACAATCGCAAGCTGGTGCTGTTCCCGCTGAGCGAACTGGCCGAGATGGCGCGGGGGCAGGGGGTGCAGTTGCAGCGGTTCCGCGACGGCGGCCTGTCCGATGCGCGGACGCTGCGCTTCGCCGATGGGCTGCACTGGACGATGGGGGGAGAAACCGGGCGGATGCGGACCGAGGGCGACCTGTCGCCGTGGCGCGCCGCGCGTGGTGCCGCCGGGCGGATGCCGCCCAACGGGTTCCCGCGCGACAATCGGTTTTCATAACGATTTCAGTCCGACGCATTCGATTTCAGAAGCTTTTAACTTCCGTGCGGCATACCGGACGCAATGGCTTTGGGTCGGCAGATATTTTCGGCGTTCAGGACGCAACCACCGCCGGACGACCGGCCGGTGCCTTGCTGTGTGTCCGAGGATATCCAATCGCCCGCGGTCGATTCACGGGAACGGATGCTCGACCTGCTGCCGGTCCCGACCGCGATCATATCGCTGAGCGACGGCACGGTCCGGTTCGAAGCGGTCAACCTGTCGTTCCGCGCCGCCGGGTTCAGCGCGCCGCAGGGACGCGACGCGCTGCTGGATGGGCTGGCGGATCAGATTACCGGCTTCCTGCGATCGGTCGACTGCCGGCGGCGCATGGCGCTGCGCATCGGCGACGCCGTCGACAGCCGCCATTATGACGTGACGCTGGCGCGGCGGCCTGAGTCGGTGCAGACGCCGCGCTGTGTCATGTCGCTGGTCGACCAGACGCCCGAACAGCGCACCGAAACCAGCCTGCGGCGCGAAATGAGCACCGATTCGCTGACCGGCCTTCCCAATCGGACCGGCTTTGCCGACTTGGTCGAGGACGTGATCGTGGCGGTCGACCGGGCGCGCTATGCGGTGCTGGTGGTCAATCTCGACCGGTTCAGCCGCGTCAACGCGTGCATGGGGTCGCTGTCGGGCGATGAATTGCTGATCTCGGTCGCGCGACGGTTGAAGGGCGTGCTGCGCAGCCGCGACGTTCTGGCCCGTACCGGCGGCGACGAATTCGCCGTGCTGCTGGGCCTGCGCGAGGGGACCGAGGACGCGCTGCAGGTCGCCGGGCGGCTGCAACAGGCGCTGGTCCAGCCGTTCCAGTTGTCCGACTTCAGCATCCGGGTCGAATGTTCGATCGGCATCGCACTGGGCGAGGATGCCGATGACGAGGCGGAGGACATGATCCGTCACGCCCAGTTCGCCGTGAAGCGGTCGAAGCGGACCGGCCAGACCGAGGTCTATCGCCCCCATCTGTTCGATATCGTGCGCAGCCAGTTCTCGATCGAGACCCGGCTGCGCCATGCCCTGGAGGTAGGGCAGCTACGCCTCGCCTTCCAGCCGATCTGTGACCTGTCGAACGGGCGGATCAACAGTTTCGAGGCGCTGGCGCGGTGGCGGACGCCCGAGGGCGAACAGATTTCGCCGACCGCCTTCATCCCCGTCGCCGAGGAATCCGGGCTGATCGTGCCGCTGGGACGTTGGGCGATGGACGAGGCGGCCCGCACGCTGGCCGAATGGGACCGCCAGCGCGGTCGCGACAGCGGTGCGCGCATGGCGGTCAACCTGTCGGCGGTGCAACTGCAGCGCGACAATGTCGAGACGATGTTCGCCGATGTCCTGGTCCGCCATGGCCTGTGCGGCGACCGTTTCACGATCGAGCTGACCGAAAGCGCGTTCGTCGTCGACCCCGACCGCACGTTGCAGACCATGCTGGCGCTGAAGGACCTGGGTGCCAGCATCGCGATGGACGATTTCGGCACCGGCTATTCGAACCTCGCCTATCTGCAGAAGCTGCCGATCGACAAGCTCAAGATCGACCGCAGCTTCATCACCGGCATGCTGGCCGACCGCGACAAGGTCGCGATCGTCCGCGCGATCCTCAGCCTTGCGCAGGCGCTGGGGATGCGCACCACGGCAGAGGGGATCGAGACGCAGGAACTCGAACACACGCTGGTGGCGCTCGGCTGTGCGTTCGGACAGGGATATTTCTATTCGCGGCCGGTCGATGCCGCGGCGGCGTATCAGTTGCTGCTCGACCGCAACGCCTGAACCACCACCGCGTCGGCGATGGCGGCGGTCCGTGCCGCATCGGGAAAGCCCTCCGCGATCCATCGATCCTCGACCTCGCGCAGCGCCCGCGCCACGTCGGGACCGCGGGCGAGGCCGCGTTCGACCAGCGCGCCGCCGGACAGCGGCAGGCTGGGACGCTGCCACGCTGCGACCTGTGCGGCGGCATCCGGATCGCCCGCCAGCAGCAACCGGTCGACCGCGCCCTCGATGCCCAGCCGATATCCCAGCGCCAGCGGATTTCCCGTCGCCGCGCCAAGCGCGGTCGCCACCCGCCGGCGCTGCAGGTTCGACAGCTTCAACCGCGCGGTGACACCCTCCGCATTGCCCGCATCGAGCAGCGCCGCGAGGCGGCGGACCGGATCAGGCGGGATTCCCGCCGCCCTTTCCGCCGTGACCAGCACCGCCAGCCGATCGACCGCCGCCGGGCCGATCTCGGGCAGCACCGGCAACCAGATCGCCTGCGCGGTCATCAGCCGCAGCACCCCCACGGCGTCGCGCGCGACCAGCAGCTTGAGCAGTTCGTCGGCGATCCGTTCGCGCGACAGGGCCATCAGGTCGTTGGCACGCGCGATGCACGCCTCCAGCCCCGCCGGATCGGGCATGTCCCCGAACCGGGCGAGGAAGCGGAAGAAGCGCAGGATGCGCAGGTGATCCTCCGCGATCCGGCGCAGCGGATCGCCGATGAACCGTACCCGCCCGGCGCGCAGATCGGCGACGCCCCCGAAATAGTCGTGCAGCCGGTGGTCATGCATGCCGGCGTAGAGCGCGTTCATCGTGAAGTCGCGACGCGCGGCATCGGCCTGCCAGTCGTCGGTGAACGCGACCTCGGCATGGCGGCCATCGGTCGTGACGTCGTGGCGCAGCGTCGTTACCTCGACCACCGTGCCGTCGGCGACGGCGGTGATCGTGCCGTGGGCGATGCCGGTCGGCACCGCCCTTATCCCCGCCGCCTGCAGCCGCGCGACAACCTCCCGCGGCGGATGGATCGTCGCCACGTCGATGTCGGACACCGGCAACCCCAGCAACGTATCGCGGACCGCCCCGCCGACATAGCGGGCGCAACCTTCGCCTGCCCCCAGCGCGGCGGCGAGCCGGTCGAGCCCCGGTCGCGTCATCCATTCGGCGGCGGGCAGGGTATCGGGTTCGGTCACGGCCATGTCAGTCTTTGCGCAAGGTTCACGATCATCGCCGCGGTCGCACCCCAGATGCGCCGTTCGCCGAAGATCAGTTCGTAATAATGGCGCTCGCGCCCCGCGAACCGCCGGCTGCCCAGCCCGTGGTTGGCGGTATCGAGCAGGAAGGCGAGCGGCACTTCGAAGATCGCATCGACCTCGCGCGGGGCGGCGACCAGCGGCAGATCGGGCGGCACCACCGCCAGCACCGGGGTCACTTCGAACCCGGTGACGGTATGGTAGCGATCGAGCGTCGCGACGACCTGTGCGCTGTCGGGTGGCAATGCGATTTCCTCCGACGCCTCGCGCAGGGCGGCGCCGACCGCGCCGTCGTCGGTCGGATCGATGCTGCCACCGGGGAAGGCGACCTGCCCGGCATGGGTGCGCAGGTCGCCGGTCCGCTGGGTCAGCAGCACGCCCGGTTCGGTCCGGTCGGTCACTGCGATCAGGACCGCCGCCTGGCGCCAGCCATGGTCGGGCATCGGCGCCTCGCCATTCAGATCGCCGATCAGCAGCGGCCCGCCCGGCGCCCCCAGCCGCGCGCGCAGCCGCTGTGCCAGCGTCATGCCGGATCGAAGGGGAAGAACGCGCCGTCGCTCCATAGTCCCTGCGCGCCGTCGGGGCCGGCGACCAGCCGCTCGACCAGTTCGTAGAAGACGGCCCGTGCGATCAGCGCATCCATGCCGCCACGCACGCGCAGATAGGGGCGCGGCGCGTCGGGCGTGCCCTCGATCCGGATCGGATGGTCGGCATCGGCGACGATCAGCTCGTCGGTGTTCAGCCGGAACGCGATCCGCGCCTGTTCGCCCTCGCCGGACAGCTTGGCCTCGACCGCGACGAACGGCGCGTCGTCGACGACGATCGACAGTTTTTCTACCGGCGTCACCAGCACGTGCGATCCGTCGGGCTCGCGCCGCAGGATCGTTGCGAACAGCCGCACCATCTCCGCCCGCGTGATCGGGCTGTCCTGGTGGAACCAGCTCCCGTCGGCGGCGATCCGCATCTCGCTGTCGCCGCAATGCGTCGGGTTCCACCGCTCGACCGGCGGCAGTTTCGCCTCGGCGGCGAGGCGGGCGACCTCGGCAAGCGACATCGACGCGAAATCATTGGGGGGCTGCATGGACATGAATGTCCGTTAGCTCGGGCGCGGCGCCCGCGACAAGGGGTTCAGGCCGCCAACGCGACGCGCGGTGCCAGCATGCCCGACGCGATCGGCATGGGCCCCCGCGCCAGAATGCGATGCGGTTCATAGGGGCCGGGCATGCGCCAACCCCCGGTGCGTTCGGCGGTGAAGCCGAACCGGGAATAATAATCGGGATCGCCGACCAGCATCAGCGTGGCGTCTCCCGCCGCCGCGATCGATTGCGCCATCAATGCGCGGCCGATGCCCACCCCCTGCCGGTCGGGCGCGACCGCGACCGGGCCGACCATCACCAGCGGCAGCGCGCCGCCATCGTCGCGGTCGAGCTGCACCGGCCAGCATTGGACGCATCCGATCAGCCGCGCGTCCTCGACCAGCGCGAAGCTCAGCGTATCGATCGGCACCAGCCCGGCGCGGACGCGATATGCCGTGCGTCGATGCCGATCGGTCCCGAAGGCCGCGTCGAGCAGCGCTTCGACCTCGCAGGGGGCAATCCGGGCAAGCGGCAACAGGTCGGGCAAGGCGGGTCCATTCGGTATGCGGTTCCCGCGCCTGTACCGTGCGGCGTCCGGGGTACAAGCACGAAGATGCGGGCGCTTACGTGCCCGCCGTCATCTGCTATCGCGCCGGCATATCCTTATTGTGACAGGTGCCGCTTGCGCGATTCGCTCCAACTCGAAGTCCATGATGTCGAAGTGCATGTCCTGACGGGCATCTACTCCGAGGAAACCCATCTGCCGCAGCCGCTGCGCATTTCGATGACGGTCGACCTCGACTGTCCCGAACGCTTCACGCCGGATACGCCGCTGTCGGCGTCGAAAAGCTATATGGACCTGAAGGAAGCCGCGACGACCTCCCTGCCGCCGGGCGTGCACTTCACCCTGATCGAGGGGGTGGCCGATCATATCGCCGACACGCTGTTCCTGTCCGATCCGCGGGTGCAGCGGGTCGGTATCCGCATCGTGAAGCTCGCCATCGCCGAGGCAGGCGAATCGATCGGCATCAATATGGTCCGGCATCGGCGGTGATCCGCCCGCTGGCATTGGTCACGGGCAGCTTCCGGCGGCTGGGCGGGCGGATCGCGGCGCGGCTGGCGGCGGCGGGGTACGACGTGGCGCTGCACGCGACGCGGGATGGCGAACCCGATGCCGACATCGTTGCGGCGATGGTCGCCGCCGGGGCGCGGTACCGGTGCTTCGCCGCCGATCTGGGCGACGGCACGGCGACGGCCGGGTTGATCCCTGCGGTCGCGGCAGGCTTCGGTCGGCCGGTCGACCTGCTGGTCAACAATGCGTCGTGCTTTCGTGCCGACGACCATGCGCTGCCGTCCCCCCGAATCGCTCGCCGCGCATTTCGCGGTCAATGCCGCCGCGCCGTTCATCCTCGCGACCGCCCTGGCGGGGCAGGGCGGGCGTGCCGTGGTCAACATCCTCGACCAGCGGATCGCCCATCCGCACCGCGACCAGCTTGCCTATACCCTGTCGAAACAGGCGCTGGCCGAGGCGACCCGGACGCTGGCCCTCGCACTGGCGCCCGCGGTGCGGGTCAACGGCGTCGCCCCGGGCCTGACGCTCGCCACCGGCGACTATGGTCCGGGACAGCTCGACCGGCTGGCGGCGATGATGCCGCTCGAACGACTGCCCACCGCCGATCAGGTTGCCGATGCGGTGCTGTTCCTAGCCGGCGCGGCGGCGTCGACCGGGCAGGTGGTGTTCGTCGATGGCGGCGCGGGGCTGGTGCGGTACGAACGCGATTTCGTGCACCTGGCGCGGTAGCCGGCGCCTCCGCCGATTGCCGTCTCGCGCCTTGGCGACGGGAACGATCGGCGGCGTCGCCGTCAGCCGGCCTCGCCATTCTCGCACCGGCCCAGCGATTCGCGCACGAACGCGTAATCCTCGCGCGCAAGCGTCGCGTTGGCATCCTCCTGCGATTGCAGGCTCGCCTCGGGCAGCGCGTCGGGCAACCCGCAGGCCAGCCGATACCATGCCAGCGTGTCCGGCTTCGGTGCGCCACCGGCTTCGTCGATGATGTCGCCCAGCGACAGCGCCCAGCGCCGCGCCTCGCCGGGGCGCCGCAGGATCAGCAGCGACACCGGGTTGCCGGAGGCGGTTTTCAGGAAGATCTGCGTCTCGCCTTCGCCCGGCAGCGTACCGGGTACGTGGAATGCGTTGCCGATCCCGGTGATCGCCGGCGGCGCCTCGGGCGCGATCACTTCGCGCACGACGTCGCGGACGCGCCGGTCGAGCGTCGGATCCCACGCGAACTGCGCATCCGGCGTCACCAATTGTACCTGGTCGGGACGCCCGGCCACGGCGCGGGCAAAAGCGATGACGCGCTGACGCTTCAGGTTCGGTGCCCGTCCGCGTGGGTCGAACGGTATGTCGACCAGATAGCCGATCCGGGCGGGCAGGGGGCCATTCGCCCGAATCAGCGCACCGACATCGGCGGTGACGTACAGGCGGACATGCCCCGCGGCGAGGCCCGGTGCCTCGGCCGGCGCGATGCGGACGGCCGAACGGACGGTGACGTCCAGCACAATGTCACTTTCCAGTGCCAGTCGCGCCAGCCGGGCATATGCTACCGCCGAATCAGGTGTAGCGCTAACAGTCGCCGGACCGCCCTGCCGGGCGAGAACCGGCGCACAGGCCATCAGACCCAGTGTCATGGCGAGGGCGGTGGTCGGATTGCGCTTCATGCAACCGCTCTTAACGCGCGGAAAACCGCGGTTACAGACTTATTTCGGTAATGGCGCGATTGTACGAATGTTTCGTCCGACAAAGCGTTTGCGTCGTTTAAAAGGCCGCGATAGACAATCGTTGTCCGGAATGCCGCGTAGCCCCGGACACGGCGGTCGTTGCGTGCCGGTTTCCGCCGGACGGACCGACCCAATGTACCGGGCTAGAGGAGTTTGGTTGCTGAATGGCTTACGCTGACCAAAAAGCAGGTAGTGGCCGGATCGTGGCGCTGATCATCGTGGGGATTCTCCACGTGGTGATCGGGTATGCGTTCATTTCCGGCCTTGCCTACAAATATGTGAAGAAGGTGACTGAGGATACCGAGACGTTCGACGTCGAGGAACCGCCACCCCCGCCGGAGGAGATTCCTCCTCCCCCGCCGCCGCCCGAGCAGCCGCAGCCGCAGTCGCCGCCGCCGGTCGTGACGCCGCCGCCGATCGTTCGTACGCAGGCGCCGCCGCCGGTGGTGATCCAGTCGGTGACGACGCCGCCGCCGACGTACAACCCGGTGCCGGTCGCAGCGCCGCCCGCGCCGCCCGCGCCTGCTGCTCCCCCCGCGCCTCCCGCGCCGGTCATCAGCAAGGCCGCCGGGATCAGGGGCAATCCGGGTTCGTGGGTGACGGACGCCGATTATCCGGCGAGCGCGCTCAACGCCGGGGAAGAAGGCGTCAGTGGCCTGACGTTCGAGGTGAACGCCAATGGCAGGATCGAAAACTGCCGCGTGTCGTCCAGTTCGGGATCGTCGACGCTGGATCGTACCGCCTGCCGTCTCGTGACGTCGCGCGGTCGCTATACCCCGGCGCTCGATGCGGCCGGCAGGCCGACGTTCGGCGGCACCAAGACGCTGCGCTTCACGTGGAAGCTGCCGGCCGATCGGTAAGTCCGGCGCTCTCCCCGCGCCATCGCGGTGCGGGGCGGCCCCGGGGCATTATTCTTCAAGAACATAATCAGCTCTAAGGAAACTATCCGATGCTCACCCCCATTCTTGCTGCCGGCGCCCCTGCCGGAGCTCCGAACTTCGGCTTCTGGGAAGCGCTTCAGCAGGGCGGCGCGATCGCGTTCGGCACGCTGGGCATCCTGGTCATCATGTCGGTCGGCTCGTTCTACATCCTCTTCACCAAGCTGTTCGAACAGCAGAAGATCATGAACCAGGCGAAGCGCGTCCGCAGCACCTTCTGGCAGTCGAACTCGCTGCGCGAGGGCGCCGCCAAGCTCGACAAGAACTCGGCCTATCGCCAGATCGTCGACGACGGCCTCGCCGCACAGGAACAGCATGGCAAGCTGACCGATCCGGTCGAGGCGCATGACTGGCTGCACGGTTCGCTGGCCCGTTCGGAAGCGGCGATCAACTCGAAGCTCAACGGCGGTCTCGCTTTCCTCGCGACGGTCGGCGCGACGTCGCCGTTCGTCGGTCTGTTCGGTACCGTGGTCGGCATCTACCGCGCGCTCGTGAAGATCGGCGCCGCCGGTCAGGCCGCGATCGGCGACGTCGCCGGCCCGGTCGGTGAAGCGCTCATCATGACCGCCATCGGTCTGGTCGTCGCGGTTCCGGCCGTGCTCGCCTACAACTGGCTGCAGCGCCGCAACAAGTCGATCGCGGAAGACCTGTCGGCCTTCTCGAACGACGTGCTCGGCTATCTCGCCTCGAACGGTGCGGTTCGTCCGACCGTCGCCGCGCGTGGCCCGGCGCCCGCCGCAAAGCCGGCACCGGTGACGAAGCCTGTGACCGGCAGCACCACCGCCGGCCAGGCCGGTGGCGTGCCGACCGCACCGCGCGTCTGAGCATATGCTGACGCCGCCGGGGCCGTTGCCGGCCCCGGCGGTTCGATTGAGTAGAAGTGGATAGGATAGCCTCATGGCGATGAGTGTTGGCGGCGGCGGCGATGAAGCCCCCCTCTCGGACATCAATACCAC
>QFNF01000032.1 GCA_003240755.1 Sphingomonas hengshuiensis | reverse complement strand
AGGAAGGTGTCGCCGTTGGTCGCCTTCACCTCGAACACGCCGTCGCCGATCTCGAGGACCGAGATGTCGAACGTGCCGCCGCCAAGGTCATAGACCGCGATGGTCTTGTTGTTATCCTTGTCGAGGCCATAGGCGAGCGCCGCCGCCGTCGGCTCGTTGATGATGCGCAGCACTTCGAGACCGGCGATCTTGCCGGCGTCCTTCGTCGCCTGACGCTGGGCGTCGTTGAAATACGCCGGGACGGTGATGACCGCCTGCGTCACGGTTTCGCCGAGATACGATTCCGCCGTTTCCTTCATCTTCTGCAGGATGAACGCGCTGATCTGCGATGGCGAATATTCCTCGCCGCCCGCCTTCACCCACGCATCGCCATTCGGCCCGCGCGCGATGGTGTAGGGAACCAGCTCGGTATCCTTCTTCGTGACCGGATCGTCGAAGCGGCGGCCGATCAGGCGCTTCACCGCGAAGATCGTGTTGTCGCCGTTGGTCACGGCCTGACGCTTGGCCGGCTGGCCGATCAGCCGCTCGCCATCCTTGGCGAACGCCACGATCGACGGCGTGGTGCGCGCGCCTTCCGCATTTTCGATGACCTTGGGGCTCCCGCCCTCCATCACCGCGACGCAGCTGTTGGTCGTGCCCAGATCGATACCGATAACTTTAGCCATGGTCCCTCATTGGCCCCCGGGTTGAAATAAAGCCTGGACCCGTCGGCACGGGGAGGTGCCGTCCGGGTCGTTCCGAGGGCGGATATAGGCAGGGTTCGGCTTGCCGCAAGATTATGCGCGGCATAGGGAACCGTATCGGAACGGGAGCGTGGGCGTGAAGACACGGTGGATGGCGCTGGCGGGGGTGCTGATGGTGGCGGGATGCTCCAGGGCACCGTCGGTCGAGGATGCCTGGATCCGCCTGCCCGCCGTGCCCGGGCGCCCTGCCGCCGCCTATGCGACGATCGACGCGGGCAGCCGGGACCTTGTGCTGGTGGCCATCACCAGCCCGGCGGCGCGGCGGATCGAGCTGCATGAAAGCATGGCGGCAAGCCACGGCGCGATGACCATGCGCCCGGTCGAACGCCTGCCGATCGCGGCGACGAAGCCGGTGACGCTGGCCCCCGGCGGGCTGCACGCGATGTTGCTCGACGTTTCGCCCGCGCTAGAACCCGGCGGATCGATCCCGCTGACGTTCCGGTTCGACGGGCGGTCGATCACCACCGACGCGAGGCTGGTCGGCGCAGGCGATCCGGCGCCGAAGTGAAGCGCCCGCTCACCCCCGCCGAAACCGAACTCGCCCGGACCATGTTCGGTGATACGATCGATTACGCACGGGCACGGGTGGCCCATGCGAAATGGGCGTTCTTCCAGCCGAGAGAGGTCGCGATGGCGCCGACCGGCTGCATCCATTTCCATCCGAAGGGCACGCTGTACCGCGACGATTTCGCTGGCGCCGGACGCGATCTCGCCGCGCTGTTCCTGCACGAGATGATGCACGTCCACCAGACGCAGCATCGCGGCCGCTACTGGCTGCCGCTGATGCGCCATCCGCTGTGCAGCTATCGCTACGCCATCGTGCCCGGCAAACCGTTCGAGGCGTACGGCATCGAACAACAGGCGGAAATCGTCCGCCACGCCTTTCTGCTGCGACAGGGGGTGGCGGTGAAAGACAAGCCACCGCTGGAGGTGTACGAAGCGCTGCTGCCGTTCGGCGGGTGAACGGCAAACCGGAACCGTCCCCTTACCCAAGCTGTTGGGACCGCGAAACGATTTCGAAAGTCCGCCCCCCATGTCGACGCGCACCGGCGCCACCCTGCTCGCCCGTCTCGGCTTCGCCGCTCGCGGGATCGTCTATTGCATCGTCGGCTGGTTCGCGATCGATGCGGCACTGCGCGGGGGCAGGACCGGCGACAATCAGGGTGCGATCGCCAGTCTCGCCGACGAACCGTTCGGCGGATGGCTGCTGGCGGCGATGGCGGCGGGACTGGCGGGCTATGCGCTGTGGCGGCTGACCGAGGCGCTGTTCGATCCCGAGGCACAGGGCAGCGATGCGAAAGGCGCGTTCCGCCGCGCGGGCCATGCGGTCAGCGGCGTCGCCCATGTCGTACTGGCATGGACCGCCGCCCGGCTCGCGCTGCGCAGCGCGCGGGCGACCGGCCGGGCGGGCGGCGAGGAAAGCGCACACGACTGGACGGCATGGATGCTCGACCAGCCCGGCGGGCGGCTGCTGGTGGCGCTGGTGGCAGCCGGGCTGCTGGCGGCGGCGGCGCAGCAGGCGAAGAAGGCATGGACCGGCGAATTCGCGCGCACCCTGTCGGGTGGCACGCCGATACCCGGCTATGTCTGCACCATGGGCCGCATCGGCTATGGCGCCCGCGCCGCGGTGTTCGCCGCGATCGCGACGCTGTTCGTCGCCGCGGCATGGGCGGCGGATGCCGACGAAGCGGGCGGCATGGCGGGCGGCATGGCGCTGTTGCAGCAGCAGGCGGGCGGACAGTTGCTGCTGACCGCGATCGGCATCGGCTTCATCGCGTTCGGCGCGTTCAGTTTCGTCGAGGCGCGCTGGCGGCGGCTGCAGGTGCGCTTGCCGGCATGAGCGCGGCGCCGCCCCTCGAAAGCGCGCCTTGCCGCCCCCATCTCTCGCCCTAGCCAATCCAGAAGAACGAAGATAGAACGGACCGCATGAGCCTGACCCATATCTCCGTCCGCGGCGCGCGGGAGCACAACCTCAAGGGCGTCGATATCGACATCCCGCGCGACACGCTGACGGTCATCACCGGCCTGTCGGGTTCGGGCAAGTCCAGCCTCGCCTTCGACACCATCTATGCCGAGGGGCAGCGGCGCTATGTCGAATCGCTGTCGGCCTATGCGCGCCAGTTCCTCGAGCTGATGCAGAAGCCGAACGTCGAGCATATCGAGGGGCTGTCGCCGGCGATTTCGATCGAACAGAAGACGACGTCGCGCAACCCGCGCTCGACGGTCGCCACCGTCACTGAAATCTACGACTATATGCGGTTGCTATGGGCGCGGGTCGGCGTCCCCTATTCCCCCGCCACCGGCCTGCCGATCAGCGCGCAGACCGTCAGCCAGATGGTCGACCGGGTGCTGGCGCTGCCCGAGGGGACGCGGCTGCTGCTGCTCGCGCCGGTCGTGCGCGGGCGCAAGGGTGAATATCGCAAGGAGCTGGCCGAATGGCAGAAGGCCGGGTTCCAGCGCGTGCGCGTCAACGGCGAGGTCCATCTGATCGAGGATGCGCCCGCGCTCGACAAGAAGTTCAAGCATGACATCGAGATCGTCGTCGACCGGCTGGTGGTGAACCCCGACGCCGCGACGCGGCTGGCCGAGAGTTTCGAGACCGCGCTGAAGCTGGCCGATGGCCTCGCCTATGTCGATCTGGTCGACACGACCGTCGCGCAGGCGCAGTCGGGCAACCCGCCGCTCGACAGCGAGCAGGGCGACCGCGCGACCGAAGCCGCGCCGCAGACCGGCAAGCTGAAGGGCGCCGGCATCCCCGACAATCGCATCGTGTTCTCGGAAAAATTCGCCTGCCCGGTCAGCGGCTTCACGATCAGCGAGATCGAACCGCGCCTGTTCAGCTTCAACGCGCCACAGGGGGCATGTCCGGCGTGCGATGGCCTTGGCGAGCGGCTGGAGTTCGACGAGGACCTGATCGTCCCCAACCACGAACTGTCGATCAGGAAGGGCGCCGTGGTGCCATGGGCCAAGTCCAACCCGCCCTCGCCCTATTACATGCAGGTGCTGGGGTCGCTGGCAAAGGCATATGGCTTCTCGCTCGACGCGGCGTGGAAGGATTTGCCCGGGGAAGCGCAGCGGGTGATCCTGCACGGCACTGGCGGCAAGCCGGTGACGCTGACCTTTATCGACGGCAAGAAGGCGTATGACGTCAAGAAGCCGTTCGAAGGGGTGCTCGGCAATCTCAACCGGCGGATGCTGTCGACCGAAAGCGCGTGGATGCGCGAGGAACTGTCCAAGTACCAGGCGTCGCAGCCGTGCGAGACCTGTCACGGCGCGCGACTGAAGCCGGAGGCGCTGGCGGTGAAGGTGGCGATGCAGGACATCGCCTATGCCACGCATCTGTCGGTGGTCGATGCGCTGCGCTTCTTCGAGGGGCTGCCCGAACATTTCAACGAACAGCAGCGGGCGATCGCCCAGTCGATCCTCAAGGAAATCGTCGAGCGGCTCGGCTTCCTCAACAATGTCGGGCTGGATTACCTCAACCTCGACCGGACCAGCGGTACGCTGTCGGGGGGCGAGAGCCAGCGCATTCGCCTCGCTTCGCAGATCGGGAGCGGATTGTCGGGCGTGCTGTACGTGCTCGACGAACCGTCGATCGGGCTGCACCAGCGCGACAACGACATGCTGCTGGCGACGCTGCGCCGGCTGCGCGATCTGGGCAATACCGTGCTGGTCGTCGAGCATGACGAGGATGCGATCCGCACCGCCGATTACGTCATCGACATGGGACCGGGCGCGGGCGTCCATGGCGGCGAGGTCGTCGCCAAGGGGACGCTGAAACAGATTTTGAAGGCGAAGGGGTCGATCACCGCCGATTATCTCAACGGCACCCGCGCGGTGCCGCTGCCGGCGACGCGGCGCAAGGGCAATGGCAGGAAGCTGACGGTGCACAATGCCACCGCCAACAACCTGACCGGCGTCACCGCATCGCTGCCGCTCGGCACCTTCACCTGCATCACCGGCGTGTCGGGATCGGGCAAGTCGAGCTTCACGATCGACACGCTCTATGCCGCCGCCGCCCGCACGTTGAACGGCGCGCGGATCGTGCAGGGCAAGCATGACAAGATCACGGGGCTGCAGCATCTCGACAAGGTGATCGATATCGACCAGTCGCCGATCGGTCGCACCCCGCGGTCGAACCCGGCGACCTATACCGGCGCGTTCACCCAGATCCGCGACTGGTTCGCCGGCCTGCCCGAAGCACAGGCGCGCGGCTACAAGCCGGGCCGGTTCTCGTTCAACGTGAAGGGCGGGCGGTGCGAGGCGTGCCAGGGCGACGGCGTGCTCAAGATCGAGATGCACTTCCTGCCCGACGTCTATGTGACGTGCGACGTGTGCCACGGCGCGCGCTACAATCGCGAGACGCTGGAGGTGAAGTTCAAGGGGATGAGCATCGCCGACGTGCTCGACATGACGGTCGAGGACGCGGTCGAGTTCTTCAAGGCGGTGCCGCCGATCCGCGACAGGATGGCGATGCTGGCCGAGGTCGGCCTTGGCTATGTCAAGGTCGGGCAGCAGGCGACGACGCTGTCGGGTGGCGAGGCGCAGCGGGTGAAGCTGGCCAAGGAACTGGCCCGGCGGGCGACCGGCAACACGCTGTATATCCTCGACGAACCGACCACCGGCCTGCATTTCGAGGATGTCCGCAAGCTGCTGGAGGTGCTCCACCAACTGGTCGAACAGGGCAATACCGTGGTGGTGATCGAACATAATCTCGACGTCATCAAGACCGCCGACTGGATCCTCGACATGGGTCCGGAAGGCGGCGTGAAGGGCGGCCGCGTGGTGGCCGAGGGCACGCCGGAAAAGGTCGCCGCGGTCGAGGGCAGCTTCACCGGGCGCTATCTGAAGCCGCTGCTGACCCCGGGGGTGCAGGCGGCGGAATGACCCCGTGGCGGCCCGCGTTCGTCGCGGGACCGGAACCGTTCGCCGGGATCGGTTCCGAAACGCTGCTACGGCGATGCCGCCGGCCGGTTCCGGCAGGCGGCGGTGCGGTTGAAACCTGTTCGCGGGAAGGTGCGGCCGGCGGACGCTGGTAACATTGCCGGCGAAACCGCTGTTTACCGACATTTTCGGAACCTACGCCGGCCCCCGGCATTCGGGCTTGATCGATATCAAGCGAAGGATCGTCGACATGCGTGCGCTCACCCTCGGCTGCGTGGCCGCAGCCACCCTGCTTACCGGTTGCAACGATTATGGCATGGGCGGTCCGCGCTATGCCGATGCCGGTTACAGCCGCTACGACTGGAACCGTCCGGACCCCGCCTATAACGGCTATGACGCCGCGCGCTATTATCGCGACGACAATCGCTATCGCGAACGCCGGCTGCGCAACAACGACCGCGTCTATGTCGGGCAGGACGGCCGCTATTATTGCCGCCGCAACGACGGCACCACCGGCCTGATCGTCGGCGGTCTCGCCGGCGGTGTGCTGGGCACCGCGCTGCGTCCGGGTGGCTCGGGCCTGCTGGGCGCGCTTCTGGGCGGTGCGGCGGGTGCCGCCGGTGGCCAGGCGATCGACCGCAGCAGCGGCAACAACGTGCGCTGCCGCTGACCCTTGCGACAGGTCCGGAACTAAATCGACCCGCTCCTTGTCCGGGGGCGGGTCGATACCCATATTGCTTCCGCTACAGTCGCAAATCGATGGTGTCCTGCTTTGCGGCAAGTTCCTTCTTTCCCTGCTGCCTAGGGCACGGGTGACGGGCCGTTCCGCCGCCCGAAACCACCGGAAGGAACCGATATGGCCACGCTTGGCACCGTAAAATTCTTCAACATCGACAAGGGCTATGGCTTCATCGCGCCCGACAATGGCGGCGGCGACGCCTTCGTCCACATCTCGGCCGTCGAGCGCGCCGGGATGGTGACGCTGAACCAGAACCAGCGCGTCGGCTATGAGCTCGAGGAAGACCGGCGCGGCCGCGTCAGCGCGGTCAACCTGACTGCCGCAGACTGATTCCACGAAGGGCGGGCGGAGCGATCTCCGCCCGCCCTTTCTCTATGGGAGGACCCCCTTGGCCGATACCGCCGAAGCCTACCGCGCCCGTGCCGCGGTTGAACATGCGAATGCCGAAGCCGCAACGCTCGACAATGTCCGCGACCGCTGCCGCCGGGCCGAGCGCGCCTGGACCGAAATGGCCGACCGCGCCGAACGCACGACCGAACAGCGACTGATCCGCGAAGCCGCCACGGCCCGCCGGAGCGATACCGTCGGTTGAACCTGTCCGCCCGCCGCTCGTTGGACCGGCGACAGGCGAAAAGGATCGACGATGGCCAATAACAAGAAACACGAGCAGAAATCGCGCACCGCCGGGGTATCGACCCTGCGTACCGTGGCGCTGGCGGCGACGGGTGTCGCGGTCGGGCTGTTCGGTGTCCTGCTGGCGCGCCGCAAGCCGAGCGAAGGCCATGCCGCGCCCGACCTGGCGCTCGACAAGCCGCGCCCCGAGGCCGGCGATCGCGCTCCCCAGGCGTTCCGCCCCGACCCGACCGCGCCGGTATCTGCCGCCGATCGCGAGGCGTTGCGCCCCGCCACCGGCCCGGTACCGACGATGGTCGAACCGCGCGGCAGCATGGCATCGCAAACCGGGGCATAGACAAGCAGCGGCGCCCGCGGCGGCGGGCGCCAACCGCTTTCCGCCACGATGGCATCCGCGAATACCGGACTTGGCGCTGGGTGGCTGCGAGGGCAGGCCTCACCCGCCCAGTCGAACCCCCAGCCACAACGTACGCGGCGTAGCGCGTTCGACGACACCGTCACCGCTGATCGCCGTTTCGATCCGCGTATCGGTGACATTCTCCGCCCGTGCCTCGAACGCCAGCCAGCGGGTCATGGGCAATGTGGCGACAAGGTCGAGGGTCGTCGCCGCTGCCAGCAGGCGCTGGTTGGCATCATCCTCGAACTGGCCTGCGACATGGCGCACAGTCGCGGCAGCCTGCCAGCGGTCCGCCCGCCAGCCGAGCGTCGCCGAGGCGCTATGCGCCGGGGTCTGTGCCGGTCGCAGCCCATCGAGCGCACCGGCGTCGCGCACCCGCGCATAGGTATAGGCATAGGACAGCCGCGCCTCGATGGCGCCCCAGCGGCCGGAAGCGTCGACCTCCGCCCCGCGTACGCGAACATGGTCCAGATTGGCGCGACGGCGAAACACCCCGGCGGCCGAAACGAAGCCGACGCCGGGGAAATTGCCCGGCCCGCTGCCGACGGTCACGTTGGCGATGGCATGGCGCAGATCGTTGGCAAAGGCCGTTGCCGCCAGGCGGATACCGCTTGCCGGCTGCAACTCCACCCCCGCCTCGCCGCCCCACAGGGTTTCAGGCGCCAGCGCCGCATTGGCGGCAGTCGCATCGGCCCCGACACGGAACGGGCGGTAGAGTTCGTTCAGGGTCGGCAGCCGCCAGCCGCGATAGCCCGCCATGCGCAGCGTCACCGCCGGGTCCGGAGTCCACGCCACCCCGGCGCGGCCGGTAAGTTCCCATCCACGCCGGTCGACAAAGCGCTGATCGGTCAGCGTCGCGCCGGTCAACGCCGCCTCCTGCAGCCGACCATCGGCGATCGCCCAGCGATCGATCCGGCCACTGGCGGTCAACAGTAGATCGCCGACGGCAGCACTGGTATCGGCGAACAGCCCGCCGGTCGTGTTGCGACCGCCCGCGACGCGCCGCCGCGTCGGGTTGCCGGCGACATAGGTATAGAGCTCCTGCGTCTCGCCGGTCACGATGCGCAGGTCGCCCCCCAATCGCAACGACACCGCGCCCCAGTTCGGCGCGATCTCCGCACGCCCGCCGATCCCGGTGGCGGGGACGTTATACTGATCGAGCGTCAGCGTGGTCGACGCGCGCCCTGTCCCGACGCTGGCGAATCGGCTGGCAAAGGCGCGGGTCTGGAGATAGCCGAGCAACGACCAGCCGAGCGGCCCACGCCCGACGAGCCGGACGCTGGCATCCGCCCCCTCGCTGCGATTGTCGGTGAAGTCGAGGCCCCGGTCGCGGCGGTCGGTGAAGGCGGAGACGTTGGCCTGCAGCTCGGTAGCGGCGGCGACCTGCAGGACCGCGCGGGCGGCGGCACTGGCCTGTTCGAACGGCGCTGCCCGGTCGGCAGGGCCGCGATCCTCCGCGACAATGGGAAGGAAGCCATCGCCACGCGCGTAAGCGCCGGACAGGGTCGCAAAGCCACCGCTGCGGGTCAGGGCGGCGGTAGCACGGGCATCGACGGAGGCGCGGCTGCCATATGCCAGCGATCCCGACAGAGGAGCGAGGTCGGCGGGCGTCGCACTGTCGAGCTCGATCGTGCCCGCCAGCGCGCCCGGTCCGGCCACGCCGCTGCCGCCGCCACGCGTTACCCGCACCCGACCAAGCCGATCGGTGGCATAGGCGGGAAAGGCGACCCAGCCGCCGAACGGATCGGCCTGCGGCACGCCATCGAGCAGCAGCAGGGCACGGCTGGAGGCATTTCCGCCCAGCCCGCGCAGGGTAATCCCCTGCGACGTGGGATTGGCGCTACGCGAATCCGACCGGCGGAATTGCTGCAGTCCGGCAACATCGCGCAGCACGTCCTCCACCCGGCCACTGGCAGAGGACAGGATGCGGTCCCGTTCCAGCGTCACGATGTCGAACGCCCGGTCGCCCGGCGCATCGGCCAGGCCGCGTCCGGTAACGACGATCTCCGGCACGTCCTGCGCAGCGGCCACGCCCGGCCACATCGCCAAAAACAGAAAACGCTTCACGCCTTGCCCCCAACAGGGGACGATCAGACCGTGAAACTTTCCCCGCACCCGCACGCGCCCTTGGCATTCGGATTGGCGAAGACGAAGCCCGCGGTGAAATCGTCCTCGACCCAGTCCATCGTCGAACCGATGAGGTAAAGGATCGATCCGCCATCGACGAAGAAGGTTCCACCCGGCGTTTCGATCCGTTCGTCCATCGCGTTGGCGGCGGTGACATAATCGACCGAATAGGCAAGCCCCGAACAGCCGCGCCGCGGCGTCGACAGCTTCACGCCGATCGCATCCGCCGGCGCCTTCGCCATCAGGTCGGCGACGCGCCGTTCGGCATTGGGGGTCAGCAGGATCGCGGCGGGACGGACGCGCGTGGCCATCACAGCATTCCCAGTTCGAGCTTGGCGTCGTCGGACATCTTCTGCGGATCCCATGGCGGGTCCCAGACGAGGTTGACGTCGGCGGTGGAGACGCCGGGCACCGCCGACACGCGCAGTTCGACCTCGGCCGGCATCGACTCCGCGACCGGGCAGTGCGGCGTGGTCAGTGTCATCGTCACCGCGACATGGCCGTTATCCGCCACGTCGACGCCATAGATCAGGCCGAGGTCATAGATATTCACCGGAATTTCGGGGTCGAAGATTTCCTTGAGCGACGCGATGACCGCTTCGTACAGGTCGCCGCCGGGCTCGCCATCGGCCACCGGCACCGGCTTCCGGCTCAGGAAATCGCCCAGATAGTCGCGACGGCGTGGTTCCTCCGCATCGGTCACGCGGGCGCGCGGCGGCGACGGGACCGCCGCCACTTCCTCGACCTCGATGTGATGTTCGTCGTTCATCCGAAAATCCTGCTCACCCGTTCCAGCCCGCGCACCAGCGCGTCGACATCGGTCCGGCCGTTATACACGCCGAAGCTCGCCCGCGCGGTGGCGGGCACGCCCAGCATGTCCATCAGCGGCTGCGCGCAATGATGGCCGGCCCGGATCGCGACGCGTTCCTCGTCCAAGATGGTGCCGACATCGTGCGGATGCACCCCCTCGACCACGAAACTCACGATTCCGGCGGCATCGTCCGGCCCCAGCAGCCGCACCGAATTGATCCGGCCCAGCGCCTCGCGGGTCGCGGCGACCAGCGCGGTTTCATGGGCGTGGATCGCGTCCAGCCCGATCGATTCGACATAGTCGATCGCCGCATGCAGGCCGAGCGCGCCGACGATATGCGGCGTGCCGGCCTCGAACCGGGCGGGCGGCGGGGCATAGGTGGTGCGTTCGAACGTCACGCGATCGATCATCGCGCCCCCGCCCTGCACCGGGTGCATGGCGTCGAGCAGTCCGGGGCGCCCCCACAGCACGCCGATGCCGGTCGGGCCATACAGCTTGTGCCCGGAAAAGACGTAGAAGTCGCAGTCGAGCGCGGCGACGTCGACGCGCACGCGCGGCACCGCCTGACACCCGTCGAGCAGCAGCTTCGCGCCGACCGAATGGGCGATATCGGCGGCGCGGCGGGCGTCGAGGATCGACCCGAGCACGTTCGACACATGCGCCAGCGACACGAGCCTGTGTTCGGGGCGGATCATCGCCGCCATGGCGTCGAGGTCGATCCTGCCGTCCCCGGTCAGTGGCACGACATCGATCGCGACACCGATCCGTTGGGCGACCAACTGCCACGGCACGATGTTCGAATGGTGCTCGAGCATCGACAGCAGGATGCGGTCGCCAGCCTGCAGATGGCGTTCGGCCCAACCCTGCGCGACCAGGTTGATCCCTTCGGTCGCGCCGCGAACGAACACGCATTCCTCCGGCGCGGCGGCTCCGATGAACGACGCCACCCGGCGGCGGGCCGCTTCATAGGCCAGCGTCATGTCGGCCGACCGCTGGTACACGCCGCGATGCACGGTGGCATAGGTCGTGTCGTACGCGCGGGTGATCGCGTCGATCACGGCTTGCGGCTTCTGCGCGGTGGCGGCGGTGTCGAGATACGCCCAGCCGGCGGGAATCGCGGGAAAATCGCCGACGCGGTCGAGGGGGGCGATACCCGTCAAAGCGCCGCTTCCAGCCAGGCATCGGCGTCGGCGGCAAAGGCTTCGCGTACCGCCTCGTCACCGATCCGGTCGAGCGCGTCCGCCACGAACGCCGTGGTCAGCAGCGCCTTGGCTCGCGCCTCGCTCACCCCGCGGCTGCGCAGATAGAACAGCGCGCGGGAATCGAGTTCGCCGACGGTCGCACCATGCGCGCACTTCACGTCGTCGGCAAAGATTTCCAGTTCGGGCTTCAGGTTCACCGTCGCCGTGCGCTGCAGCAGCAGGCCGCGCAGCGACTGTTCGCCATCGGTCTTCTGCGCACCGCGCGCCACTTCGACACGGGCGGCGAGGCTTGCCTGACTGCGGTCGGCGGCCACGGCGCGCCACGTCTGCCGGCTCGACCCGTTCAGCGCGGCGTGGCGGACGGCGACGGCGCATTCCTGCCGCTGCTGCTCGCGGGTCAGCAGGGCGCCGCCATAGTCGACGAACGCCGCGTCGCCATCGAGCGTCAGTTGCGCATCGATCCGGCTGCCCATGCCGCCCGCGCCGAGGAACTGGCTGACAAGGCTCGCCGCCTCCCCCACCACCGCTTCGTCGCGGATCGACACGAAGCCATGCGATTGGAGCAGGCGGACGCTGCGCATCAGCCGGGCGCCGCGCTCGAGGTCGATCTGCGTCAGGCGATTGGTCCAGCCGGTGCCGACATAGGTCTCGACGACCGACGCGACCGCATCCTCGTCCAGCGTGAGCCGGGCAGGAAGATGGTTTTCCGCGCCGGTGGCGACATGGACGATCTGCACCGTATCGACGATTTCCGCCGCCGACAGGTCGATCGACCAGCCCGTCGCGCCCGATGCCTGCACGCCCAGCGGGTGCGCGGTATCCAGCGTCAGCGGGCTGATCGCAACATGGCCGGGCGTGCTGCGCGCCGCATCATGGATGCCGTCGACGAACAGGATGCGCGGCCCGGCGATATCGAGCCAACAGGCATCGGCATCGGGCACGTCGCCGCGCGTGCTGGTCGCTGCGGTCGTCAGCGCGGCGAGGTCGGTCCAGCGCCACGCCTCCTGCGCGTTGGTGGGAAGCGTCGCCATTACGCCGCCACCGCGCCATAGCCTTCGCGTTCCAGTTCATGCGCCAGTTCCGGCCCGCCCGAGCGCACGATGCGACCATCGGCGAGGACGTGGACGAAATCGGGCTGCACATAGTCAAGCAGCCGCTGGTAATGGGTGATGAGGATCACCGCCTTGTCGGGCGCACGCATGATGCGGTTGATGCCGTCGCCGACGATGCGCAGCGCGTCGATATCGAGGCCGCTGTCGGTTTCGTCGAGGATGGCGAGCCGGGGATCGAGGATGCCCATCTGCACCATCTCGTTGCGCTTCTTCTCGCCGCCGGAAAAGCCGACATTCACCGGACGCTTCAGCATGTCCATGTCCATGCCCAGCGCGTCGGCCTGCCCGCGGGCGAGTTTCAGGAACTCGGCGCCCGACAGCGGCTTTTCATTGCGGGCGCGGCGCTGGCTGTTCAGGCTTTCGCGCAGGAACTGGACGTTCGACACGCCGGGGATTTCGACCGGATATTGGAAACCGAGGAACAGCCCGGCGGCGGCGCGGGCATCGGCCTCCATCTCCAGCAGGTCGTCGCCGGCGAAGCTCACCGACCCCCCCGTCACCTCGTAACCGGGACGCCCGCCCAGCACATAGCCGAGCGTCGACTTGCCCGCCCCGTTCGGCCCCATGATCGCATGGACCTCGCCCGCATTCACGGTGAGCGACAGGCCCTTGAGGATTTCCTTGCCGTCGATTTCGGCGTGGAGATTGTCGATCTTCAGCATGTTCCGTCCTGTTCGTGCGGCACCGCCGCCAATATATTCCGTTTAGGGAGCGTCGCCGGAAACCGGCTCGGTCCCGAACTCGGCCTCCGCCGCCTGCGGGTTGACCAGCACCGCCTTCATCGACGCGTCGATCCTGTCGAGCATCGGTGCGTGGGCCTTCGCCACCTTCGCCCGGATCGGCGCGCATGCCCTTGCCGCGTCGTCGAAGATCGCGACGCGGGCCGCAGCCTCGGCCGGCGGCTTTTCCATGCGGGCGTCCGCATTGATCCGTTCCGACAGGCAGTCGGCATAGGGCGCGGTCGGGGCGACCGCCTGCAGCGCCAGCGCGAGAACGATCATCCCACCGATCCTTCGAGGCTGATGCCGAGCAGCTTCTGCGCCTCGACCGCGAACTCCATGGGGAGCTGTTGCAGCACTTCGCGCGCGAAGCCGTTGACGATCAGCGCCACCGCCGCCTCGCTGTCGAGCCCGCGCTGCATCGCGTAGAACATCTGGTCCTCGGAAATCTTCGAGGTGGTCGCCTCATGCTCGATCTGTGCCGAGGGATTGCGCACCTCGATATAGGGCACGGTATGCGCGCCGCACTGGTCGCCGAGCAGCAGGCTGTCGCACTGGGTGAAGTTGCGCACGCCCTCCGCCGACGGACCGACGCGCACCAGCCCGCGATAGGTATTGTCGCTGCGCCCCGCGCTGATCCCCTTCGACACGATCGTCGAGCGCGACCCCTTGCCCAGATGGATCATCTTGGTGCCGGTATCGGCCTGCTGCCGGTTGTTCGTCACCGCGACCGAATAGAATTCGCCGACCGAGTTTTCGCCCGCCAGGACGCAGGACGGATATTTCCACGTGATCGCGCTACCCGTCTCGACCTGGGTCCACGACACCTTGCTGTTCCTGCCCTGACACAAGGCGCGCTTGGTCACGAAATTATAGATGCCGCCCTTGCCGTTCTCGTCACCGGGATACCAGTTCTGGACGGTCGAATATTTGATCTCGGCATCGTCCAGCGCGACCAGTTCGACCACCGCCGCGTGCAACTGGTTCTCGTCGCGCATCGGTGCGGTGCAGCCCTCCAGATAGCTGACATAGCTACCCTTGTCGGCGACGATCAGCGTGCGTTCGAACTGGCCGGTATTTTCGGCGTTGATGCGGAAATAGGTCGACAGCTCCATCGGGCAGCGCACGCCCTCCGGAATATAGACGAAGGTCCCGTCCGAAAAGACCGCGCTGTTGAGCGTCGCGAAGAAATTGTCGCGCTGCGGCACGACCTTGCCCAGCCACTTGCGGACCAGATCGGGATATTCGCGGATCGCCTCCGAAATCGAGCGGAAGATGACGCCGGCGGCTTCGAGTTCCTTGCGGAAGGTCGTCGCCACCGACACGCTGTCGAACACCGCGTCGACCGCGACCTTGCGCGACCCCTCGACCCCGGCGAGCACCTTCTGCTCCTCGATCGGAATGCCGAGCTTTTCATAGACGCGCAGGATTTCGGGATCGACCTCGTCCAGCGACCCGAGCTTCGGCTTCGCCTTGGGTTCGGCGTAATAATATGCGTCCTGATAGTCGATCGGATCGATGTCCAGCCGCGCCCAGTCCGGCGCGTCCATCGTCTGCCACAGGCGGAACGCCTTCAGCCGCCAGTCGAGCATCCATTCCGGCTCGCCCTTCTTGGCGCTGATATAGCGGACGGTATCCTCGCTCAGCCCCTTGGGCGCGAAGTCCTGTTCGATGTCCGAGGAGAAACCCCACTCGTACTTCCTGTTCGCGGCGGCGAGCGCCTCGGCATTCCTGGTGGCCATCACACTACCTCTTGGGGCATTGCCCCGGTGTTCGCGAGTTGGGCGAGCGTCACGCCCGCCAAGGCGCCCCGGACCACGGCGTTGACCGTACCGGCATGGGGGCGGATCATGCAGTTCGTCTCCACCGCGCAGTCATGCCGCGCGGCATCGACGCAGGTGGTGAGCGCGATCGGCCCTTCGATCGCCTCGATGATCTGCGCAAGGTCGATCGCGTGGGGGCCGCGGGCAAGGCGGAAACCGCCGCCGGTACCACGCCCGGTTTCGATCAGGCCGGCGGTCGACAACCGGCTGACCAGTTTCTGCACGGTCGGCAGCGGCAACCCGGTTTCCTCCGCCAGCATCGTCGCCGTCACGCGCGCATCGCCACCCCGCCGCGCGGTGGCGGCAAGCAGGACGACGGCATAGTCGGCAAGGCTGGAAAGGCGCATCGTTTCCTTAATCGGATCATTCCGGTCGGATTGGCATGTGGTCGCGAGGGCGCGTCAGGTCAACCGGGTTTGTCTCGATCGTTGTGATCGATCGGAGCGGACGGCATTTTTCCTGCGTATCGCGGCCGCACCGACGATGGCCGCCGTCGCAGCGGATCGCCGCCGCGAACGCCCCCCGCATCCCCGCCGAACCGGCATCCCCGGCATGCCGTCGGACGAAACCCGATCTTCCTTCCCGCCGCCCGGCCGGATAAAGCGCCATCCATGGCCTGGTATCACCCGCTCCTCTTCGCCCTCGACGCCGAGCGCGCGCATGCGCTGACGATCGCCATGCTGGAGGCGTGGGGGAAGGCCGGCGCGCCCCTGGCCCCCCGCACCGACGACAGGCGCGCCGTGCGCGTCGCGGGCATCCGCTTCCCCAACCCGGTCGGCCTTGCCGCCGGCGTCGACAAGGATGCCCGCGCCGTCGCCGGGTTCCTCGGCCTCGGCTTCGGGTTCGTCGAGGTCGGTACGCTGACCCCGAAGCCGCAGCCGGGCAATCCCAGACCCCGCATCTTCCGCCTGCCCGAGGACCGGGGCGTGGTGAACCGGCTGGGGTTCAACAATGGCGGTATCGATGCCGCGCTCCGGCGGATCGCGGCGCTCACCCCCCGCCCCGGCATCATCGGCATCAATGTCGGCGCCAACAAGGATTCGACCGACCGCATCGCCGATTACGGCACCGCCGTCGCGAAGGCCGCGCCGCTTGCCGATTACGTCACCATCAACATTTCCAGCCCCAACACGCCGGGCCTGCGCGACCTGCAATCGCAGCCCGAACTGGGGCAGTTGATCGCCGCCAGCGACGCCGCGCGCCATGTCGCGGGCAGGCGCGTGCCGCTGTTCCTGAAGGTCGCGCCCGACCTGTCGCGCGACGGGCTGGAGGTCGCGATCCGTGCCGCGATCGACGGCGGGATCGACGCGCTGATCGTGTCGAACACGACGATCTCGCGGCCCGACACGCTGCGATCGGCGAACGCCCGGGAAACCGGCGGCCTGTCGGGCGCGCCGCTCGCCCGGCTGGCGCTGGCCAAGCTGGCGGAGGCGCGCGCGATCGCCGGCGATGCCCTCCCCCTCATCTCGGCGGGTGGGATCGGATCGGCGGACGAGGTGCGGCGGCGGCTCGATGCCGGGGCCAGCCTCGTCCAGCTCTACAGCGCGATGGTCTATGAGGGGCCGGGCCTGGCGCAGAGGATCGTTGCAGGGTTGTGACCGGCTGGTTCCGGCCGCTGCTCGCCAATGCCGCCTTCGCGCGGCGGATCGTCGCCTGTATCGGCGCCGCGATCGGCATCGCGCTGACCATGCTGGTGTGTCGGCAGTTTCCGTGGATCGACGGCGACCTGCCGATCATCGTCGCACCGCTCGGCGCATCGGCGGTGCTGGTGTTCGCGGTGCCATCCAGCCCGCTGGCCCAGCCGTGGCCGGTGGTCGGCGGCAACATCCTGTCGACGCTGATCGGCGTCGCGGTGTTCCAATGGGTGCCGGACGTCCCGCTTGCCGCCGGGCTGGCGGTCGGCTGCGCGATCCTCGCCATGTCGCTGGCGCGCTGCCTGCATCCGCCGGGCGGTGCCGCGGCGCTGACCGCGGTGATCGGCAGCGCCGGCATCCATGACGCCGGCTATGCCTTTGCCTTTGCACCGGTCGGCATCAATTCGGTCGCGCTGGTGGCGATCGGCACCTTCTATCACCGGATGACCGCGCTCGGCTATCCGCACCAGCCGGCGTCATCGGTCGCGATCCGGGCGGCGGCAGAACCGGGCGGGGTGCTGCCGATCGATATCGATGCGGCGCTGGCCGAGACGCCCGATGCCTATGACATCGCGCGCGAGGATCTGACGCTGCTGCTCGAACGCGCGGAGCATTTCGCGAGGGTACGGCGCAAGGGGTGAGGCGGGGCGGATTGCGTCGCCCGCCCGCGCGCCGTCACTCGACGATCACCTTCCCCTCGCGCCGCGGGTCGAAGCCGCCGTCGATCCTGCCATCGCGCACGATCACCCCGTGCAGGCCCGAATCCTCGCCCTGCCCCGGCTGCAACCGCACGCCGCGCGCCGCCAGCGCGCCGAGGACCTGGGGCGAGAACTTCGTCACCTCGCCCTGAAAGCCGTTGCCGCGCGCGACCAGGTTGGGCAGCGCCAGCGCCTGCTGCATCGGCAGCTTCCATTCGACCGCACCGACCAGCGACTTGGCGACATAGGCGAGGATCGCGTTGCCCCCGGCCGATCCCAGCGCGCCGGCGAACTTGCCCTGCCGGTCGATCATGATGAGCGGCGTCATCGACGACCGCGGGCGCTTGCCCGGCGCCACCGCATTGGCCGCCGCCCGCCCCTGCGCATCGCGCGGGGAAAAGGCGAAGTCGGTCATCTGGTTGTTGAGGAAGAAGCCGTCGACCATCCGCCCGGTGCCGAAAAAGCTTTCGACCGTGGTCGTCATCGACACGACATTGCCCGCCGCGTCGCCGACGATGAAGTGCGACGTGCCGGCCGGTTCGCGCGTCGTGTCCGCCGCCGCCGTGACGACGCCCGCCGGCACGCCCGCCGCCGGGGCCGGCCCCGCGGTCGCGCCGATCAGCTTCGCGCGTTCGGCGATATAGGCCGGCGCCAGCAGCCCGGCGACCGGCACGTTCACGAACTTCGGATCGCCGACATACAGGTCGCGATCGGCATACATCAGGCGGCTGGCCTCGGCGAAGAGATACCAGCTTTGCGGGTCGTTCGGCCCGCGCCTGTCGATATCGGTCCGGCCGAGGATCGCGAGCAGTTCGAGCAGCCCCACCCCGCTCGACGGCGGCGGCGGGGTGCACACGATATAGACGCGCCAGTTGCCGCACAGCGGCGTGCGCTTGACCGCGCGATAGGCCGACAGGTCGGCAAGGGTCATGGTGCCGGGCAGGCTGCCGCTCGTCGTCCGCTCGACGATGCGCTGTGCCGTCCTGCCGGTATAGAGCGCGTCCGGCCCCTGCTTCGCCAGCCGGCGGAGGAAATCGGCATAGTCGCCGTTCCGGATCCGGTCGCCGGTGGTGGCGAGCGCCCCGCCCTTGCCCCTGAAATACCGGCGGACATCCTCCGCCTGCAACTGCGGCGACTGGCCAGCGAGGAACCGGCCGAGGCGCGGGGAGATCACGAAGCCCTTGCGCGCGGTCGCTTCCGCATCGTCGAAGAGCTGGCTCCAGGCGAGCGTACCGTGATCGGCATGCGCCTGTCCCAGCATCCGGACGGCACCCGGCACCCCGGTCGCGCGCCCGCTCATCACCGCCTGCGCGAACGGCAGCGGCTGGCCGTCGCTGCCCAGCAGCATCGTCGGCGTGGCGCCCGCCGGCGCGACCTCGCGTCCGTCATAGATCTCGACCTTGCCGGTCCCGGCGTTGAAATAGGTCAGGAACGCACCGCCGCCGAGGCCCGAGCTTTGCGGTTCGACCAGCGACAGCATCGCCTGCACCGCGATCGCCGCGTCGATCGCGCTGCCGCCGCGACGCAGCACCGCCATCCCCGCCTCGCTGGCGATCGGATTGGCCGTGACGACGAACTTCTGCGCCTGCGCTGCCGCGGGGGCCGCCTGCGTGGCGGGAGCGGCGGGGGTGGCGACGTCCTTCCTGCCGAACGGCAGGAGGTTGCACCCGCCGAGCGTGACGGTGGCAAGGGCGGCGATGGTGGTGGCGAACATCCTCATGCCGCCCTTCCTAACCAAGCGCATCGCCCCCGTCACCCGCTCTCGGGCGTTGCCGTTACGGTTCTGTCTGGCCTACACCCGCCGGCAGGAGAAGGATGCGAGATGGCCCGGCAACTGGAACGATTCCCCAATCTGGTCGCGATGTTCTTCGCGCGCGCCGCCGAACGGGGCGATGCGCCGTTCCTGTGGGCCAAGACCGGCGGAACATGGACGTCGATCAGTTGGGCGGAGGCGGCACGGCAGGTCGCGTCGCTGGCCACCGCATTGCGCGCGATCGGGCTGGAACGCGGCGACCGGGTGATGCTGGTCAGCGAGAACCGGCCGGAATGGTGCATTTCCGACCTGGCGATCATGGCGGCAGGGTGCGTGACGGTTCCGACCTATGTCACCAACACCGTGCGCGACCACGGCCATATCATCGAGAATTCGGGTGCGTGCGCGATCATCGTGTCGACCGAGAAGCTGGCGCGCATCGTCCTGCCCGCCGCGCTGCGCGCCACGCATTCGTCGGAAAAGATCATCATGATCGAACCGATGCGTACCGCGCAGCAGGGCAGCCTGGAGTTCCATGACTGGCACGACCTGATCGCGCGGCACCCCGCCGATCCGGCAGGCGTCGCGGCGCAGGCGGATTTCCGGCGCGAGGACCTGGCCTGCATCATCTATACCTCGGGCACCGGCGGGTCGCCGCGCGGCGTGATGCAGCGTCACGGCGCGATCCTGCACAACGTCCATGGCTGCTGCACCGTGATAGCGGAGGATTTCGGCTGGGACGACGAAGTCTTCCTGTCGTTCCTGCCGCTCAGCCACGCCTATGAACATACCGGCGGCCAGTATTTCCCGATCGCGCTGGGCGGGCAGATCTATTACAGCGAAGGCCTCGACAAGCTGGCGAGCAATATCGAGGAGGTGCGCCCGACGATCATGGTCGTCGTTCCCCGGCTGTTCGAGGTGCTGCGCACGCGGATCACCAAGGCGGTGCAGAAACAGGGACGCGTGTCGTCGTGGCTGCTCGACCGTGCCGTGGCGATCGGGGGGAAGGAGGATGGCCCCTCCCTGCTCGACCGCCCGACCAAGCTGCTGGTCGACACGCTGCTGAAACCCAGGATCGCCAAGCGGTTCGGCAGGCGGTTGAAGGCGATGGTGTCGGGCGGCGCGCCGCTCAATCCGGAGGTCGGCGGGTTCTTCCAGTCGCTGGGCCTCACCTTCCTCCAAGGCTATGGCCAGACCGAGGCGTCGCCGATCATCTCGTGCAACCGCCCGGCGGCGGGGATCAAGATGGACACGGTCGGCCCGCCGCTGGTCGACACCGAGGTCCGTATCGCCGAGGACGGCGAGATCCTGGTCCGCGGCGAGCTGGTCATGCACGGCTATTGGCGCAACGAGGTCGAAACCGCGCGCGTGCTCAAGGACGGCTGGCTGCACACCGGGGACATTGGCGAGATCGACGCCAAGGGGCGCATCCGCATCACCGACCGGAAGAAGGACATCATCGTCAACGACAAGGGGGACAATGTCGCCCCGCAAAAGGTCGAGGGGATGCTGACGCTGCAGGACGAGATCGCGCAGGCGATGATCGTCGGCGACCGGCGACCCTATATGGTGGCGGTGATCGTGCCCGATGCCGAATGGACCCAGCAATTCTGCGCAAGGGGCGGCGCGCGTTGCGACTTTGCCCGGCTGCGCGAGGACAGCGACTATCGCGCGGCGCTGGGCGCGGCGGTCGATCGGGTCAACAAGGACCTGTCCGTCACCGAACGCATCCGCCGCTTCATCATCGCCGACGAACCCTTTACGATAGAAAATCAACAGCTTACCGCCAGCCTGAAGATCCGGCGCCATGTGCTGAAGGAAGTGTATGGCGAGCGGCTGGACGCGCTGTACCGGGGGTGATCCGGCACCAAAGTTCACAAAAGTCACACTCGTGCGCGTTTCGCGCGACGTCCGGGCGGTGACTCAAGTCCGAGAACAGGATCGACGGCAGGAAAGAGCGCGGACATGATCGTCGCATGACGGCAGGGCTGTAGGAAAGCCCGCGTCCGGTTCGCCGGCGACCGCCCCGACCCCGCCGCAATCCGGCACCCGCCACGTCCCCGTCGGAGGCGGGAACTTCCCTTCCCGCCCAGGTTGACCTCGCGCCGGACGCTCCCATATGCCCCGCTCGCAATGCTGCGACGCAGCAAGGAGCGTCTCCGTGTCCAGAACCCCTGCCCCCGCCATCGTCCATCTCGCGCTCGCGCTTGGCGGCTTCGCGATCGGAACGACCGAGTTCGCGACGATGAGCCTGGTGCCGTTCTTCGCACCCGGCCTCGGCATCGACGAACCGACGGCGGGCCATGTCATCAGTGCCTATGCGCTGGGCGTGGTGGTGGGCGCGCCGCTGCTGGCGGTGCTGACCGCGCGGATGGCGCGGCGTACGGTGCTGATCGCGCTGATGGCGTGTTTCGGGATCGCCAACGCCGCAAGCGCGCTGGCCCCGACCTACGAGGCGATGCTGGTCGCGCGATTCTTCAGCGGCCTGCCGCATGGCGCCTATTTCGGCATCGCGGCGCTGGTCGCGGCATCGCTGGTTCCGGCGGAGAAGCGGACCCAGGCGATCGGGCGGGTCATGCTCGGGCTGACGACGGCGACGATCGTCGGCGTACCGCTCGCCAACGCGCTGGGCCAGGCGATCGGGTGGCGCTGGGGCTTCGGGGTGGTCGCGGTGCTGGCCGCCGCGACGATGGCGATGGTGGCATGGGTCGCGCCGCGCGACCGTCCGGACCGGTCGGCCAGCCCGCTGGCCGAACTGGGCGTGCTGCGCTCGGGCCAGCTCTGGCTGACGCTGGGTATCGGCGCGATCGGCTTTGGCGGCATGTTCGCGGTCTATACCTATCTCGCCTCGACGGTGATCGAGGTGACGGGCGCCGGCCCGGCGATGGTGCCGGTCGTGCTGGCGGTGTTCGGCATCGGCATGACCGTCGGCAATCTGGTCGTGCCGCGCTTCGCCGACCGCGCGCTGATGCCGACCGCGGGCGGATTGCTGCTGTGGAGCGCGGCGACGCTGGCGCTGTACCCGCTGGCGGCGGGGCAGTTGTGGTCGATGCTGGCGATCGTGTTCCTGATCGGCATCGGCGGGGCGCTGGGCACCGTGCTCCAGACGCGGTTGATGGATATCGCCGAACACGGCCAGAGCCTTGCCGCGTCGCTCAACCATTCGGCGTTCAACACCGCCAATGCGATCGGGCCATGGGCGGGCGGACTGGCGATCGCCGCCGGTCATGGCTGGACATCGACCGGGATCGTGGGCGCCGCGCTGGCACTGGGCGGGTTTGCGATCTGGGGACTGGCGGTCCTGACCGGCGCGCCGGTCCGGCGGGTGGTGGCCGGGGCGTAGGATGCCCCCGTCACCACCCGGCCCGTCACTTCTTTTCGGGCAGGACCTGCATCGACCAGTCCCTTGACGGCACCAGATATCTCGCCGCCAGCGCCTGCAGCTCGGCGGGGGTCGTGCCGCGGATATCGTTGATGATGCCGGGGATCGCGGCCAGCCGTGCCGGATCGCGCGTGCCGCCGGCGGTCTGGTTCATCCAGAACATGTTCCCGCTCGACATGCGCGCGACCATCTGGATCACCGGCAGCTTTGCGCGCTCCAGCTCGTCATCGGGGACCGGCGTCCTGACCAGATCGGCGGCCAGTTCGCGCGCCAGTTCGAAGAAGAAACCGGTCTTGTCGGGCGGCACCATGCCGATCGCCATGATCCGCCCGCCCCCCGGCAGACCGACCGGCCAGCCATTGTCGACGTTCGGCGAATAGCTGACCCCCGCCTGGCTGCGCAGCCGGTCGAGCAGCCGGTCGCGGAACACGGCGGCCAGCACCTCCAGCTTGCGGCTTTCGGTCAGCCCCGCGCTGCCGGCACCGGTCGGCCACGCGATCGCCGCCGCCGCCTGGTTCGGCTGGCCGCCATGGGTGCGCGTGACCGGGGTGGCGACATGGGCGGGAAAGCGGACCGGCGGCAGCGGGGTGGTCGCGGGCAGGCGCGGCGTCATCGCGCCGATCGTCGCCGCGACCGCATCGATCGCCGGCTGCTGCCGCACATCCCCGAACACCTGCACCTCGACCGGTCCCGATGCGAGCAGCGGCGCCCACAGCGCCTTGAACGCCGCCGGGGTCAGCGCCTCGATCTCCTTGCGGTCGGGCGCGCCCCAGCGCGGATCGCCGGCATGGAGCAGTCCGTCGAGATCGCGTGCCATCACCCCGTCGGGCGAGGCGCCGAGCGCGTCGTAGCTGGCCAGCATCACCGCCCGCGCCCGCGCGACCGGGGCCGGGTCCCATGCCGGCGACTGGAGCTTGGCCGCGATCAGCTTCAACTGGTCGGCCAGGTCGGCGGCGGTGGTGATGCCCGACAGGCTGAACGCGTCGTCTTCCATGGCGAAGGACAGCCCGATCTGCCGCCCGCCGGTCAGCCGGTCGAGTTCCTCCTGCCCCAGCACACCCTTTGGCGTCCGGATGCCCGAGGCGACGAGCGCCAGATCGGCGGCGAAGGCCGGGGTCCGCCGGTCGGTCGGCAGCGCGTTCAGCCCGCGACCGAAGCGGACGCGGACATAGACCTTGCCCGTCTCCGATTCATTGGGGAACAGCAGCAGCGACGATCCGTTGGCGAAGTCGACGCGCTCGACCGGCGGATCGGCGAGCGCCATGCTGCGCGTGACGATGGTGCCCGGCTTGCCGAGCGGGGCCAGCCGGTCGAATCCGATCGCCGCCTGCCCGCTGCGCCGGGTCGCGGTGCCGGCGATCCTTTCGGACAGCGCGGCGGTGAGCTTTGCCTGCGCCGTCGGGTCGGGCGTGCGGCTGTTGACGATGGCACGGGTGGCCGTGCCGTCGAACACCTTCTTCGTCGCTGCCTGTACGCGGGCGGGGGTGAAGAACTTCTTCGTCACCGCGCCTTCGAAGATACGCAGCGAGGTTTCGGGACCGGCGACCGTTTCGCGGATATCGGTCGCGGAGATGAGGTTGTCGGCCAGCAGCGCGCCGGCCGTCACCGGGGCGGTGCGGACCTCGTTCTCCATGCCCGCGCGGATCTCGGCGACCTCGCGGTCGATCTCCGCCTGGGTCGGGGGCGTGCGCATCGCATCGGCGATCGCCTGTCGCACGTCACGCAGCGCCGCCGGCCAGTCGTCGCCCAGCGGCAGGATGGAAAGCTGGGTGATGTTGGCCGACCGCGACACGTCGTCGAGGTTGGCGCCGGCGGAAATGAAGCTGCCGCCGGCGCGGGCGCGGCTTTCCAGGCGCCGGTTGAGGATACGCAACGCGATCTGGTCGATCATGCGTTCCTGGTTGAACAGGATCGTGTCGTCGCCGACGGTCCACGGCCGCAAGACCGCCATCTGCACCAGCGTCGGCATGGTCGGTTCGCTGACCACCGCCGCGACCGGTTCGTCCGCCCTGGGCGAACCGAATTTTGGATCGGCGGGCGACGGGCCGGCACCGGTCCATGCGGAGAAATGCTTCTTCACCATCGCTTCGAGGATGGCGGGTTCGGCATCGCCGGCGATGACGATGATGGCACGGTCGGGGCGATACCAGCGGTCGTGGAACGCCTTCACGCTGGCGGCGGTCGCGGCCTGCAGCGTGTCGACATTGCCGATCGGCGAGCGGTCGGACAGCGGCTGCCCGGCGAAGAACAGCGCGCGCACCGCGTCGCCGAAGCGCACCTGGGGTCCGGGCTGTTCGCGCTGTTCGGACAGGACGACCGGCCGTTCGGCGTCGAGCGCCGCCTGGCTGAGCGTCGGTTCGGCCATCATCCCCGACAGGATCTTCATGCTCTCGTCCAGCCCGGCGGGCGTGGCGGACGGCAGGTCGAGCTTGTAGACGGTCTGGGTGAAGCTGGTCGATGCGTTGCTGTCGGAGCCGAAGGTCACGCCGAGGCGCTGCCACACGCGTTTCGATTCACCATCGGGAACATGGACCGATCCGCGAAAGGTGAGGTGTTCGATCAGGTGCGCGAAGCCGCGCTCGCCATCGGTTTCCATCAGCGAACCGGTGCCGATCGCGACGCGGATCGCGATCTGCCCCGGCGGCACGCCGTTCCTGCGCACCGCATATTTCAGCCCGTTCGGCAGCACGCCATAGGTCCATGTGCGATCGGGCGGAATGTCGCTGCCCCGGAACAGCCACGGCGTGTCCGGCCCCTGCGCCACCGGTTCCAGCGGCGGAAGCTGGCGCGCGGGGACCGGTGAAGCGGGCGCGGGCGATGCGGGCGGGGTCTGCGCGGCGAGCGGCGCGGCGATCAGGGCCAGGGTCGTGAAGCCACCCGTGGCCAGTCGATACAGGGATGCCATGCGCCAGGGTGTAGCGTCGTTGCAACGCCGCGACCAGTATCGACGGCCCGATGCAAATATAAAGCTGTTCCGGCCGCGGCGTTCAGCGCCCGCTCAGCTTTCCCCTATCGATCCTCGCGCCGCAGATAGAGATAGGCATCGTCGAACTCGGCCAGCGACCGCAGCCCGGCGAGATCGTGGATCGACACCCGCCGCCCGCGAAATTCCACGAGGCCGCGTTCGCGCAGCTCGCGCAGCGTGCGGTTGACATGGACCGGGGTCAGGCCGGTGCAGTCCGACAGGTCGGCCTGCGTCAGCGGCAGCGCAAAGCCGGTATCGTCGGCCAGCGCGATCAGCCCCAGCCGCACGTGCAATTCGCAGATCAGGTGCGCGATCCGCTGGATCGCGGTCCGCCGGCCGAGCGACAATTCCCATTCGCGGTGGATCGCGGCGTCGAGCGCGGTCAGGAACCAATAGACCCGCGCCAGATGGGGGTGCTCCTCGGTAATCTCGGTCAGCTTCACATGCGGGACCAGCACGACGCGGCACGGGGTGAGCGTCATGACATTATGGTCGAGCTGTTTCAGCGAGAAGCTGTGCAGGTCGAGAAAGTCCCCCGCGACGTGGATTTCGGTGATCTGCCGGTCGCCGCCCGGCAGGTCCTTGTACCGGCACATCAGCCCTTCGAGCAGCAGCGTGCTGGAACTCAGCCGTTCGCCGGCGCGGATGCAGGTCCTGTGCGCCGGCAGGTCGCGCACCTCGCCCAGCGACGCGCGGATGACCGATTCTTCCTCCGGCGATATCGTGTCGCGCGCGCGCAGCTTCGCCAGATGCGTTTCGATCACCGGTCATGGTCCCCTTGTCAGATCGTTACGGCTGGTAACGTACCGCAGCGACAGTGGCAACGCGGCCCGGGGCGGGCGGGAACGCAGCGTTTCCATGGGGCCGCCCTTGATCCCCCGCCGCCATGCCGCCACATGGACGGCATGTTGATCGAAACCGAATCCACGCCCAATCCGGCGACGCTGAAGTTCCTGCCCGGGCAGGTCGTGATGGATGCGGGCACGCGCGATTTCGCGTCCCCCGAGGAAGCGGAGGCGTCGCCGCTGGCCACGCAGCTTTTCGCGCTGGGCGACGTCATCGGCGTGTTCTTCGGCCGCGACTTCGTATCGGTCACGAAGGCGCCGGGGAGCGAATGGGCCGACCTGAAGCCCGATGTGCTCGCCCTGCTGCTCGACCATTTCGGCGGGCGGATGCCGTTGTTCCATGCGACCGGCAGCGCGGGCTTCTCGGTTCCGGCGGAGGAAAGCTTCGCCGACAATCCCGAGGACGCCGATATCGTCGAACAGATCAAGGAGCTGATCGAGACGCGGGTACGCCCGGCGGTCGCCAACGACGGCGGCGATATCGTCTATCGCGGATTCGACCAGGGCAAGGTGTATCTGCAGCTCCAGGGTGCCTGTTCGGGTTGCCCGTCGTCCAGCGCGACGCTGAAGAACGGTATCGAGCAACTGCTGAAATATTATGTTCCCGAAGTGACGGAGGTTCGTGCAGTCTGATGCCCATGCTCGACGACCAAGCGCTCGATACGCTGTTCCGCAGTGCCCGGACGTTCAACCATTATACCGACCAGCCGGTCGACGACGCGACGCTGCACGCGATCTGGGACCTGATGAAATGGGGTCCGACCAGCGCCAACCAGATGCCGGCGCGGATCGTGTGGTGCACATCGGATGCGGCGAAGGAAAAACTGGCGGCGTGCGCCACGGGCACCAACCCCGACAAGATCCGCGCCGCGCCGGTGACTGCCATCATCGGCATGGATACCGAATTCCACGAGCATCTGCCCGAACTGTTCCCGCATACCGACGCGAAGTCGTGGTTCGACGGCAATGCCGAACTGCGCCAGGCATCGGCGTTCCGCAATTCGTCGCTGCAGGGGGCGTATCTGATCCTCGCCGCCCGTGCGCTGGGGCTCGATACCGGGCCGATGTCGGGGTTCGATGCCGGCGCGGTCGACAAGGCGTTCTTTGCCGACACGCCATCGGTCCATGCCAATTTCATCACCACGCTGGGCCATGGCGATCGCGAGACGCTGCACCCGCGCTCGCCCCGGCCCGATTTCGCCAAGTTCAACCGGATCGCCTGACGCCGCCCGTGCGCACGCTCGTCATCGAAACCGCCACTGCCGCCTGTTCCGTCGCGCTGATCGAGGACGGCGTGGTGATCGCGCGCGAGCATGTGGTGGTCGGGCGCGGCCATGCCGAACGACTGGTACCGATGATCGCCGCGCTGCCGGGTGAAGGTCGCGCCGACGCGATCCTCGTCGATTGCGGGCCGGGCAGCTTCACCGGCGTCCGTGTCGGGCTGGCGGCGGCGCGCGGGCTGGGCATCGGCTGGGGCGTACCGGTCGCGGGCTATTCGTCGCTGGCGTCGATCGCCGCCGCCGCGCTGAACGACCACCCGGGCGACGCGATCGTCGCGGTACTCGATGGCGGCCATGGCGAGGTGTTCCAGCAGGGATTCGACGCGGCGCTGACCCCCGACGGACCGGCGGTGTCGCGCAAGCCCGCCGATGCGGTCGCCGCGCTGGCGGGACGCCGCGTCGCCGGACAGGGGCTGGCGCGGCTGCGCATGGTCGACGACCGCCTGCCCGGGAGCGACCGGTTGCCCGATGCCGCCGACGCGCTGCTGCTGCCCGAAGCGCAGCGCACCCTGCCCCCCGCCCCCCTTTATGGTCGCGCACCCGATGCGGTGCCCAGCGTCCGCGCATGAGCGACGCGCACGCCGCCATCGCGATCGGCGACGGCACCGCCGCCGATATCGTGGCGGTCGATGCGGTGATGCAGGCAGCGTTCGATCCGCGTTTCGGCGAGGCGTGGACGCAGGCGCAATGCCTGGGGATGCTGTCGCTGCCGGGCGTCTGGCTGACGCTGGCGCAGGATGCGGAGCTGCTGGTCGGCTTCGCCCTGACCCGCGCCATCGCCGGCGATGCCGAATTGCTGCTGATCGCGGTCCGGCCCGACCATCGCGGGCGGGGGATCGGGCGTGCATTGCTGCGCCGGTCGATTGCCGATGCGGGGGCGCGGGGCGCGGAGCGGCTCTGCCTGGAAATGCGCGCGGGCAACGATGCGACCCGGCTCTATGTCGGCGAGGGCTTTGTCCAGTGCGGCGAGCGGCGCGGCTATTATGCCGGGCGCGGCGGCGCGCGGTTCGACGCCCATACCTATGTCCGGCCCATCCCGCAGCGCTGATTCCGAAAAACGTCTCTTATATTGTTGCGCACCGGACGGTCGGGGTGGATAGCGGGGACGGCCATGGCACCGGCCGCGTACGTGAGGAAATTTATGGATATGCTCGTCGAGCGCGATGATGCGCTCATCGCCCTGACCGCCGACATCGTCGCCGCCCATGTCGGCAACAACACGATCGAACTGCGTGACATCCCGGCGCTGATCCACAGCGTCCATGGCGCGCTCGCCACGCTGGGCACGCCGCCCGAAACACCGGCCGCCCGCCCGGAACCGGCGGTCGCGATCCGCGCATCGGTCAAGCCCGACTATATCGTCTGCCTGGAGGACGGGCGGAAGCTCAAGATGCTCAAGCGCCACCTGATGACGCATTACAACCTGACGCCCGAGCAGTATCGCACCAAGTGGAACCTGCCCGCCGATTATCCGATGGTCGCGCCCAACTATGCCGAACAGCGCCGGACGCTGGCCAAGCAGATCGGCCTGGGTACGCAGCGACGCACGGCGTGATCGCCGCGCCGGACCACTTAGCGGCTTTCGCTGAACGGTCCGGCGCGCTAGAACCCGGCCACCGCCAGTCTGGACGTACAGGAATTCATGCCCCGCAAGATCGATCTCGAAGCGCTGTGTCACCAGAAGGGGCTGCGGATCACCGAGCAACGCCGGGTGATCGCCCGCGTGCTGTCCGAAGCCGACGACCATCCCGATGTCGAAAAAGTGTATGAACGCGCATCGGCGATCGATCCGGGGATCTCGATCGCGACCGTGTATCGCACGGTGCGGCTGTTCGAGGAGGCCGGCATTCTCGACCGGCATGATTTCGGCGATGGCCGCGCGCGCTACGAACCCTCGCCCGAGGCGCATCACGACCACCTGATCGACGTGGAAACCGGACGCGTGATCGAGTTCGTCGACCCCGAACTGGAACTGTTGCAGAAACAGATCGCCGAGCGGCTCGGCTTCCGCCTGGTCGACCACCGCATGGAACTCTACGGCGTCAGCCTCGACCGCAAGGACTGACGCGATGCGCCTGCCCGCGCGGCTGCGCATGACGGGCCGGGCGGTCGCAATGCTGGCGGCGTTGCTCGCCTATCTGGTGCTGCATGGCAGTTGGCGGCTGGTCGGGGCGCGATCGCCCTGGCCGCCGCGGTTCCTGGGGCGGATCGCGAAGATCGTCGGCGTGCGGACGACGGTGGTCGGCACCCCTGTGCCGCGCGACGTCCTCTACCTCGCCAATCACCAGAGCTGGATCGACATCCTCGCCATCGCCGGCGCCGGCGGCAGCGCGTTCGTCGCCAAGGGCGAGCTGCGCGATGCGCCGCTGGTCGGGTGGCTGTGCACGCTCAACCACACGCTGTTCGTCGATCGCGGCGACCGGCTGGGCGTCGCGCGGCAGATCGATACGCTGCGGCAGGCGCTGCTCGCCGACCATCCGGTGACGGTGTTTCCCGAAGGGACGACCGGGACGCCGGGTGCCCTGCTGCCGTTCAAGGCCGCCTTGCTGGGCGCGATCGATCCGCCGCCGCCGGGATTGCGGGTACAGCCGGTCTATCTCGATTATGGCGACGCGCACGAGGTCGCGTGGCTGGGCGACGAGCCGGGCACGGCCAATGCCGCGCGGGTACTGGCGCGGGCGGGACGCATCGCGCTGACGATCCATTTCCTTGCGCCGTTCGACCCGGCGGGGATGGGCCGCAAGGCCGTGGCGACCCGCGCGCGCGAGGCGATTGCCGCGGTGATGCGGTAGCGGCGTGGCTCCCCCCCCCCCCCCCGCCGGCGGGGGAGAGGCCTATTCGCCGAACGCCCCCACCGTCACCCGCCGCCCGAGCAGGAACGCGTCGTTGACATGGACGAACGGCGACAGGTCGACATCGCTCGTCCGGGTTGCGAGACATTCGGCGAAGCGGCGGTACAGCCGCGCATATTCGGGTTCGTCGCCGACATCGACCGCGGCGCCATCGACCGCCATCCGCGACGCGCCCATCGACAGTGTCAGACGGCCGTCATCGGTGTCGATGTCGATGTCCCATGTCTGCGGCCCGGTCTGGTCGAAGTCGAATTCGACCCGCACCGGCACGCCGGCCGTGTCGGTGAAGTCGAGATCGGCGGCGATCGGCGCGTCGCGGTTCGACGGAAAGCGCAGTTCGGCCGCATCGAGCAGCAGCGGGCGCGGCAGGATGCGGGTGATGACCGACAGCGCGTTGATGCCCGGATCGAACACCCCGATGCCCGGCGCCCAGATCCAGTCCTGCCCCGGATGCCAGACGCGGACATCCTCCTTCCAGTTGACCGCGACGCGGCGGATGGTGCGCCTGGCCAGCCATGCGCGCGCCGGCTCGACCGCCGCCGCCTCGCGCGAATGCCATGTCGCGAACAGCACCCTGCCCGCCCGTTCGGCAGCGCGTGCGAACGCCTGCGCCTCCGACAACGTGGCGGCGGGCGGCTTTTCGATCATGACGTCCAGCCCGTGGTCGAGCGCCTGCCGGATCAGCGACAGCCGCCCGCGCGGCGGGGTGCAGATCGAGATCGCCTGTACGTCGGGCATCGCCGCCATCATCGCGTCGATCGTCGGAAACCCCGGCACGCCACCGGGCGGCGTGTGGCCGGTGACGGCGGCGACCAGGTCGAAATCGGGGCTGGCGGCGAGATGGGGAATATGCTGGTCGCGCGCGATCTTGCCGATGCCGGCCAACGCGATGCGGGTCGGGGTAGCCAAGGTCACGCTCTCCTGCCGATATTTGTCGGACATATCTGCCGTCCGATCCATCCGCAAGCGCCGCGTCAGATGCCGTCGGCGACCGGCTGGTGCCCGAGCGCCTGCAACCGGGCGGCCAGATCGGCGACACAGGCGTCCACCGCCGCCGGATCGGTTGCGCGGACGACGAAGTTCGCCCCGGTACGCCCGTCGCGGAAGAACGGATAGCTGCCGATCGCGACCCCGTCATGCGCCCGTTCGACGCTGCCCAGGAGGTCGGCGACCTCGCTTTCCCCGACCCAGCAGCCGAGCGTCCGCGACACGACCGGCAGCCCGCCCTCCAGCGTACCCGTCAGGCTGTCGAGCATCGCCGCGGCGATGTGCGGCACGCCGGCCATGATGAAGATGTTCCCGACGCGGATGCCCGGCGCGCCGGACATGCGGTTCTCGATCAGCGCGCCGCCCTGCGGCACCCGCGCCATGCGCAGCCGCGCATCGGTCAGGCCGCCGCGGGTCTCGTAATGCGATTCGAGGATGGCGCGGGCCTGGGGATGGACGACGACCGGCACGCCCAGCGCCGCCGCGATCGAATCGACGGTGATGTCGTCATGGGTGGGACCGATGCCGCCGGTGGTGAACAGATAGTCGTTGCGCACGCGCAGCATGTTCACCGCCTCGACGATCGCGTCCTCGCGGTCGGCGACGACGCGGACCTCGGCGAGGCGGATGCCCTGCACGTTCAGCCACGTCGCGAGCTGGGCGATGTTCCGGTCCTGCGTCCGGCCGGACAGGATCTCGTCACCGATGACGATCAATGCGGCGGTCCAGATGCGGTCGGTCATGGGCGGCGGCATAGCGCGCGCCCGCGCCCTCGCCTAGCGCCGCATCCTCGCCTATATGCACGCCATGACCGAATATCAGACCGTCACCGCCGATATGCCGCTGGCGCGCACCGGCGCGATCAAGCTGCACGATGCCGCCGGGTTCGAAGGCATGCGCCGCGCCGGCCGTCTCGCCGCGCATATCCTCGATGAAATCACGCCGCATGTCGTGCCGGGCGTCACGACCGCCGAACTGGATGCGATCATCCTCCGCCTGACGCGCGAAGGCGGCGCGGTGCCGGCCACGCTCGGCTATCGCGGCTATACCCATTCGACCTGCATCTCGATCAACCATGTCGTGTGCCATGGCATCCCGTCGGAACGGACGCTGAAGGACGGCGACATCGCCAATATCGACGTCACCCCGCTGCTCGACGGATGGCATGGCGACAGCAGCCGCACCTATCTGGTCGGCGACGTGCCGATCAAGGCGCGCAAGCTGGTCGACGTGACCTATGAATGCCTGATGCTCGGCATCGAACAGGCGAGGCCGGGAAACCGGATGGGCGACGTGGCGCACGCGATCCAGCGCCATGCCGAATCGCACCGCTATGGCGTGGTCCGCGATTTCTGCGGCCATGGGCTGGGCCGGTTGTTCCACGACGCGCCCGAGGTGATCCATGCCGGCCGTCCCGGCACCGGCCCCGAATTGCGCCCCGGCATGTTCTTCACCATCGAACCGATGATAAATATCGGCCGGCCCGACGTGAAGATGCTCGACGATGGCTGGACCGCGGTGACGCGCGACCGGTCGCTGTCGGCCCAGTTCGAACATTCGATCGGCATTACCGAGGACGGGTGCGAGATCTTCACGCTGAGCCCGAAGGGCTTCACCAGGCCGCCCTATCTTTGACGCTTCCCCGGCCCAAGGGAAACGTACTGCCCAAAAAAGCGGCACCATGCCCCTTCAATGGGCAATATCGACAGGCCCGGCCAAATCCCCGATGATCCCGGCGCAGGCGAATCGCCGGTTGGCACGGTAATTGTTTAACAGGATGCGAACGGCCCGTCCGGGCCGGCACGTCCGAGGGGATCGGCAGGGCGCATGAAGAAGATCGAGGCCATCATCAAGCCGTTCAAGCTGGATGAGGTGAAGGAAGCGCTGCACGACGTGGGCGTGAGCGGCATCACCGTGACCGAGGCCAAGGGCTTCGGCCGGCAGAAGGGCCATACCGAACTGTATCGCGGCGCCGAATATGTCGTCGATTTCCTGCCCAAGGTGAAGCTGGAGGTCGTCGTCGAGGACGGCCTGGCCGAGCGCGTCGTGGAGGCGATCGCCGCCGCCGCGCAGACCGGCCGCATCGGCGACGGAAAGATTTTCGTCATTCCGGTCGAGACCGCCTTGCGCATCCGCACGGGTGAGCGCAACGACGACGCGATCTGACGCAGCGCAGCATTATTTCGAATCACGGGGCGTTCCGGGGCGAATGATTGCGCCGGAACGCGGGGTTTAATCCAGAAAGGGCAGTTTCCGATGGCTACTACCGCCAGCACCATCCTGAAGCGGGTGAAGGACGAGGAGATCGAGTGGATCGACCTGCGCTTCACCGATCCCAAGGGCAAGTGGCAGCACCTGACCATGGTCGCGTCGATCCTGGGCGAGGACGAGCTGACCGACGGCCTGATGTTCGACGGGTCGTCGATCGAGGGGTGGAAGGCCATCAACGAGTCGGACATGGTGCTCAAGCCCGATCTGGACGCGGTCTATACCGATCCGTTCTCCGCGACGCCGATGCTGGTCATCTTCTGCGACGTGGTCGAGCCGTCGACCGGCGAACTCTATGCCCGTGATCCCCGCTCGACCGCGAAGCGCGCCGAGGCGTATCTCAAGACCACCGGCATCGGCGACACCGTCTATGTCGGGCCGGAAGCCGAATTCTTCATGTTCGACGACGTCCGGTTCGAAAACAGCTATTCGACCAGCTATTACAAGATCGACGACATCGAACTGCCGGGCAATTCGGGCCGCGAATACGAAGCCGGCAACATGGGCCACCGCCCGCGTGCCAAGGGCGGCTATTTCCCCGTCGCCCCGGTCGACAGCGCCGTCGACATTCGCGGCGAGATGGTGTCGACCATGCTCGAAATGGGCCTGCCGTGCGACAAGCATCACCATGAGGTCGCCGCCGCGCAGCACGAACTGGGCCTGACCTTCGGCACGCTGACCACGACCGCCGATCGCATGCAGATCTACAAGTATGTCGTGCACCAGGTCGCCCATGCGTACGGCAAGACCGCGACGTTCATGCCGAAGCCGATCAAGGAAGACAACGGCTCGGGCATGCACACCCATTTCTCGATCTGGAACGGCGGTTCGCCGCTGTTCGCCGGCGACGGCTATGCCGGCCTGTCGGACATGTGCCTGTATTTCATCGGCGGCATCATCAAGCATGCCAAGTCGGTGAACGCCTTCACCAACCCGACGACCAACAGCTACAAGCG
>QFNF01000057.1 GCA_003240755.1 Sphingomonas hengshuiensis | reverse complement strand
GGAGAAGCTGACGCACCAGGCGGACCAGCTGGAACTCGGCCTGGAAGAGCGCGAGGCGGAAGCCGCCACTGCGGCGATGCCGGCGGCCACCCGGACACGGGAAACCGCCAGGCCGTATCGACAGCCGCTGCCCGACCATCTGCCCCGCACCGAGGTCGTGCATGAGGCACCGTGCGTCTGTCCCGACTGCGGCGGTGCCATGCGGCGCATGGGTGAGGACGTCACGGAACAGCTCGACTATGTCCCTGCCTCGTTTCGGGTCGTGCGCCACGTCCGGCCGCGGCTGAGCTGTCGGTCATGCGAGCGCATCGTGCAGGCGCCATTGCCGTCTATGCCCATCGAGCGGGGCCGGCCCGGTGCCGGGCTGCTCGCCCATGTGCTGGTGTCCAAATACGCCGACCATCTGCCGCTCTATCGCCAGTCGGGCATCTACACGCGCCAGGGCGTCGACCTTGCCCGCTCCACGCTCGCCGACTGGGTCGGGCGCTCGGCCGCGCTCCTCGATCCGCTGGTCGACGCACTCGAGCGCCACGTCATGGGCGGCTCTACCCTCCACGCCGACGACACGCCCGTACCGGTTCTGGCACCCGGTGCCGGTCGCACCAGGACGGGGCGGCTGTGGACCTATGTGCGTGACGAGCGCGGGGCTGGTGGCGAGGCCCCGCCTGCCGTGCTGTTCCGTTACGCGCCCGACCGCAAGGGGGAGCGCCCCGCCGGGCATCTTGCCCGGTTCCGGGGCGATCTGCACGCCGATGGCTATGCCGGGTTTGACCGGCTCTATGGCGAGCGCATTGCAGAGGTGGCCTGCTGGGCGCATGTCAGGCGCAAGTTCTTCGACGTCCATGCCGCAACCGGCTCCGCCACGGTCCGCGAGGCGCTGGACCATATCGCCGGGCTCTATGCCGTCGAACAAGACGTGCGTGGTCAGCCCCCTGACGAGCGACGGCACGTGCGCCAGGCCCGGGCCGGACCGCTGCTCGATGCGTTCCGCCAGTGGCTCGATGCAACGGGACCAAAACTGTCCCGACGCTCCGACCTCGCGGTCGCCATCCGCTATGCGCTCACCCGCTGGCAGGCGCTGACCCGCTATGCCGACGATGGTCGCCTCGAGATCGACAACAATGCCGCCGAGCGCTCGCTGCGCGGTATTGCCGTCGGGCGCAAGAACTGGCTGTTCGCCGGCTCCGACCAGGGCGGGCACCGCGCCGCCAGCATCTACAGCCTCGTGGAAACCGCCAGGCTCAACCGGGTCGCTGAACTGCTGCCGTGGAACTACCGGCCCGTTTGAGGTGACGCCGTCACCGGACGCTTACGCTGCGGGTCGCGCGCATGTAGGAGAAGGCGCTCTCGCTCTCGGCCATCTCCAGGTGCATGAGCTCGCTGGTGGCATCGTCGATGTAGACCAGCAGCGTGCAGCGCGAGCCGCGGCCCTCGAACCAGTCGTGGTCCGACCCGTCGACCTGCACCAGCTCGCCGCGGCACTCGCGCCGGTAGCGTGACTGGTGAAGCCGAGCGCGCTTGGCGACCTTGGCCTTCCACACGCCAGCCGCCATCAGCATCTGCCGCAGCGTCTCGCGCGACAGCGTGATGCCATGCTGCTCTGCCAGGTACTCGCACGCCAGCGTCGGCCCGAAGTCAGCATAGCGCTCGCGCACGATGCCAACGACTTGGTCGCGGAAAGCGTCGCTGAACCGCCTATTACTCGGCCGCCCGCGCTTGCGGGACACGAGGCCGGCGGCACCATCTCGTCGGAGGCGCTTGAGCAGGCGGTATAGCTGACTGCGCTGCAAGCCCAGCAGCGCCATGGCATCAACCGGCCGGATCTCGCCGCGGTCGAGCCGCTTCAGCGTATCGAACCGGCTCACTTCCGCAGCACTCATCGTCAGCACCGTCATCGCTCACACATCCTCGATGTCCGAGGATGGTTATGGCACCGGAGGCCCGCTGCAGAACGGCTGTGCCTTTTCTAAATAGCGGGAATGTGCCATTTGTACGTTGCGTCTACATCCGATCAGCCATCGTACATTCCGATAATAAACATTATGTAAAACTAACCTGCGGTTTTGCCCTGGAGCACCAACGTACCCCGTTCCACGCGCCAACCCTGCAGCCGCGACAGGAAGTTCATGCCGATGACATCGAGGCCGTCGAACGTCGGCGAGATCACGACCGGCAGGTCGCGGGTTTCGAGGTCGCCGACGCGTACGGTTTCGACCCGACCGCGCGCAGCCTGGATCCGGCCGTTGCCCGTCGACAGGACTACCGGCGGTACTCGCCGTGGCGTGACGCCGATCGCCTCGGCGGTATCTTCCGAAATGGCGGTCGTTGTTGCACCGCTGTCGATCAGCATCCGCCGTTCGACGCCGTTCAGCCGAACCTGCGCCCAGAAATGGCCGTCGACCGATTGCCGGATACGCACGGTATCGCCCTCGACCGTCTGTTCCGACAGGCCGATCCGGTCGCCCACGCGTCCTGCCATGTCGCCCAGCAGCACGCGGTTGGTAAACGCGACATAAAGGACCGCGACGATCACTCCCCAACCCAGAACGGCGCGCAAGACGACCGACACCCCGGGCCGCCTTGCCAGCAACGATGACAGCGGCAGGAGAAGCATCAACAGTCCCATGAGGACGTAGATGCCGCGATCGTCGCTCACAGCGTCAGCTCCAGACCGTCATAGCCCGGTTCGATCCCCTCGGGCAGGTCGCGGCATAGCGTCGCATAGTCCATCGAATGGTCCATATGGATCAGGACGGTCCGGGCCGCTCCGCAGTTCCGCGCGAAATCGATCGCCTGCGCCAGCGACGGATGGGTCGGATGCGGCGCGACGCGCAGTGCATCGACGATCAGGATATCGACCCCGCGATACAGGTCGAGCATGCCCGCCGTCACCGCGCTGAAATCGGTGGCATAGCCGATGGCTCCGCCGTCCGCGTCGAAGCGCAACCCGGCGGACAGGATCGCGCCATGCGGCTGATCGGTACAGCGGACGGTGACGGGTCCGATTTCGAACCGGTCGGGCAGTTCCGCCCCGACGACGGTCGAGCGATAGCCTGCGCGACCGGCAAAGACATAGTCGAACCGCGATCGCAGGCTGGCCAGCGTTTCCGCGCGGGCATAGCCCGCGACCGGCGCGAGGGCGTTGTGGAACAATTGGCGGAGGTCGTCGATGCCGTGGCAATGGTCGGCATGGTCGTGCGTCCACAGCACCGCATCCACCGTTGCGACGTCCGCCGCCAGCAACTGCTCGCGCATGTCCGGCCCCGTATCGATCAGGATGCGCGTATCCGCATGCTCGACCAGCGCCGATACCCGCGTCCGGCGATTGCGCGGTTCGTTCGGGTCGCACGCGCCCCAGTCGTTCCCGATCCGCGGCACGCCCGATGACGTGCCGGAGCCGAGGATGCGGATCTTCATGCCAGCGTCTTGGCGAACAACCGGTGGAAATTCGCCCGGGTCGCATCGGCAAGCGCGTCCGGTGCCTCGCCGCGCAGTTGCGCCAGGAAGCGGCAGGTATCGGCGACGAAGGCCGGCTCACCCTGTTTCCCCCGGTGCGGCACCGGCGCCAGGAAGGGCGCGTCGGTTTCGATCAACAGGCGGTCCTGCGGCAGTTCGCGCGCCACCGCCTGCAACGCCTGCGCGTTCTTGAACGTCACGATCCCCGAGATCGAGATATGGAAGCCCAGATCGATCGCGATCCGTGCCAGTTCGGCCGACCCGGTGAAGCAATGCAGCACGCCCGGAAAGGCGCCCTTCTCCAGTTCGTCGCGCAGGATCGCCGCGGTATCCGCTTCCGCATCGCGGGTATGCACGACGATCGGCAGCCCGGTCGCGCGACATGCCGCCAGATGCGCGCGAAAGCTCGCCTGTTGTGCCGCCCGATCGCTGTGGTCATAATGATAGTCGAGCCCGCTCTCGCCGATCCCGACGACGCGCGGATGTGCCGCGGCGGCGATCAGTCGCCCGGTATCGACATGCGGATGGTCGTCGGCCTCGTGCGGGTGGATGCCGACCGTCGCCCAGACGTCATGCTCGCGTTCGGCGGTCGCGACCACCGCGTCCCATTCGCTCTCGCGGGTCGAGATGTTCAGCATCGCCACGACGCCGCCGGCGCGGGCGCGGGCCAGAACGTCGCGCTGCTGTTCGGCGACGCCCTTGTAGTTCAGATGGCAATGGCTGTCGGCCAGTTTCATGCCGGCTCGGTCTCCGCGATGGTCAGTCGGGGAAAGATGGGGGCGGGCGGCGCGATGCGGAAGCCCGCATCCCGTGCGGCGGCGTACCAGCCATGGTCGCCGATCGCATCGTGCCCCTTCCCCGCCTGTCCCAATTGCCCCAGCAGCGCTGTCGCGGATGCCGGCACCACCGGTTCGATCGCGATGGCGAGATCGCGGATGGCACGCACCAGCGTACCGAGGACGGCGTGCATCCGCTCCGGGTCGGTCTTGCGCAGCGCCCATGGCGCCTGCACGTCGATATACTGGTTGCAGGCAAAGACGCCGCGCATCCATGCCTCCAGCGCCTGGCCCAGGTGCAGGCTGGCGAAGTTGCCGCGAAACGCATCGATCGCGTCGCCGACCGTCGCCAGCAGTTCGGCGTCCGCCGGGTCGCCCCGGCCCGGTGCCGGCAGGGCGCCCTCCAGATTCTTCGCGATGAATGAAAGGGTTCGCTGGGCGAGGTTGCCAAAGCTGTTGGCAAGGTCGCTGTTCGCCCGTGCGACGATCGCCTCGTCGGAAAAGGTGCCGTCCTGACCGAAGCTGATATCGCGCAGCAGGAAATAGCGCAGCGCGTCGACGCCGTAGAGTTCGGCCAACTGCATCGGATCGACCACGTTGCCGGTCGATTTCGACATCTTCTCACCGCGGTTCAGCAGGAAACCGTGGCCGAACACCTTTTGCGGCAGCGGCAGCTTCGCCGACATCAGGAACGCCGGCCAATATACCGCGTGGAACCGGACGATATCCTTGCCGATCAGGTGCAGCGCGGCCGGCCAGTAGCGGTTGGGCGCGTCGGGATAGCCGGCGCCGGTCAGATAGTTGGTCAGCGCATCGACCCAGACATACATGACATGGCCCGGACTGTCGGGCACCGGCACGCCCCAGTCGAAGCTGGTGCGCGACACCGACAGGTCGGTCAGGCCGCCTTCGACAAAGCGCAACACCTCGTTGCGGCGGCTCTCGGGCTGGATGAAGTCGGGATGGGCGGCATAGAAATCGAGCAGCGGCTGCTGGTATTTCGACAGGCGGAAGAACCAGGTTTCCTCTGCCGTCCATTCGACCGGCGTACCCTGCGGCGACAGGCGTACCCCGCCCTCACCCTCCGTCAGCTCCTTTTCCTCGTAGAACGCTTCGTCGCGGACCGAATACCAGCCTTCGTAGCGATCGAGATACAGGTCGCCGGCATCGCGCATCGCTGCCCAGATCGCCTGCGACGCGGCATAATGCTGCGGTTCCACGGTGCGAATGAACCGATCGCACGATATGTTCAAAGCGCCCGCCATGTCGCGGAAATATCCCGACATTTCATCGGCCAGCGCGCGTACCTCCACCCCGCGGTCGCGGGCGGTCTTCACCATTTTCAGCCCGTGTTCGTCGGTGCCGGTCTGAAAGAACACGTCGCGCCCCGCCTGCCGCTGAAAGCGGGCGACGGCGTCGGCGGCGATCATTTCATAGGCGTGGCCGATATGCGGCCGGCCGTTGGGATAGTGGATCGCGGTGGTGATGTAGAAGGGTTCGGACATGCGCCGAAGCTCTAGGGTCCAAAGCGCGTCAGAACAAGGCGGGTGTAAGGCTGCCATCGTGCCGGCCCGAACGAGAACCGGCCGGGGGCGTCAGGCGTCGGCACGACCGGGAGCGAGGCGGGCGATCAGCCCGGCCATTTCGAACACCGTCGTTTCGGCGACCAGCGACAGTGCGGGGGCCATCGATGCCAGCGCGCGCGCCTGTTCATAGGCGTCCAGCGCGTCGCGCAGGTGCGGACCGGAGCGGTGGCGGGCGGTGGCGGCGATCAGCGCAGGGGCACGGTCGAGGAACACGGCATAGCGCGGCTGCGCGGCCTTGCTCCCCAGCGCCCTGGCAAGGCGCGAACGGATACGGTTGCCGGGATCGCCCGTGTCGGCGATCTCCGCCAGATCGCGGTCGAGCGCGGCGACGGACAACCCGGCATAGGCCAGCGCCCGCCCCGGCGAACCGTCGGCGGCGACAGCCAGCGCGTCGAGTTCGCCCGGATCGATATCGGGAACCTGCCGCCGGATCACCGCCGACACTTCCGCATTGGTCAGCGGATCGAACCGCAACTGGCGACAACGCGAACGGATCGTCGGCAGCAGCCGACCGGGCGAATGGCTGACCAGCAGAAAGATCGTGCCGACCGGCGGCTCCTCGAGATTCTTGAGCAGGGCGTTGGCGCCGGGCCGTTCCAGGTCGTCGATCGCGTCGATCACGATCACCCGGCGCGGCGACAGCGCCGGCTTGGTCGCGAACAGCGGTTGCAGCGTGCGGACCTGATCGATCCTGATGCTGCGGGCGATATCCTGATCGGGCTTGTCCGGGTCCCTGGGCAGGCGCACCAGCTCGCGATAATCGGGATGCGCGCCGGCAGCGATCAACTGTGCCACGCGGTGGTCCGCGCCGATCTCGCCCTGCATCCGGCTGCGCCCGTCGATCGCACTTGCCAGCAGGCGCAGCGCCATCTCGCGCGCGAAACCGCCCTTCCCCACCCCTTCCGGGCCGGTCAGCAACCAGGCGTGGTGCAGCGCTTCCCCCTCGGCGGCGGCGACGAACGCCTGCCGCGCGGCGTCGTTACCGATCGGCGTCATGGCAGCAGGTCGGCAACCGCGTCGATCAGGCGCAGCGTCACCGTCGCGACGTCGCCCGACGCATCGATCCGGCGCACGCGATCGCCTTCGCTGTCCGCGATCCGATTAAAGGTTTCGGCGACCGACCGGTGGAAGTCATCGCCCCGCGCGGCGAAGCGATCCGCCGCCTCGCCATCGCGCGCGCGTGCCCGTGCGTCGCCTTCGCCACCGGGCAGCGTCAGCAGCAACGTACGGTCGGGCAATACCCCGCGCGATCCGAACGCGTGCAGCGCCAGGATCGCGGCGTCGTCGATCCCCTGTGCGCCCTGATAGGCGCGGGTACTGTCGATGAAGCGATCGCACACCACCCAACTGCCGGCGTCGACCAGCGGCCGGATCGTCTTTTCGACATGGTCGGCGCGCGCGGCGGCGAACAGCAGCGCCTCGGCATGCGCGCTCCACCGCCGGACCTCTCCCTGCATCAGCAGGTCGCGGATCGCTTCGGCGCCTTCGCTGCCGCCGGGCTCGCGCGTCAGCACGGCGTGGATGCCGCGCGCCTCCAGCGCGGCAACCAGCGCCCGGGCCTGGGTCGACTTGCCGACCCCTTCCCCGCCCTCCAGCGTCAGGAAGCGTCCGGCGGTCAAGCGAACAGCGAGGTCAGGCTTGCCCAGACGCGACCGAAGAAACCCGCCTCGGCCACGTCCTTCTCGGCGACCAGCGGCATGCGCTGCTCCCCGGTATCGGGCGATGCGATCACGAGGTCGGCGATATGCTGGCCCTTGGCGATCGGTGCCTTGATCGGGCCGGTATAGACCACCTTCGCGGTGATCGGGCTGTTGGTGCCCGCCGGCATCGTCACGGTCAGCGCGCGGGGCGCCACCAGTCCGACGGTCGACGAATCGCCCAACTGCACCTCGGCCGTCTCGACCCGCTTGCCGGCCGCCACGATCGGCCGCGCACGCCATGCGCCGAAGCCCCAGTTCATGAACTTGACCGATTCCGCGATGCGCTGGTTCGAACTGGTCAGCCCGGCCAGCACCATGACGAGGCGGCGGCCGTCCTGCTCGGCCGATCCGGTGAAGCCATAACCGGCCTCTTCGGTATGGCCGGTCTTGAGCCCGTCGGCACCGCGCACCCGGCCGAGCAGCGGATCGCGGTTCGCCTGGGTGATCGCGGCACCCTCGCCCAGCGTCTTGCCCCAGGTGAAATCGGTCTTCGAATAGAATTTGCGGTAGAGTTGCGGATGGTTCTGGATCGTCGCCGCCGCCAGCCTGGCAAGGTCGCGTGCGGTCACATAGGTGCGGCCCTGGTCGGGCCATCCGTTCGACGTGCCGAAATGGCTGTTGGCCAGCCCCAGTTCCTTCGCGCGCTGGTTCATCAGGTGCGTGAAGGCTTCTTCCGAACCGGCGATCTTTTCGGCCAGCACGACGCAGGCGTCGTTCCCCGACAGCACGACGATGCCGTACAACAGGTTCTCGACGCTGACATTCTCGTTCACCGACAGGAACATGGTCGAACCGGCCTGCGGTCCGTGCCATTTCTTCCATGTTTCCGGCGATACCGTCGCCATGTCGCTCAGCTTCAGTTCGCCCTTCTTGATAAGGTCGAACGCGACATAGGCGGTCATCATCTTGGCCATCGACGCCGGCGGCATGCGGCGGTCGGCGTCCTTGGCGTACAGCGTCGCCCCCGATGACAGGTCGGTCATGAACGCGACCGGTGCCGGCGTGTCGAACGGCGGCGCGGCGGCGATGCCGGGCGTGGCGATGGCGATGGCGGCGATGCTCGAAAGGGCGATCTTACGCATGGGGCACGTGGTTCAGTTCAGTCCTGGGCGATGATCCGGGCGTCGGCGAAGCCGCGACGTGCGATGGCGGCACGGGCGGTTTCGGCGGCGGCTCGGGTAGTGAATGGGCCTGC
>QFNF01000031.1 GCA_003240755.1 Sphingomonas hengshuiensis | reverse complement strand
CCGAAGGTCTGGCGCGCAAGATCGTCGAGGGCGACGTGCCCGAGGTGTTGCTGCCTGCGGTCATCTATTCGCTCGACATGGGCGCGCTGCTGGCGGGCACCCGCTATCGCGGCGATTTCGAGGAGCGGCTGAAACAGGTCGTGACCGAGCTGGAGAAGCTGCCGCACGCGGTTCTGTTCATCGACGAAATCCACACCGTCATCGGTGCCGGTGCGACCAGCGGCGGGGCGATGGACGCATCGAATCTCCTGAAGCCCGCGCTGTCGGGCGGGCAGATTCGCTGCATCGGCTCGACGACCTACAAGGAGTTCCGCAACCACTTCGAAAAGGATCGCGCACTGCTGCGCCGGTTCCAGAAGATCGACGTGAACGAGCCTTCGGTCGAGGATACGATCAAGATCCTCACCGGCCTGCGCTCGGCGTTCGAAGATCACCACAAGGTGAAATACACCCCTGATTCGATCAAATCGGCGGTAGAATTGTCGGCGCGCTACATCAACGACCGCAAGCTGCCCGACAAGGCGATCGACGTGATCGACGAAGTCGGCGCGATGCAGATGCTGGTACCCGCGCCCAAGCGCAAGAAGACGATCACGTCGAAGGAAATCGAGCAGGTGATCGCGACGATGGCGCGCATCCCGCCGAAAACCGTGTCGACCGACGATACGCGGGTGCTGGCCAATCTCGAACTCGACCTGAAACGGGTGGTGTTCGGGCAGGACGATGCGATCAGGGCGCTGTCCTCGGCCATCAAGCTGTCGCGCGCGGGGCTGCGCGATCCCGACAAGCCGATCGGCAACTATCTGTTCACCGGCCCGACCGGCGTCGGCAAGACCGAGGTCGCGCGGCAATTGTCGGAGATCATGGGCATCCCGCTGCAGCGCTTCGACATGTCCGAATATATGGAGCGCCATTCGGTCAGCCGGCTGATCGGTGCCCCGCCGGGCTATGTCGGCTATGACCAGGGCGGGTTGCTGACCGATGCGATCGACCAGCAGCCGCATTGCGTCCTGCTGCTCGACGAGATCGAAAAGGCGCATCCCGACCTGTTCAACATCCTGTTGCAGGTGATGGACAATGGCAAGCTGACCGACCACCACGGCAAGACCGTCGATTTCCGCAACGTCATCCTCATCATGACGACCAATGCCGGCGCGTCGGACATGGCCAAGGAGTCGATCGGTTTCGGCCAGATCGACCGCGAGGACGTGCAGGAAGAAGCGGTGAAGAAGCTCTTCACCCCCGAATTCCGCAACCGGCTCGATGCGATCGTGCCGTTCGGCTACCTGCCGCCTGACGTCGTCGCGCGGGTGGTGGACAAGTTCATCCTGCAGCTCGAACTGCAACTGGCCGACCGCGGCGTCCATATCCGGCTGAACGAGGAAGCGAAGACGTGGCTGACCGACAAGGGCTATGACAAGCTCTATGGCGCACGTCCGATGGGCCGCCTGATCCAGGATAAGATCAAGCAACCGCTGGCCGAGGAACTGTTGTTCGGCAAGCTGGTCCATGGCGGTGAGGTGAACGTCACGCTGAAGGACAATGCACTGGCGTTCGAGATGACGCCGGCCGCGCCAAAGAAGCCGCGCAAGGGCGGCAAGACAAAGGCACCTGCCGAGGCGTAAGCACGGCTACGGCGCGTCGCCCGAAACAGGACGGCCACCCCGAACGGGGTGGCCGTTTTGCCGTCCGACGCGGAAATGCCCCGCCGCTCCGGCGGCGGGACAACAACATCTACTGCAACACCACCGTCACGGCGCGACGGTTCTGCGCCCAGGCGGCCTCGTCCGATCCCAGCGCCAGCGGGCGTTCCTTGCCATAGCTGATCGTCGTGATGCGCGACGGCGCGATGCCGCGCGTGGCAAGGTAGCTGCTGGCCGCATTGGCGCGACGGTCGCCCAGCGCGAGGTTGTATTCGCGGGTGCCGCGTTCGTCGGCATGGCCCTCGATCGTGACGCGGACATTGGGATAGCGCGTCAGCCACTGTGCCTGGCTGTCGAGGATCTGCCGCGCGGTCGCGTCGATATCATATTGGTCGAGCCCGAAATTGATCGTGTCGCTGGCGACCGACTGCTGGAAATCGGCGCGCGATCCCGGGACCACGCCGTTCGTGCCGGTGCCGGTGCCGGTACCCGTGCCGATACCGGCATTGGGATCGACGGTCTGGCCAGGAGCGGGCGGCAGCACTTCCGGGCGCTTCTTGGCGCAACCGGCGGTCGCCGCCAGCGCTGCTGCCACGATCAACGTCGTCGAAATCCTGTTCATCGCAAATCTCCCTTGGTCTTCATGCCTTTCGCTACAATGCCCCTGTAGCGCAAACGGCCCCCGTTGGTGAAAGGTCAGGGGCGGATCGGCCCCCAGCTCGGATCCGATCCGTCCAGTGCGGTCGGGATGCGGCGGATATTCGACCCGGTCAGGTCGACCGACCATATCTGCGCCCGGCCCGACCCCTGCGCGCTGCGGAAGAAGGTGAGCACCCGGCCGTTGGGCGACCAGCTCGGCCCTTCGTCACCCCATGCATCGGAGAGCAGCTTCTCGCCGCTGCCGCTCGGCGACATGATGCCGATGCGGAACGTGCCGCCACCCTGGCGGGTAAAGGCGATCAGGTCGCCGCGCGGGCTCCACACGGGCGTCGCATAACGTCCCCCGCCAAAGCTGATCCGCGTCTGGTTCGATCCGTCGGCGTTCATGACATAGAGCTGCTGCGACCCCGACCGGTCGCTTTCGAAGACGATCTTCGATCCGTCGGGCGAATAGCTGCCGCCGGTGTCGATGCCCGGCGCATTGGTCAGCCGCTGCGGGCTGCCCCCGCCCGAGGATACGCGATAGATGTCGGTATTGCCGGCCTGCGCCATCGAGAACAGGACGTAGCGGCCATCGGGCGAGAAGCGCGGGGCGAAGGTCAGCGACGCATTCTGCACCAGCAACCGCTGCCGCCCGCTGTCCAGATCGAGGACATAGATCGCCGGCCGTTCATTGGCGTAGGACATGTACACGATCGACTGCTGGTTCGGCGCGAAACGCGGCGTCAGCACGATCGACTGGCCATTGGTCAGGAAGCGGTGGTTCGCCCCGTCCTGGTCCATGATCGCCAGCCGCTTGGTCCGGTTGCCCTTCGGCCCCGTCTCGCTGACATAGACGATGCGGCTGTCGAAATAGGCGCCCTCGCCCGACAGGCGGGTATAGACCGCATCGGCGCACTTATGCGCGGCGCGGCGCCACTCGGCGGGGGCGACGTTGAACCCCTGCCGCGTCAGCTCGGTGCGCCCGAACGTGTCGTAGAGGTAGCAGCCGATGGTCAGCGTCCCGTTCGCCTCCGCCCGGACATAGCCCTGCACCAGTGCCTGCGCCCCGCTCCATGCGGCATAGTCGGGCGCCTGTACCTGCGCCATCGCGACGGCCGGCAGGCCGGCAGGACCGGCGGGCTTGAACAGCCCCGAATTGCGCAGGTCGGTAGCGACGATCTCGGCCAGTTGCCGTCCGAGCGCATCGGTCGCCCCGGCGGGAGTCGATGCGACCTGCGGCGTCGGCATTACCGGCACCGCGATCGGCAGCGGCTCGGAAATCCCGCCCTCGATATCCACCTCGACCTGCGCGAACGCGGCGGGTGCGGCGAGCAGGCTGGCGAGGACCGCCCCCAATGCCATCGTGACTTTACGCATACATCCCCTCCGGTCAGCCGGGCAGCTTGTAGTTGATGATGATGTCTTTCCAGCCGCCTTCATACAGGTCGGCGGGCAATTCGTACGGCGCACACTGGATCAGCGCCGCGATCGCCAGTTCGGACACGCGCTGCGCATAGCGGCGGTTTTCGTCGTCGACGCCCGTCTGTCCGCGCAGCGCGGGCCTGGCGGCGAAGGTGCCGTCGGCGCGCATCTGCAAGCGGACCTTCGATCGGATCTGGTTCGCGCCCGGCCCCGGATTGGGAATCTTGTTGGCGCAGGGCTGCACCTGCCGCTGGATCGCGCTGGCGAGGCCGGCGACCGACTGGGTACTGACCGCCGTACCGCGCGGCGCCTGTGCCTTGCCCGGCGCGGGGGTGTCGGCGATGCCCTTCAGGAAGTCGTTGCCCAGCCGCCCGCCGCGCGGACGCTGCGCGGTCGCCTGTGCGTTGCCGCCTTCGCCACGGGTTGCGGTTGGCTTGGCCGCCGGCCTCGCCGGCGCTGCGGCGGGTCTGGCGGGCGCGGCCTTGGGCGGGGCCTTGGCCACGGCGACCGGGCGTGCCGGTGCCGGGCGCGCCTGCTGCCTGGCCGGCGCCGGTTTGGGCTCGGGCTTCGGCGCGGGCTTCGGTGCCGGCCTGGGAACCGGCTTCGGCACGGGCCTGGGCGCGGGAGCGGGCTTGGGTGCAGGCTTGGGTTCGGGCCGCGGAGCCGGTTGCGGACGCGGCGCAGGGGCCGGCGGAGCAGGCTGGGGTTCGGGTGCCGGTTCGGGCTCGCTCGCCGGTTCGCTCGGCGCGGCATCCTCCGGCGGGCCGGTTTCGGGGGCCTGGCTGATCGCCGGCGCGTCGGTCTGCTCCGGCGCGCTCTGTTCGGCGGCGACGTCCTCGGCGAAGCTGACGTCCATCGGCTTCGATTCGAGTTTGAGCGGGTTGGGCGTCGCGAGAAAGCCGACCGACAACAGCCCGAACAGGACGGCATGTCCCGCCAGCGCTACGCCGAGCCCGATCTTCTCCGCCTTGTGCATCGGGCCTACTGCGCCACGCTGATGAGCGACACGCGGTTCAGCCCGGCGCGGTTCAGTTCGCCCAGCACGGCGTTGACCCGGCCATAGTCGAGCGAACGGTCCGCGCGCAGCATCACCTGCCGGGGTTCGGTCGCGCCCGCACCCGCCGCCGCGATCTTTTCCAGCTCGCCCGGCAGGTTATCGGCCGACACCTCGATATCGTCGAGATAGGTCCGCCCGTCCGCATCCATCGACAACGTCACCGGCTGCTGCGCCTGTTCGACCGCCTTGGCGCGGCTGTCGGGCAGGTTCACCGGCACGCCCGCGGTCATCAGCGGGGCCGTGACCATGAAGATGATGAGTAGCACCAGCATCACGTCGACCAGCGGCGTGACGTTGATCTCCGCCATCGGCGCGCGACGGCCCTTTCCCCGGGCGGACGGCAGGTTGATGCCCATCGTTCAGACGCCTTCGAGCTGGCGGGACAGCGTCGCGTGGAACGCGTCGGCAAAGCGGTTCAGCCGCGCCTCGATCCGGTTCACGCTGTGGCTGAACCGGTTATAGGCGATGACCGCCGGGATCGCCGCGAACAGGCCGATGGCGGTGGCGAACAGCGCTTCGGCGATGCCCGGCGCCACGACCGCCAGCGACGTGTTCTGTTCGGACGCGATCGCGGTGAACGATCGCATGATGCCCCACACGGTGCCGAACAGCCCGACGAACGGCGCGACCGACCCGACGGTCGCCAGCACGTTCAGCCGGTCGGCCAGCGTCTCGCTCTCGTCCGCGACGCTCGACGCCATCGCGGTGGCCAGGCGTTCACGCGTGCCATCGCGGTCGATCTGCTTCGACGCGGTGGAACGCCGCCATTCGCGCACCCCCGACGAGAACACGCGGGCGATGGCCGTGTCGCGCGATCCCTGCAACCGGTGGAACGCGTCGATATCCTCGGCCTGTTCGAACTCGACCTCGAACCGGTCGATGTCGCGACGGACCTTGCGCGCGCGCACCAGGAAGCCGACGATGATCGCCCAGGTCCAGATGCTGGCTGCCAGCAGCCCCAGCATCACCGCCTTCACCACCCAGTCGGCTTGCAGGAAGAGCGCGACCGGCGACATGGTCGCGGCGTCGGTGTTCACGAAAACGTCCATCATGCCCCTTTATCGGTTGCGACCAGCGCGGAGAAGGTTTCGACCCATGCGGCCGGCTGACGACGCGGCCGCCCGTTCGGGGCCACGAACGCGACCTCGACCTTTGCCGACGCCAGTAAGATATCGTCGCGGATGACTGTCTGATGAATATCCACCGCCGCCGCGCGGACGCGTTCGACGGTGCTGACGACGATCAGCGCATCGTTCAGCCGGGACGGTGCGCGCCAGTCGAGCTGCATCGACCGCACGGCATAGGCCCCCTCGCCCGCTTCGTGCGCGGCACGCTGGTCGATGCCGGCCAGCATCAGCATGTCGCTGCGCGCGCGTTCGAAATAGCGAAGATAGTTCGCATGATAGACGACGCCCGACAGGTCCGTGTCCTCGAAATAGATGCGGACGGGGAAGCGGTGCGTGCCGCCGACGAAGCGGCCGCCGGCCGGCTGGTCGGGGTCGGTCATGCGTCCGCTTTAACCATCGGGGGCAACCGGGGAAAGGGGGAGCGGACGGACGTCGTCAATCAGCGGGCGGATCGGTGGCGACCGTTACCTGCCGGAACCCCGCGGACTGGGTGAGGTAGATCATGCCGCCGATGATACGATAGGGCGCGGCGGTCTTTCCGGTGACGACCAGCGTGACGGGGCGATCCTTGTCCGCCCTCGCTTGCAACGCCGCCGACATTGCTTCCCGTTCATCGGGGAGGAGGAAGGTTGCGGTTTCGATGGTAACGCGCGCTATGGCCTCGCTGGCCATCTCGACACCGATCTTCAGCGGCGGTGCGGTTTCGGCACCCGCCGGCGCCGCGGCCAGGCCGATAGCGGCCGACGACAACAAGGTCCGTTTCATCGCAATTCCCTCAATCGAACAGCCCGTCCTGCGACCCCGCAGGCGGCTCGAACCCCAGATGCTTCCACCCACCGGCGTTGAGACAGCGGCCCCGCGCGGTGCGAGCGATCATGCCGATCTGGATCAGATAGGGCTCGATCACCTCCTCGATCGTGTCGCGCGGTTCGGACAGGCCGGCGGCCAGCGTCTCCACCCCCACCGGTCCGCCACGATACACATCGGCGATCATCGTCAGGTACCGCCGGTCCATCGCGTCCAACCCCTTGGCATCGACCTCCAGCCGGTTGAGCGCGGCATCCGCCGTGCGCGCGTCGACGATCTCGACCCCGGCGACATTGGCGAAGTCGCGCACGCGGCGCAGCAGCCGCCCGGCGATGCGCGGCGTGCCGCGCGCGCGCTTCGCCACCTCGGTCGCGCCATCCCTGGCGATGCCCAGCCCCAGCAACCCGGCGGCACGGGTGACGACGCGGGTCAGTTCCTCGACGGTGTAGAATTGCAGGCGGACCGGAATACCGAACCGGTCGCGCAGCGGCGTCGTCAACAGCCCCTGCCGCGTCGTCGCCCCGACCAGCGTGAAGCGCGGCAGGTCGATCCGGACGCTTCTCGCGGAAGGCCCCTCGCCGATCATCAGGTCGAGTGCGCGGTCCTCCATCGCGGGGTAGAGAACCTCCTCGACCGCCGGATTCAACCGGTGGATCTCGTCGATGAACAGCACGTCGCCATCCTCGAGATTGGTCAGCAGCGCGGCAAGGTCGCCCGACTTGGCGATGACCGGGCCGGAGGTGGCGCGGAACCCCACCCCCATTTCGCGCGCGACGATCTGCGCCAGCGTCGTCTTGCCGAGGCCGGGCGGCCCGAAGAACAGGACATGGTCGAGCACGTCCCCCCGCCCGCGCGCGGCATCGATGAACACCCGCAGATTCTCGCGCGCCGCCTGCTGCCCGACGAACTCGTCGAGCGCCTTCGGGCGAAGGGCTGCATCGACGTCCTCGGGACGGCGAAGGGGAGTGGTCATGCGGTCGTCGGTCACTGGCGTTCCCTAGACGTTCGCGGGAAGGGAGGAAAGGTCCCGTCCACGACCAGAGGGATCAGTTCCGCGACGCCTTCCTCAGCGCCAATCGCACCAGCGCGTCGAGGGTGACGCCCGGCCCCAGTTCCTCCGCCGCCTTGCCGACCGCCGTTGCCGCCTCGGCAGGGCGGAAGCCGAGGTTGAGCAGTGCCGATACCGCGTCGCCCTCGATACCACCCTCGGCCGCCGCCGGCGCGACCGCGCCGGGACCGATGGCGATGCCGCCGACCTTGTCCTTCAGCTCCATCGCGATGCGCTGCGCCAGTTTCGGGCCGACGCCGTTGGCGCGCGCGATGCTGGCCTTGTCGCCGCGCGCGATCGCGGTGCGGACTTCCTCGGGCGACAGGGTGGACAGGATGCCCAGCGCCACGCGCGCGCCGACGCCCTGCACGCCGGTCAGCAGGCGGAACCAGTCGCGCTCGTCCGCGCTCGCGAAACCCACGAGGCGGATGAAATCCTCGGCGACCAGCATCTCGGTATGGATCGTGACGCTGCCGCCGACCGGCCCCAGCGCCTGCAACGTCCGCGAAGAGGCGCCGACCAGATAGCCGACGCCGTTCACGTCGATGACGGCATGGTCGATGCCGGAAACCGACAGCGTACCTTTGAGATGGGCGATCATGGGTGACTTCCCCCGATAAGCCGTATCCCCGCGCAGGCCGGGATCCAGGGCGACAATCGACGCCGGTTCTGTCCGGCTCCGGGTCCCCGCCTGCGCGGGGATATGGTCGCAGCGACGATCAAGCCCCGATTCCCGTCGATCGCCGCGCCCGTGCGTGCGCGCTGGCGAGGTGATGGGCGTGGGTGATTGCGACCGCCAGCGCATCGGCGGCGTCCGGACCCGACAGCTTCACGCCGGGCAGCAGGTGGCCGACCATGGCTTGGATCTGTTTCTTGTCCGCGCCGCCGGTGCCCACCACCGCCTTCTTGACGATGCTCGGATGATATTCCCCGATCGCCAGACCCGCCGTCGAGGCGGAAAGCAGGACGACGCCGCGTGCCTGCCCCAGCTTGAGCGTCGATTGCGCGTTGCTGTTGCCCAGCACCTCCTCGACCGCCGCACCGTCGGGGCGTTCGGTGCGGATCACCTCCCCCAGGGCGCCGAACAGCAGCGCGAGGCGGCGCGGGAGCTGCATCGACGGGTCGGTACGGATCTGGCCGTTGGCGACATGGCTCAGCCGGTTGCCGTCGGCGCGGATCACGCCCCAGCCGGTGGTGCCAAGGCCGGGATCGAGCCCGAGGATCAGCAAACGCAAATCCTCCCCATCTGCGATGGGGAGGGGGACCACGCGAAGCATGGTGGAGGGGGCGGCGGCGCAGCCGACGCTGGCGCGTCGTCCCCCTCCACCAGCCTGCGGCTGGTCCCCCTCCCCAAGCGAGCTTGGGGAGGATTCATCGTCAACCCAGCTTCTCCATCACCTCGTCGGAGATTTCGTAATTGCCCCACACGGTCTGGACATCGTCGTCGTCGTCGAGCGCGTCGAGCAACTTGAACAGCGTCGCCGCATCGTCCTCGCCGACCGCGACCATCGTCTGCGGCCGCCAGGCGAGCTTGGCGCCCTCCGCCTCGCCCAGCACCGGTTCCAGCGCCTTGGCGACTTCGTGCAGGTCGCCCTGCGCGGTCCAGATTTCGTGGCCGTCCTCGCTCGACGTGACGTCTTCGGCACCGGCTTCCAGCGCGGCCTCGAACACCTTTTCGGCGTCGCCGGCCTGTGCGGGATAGTTGATGAGGCCGACCCGGTCGAACCCGTGGCTGACCGACCCGGCGGTGCCGAGGTTGCCGCCATTCTTCGATACGGCGGTGCGCACGTTGGTCGCGGTGCGGTTGCGGTTGTCGGACAGCGCCTCGATGATGAGCGAGACCCCCGCCGGGCCGAAGCCTTCGTAGCGGATCTCCTCGTAATTCTCCATGTCGCCCTTCGACGCCTTGTCGATCGCGCGCTGGATATTGTCCTTGGGCATCGACTGCGCCTTGGCGGCGTTGACCGCCGCGCGCAGGCGCGGGTTCATGTCGGGATCGGGCAGGCCCATCTTCGCCGCGACGGTGATTTCGCGGCTGAGCTTGGAAAACATCCCCGACCGCTTCTTATCCTGCGCACCCTTGCGGTGCATGATGTTCTTGAATTTGCTATGGCCTGCCATCGGTGCCTCTTTATGTTCCCGCCCGCTCTACGCCCGGGACGAGCTTTGCGCCAGCGCGTCGATCTTGGCCTCCAGCGCCGCCAGCCGCTCGATCACGTCGGTGTCGAGCTTCGCATGCAGCGCGAGGATGTCGATCTCGGCGCGCAGATTGGTTTCGTAATCCAGCCGCGCCGCCAGCCGATCCTTTTCCGACTGCCGGTTCTGGCTCATCATGATGACCGGCGCCTGGATCGCCGCCAGCGTCGACAGCATCAGGTTGAGGAAGATGTAGGGGTACGGATCGAACGCCAGCCCGAAATGCGACAGCACGTCGGAATTGAGCAGCATCCATCCCAGCAGTACCACCGTGAAGGCGATGATGAACCCCCACGACCCGCCCACCGCCGCGACGCGATCGGCCAGCCGGTCGCCGAAGGTCGCGCGCAGGTCCGATTCGTCGGCGGCGTCGCGGCTGACCGGCGTGCCGCGTTCGATCGCCGACAGGACATGGGCTTCTTCCTCACCCTGCGGATCGCCGTGCCGCGTCAGCAGGCGGGTCGCGAAATGAAAGACGCTCGCCATGTCCCCGCCCCCCGCCGGCTTCAGATGCCCAGTGCCTGCTTGTAGGTTTCGAGCAGCATGTCCGCTTCGTCGCGATGATGCTTTTCCATGCGGCGCAGGCGGATGATCGTGCGCATCGTCTTCACGTCGAACCCGGTCGACTTGGCTTCGCCATAGACGTCCTTGATATCGTCGCTGATGCCCTTCTTCTCTTCTTCCAGGCGCTCGATGCGCTCGATCAGCAGGCGGAGCTGTTCCGCCGATACATTGTCGGTCATGGGTTCCCTTACGATGGTCAAGAATTCGTGAACGGGCGCGCCTAGCCGATCCGCGCGCGCGCCTCAACCGATCAGCTTGGGTTCGGTCATCGCCGGCGGATCGCTGGCCGGGAAACTGTCGTCGAGCGCCTCGTCGAGCGCGGCGTCGGTACGGTTCCTCGCCACGCTTTCCTCCATCCGCGCGATCTGTTCGGCACTGGCGGGCAGTTGGTGGGTGGCCTTCCACCGGGCATAGGGCATGCCGTACACCGCCTCGCGGCCCTCCTCCTTCGAAACGCCAGCCGCCTCGCCCAGCCAGTCGCCCAGACAGTTGCGGCAGAATCCGGCCAGCCCCATCAGGTCGACATTCTGCGCATCGGTACGGTGCCGGAGATGCCGGAGCAGCCGGCGGAACGCGGCAGCCTGCGCCGCATCAGGAATTGAATCGATTGTCGTCATGCCATGATCCTACGAGGTTGATCGTTTTCGAATAAGCCTTAGAGGCAGGCGCGCAACGCCCGGAGAGTGATTATGACCAAGGCCATCAGCCCCCGTTCGCGCAAGGTTCGCGTTCTCGCCACGCTCGGCCCCGCCAGCAACACGCCGGAAATGATCGCCAAGCTGTTCGAAGCCGGCGCCGACGCGTTCCGCGTCAATATGAGCCATGGCGACCAGCAATCCAAGGTCGCGGTGATCGAGGCGATCCGCGGGCTGGAGCGGCAATATGGCCGCCCGACGACGATCCTCGCCGATCTTCAGGGGCCGAAGCTGCGGGTCGGGCGCTTTGCGGAAGGGCGCGTGATGCTCGAAGCCGGGCAGCGCTTCACGCTCGACCGCTCGAACGAGCCGGGCGACGCGACCCGCGTGGAACTGCCGCACCGGGAGATTTTCGCGGCGATCGCCCGCGACGCACGGCTGCTGCTCGACGATGGCAAGCTGGTGCTGCGCGTGCTCGACCATGACGACGACCGGATCGTGACCGAGGTCGTGGTGGGCGGCGCACTGTCCAATTCCAAGGGGCTGAACGTTCCCGACGTGGTCCTGCCGATGGCGGCGCTGACGCCGAAGGATATCTCCGACCTGCACTTCGCGGTCGACCAGGGTGTCGACTGGATCGCGCTGTCGTTCGTGCAGCGCCCGGAGGATCTGGCCGAGGCGCGCAAGCTGATCCAGGGCAAGGCGGCGCTGCTCGCCAAGATCGAGAAGCCCTCGGCCGTCGCGCGGCTGGAGGAAATCGTCGAACAGTGTGACGGCGTGATGGTCGCGCGCGGCGATCTGGGCGTCGAACTGCCGCCGCAATCGGTGCCGCCGCTGCAGAAGCGCATCGTCGAAACCGCACGCCGCCTGGGCCGCCCGGTGGTCGTCGCGACGCAGATGCTCGAATCGATGATTACCTCGCCCTCGCCGACCCGCGCGGAAGTGTCGGACGTCGCGACCGCGGTCTATGACGGCGCCGACGCGATCATGTTGTCGGCGGAAAGCGCCGCGGGTAGCTGGCCGGTCGAATCGGTAACGATGATGAACGACATCTCGCACGCCGTCGAACGCGACCCGGCGCATGGCGACCGTGTCCACTTCACCGTGCTGCGCCCCGATCCCACCACCGCCGACGCGCTGGCCGAAGCCGCGAAGAACATCGCCGCGACCGTCGATGCAAAGGCGATCCTGTGCTTCACCAAATCGGGCTCGACCGCGCGCCGCATCGCGCGCGAACGTCCGGCGGTGCCGATCATGGTGCTGACGCCGCAGCTCGATACCGCGCGCCGGCTGGGGCTGCTGTGGGGCGTCCATGCCGTCCATACCCGCGACGTCGCGTCGTTCGAGGAGATGGTGGCCAAGGCCAAGCGCATGCTGCTGCGCCACAACATCGCGTCGGCCGGCGACCGGGTGGTCGTGTGCGCCGGCGTGCCGTTCGGGACGCCGGGGTCGACCAACGTGCTGCACGTCGTCCAGATCGTCGGCGACGAGCTTAAGAACTATCGCGACCACGAAGCCTGACGCGACGCGCCTTCGCGGCCTGCGGCTGGTCCGCTGCCTCGCGCCGCGGCGGCGCTAATCCGCCCCGCCCTCGACCCGCACGTCGACATCGACGTCCAGCGCCTCGTCGCCGGGGCCCATCCGCACGCCGGCGATCGGCGCCGCACCGGCCGCGTCCAGCGCCACGGCGACGCGCACATGGTCCAGCCCCGATCGCCCGCCGATCGCCGGATCGAACGCATACCAGCCGCCGGCGACATGCGCCTCGGCCCAGGCATGTGGCGCGGCGGCGCGACGCTCGTCATCCCCCGACAGGCTGTATCCCGACACATAGCGCGCCGGCACGCCGCGCGCCCGCGCGGCGGCAACGAATATCTGCGCCATGTCACGCGGGCTCAACCGGTCCGCCATCGCCGCCTCCGCCGCCGGACGGATGGCGGGCGCCGGACGCCGGTCGAGCGGCCAGCGCGCATGGATCGCCGCCGCCAGCGCCGTCATCGCGGACAGGTCGGCACCCTGCCCCAGCGCGTCGATCGCGTCGTCGGCACGGGTCAGCGCCGTCACCCGCCGGAACAGCTCGGGCGGAAACGGTTCGTCCGTGCCCCCGATCGGGCCGTGGTCCTCGGTCAGCAGCGCCTCGCCCGATACCGTCAGCAGCAGCGTCTCGACCGGCCCCTCGGCATACAGCATCCGCGTGACGTTGCCGTAACCGTCGATGCTGTCGCGCAGCCGTGCGTCGCAATCCACGTCGATCCGCCAGTTCACTACCGTCTGATGGCTGGTGTCGCCGGGAAAGAGACGGAGCAACTGGACGATGCGCGCCTGCGGTTCGGTGAAGCGATACCGCGTCTCATGGTGGACCGACAGCCGCATCAGATGAAGCGGAACTGGCGGGCGATCGCGGCGTCGAGCATCGCATTCTCCCGGATGAAGGCAGTCAGATATTCGTGCAGCCCGCTGACGATGACCTCGTGCGCGCGGGTCTTCTGCATCCGTGCCAGCCGGGCACGGGCCATGCGGTCGGCCTCACCCTGGAAACCGGTGCGTTTGCCGAGCATGTTGAGCATTTCGACCGTTTCGTCGACACACGCCGCCAGACTGCGCGGCACCTCTCCGCGCGACAGCAGCAATTCGATGACGTTGGCCGGTTTCAGCCCCTCGCTGTACAGCCAGCGATAGGCGGTGACGGCGGACACGGTCTGCAGGATGGTGGTCCATTGATCGCGGTCGATCGCGCCGCCGATCCGCTCGCCCTCGGGCAGCAGCAGGTGATATTTGACGTCGATCAGCCGCGCGGTGTTGTCGGCGCGCTCGATCGCGGCGCCAAGCTGGACGAACCACGTCGCCTCGTTCTTCATCATGCGCTGCACCGCGCCTTCGAACCCGCGCGCCTCGGCCTTGATCGCCTCGACCAGATTGAGGATGTCCTCGCCATCCCCGCCCTGCGGCGCGTTGAAGACGATCCACGCGCGGTTGATCGCCGTCCATGCATCGCGGGTCAGCGCGGTACGCACCGCCTTGGCATTGTTGCGCGCGGCATCGAGGCACCACAGGATCGATCCCGGATGGCTGCGGTCGCAGGTCAGGAAGCGCGCGACCGATGCCTGCCCGATTTCCTGTTCCGTCGCGGCGAAACTTTCCTCGGTATAGCTGACCGCCAGCGCGCTGGCCCATGCCGCGTCGCCTGCCGGGCGCGACGACAGCGCATCCAGTCGCACCGTCGCCTCGACCAGCCGGGCGAGGAAATCGGCACGCTCGACATAGCGGCCCAGCCAGTAGAGCGATGCGGCGGTGCGCGAGAGCATCGCCATGTCAGCGCCCCCCCTGGCGCTGGGTCATGCCGCCCATCGTCTGCGACTGCACCGGGGCGTCGTCCATCAGCACGAAACTGTCCTTGGTTCCGCCGCCCTGGCTGGAATTGACGACGAGCGACCCTTCCTTCAGCGCCACGCGGGTCAGCCCGCCGGGCACGACCTGCACCACCTCCGCGCCGGTCAGAACGAACGGGCGGAAATCGACGTGACGGGGCGCCAGCCCCGCTTCGGTCAGCGTCGGCACGGTGGAAAGCGCCAGCGTGGGCTGCGCGATATAGCGCTGCGGCTCGGCGATCAGCGCGCGGCGGAAATCCTCGATCTCCTGTTTCGACGCGGTCGGCCCGACCAGCATGCCATAGCCGCCCGACCCGTCGACCAGCTTCACCACCACTTCGTCGAGGTGGTCGAGCACATATCGCAACGCCGCCGGCTCGCGGCAGCGCCACGTTTCGACATTGGGCAGCAGCGGTTCGGCTTCGGAATAGAAGCGCACGATTTCCGGCATGTAGCTGTAGATCGCCTTGTCGTCGGCGATGCCGTTGCCCGGTGCGTTGACCAGCGCGACATTGCCCGCCCGATACGCCGCGATCAGCCCCGGCACGCCGAGCAGCGATTCGGGCCGGAACACCACCGGATCGATGAAATCGTCATCTATCCGGCGATAGATGACGTCGACCCGCACCCGTCCGGCGATCGTCTGCATCCACACCACGTCGTCGTCGACCAGCAGGTCGGCCGGCTCGACCAGTTCGACGCCCATAGAATCGGCAAGGAAGCTGTGTTCGTAATAGGCCGAGTTGAAATGGCCGGGCGTCAGCACGACGCAGGTCGGATGCGCCCCCGCGCCCGGCGGCGCCACCGACCGCATCGTTTCCAGCAGCCGGTCGGGATAGCTGTCGACCGCCGCCACGCGGAAATTGCGGAACAGTTCGGGGCACAGCCGGATCATCGCCTCGCGATTCTCCAGCATGTACGACACGCCCGACGGCGTGCGCGCATTGTCCTCCAGCACATAGAATTCGTCGGGCCCGGTCCGGACCAGGTCGATGCCGCAGATATGCGCCCATACCCCGTGTGGCGGGCGGATGCCGGCGATCTCGGGACGGAACTGCGCGTTGCCGAAGATCAGGTCGGGCGGCAGCACCCCTGCCTTCAGGATCCGCCGTTCGCCATAGATATCGTCGAGGAACGCGTTGATCGCCTGGGTCCGCTGGATCAGCCCCTTGGACAGCCGCGCCCATTCGTCGGCCATGAACACGCGCGGTACGATGTCGAACGGGATGATCCGCTCCGCCGCCTCGCTGTCGCCATAGACCGCGAAGGTGATGCCCAACTGGCGAAAGGTCGCTTCGGCGGATTGCAAGCGGCGTTTCAACTCGTGGGCCGGCACCCCGCGCATCCATCGTGCCAGTGCCGCAAGGTCGGTGCGCGGATGATCCGGCCCGCCATGTCCCCAGATTTCGTCGAATGCCTGCCCCATTCATCCTCCAACGCAACCTGCCGGTAAACGCTCCCTATGCTGCGCTGCGAAATGCGGCGTGACAAGCGGCTTCGGACGTTCAGGATACCAGATCGGTCAGCGTCGCCGGGGTCAGCACCTGCGGCAGCACCCGCGGCTCGCTCCGGCCCGGCGCATAATAGAGGTATAGCGGCACCCCGGCGCGGTTGTGCGCCTCGATGAAGCGGCCCAGCGCCGGATCGCCGTCGGTCCAGTCGCCGACCAGTATCTTGACCCCGCCCTTGCCGAATGCCGCCGCCACCGCCCGCGTCTCGATCGCGGCGCGTTCGTTGACCTTGCACGTCAGGCACCAGTCGGCGGTGAAATACGCAAAGACCGGCCTGCCTTCGGCGCGCAGTGCGGCCAGGCGCGCCTCGCTGAACGGTTCCGCGCCGGCCATGGCGGTCGAACCCGTCCCGGCCGGCGGGGCGCGCTCGACCAGCATCGCGGCGCCGATCGCCAGCGGCAGTGCGGCGATCGCCGGCCACCACGCCCGATCGCGTCCGCGCAACTGCCGCCGCCCGGTCCACCACAGCCCCAGCCCCGCGAGCAGCAGCGCGCCAAGCCCGAACGCCATGCCATCGACCCCCGCCTGCCGCCCCAATATCCATGCCAGCGCCAGCGCGGTCAGGAACATCGGGACCGACAATGCTTTCCGGAGCGTGTCCATCCATGCGCCCGGCCTTGGCAGGCGACGGCGCAGTGCCGGTACGAAACCGAGCAGCAGGAACGGCAGCGCCAGCCCCAACCCCAGCCCGGCGAACACCGCCATCGCCGCGACCGGCGGCAGCATCAGTGCCGATCCCAGCGCCGCTCCCATGAACGGACCGGTGCACGGCGTCGCGACGAACGCCGCCAGCGCACCGGTCGCGAATGCCCCGCCGCGTCCGTTGCGGCTGCCGACCTGCGGCGTCGGCAGCTCGAACAGCCCCGCAAGGTTCAGTGCGATCGCCCCGGTCAGCACCAGCAGCAACAGCACGATGCGCGGATCGGTCAACTGGAACGCCCATCCCGCCGCGACCCCTGCCGCACGGATCGCCAGCAGCACGCCGCCCAGCGCGATGCAGGTGGCAACCGCACCGGCGGTATAGGCGAACCCCTCCGCCCGCGCATGCGCCGCCGACTCGCCCGAACGGGCAAGGCTGAGCGCCTTCAGGCTCAGGATCGGGAAGACGCACGGCATGACGTTGAGCAACAACCCGCCGAGCAGCGCCCCGGCAAAGGCCAGCAACGCCGCCCGGATCGGCGCGGGTTCCGCCGGCGCGGCGACGGCGCCGGGGGTGGCGCGGATCGTAAAGCCCTGCCCCGGTCCCGTCGCCAGCACCCCCTCGATCCGCGGCGGCCTGCCCGTCCCCTTCGTCTCGATGACGATCGCGTCGCCGTCGCGCCGGATCGTCTGCGGCGCATCGTAATCGACCGCATTCTCGGTCAGCGCGAAGAAGTACGGATCGCCGATCGCCCGGGTCGCCGGAAACGGCACGCGCAGCCGCAGCGGTTCGCCCGCCTGGAACACTGCAGGCGATCCCAGAGCCCGTGGCAGCGCGCGTCGCCAGCCATCGAACTCGGCACGGCGCCCGGGCATGATCGCACCGTCGCCGATGGTCAGGTCGGTCGACAATACCGCCTTTTCCGGTACGCAGATCTCGCGGGTGCAGACCAGATAATCGATCGCCAGCCGCACCGGCACCATACTGCCCCGCGCCAGCCCGGCGGGCAGTTGCAGCTCGGTCAGGATCGTCCACGGCCGTTCATAGACATAGTTCGTGATGCCCGCGACCATCAGCCGCTCGGGCACCGGATAGCGCAGATCGCCGATGCGTGCGCCCGTCGGCAGCGTCCAGTCGAGCCGGGGCTGCGTCCCGACCGCGCCAGGGTTCTGCCAATAGCCGTGCCAGCCGGCATCGGGCACCGATACCAGCGCGATCGCCACGCGCCCGCCCGCCGCCGGCGTATCGCTTTCCGCCACGATCCGCATCTGGACGTGGCGCTGCCCCGGCACCTGTGCCGCCGCCGGCCACGATGCGCACAGCAGTACGGCGAGAAGGACGATTCGACGCCATAGTGTTCTTGCCGCTGTCATAGACGCGGAGTAGCGGAGTTTCGGGACGGATGCACCGTCCGCGGAGTATCCGATGCGTCTCGTTTCCCTCGCCGCGCTGTTGCTGGCGTCCGCCACTCCCGCCCTTGCCCAGACCGCCGCGCCGGTCGGCGTGCCCGCCGACGTGCCGGTGCCGCCGACCTATCCGGCGACGCCGCCCAGGCTGATCGTCGCGATCTCGGTCGACCAGTTCTCGGCCGACCTGTTCGCCGAATATCGCGCGCGCTTCACCAGCGGCTTCGCGCGGTTGATGCAGGGCGCGGTGTTCCCGTCCGGCTATCAGAGCCACGCCGCGACCGAAACCTGTCCGGGCCATTCAACGATCCTCACCGGATCGCGCCCGTCGCGCACCGGCATCATCGCCAATGACTGGATCGACCAGCGCAGCACCGCCCGCCCCGACCACAAGGTCTATTGCGCCGAGGACGAACGCGTCGCGGGTTCGACCTTCAAGGACTATACCGTCTCCGACGCGCACCTGATGGTGCCGACGCTGGGCGAGCGGATGAAGGCCGCCGATCCGCGCACCCGCGTCGTCTCGGTCGCGGGCAAGGACCGCGCGGCGGTGATGATGGGCGGGCACAAGGTCGACGAACTGTGGTGGTTCGGCAAGGACGGCTTCACCAGCTATGCCGGGCGCAGGATGCCCCCCGTCGTCGCCCGCGCCAATGCCGCCGTCGCCAGGCAGATCGCGACCGCGCAGCCGGCGATGACGCTCCCGACCTTCTGCCAGCCACTCGCGCGCGCGGTCCGTGTCGGGGACAAGACGATCGGCACCGGCCGCTTCGCGCGCGCGGCCGGCGACGTCGCGGGCTTCCGCCGCTCTCCGGAATATGACGCCGCCGTCCTGGCGCTCGCCGCCGGACTGATTCAGGACATGAAGCTGGGTCAGGGACCGCAGACCGATATCATCTCGATCGGCGCATCGGCGACCGATTATGTCGGGCACGGCTATGGCACCGAAGGCAGCGAGATGTGCCTGCAACTGACCTCGCTCGACCAGAGCCTCGGCGAATTCTTCAAGGTGCTCGACGCTACCGGCGTGGATTATCAGGTCGTGCTGACCGCCGACCATGGCGGCAGCGACGCCAGCGAACGCCTCGCCCACCACGCCGTTCCCGACGCGGTCCGGCAGGACGCCGAACTGACGGTCGAAGGTGTCGGCAAGGCGATCGGGCAGAAGCTCGGCATTGCCGGCCCGGTCCTGTTCGGCGGGGTCAATGGCGATGTGTGGTACGACATCGGGCTGACCCCGGCGCAGAAGGCGGCGGTGGAGCGCGAGGCGATCGCGATCTTCACGGCCCATCCGCAGACGCAGGCGGTGTTCACCCGCGCGCAGATCATGGCGACGACCGTGCCGGGCACCCCGCCCGAAACCTGGTCGCTGATCGAACGTGCACGCGCCTCCTACTACCCGCCGCGCTCGGGCGACCTGCTGGTCGCGATGAAACCGCGCGTGCTCACCCTGCCGCATCCGGTGGTCGGCAGCGCCGTGGCGACGCATGGCAGCTTCTGGGACTATGACCGCCGGGTGCCCATTCTCTTCTGGCGCAAGGGACAGGGCGGGTTCGAGGAGCCGTTCGGCGTGGAAACGGTCGATATCCTGCCGACGCTGGCAGCCACGATCCACCTGCCCGTTCCCAGGAACGAGATCGACGGTCGTTGCCTCGATCTCGATCCGGGGGAAGGCACGACCTGCAGGTAAGCGCTGCGGCGAACCTGGCCCGGTCGGTCAGATGAGCTTCGGCCCCCACGTTCACGCAGTGGGGGCAGCGACCAGCGACGTCCGACACCTGCCCGGCACTCTCACAGCGCCGGCGGGATCGGACCGGGATCAGCGCGTTTCGAACTTGCGCACCCCCGGCCCCAGCCGGTTCGCGCCGACCGCGACACCGTCGCCGGTATAGTCCGCGACGAAAGCCGGGCTCTTGTCCATGCCGGGCGCCAGCCGCGCGTCGTTGTTCTCGACGCGCAGCCCGCGCGCCGGAAACGTGTGCTTCTCGGCACCGACGACGATGAAGCCGGTCCAGTTTTCCTTCGCCTTGCCCTGGACGAAGGTATTGCGCGCGATCAACCCGGTCGCCCCTTCGGGCAGGTCGATCATATAGTTCGTCTTGCTGCCGCGGCTGTCGTCGAAGCTCGAATCGGTGATCTCGATCCGCGGCGCGCGGATCTTGACGTAATGGCCGCCGGTGCCGCGCTCGAACCGCGACCGGGTGATGGTGATCGATCCGTTATTGCCCAGATAGACCGAATGCGAACAATCGGTCGTCTCGTCGCATTGCCCCAGCCCGGCAAAGGTCGACCGGTCGATCGTGATGCGCTGCTGCCCGTCCGGGTTGCCACCCAATATCCCTTCCTGGCTGTCGAGGAAGGTCGAATTGGTGACGGTCAGATCGCCGATCTCGGTACGGATGCCCGCGCCATTGCCGTCGGGCACGCGGATGCGGCGGAACACGATGCCATCGACGGTCGACCGGCGACCTCGCAGGACGAAGGTCGCCTTCTCCTCGCACGCGCCGCCGTCGAAGATCACCGTGCCGGGCGTGCGCGCGCGGTAGGTGATGTCGCCGCCCGTCTGCACCGTGCAGTCCCGATAGGTGCCGGGCGCGATCAGGATCGTCGCGGTCCCGTCGCGCACGGCGGTCACGGCCGCATCGATGGTCGGAAATCCCTCCCCGGTCTGTTCGATCACGAACGGGGCGCTGCGCTGTTGCGCGGAGAGCGGTGACACCGCCAGTACCAGCGCGGCGGGCAGGAACAGGCGGGCAGTGGTCATCGGCCGGTCCTTCATCGGTTCGGCCACCGACATGCGCCAGCCATGGCGGGCGCGAAAGACCTAAATCCGTCCCGCTACGGGTCAGACGTTCAGCCGGGCGCGCATTTCCTTGCCGGGTTTGAAATAGGGCACACGCTTCGCGTCGACTTCGACCGCCTCGCCGGTGCGGGGGTTGCGGCCGGTGCGGGCATCGCGCGCGCGCGTGGAAAAGGCGCCGAAGCCGCGGAGCTCGACGCGCCCGCCACTGCGCAACCGTTCGGTGATGGCGTTGAAGAAGGTCGCAACGATCCGTTCGACGTCGCGAAGCGGCAGGTCGGGATTTTCCTGCGCGACATGCTGAACCAGTTCGGATCGGATCATCATTCCCTCGGCAAATCAAAACCATGCCCCCGATCGGTCCGATCCGGGCAATGTCGGCCACTAACCTATATCTATCGGAACGGACAATCCGTCTTTTGAATGAACGCAAAAACGGGGCGCTCCGCTGTGGAGCACCCCGTCCCTGTCTTCCCGAAGGAGCGCGGCTTACTTCTGTTCGCCGCGTGCCTTCAGCGCCTCGCCGAGGATGTCGCCGAGCGACGCACCCGAGTCCGACGATCCATATTGTGCCACGGCCTGCTTCTCTTCGGCGATCTGCATCGCCTTGATCGAGAAGGTCGGCTTCTTCGAACGATCGAAGCCAGTGACCATCGCGTCGAACTTCTGGCCGACCTGGAAACGCTCCGGACGCTGTTCGTCGCGGTCGCGGCCGAGATCGGTCCGCTTGATGAAGCCGGTCGCGCCATCGTCGCCCTGCTGCACCTCGAGGCCCGCGTCGCGGACTTCGAGCACGGTCACGGTCACGATCGCGTTCTTGTTCAGGCGGTCGCCCGCCTGCGCCGCGACCGGGCCGCCGCGCTCAAGCTGCTTCATGCCGAGCGAGATACGCTCCTTGTCCGGCTCGATCGCCAGCACGACGGCCTGAACCGTCTCGCCCTTGCGGTGCAGGTTGAGCGCGTCCTCGCCCGAAATGCCCCATGCGATATCCGACATATGGACCATGCCGTCGACATCGCCGTCCAGGCCGATGAACAGGCCGAATTCGGTCGCGTTCTTGACTTCGCCCTCGACGGTCGAACCCACGGGGTGATCCTCCGCGAACTTCTCCCACGGATTGGCCTGCGCCTGCTTGAGGCCCAGCGAGATGCGGCGCTTGTCCTGATCGACCTCGAGGACGATCACATCGACTTCCTGGCTGGTCGACACGATCTTGCCCGGATGGACGTTCTTCTTGGTCCAGCTCATTTCCGAAACGTGGACCAGGCCTTCGATACCCGGCTCCAGTTCGACGAACGCACCATATTCGGTGATGTTCGTGACGCGGCCCGACAGCTTCGCACCGACCGGATACTTGGCACCGGCGCCATCCCACGGATCGCTCTCAAGCTGCTTCATGCCCAGCGAAATGCGCTGCGTGTCGCGGTTGATGCGGATGATCTGGACGCGGACGGTGTCGCCGATGTTCAGCACTTCGCTCGGATGGCCGACGCGCTTGTACGACAGGTCGGTGACGTGCAGCAGGCCGTCGATGCCGCCGAGGTCGACGAACGCACCGTAATCGGTGATGTTCTTGACGACGCCGTCGATCACCTGGCCTTCGGCAAGGCTCTGGATCAGGCCCGAACGCTGCTCGGCGCGGGTTTCCTCGAGCACCGCGCGGCGCGACACGACGATGTTGCCGCGCTTGCGGTCCATCTTCAGGATCTGGAACGGCTGCGGAATGTCCATCAGCGGGGTGACGTCACGCACCGGACGGATATCGACCTGCGAACCCGGCAGGAACGCCACGGCGCCCGACAGGTCGACGGTGAAGCCGCCCTTGACCCGGCCGAAGATCACACCCTCGACACGCGCGGTCTTGGCGAATTCGGTTTCCAGCTTGTCCCACGCGGCTTCGCGGCGGGCGCGGTCGCGGCTCAGCATCGCTTCGCCGTTCGCATTCTCGACGCGGTCGACATAGACTTCGACTTCGTCACCGACCTTCAGGTCCGCCTTCTGGCCCGGCGCCGCGAATTCGCGCAGCGGCACGCGGCCTTCCGACTTCAGGCCGACGTCGATGACGGCGAGGTCGTTCTCGATGCCGGTGACGGTGCCGATGACCACGCGGCCCTCGAAGCTTTCCGAGGCACCGAACATGTCGTCGAGCATCGACGCGAAATCGTCACGGGTGGGATTTGCCATGCTGGCCATAAAGAACGTGGTTCCTAGACTTCAATGTTTCCGGCCGGCCGGTTGGATCCGGCGGTCTTTGACCGGGATTGCCGCGCGTGCCGAATGCAATGCGCGGCATCCGGCGATCATGTCGTCACGAAAGGCATGACCCGGCTGTGCGGAAAGGGCGGCGAGCGCCCGGCCTTCGCGAGTCTGTGCTCGTCGAACCGGCGCGCCATACGCGTTTTCGTGGGTGGGCGCAACGGTTGGCGCGGCAGAAGCGCCGGTTCACGCTACGCGGGACGTCACCCCCGACGCCCCGGCCGATACGGCCTGGCGGCATGGCGCGGCGGCGCGCCATTGGTGCGACGCTGCGGCGCCGCCGGCGGACCCGCCATCTGTTCGAACATCAGGTCATCGTCGGGTGTCGCCGTCCGCTTGACCGATGCGATGAACTTGCCCGCGATCGCCTTCGGAATCTCGAACGCCGACTCGTCATTGGCGATGCGGATCGCGCCGATCTCGCCCTTGGTGATGTGCCCGCGCCGGCACAGCAGCGGCAACAGCCAGCGCGGATCGGCATTGTGCCGCCGGCCGACATTCATCCGGAACCACACCGTATCCTCGAACCCCGGGCGCGGCCCTTCGGGACGTTCGCGACGCTCGGGCGCCCCGCCGGCCGACAGTTCCTCGGGCGCCGGCAGCTTGGCGCGATAGGCGCGGACCAGCAGCGCGGCGATATCCTCTGGCGACTTTTCGGTCAGCAGGCGCGCGCCCAGCTCGACATCGGCTTCGTCGAACTCGACCGGTTCGGCCAGCTTGGCGAGCAGCCGCTCGCGGTCGGCCGCATGAATCTGTTCCGGCGTCGGCACACCGATCCACTCGGCGTTGATCCTCGCATCGCGCAGCAGCCCCTCGACCCGGCGGCGGCGCTGGAACGGCACGATCAGCGCGGCGATGCCCTTCTTGCCGGCGCGGCCGGTCCGGCCCGAGCGGTGCTGCAGCGCCTCGGCATCGCGCGGCAACTCGACATGGACGACGAGGCTCAGCGACGGCAGGTCGATGCCGCGTGCGGCGACGTCGGTCGCGACGCAGACCCGCGCACGCCGGTCGCGCAGCGCCTGCAGCGCATGGTTGCGCTCCGACTGCGAATGCTCGCCCGACAATGCCACCGCGTCGAACCCGCGCTCCACCAGATTGGCGTGCAGGTGCCGCACCGCCTCGCGCGTCGCGCAGAACAGGAACGCGGTGTCCGGCTCGTGCAGGCGCAGCAGGTTGACGACCGCATTCTCGATATCGTTCGGCGCCACCGTCATCGCCTGATAGCTGATGTCGCCATGGCCACGTTCCGCCTCGCGCGTGTCGATGCGGAACGCGTCCTTCTGATACCGCTTGGCCAGCGCCACGATCGGCTTGGCAAGCGTCGCCGAGAACAGCAGCGTGCGGCGTTCGGCCGGCGTCCCGTCGAGGATACCCTCAAGGTCCTCACGGAACCCCATGTCGAGCATCTCGTCGGCTTCATCGAGGATCGCGACCTTCAGGCCTGACAGGTCGAGCGCGCCGCGTTCCAGATGGTCGCGCAGACGCCCCGGCGTGCCGACGACGATATGCGCACCATGGCTCAGGTTGCGGCGTTCGCGTGCCGCGTCCATCCCGCCGACGCACGACACGATGCGCGCCCCGGTCGGACCATAGAGCCACAGCAATTCGCGCGCGACCTGCAGCGCCAGTTCGCGCGTCGGAGCAATGGCGAGGGCCAGCGGCGTACCCGCGCGCGGCATCCGGTCGTCCGCATCCAGCAGGTCGCGGGCCATGGCGAGGCCGAAGGCAACGGTCTTGCCCGATCCGGTCTGCGCGGATACCAGCAGGTCGCGCCCTTCGGCGTCGGGCGTCAGGACGGCCGCCTGCACGGCGGTCGGGGCTTCATAGCCACGCGCGGATAGCGCCGCGGCGAGCGGTTCGGGCAACGTCGAAAAAGGCATAATGCGCCAGATGGCCCCAAATTGCGGCCACGGCAAGCCCGCAGCGCCGGTTTCGCATGTCGGCGAACCCGAATCCGAAAAAAGACTTTCATGTGGGAGCGACGTCTGTCGGTTGGCGTACCCGCCCGTTGCCGCCGATCGCCACGCTCACCACATCGCGTCCGAGAGGATTCGCCTATGTCGATCGATCGCCGCCGCCTGCTCGAACTGACCAGCCTGTCGGGGCTGGCCGTACTGATCGGCTGCGCTCCGTCCGAAAGCGAGGCCGCGCCGGGTTTCCCGTTCGGGCTGAGCGATGCGCAGTGGAAGGCGCGACTGACCCCCGCCCAATATAATGTGCTGCGACAGGAGGGAACCGAACGACCCTACAGCAGCCCGTTGAACGATGAAAAGCGCAAGGGCGTATTCGCCTGTGCCGGATGCGGGCAGCCGTTATTCCTGTCGTCGACGAAGTTCGAGAGCGGCACCGGCTGGCCCAGCTTCTACGCGCCGCGGAACGGCGCCGTCGTCGACCGCACCGACCGGTCGCTCATGATGTCGCGGACCGAGGTGCTGTGCAGCCGCTGCGGCGGGCATTTGGGCCATGTGTTCGACGACGGTCCGCCGCCGACGGGCAAACGCTATTGCATGAACGGCGTTGCGATGACCTTCCACCCCGCCTGAAATGCAAGAGGCCCGCCGCAGGATGTGCGACGGGCCCTTTGCATGGCGGCGGACCGGATCAGTCGTTGAGCGCGACGACCATCCGCGCAAGGGCCGGCTGCGCGCCGCCGCCGCCCTTTGCCGGCGCCGGGGGATCGGCCTTCACGATCACCAGCGGCGCGTCCAGCTCCGTCGCACGCGGCGCATGCTTGGCATAGATGAAGCCGTTGGTCGGATAGGCCGAGGTGCCAAGCCCGCCGACCGGGCCGAACCACACCTTGACCTCGGTCCAGTCGCCGGCCGGCGACACGTCGATCGCACGAACGTCGCGCTCGATCCCGCCGCGGCGCGACCAGTTGGCATGGGTCAGCAGCACTTCGCGCTCGCTCACCACCTTCGACACCATCGCGACATGGCCGAGGCGCATCTTCGAGGTGGCGGCGAACGACAGGACCGCACCTTCCTGCGGGGTGTGGCCGCGCTGGTACCTGCCGGAGGCCTGCCCCCACCAGGTATGGGCGTTGCCGAAGATTTCGACGCCGGAAATCTCGCGGGCATAGGGTGCGCATTGCCAGAAGCGGGCCTGGGCCGGAGCCACCATCGCCAGAGCGCACGAAACCACCAGCGCGAAACGCGCTGCAACAGCACCAAACTTCATCTGACCCCCACGGCCCCACGAATGTCGTGAGCGGCATGAAGCAGGGTTTTTCCCGCACGAGAAGCCCGTCGCGCTTCGTCGGGGAACCTTTTCCGACGAACCGTGTTTGCGCGGCGATGACCGGCGGACGAACCCGTCCCGGGCATCCGGTTCATCCCCCCTTGTCGCCCCGAAAACCACATGCGCCGCGGAATGCGACGAACGGCGACGCGGCGATGTTGCAATGCAAAACGGACCATGTTCGAATATGTCACCGATCGGGCCGGGCGCGTTTCGTTCAGCGAGCCGTTAACCATTGTCCGGCAATATCCGGTTGGTAGGAGCGATGGCGGGGAGTTCAGGAGAATGGCGATTGCACGGCGACCGGCGGAAGGCGCGATGACGCTGTCGGAAATGAAGGAGTTCGCAACCTTTTCGGCAGCGACGCAGCGCTATATCCGGCGCGCGCTCGACATCGGGCTCGACCGTGACGACGCGATGCGCCGCTGGTCGCGCGACGTGGTGGAGGCAGCCAGCATCCGCGCCCAGGCGCGCGTCTATGACCGCCTGCCCGATATTCGCGCGTGCATTCCCGACGATAGCGGGCTCGACGCGATCGAACCGTTCATGACCCCGCTGCTGCAGGTGACGGCGTTCGATCTGGGCCAGGGGCGGCTGACCACGTTCGGGGCCTATCGCTTTCTGTACGAACGGCTGGTCGGCGCAGAGGCGCGGCCGTGGCTGCCCGCCGCCTTCTGCGCATCGGCCGCGCTGCCGCACCTCCATCCGGAACTGCGCCGCAAGCTGCTGCAGTCGCTCAGCGAGGCGGCAGCGACCGCTTCGGGCTGGTCGATGCGGCAACCGGCCTTCTACCCCGCATGGGTGGAAAAGGTCGAAGCCGGCGCCCCGATGCACTGAGCTCCGGCGGGGTCAGCGACAGGCCCCGCCGAAGCCCCGCGCCGCCTGGTCGAAATGAAAATGGTCGCGGTGCGCGGCGTTGTAATCGGGCGACAGCACGGTCGAGAAGACGCCGCATGCCCCGTCGCGCACCTCGCGCAGGAATGCAGCCTTTGCGGCATCGTCCTGCCCCTCCCCTGCGGTCCAGTCGCCGACGACGCTGATCCGGCGGCCATCGCTTAGCACGAAGGCGGCGATGTCGAGCGCGTTGGCGGTCGCATGTTCGCTGAACGCGCCGGTATCGCGCCCGTACAGTCGCCGGCAATTATAGCTGCCGAAATTCTGGATGCGCGCCACCGCCTGGCCGAAATGCTTCTGTGCCGCCGGTTGCACCACCTGCCATTCCCATAGCGCCATCGCCGTCGCCACGCGGCACGACACGCCGACGTCCGGCGTGATATCGATCGTCCGCGATCCGCCCCCGCGCAGCCGCACCGCGTCGTCATAGCCGCACTGCCCTGTCCCGTCGCGCGGCGGCAGCGCGGTATAGCGGACCCCCGCCGCGTCGAGCAGCGCCCGGCACCCGGCAAAGTCGCCGCGCAGATCGCCGATCTTGCTGCGGGTGAACATGCCGACCGGCTGCGACAGGTCCAGCGGCGTCCACGGCACGTCCTGCGGCCTGCTGCGGGTAAAGGCATAGACCGCAAACGCAATCCCGGCGAGGATCGCCAGCCAGACCAGGGTGCGGATGCCGGCCGACAGCGCCCTCACCCGCGCACCGCACGCGTCGCCGGTTCGCCCGTCACCGGATAGCCCAGATCGTCGGGGATGCAGATCCAGTCGCCCTCGCCGCGCCGCTCGACCCATGGCGTAATCGTCCGCACCGGCCATGCCCGCGCATCGGCCAGCACCGCGGCGACATCGTCATGCTGCGCCAACCGCTCCAGCACGCGCCGCGTCGGGAACAGCAATGCCGCATCACCCCGGTCCGCCGCCGCCAGCGCGTCCCTCGCCGTGGTCCATAACGTCCGTACATTCTCGGTCGCATCGACGATCGCCGCGGGCGCATCGTCGGGCAGCCGCGCGACGAAGAACCAGGTATCGAACACACGCACCGGCACATGTTCCGGCCGCCAGCGGGCATAGGGGATCAACGGCGACGGATCGACCGGCCCCAGCGCGCCGATCGGAACCCCCTGCGCAAGCCTGTCGCGCAACGTGCCGATGTCGCCGGCCACGCCGATCGCGATCCCCGCCTCCTCGATCGTCTCGCGGATCGCGGCCAGTCGCGGTGCCAGATCACCATCGCCCATCGCCAGCGCCAACGCTTCGTCGCCGGGGTCGATCCGCCCGCCGGGAAATACCAGCGCCCCGCCGGCAAAGGCCATCGTCGCCGCACGTTCCACCATCAGGATGTCGGGCGGACCCTCGGCACGATCGCGTAACAGGATCAGCGTGGCGGCGGGAATGGCAGGCGTCATGGTGACGAATTGGGGGCGGCCGGCGTTCCTGTGAAGGCCGGGTCGCGGTGAAGTGCGTATCGTGCCGACGCCGTTGCCGCGACGAAACGGAATCCGGCCATGTTCGTCATGGGCCTGCGGACATGGCCGCCGGCTGGACCGCGTCGCGATCCTCCGGCACCGACGGCGTCGACCGCACCAGCCGCCATCCGTCCGGCAGGTAATCGAGCGACATATAATAATAGGACACGCAGGACCCGTCGGGCCGATAACTCCCGCCCTTCAAAATCCCCACCGCCGTCGTCCCGATGAACACCGGCCCGCCGCTGTCGCCGCCGCGGCATCCCGGCCCCGCCACCGCGACCCAGGTCGGCAGGCACGGCCCGCCGCACAGGTCGCCCGATGGCGCGAAGTCGACCATCTCGACCTCGGCACAGCTATAGCCGCTGCTTTCGCCCCGGTGGCACACCATGTCGCCCACCCGCGTCCCGGCCCGGCTGCGCTGCGCCTCGACCGGGCGCAACACGGCGCGCGCCGCATCGGGATGGAACAGCGGCAACGTGGCGGCGGGACTGGTATTGACCTGTACGTCGTGGAACCCCCAGCCCCATTGCCCGATAAAGGTCAGCGGCGTCCGCGCGCCGTTCCTGGCAACATGCTCCAGCGTATCGGGACAATGCGCCGCGGTCACGACGCCGGTCTGCACGCCGTCGGTCACGACATAGCCGGTCGTGCAGAAATAGCGCCGGCCGGTGGTCGGGTCGGGGCCGATCAGCCGCGACCCGCCGACGACTTCCCCCGCCAGATCCAGATCGGGTCGGCCGGTCGTCGCGATCCGCACCGGAACGCCGGTCATGTCCTCGATCCGTCGCCGCAGCGCCGTGGTATCGCCCGCCGCATCGCCTCCGCCGATCAGCACCACGAGCTCGCCCCGCCGCGCATCGACCCCCATCGCCGGCGGACGCACCAGCATCGCGCGGATCGTCGCCTGATATTTCGCGATCGCGTCGAGCATTTCCGTCCGCGTCGCCGCGGCGCCGGTACGAAACCGTATCGGCACGACGATATCGCCGTCGCGCACCTCGCCATCGGCGACCGGTCGCTGGCCGGTCAGCAAAACGGCGACCGTACCGTCACGCTCGATCGAGATGCCGGAGAGCCGGTCGCGATACCGCCCCTCGACCCATTCGGTGGCAGCGACGCTTGCCGCCTGCGCCCTGAGCAACCGCAATGCGGCAGCGGTATCGATCCCGCGCACCCGCGCCACCTCGGCGGCATCCTGCGCCAGTGCCGCCTCGCCCGAAACGACGGTGGCGGCGTCCTGCGCAATGGTCGGGGTTCCCGCCACCAGCGCAAGCGCCGCCACCGCGTGGCGCAACACGGAAAAGCTCAGTCGAGCCGCCGTGCCAGTTCCTTGTTGAGCGCCAGCGCCGCCAGCGTGCCGATCGCGCCGGACAACAGGTACAGGCCCGATGCGAACAGTCCCAGCCGGTCGGCAAGCGCGAGGGCGACGAACGGCGCGAAGCCCGCACCGAACAGCCAGGCGAGGTCCGATGTCAGGGCGGCACCGGTATAGCGCGAATCCTTGGCGAAGTTCGCTGCGACGGTGCCCGACGACTGGCCGAACGACAGGCCCAGCAGGATGAAGCCGGTAATCATGAACGCGATCTCGCCCGCGTCACCGCTGTTGAGCAGCAGCGGCGCGAGCCCGGAGAACAGCGCGATGGCGATCGCGCCGATGCCCAGCAGCGTCCGCCGCCCGACCTGGTCGGCCAGCACGCCCGATATGAGGATCGCGAAGATGAAGAAGATGGCGCAGGCGGTCTCGATCCACAGGAAACGCTCGATCGGCTGCTCGGTGCGCAGCAGGATCCACGACAGCGGGAACACCGTCACCATGTGGAACAGCGCAAAGCTGGCCAGCGGCACCAGCGCGCCGATCGCGATCGTCCGCCATTCGCGACCGACCGTCGAGAGCACGGGCGACGCCTTCAACTCGCGATTCTCGAACAGCTTGGTATATTCGGGCGTCACGACGATGCGCAGCCGCGCGAACAGCGCCACGACGTTCAGCGCGAATGCGACGAAGAACGGATAGCGCCAGCCCCAGGCGATGAAATCCTCGGCACTCATATAGGCGGTGAAGAACGCGAACAGGGCGCTTGCCACCATCAGGCCGAGCGGGGCCCCGAGCTGGGGGATCATCGCGTACCAGCCACGCCGATCCTGCGGCACGTTCAGCGCCAGCAGCGAGGCGAGCCCGTCCCATGCACCACCAAGCGCAATGCCCTGCAGGATGCGCAGACCGGCCAGCAGGATCGCCGACCATGCGCCGACCTGCGCATATCCGGGCAGGAAGCCCATCGCCACCGTGGCGGTGCCGAGCAGGAACAGCGCGATGGTCAACTTGGTCCCGCGGCCATGCCGCCGGTCGATCCACATGAACAACAGCGTGCCGAACGGCCGCGCGAAGAACGCGAGCGGAAACAGCGCGAACGAATAGAGCGTACCCGTCAGCCGGTCGACATAGGGGAACATCAACTGGGGAAACACGATCACCGATGCGATCGCGTACACGAAGAAGTCGAAGAATTCCGACGTACGCCCGATGATGACGCCGATCGCGATCTCCTCGGACTGGACGTTCACCTCACGCGTATCGGAGGTGTTGATGGCCCGGGCGTCGGCCTCGATCTCGCGGGAATGGACGAAGGCCTCGGCCATAGGGACTCCAAGCGTTGCGCGATTGGACGCGCGGGTAAGACTGAATATGCGCCCGTTATCGCAATGCACCAAACGCGGGGATAGGACAAAATGTCCTATCGCAGTGCAGCATCGACAGGCATAGGGCGCGGCCATGATCCTGCCCCGCTCGCTTCCGTGGCACCGGCCACTGCGTTCGCTCCTGCCTCTCGCGGCCGTGCCGCTGCTGGGCGGCTGCGACATGGTCGTGCTCAATCCCGCCGGCGACATCGCGCGCCAGCAGGCCGACGTCCTGATGATCTCGGTCGGCCTGATGCTGCTCATCATCATTCCGGTCATGGCGCTGACCATATGGTTCGCGTGGAAATATCGCGCGGGCAACGACAAGGCGACGTACAAGCCTGACTGGGACCATTCGACCGCGCTCGAACTGGTCATCTGGTCGGGTCCGCTGCTGATCGTCATCGCGCTGGGCGCGCTGACATGGATCAGCACGCACCTGCTCGACCCCTATCGCCCGATCGATCGCATCTCGGCGGAAAAGACCGCGACGCCGCGCGACGCGCCGCTGGATATCCAGGTCGTTTCGCTCGACTGGAAATGGCTGTTCATCTATCCCGAACAGGGGATCGCCACCGTCAACCGCCTCGTCGTGCCGGTCGACCGGCAGGTGCGCTTCCGCCTGTCGTCATCGTCGGTGATGAACACCTTCTACGTGCCCGCCATGGCCGGCATGATCTACACCATGCCCGGCATGGAGACGAAGCTGCACGCGGTGCTGAACAAGCCGGGCACCTTCGAGGGCATGTCGGCGCATTACAGCGGCGCCGGCTTCTCCTACATGAACTTCAAGACGACCAGCACCGACGCGGCCGGCTTCGACCGTTTCGTCGCGGGCGTGAAGGCGATGCCGAACCGGCTCGACACCGCGCGCTACCTCGAACTCGAAAAACCCAGTGAAAAGGTGCCGCCGATGGGCTTTGGCGGGGTCGAACAGGGACTGTTCACCCGCGTGGTGCAGATGTGCGTCAAGCCCGGCACGCCGTGCATGACCGAAAGCATGCAGCATGGCGGCGGCCATGGTTCGGCCGTGAACAGCCGCCTGCCGCAGGAAGGCGAACGCACCAAGGGCGCGCTGGAACAGGCGCCGGACGACTATGGCGTCAGCCCGCATAGCAGCGGCGACGCGCCGCAGGGGTCGAAGGCCGCACCCGGCGCCGCCGACCCCGGCAGCGATGCCAACCGCAACATGACCCGCGTCGCACCGCGGGCGATGCCGGGCCGCCCCGCTCCGGCGCAAGGCTGAGACAAGCAATCATGTCCGATACCCTGACCAAGCTGATCTTCGGTCGCCTGACGATCGAAAGCTTCCCGATCCACGAACCGATCATCGTCATGACCTTCATCGTGGTCGCCATCGGCGGCGCGGCGGTGCTGGCGGCGCTGACCTATTTCAGGCTGTGGGGCTATCTCTGGAAAGAGTGGTTCACCACCGTCGACCACAAGCGGATCGGGATCATGTACATGATCCTCGGCATCGTCATGCTGCTGCGCGGCTTCGCCGATGCGATCATGATGCGCGGGCAGCAGGCGATGGCGTTCGGCCAGAACGAAGGTTTCCTGAACGCGCATCACTATGACCAGGTGTTCACCGCCCACGGCGTCATCATGATCTTCTTCGTGGCGATGCCCTTGGTGACGGGGCTGATGAACTACATCGTCCCGCTCCAGATCGGCGCGCGCGACGTGTCCTTCCCCTTCCTCAACAACTTCAGCTTCTGGATGACCGCATCCGGCGTCGTGATCGTGATGGCCAGCCTGTTCGTCGGCGAATTCGCCCGCACCGGCTGGCTGGCGTTCGCACCGCTGTCGGGCTTGGATTATTCGCCCGACGTCGGCGTCGACTATTATATCTGGGCGCTCCAGTTGGCCGGCGTCGGGACATTGCTGTCCGGCGTCAACCTGATCGCGACCATCGTCAAGATGCGCGCGCCCGGCATGGGCCTGATGAAGATGCCGATCTTCACCTGGTCGGCGCTCGTGACCAACATCCTGATCGTCGCCGCCTTCCCGGTCCTGACCGCGGTGCTCGCGCTGCTGTCGCTCGACCGCTATGTCGGGACCAATTTCTTCACGAACACGCTGGGCGGCAACCCGATGATGTACGTGAACATGATCTGGATCTGGGGCCACCCGGAAGTCTATATCCTGATCCTGCCGGCATTCGGCGTGTTCTCGGAAATCGTGTCGACCTTCTCGGGCAAGCGGCTGTTCGGCTATACGTCGATGGTCTATGCGTTGCTGGTCATCACCATCCTGTCGTATCTGGTGTGGCTCCACCATTTCTTCACCATGGGGTCGGGCGCGAGCGTCAATTCGTTCTTCGGCATCACGACGATGATTATCTCGATCCCGACGGGGGCGAAGATCTTCAACTGGCTGTTCACCATGTATCGCGGCCGTATCCGGTATGAACTGCCGATGATGTGGGCGATCGCGTTCATGCTGACCTTCACGATCGGCGGCATGACCGGCGTGCTGCTCGCGGTGCCGCCCGCCGACTTCGTGCTGCACAACTCACTGTTCCTCGTCGCCCACTTCCACAACGTCATCATCGGCGGCGTGGTGTTCGGGATGTTCGCCGGCATCAACTACTGGTTCCCCAAGGCGTTCGGCTTCAAGCTCGACCGCAAATGGGGTCTGGTCAGCTTCTGGTGCTGGTTCGTCGGCTTCTGGGTCGCGTTCACCCCGCTCTACGTGCTGGGGCTGATGGGCATCACCCGCCGCCTGCGCCACTTCGACGATCCGTCGCTCCAGATCTGGTTCGTCATCGCCGCTGTCGGTGCCGCGATCATCGCGGTCGGCATTGCCGCCTTCCTGGTGCAGATCGCCGTCAGCATCATGAACCGCGAGAAGCTGCGGGATTTCACCGGCGATCCGTGGGGCGGCCGCAGCCTCGAATGGGCCACCTCGTCGCCGCCACCCGACTACAACTTCGCCTTCACGCCGGTCGTCCACGACATGGACGCGTGGTACGACATGAAGGAGCACAAATACGCCCGGCCGACGGAGGGCTTCACCGCCATCCACATGCCGAGCAACACCTGGGCGGGGATCGTGCTGGCCGGCCTGTCGACCGTGTTCGGTCTGGCGATGGTCTGGTACATCTGGTGGCTGGCGGCGCTGTCGTTCGTCGCGGTGATCGGCGTCGCGATCTACCACACCTTCAACTACAACCGTGACTTCCACATTCCGGTCGAGGAAGTCATCGAGACGGAGCGGCGGCGCACCGCCGACCTCCAGGCCGCGGGGGTGTAAGGATCATGAGTTCGTCGGTTCAAGTCCCGGCAGGCGCGTCCGAACGCGCCTACCACCTCGCGGAAGAGCATGAGCATGCGGCAGGGTCGAGCACCATGCTCGGCTTCTGGCTCTACCTGATGAGCGACTGTCTCATCTTCGCCATGCTCTTCGCGGCCTATGGCGTCTATTCGGGCAGCACCGCGGGCGGTCCGGACGCCAAGGAGCTGTTCGACCTGCCGCTCGTCGCGCTCAACACCGCGATGCTGCTGTTCTCGTCGATCACCTACGGCTTTGCCATGATCGCCGCCGAAGGGGGCAAGAAGGCTGCGACGCTGCGCTGGCTCGCCATCACCGGCCTGTTCGGCCTGTGCTTTCTCGGCATCGAAATGTACGAGTTCAGCCATCTGATCCACGAAGGCGCCGGGCCGCAGCGCAGCGCGTTCCTGTCCAGCTTCTTCACGCTGGTCGGCACGCACGGGCTGCACGTCACCTTCGGCATCATCTGGCTGGTGACGCTGATGGTGCAGGTCGCCAGGTTCGGGCTGGGCGCCGCCAACATGCGCCGCCTGATGTGCCTGTCGCTGTTCTGGCACTTCCTCGACGTCGTCTGGATCGGCGTCTTCACCTTCGTCTATCTGCTGGGAGTGCTGTAATGGCCGGCCACGCACATCACGCGCACGGAAACGACCATGGCGGCCATGGCGATGCGCCTGCGCACGGTTCTCGCCGCGAATATGTCATCGGCTTCCTGTTGTCGGTGGTGCTGACCGCGATTCCCTTCACGCTCGTCATGACCAACGCCTTTGCCGATACCCGCATCACCGCCGGCATCGTCATGCTCTGCGCGATCGTGCAGATCGTGGTGCACATGATCTACTTCCTGCACATGAATACGAAGTCGGAGAATGGCTGGACGCTGATGGCGCTGATCTTCACCATCATCCTCGTGGTCATCGTCCTGGCCGGCTCGCTGTGGGTCATGTACCATATGAACCTGAACATGATGCCCCAGATGTCCGGGGACATGAGCGCGATGTGACCCGCTCCCGGCCGATCCGACGCATCCTGATCGCCTGTGTGATCGGATGCGTCATCGCCGGGCTGGTCGGGCTGGGCGTGTGGCAGTTGCAGCGGCGGGCGTGGAAGCTGGACCTGATCCAGCGGACCGAGGCGATGTTGCGCTCCCCGCCCGTTCCCGCCCCGGGCCCCGCCGCATGGAGCGGGATCGGCCAGAACGACGTATATCGTCCCGTCGTCGCGACCGGGCGCTACCGCCGGCAGGCCGATACCTATACCCAGGCCGCAACCGCACTCGGCGGCGGTTTCTGGGTCCTGACCCCACTCGATACCGGGCGCTTCACCGTCCTCGTCAATCGCGGCTTCGTCCCGCCCGCCCGGCGTGGCAGGGTCGCCGCCCCGACCGGCACCGTGACCGTCCGCGGGCTGCTGCGCATCACCGAGCCCGGAGGCGGCTTCCTGCGCAGCAACGATCCCGCCGCCGACCGCTGGTATTCGCGCGACGTCGCCGCGATCGCAGCCAGGCGACGCCTGACCGGCGTCGCCCCGTATTTCATCGACGCGGCCGCCGCCCCCGGCAATGGCTGGCCGCGCGGCGGGCTCACGGTCGTCACCTTCCGCAACAGCCACCTGGTCTATGCGCTGACGTGGTTCGGGCTCGCCGCGCTGCTGGCGGGCATGACATGGTGGGTCGCCCGCCGCGAACCACCGGCGTAGCATGCGCCCGATGCAACCCGCCCCCCCTTCCGCGACTCCGCTGCCCCCGCCGGCCGAGGGTGCCGGGCGCAACATGCTGCTGCTGGTGCAGCTACGCTGGCTGGCGGTCGGCGGGCAGCTCGGCACGATCCTCGTGGTCGACGGCCTGCTCGGCATCCGCCTGCCGCTGCTGCCGATGGCGAGCGTGCTGGCGGGGCTGGTACTGCTCAACCTCGTCACGCTTGCCCGCCGGTCGCGGTGGAGCGATACCAACCTGCCGTTGTTCGCCGCGCTGGTGCTCGATGTCGCGGCGCTCACGGCGCAGCTCTATCTGTCGGGGGGCGCTCGCAATCCGTTCGTCTCCCTTTATCTGTTGCAGGTCGTGATCGGTGCGATCCTGCTGGAGGTCTGGTCGAGCTGGGCACTGGTCGCGATCACCAGCGGCGCGTTCGCGCTGCTCGGCCCCTTCCATCGCCCGCTGCAACTGCCCCCGGCCTATGTCAGCAGCCTGTCCGATGCCTATCTGATCGGCAACTGGATCAATTTCGTGCTAGCCGCCACGCTGCTCGTCGCGTTCGTCACGCGCATCGCCGCCAATCTGCGCGACCGCGATACCAAGGTCGCGCAACTCCACCAGCGCGCGGTCGAGGAGGAGCATATCGTCCGGATGGGCCTGCTCGCCAGCGGTGCCGCGCATGAACTGGGTACACCGCTGTCGTCGATCGCGGTACTCCTTGGCGACTGGAAGAACGAACCGGCGATCCGCCGCGACCCGCGCTTCGTCGCCGAGGTCGACGACATGCGGGCCGAGGTCATGCGGTGCAAGGAAATCGTCTCCGGCATCCTGTTCGCCGCTGGTGAAGTCACCGGTGAGGCGCCGACCCGCACGACGCTGCGCACCTTCCTCACCGACACGCTCGACCGCTGGCGCGGCTCCGATCCGATGCGCGCCGCGTTCGAGGATCGGCTGGGCCCCGATATTCCGATCGTCGCCGATCGCGCGCTGGCACAGGCGCTGACCAACCTGCTCGACAATGCCCTGGAGGCTGGCGGGCGCTCCATCGTGCTGATCGCGTTGCGCGACGGGGCGATGCTGCGCCTGACGGTACGCGACGATGGCAACGGCTTTTCCGACCGTATCCTCTCCAGCCTCGGCAAACCCTATAATACCAGCAAGGACCGGCAGGGCGCCGGGCTCGGCCTCTATCTTGCCACCAACGTGCTGCGTCCGCTGGGCGGCACGATCGAGGCGCTGAACCGCGGTTCGGGCGGGGCGGAGACGACGCTGGTCCTGCCGGTCGATTCGCTGGCGCTGGAGAAGATGCGATGACCACCCGCCGCCTGCTGATCGTCGAGGACGACGCGACCTTCGCGCGGACGCTGTGCCGTTCGTTCGAACGGCGCGGCTATGTGGTACAGGTGACGGGCGGCCCCGAGCGGCTGGAGGAACTGTCGCGCGATTTCGCCCCCGATCACGCGGTGGTCGACCTGCGGCTGGGAGGTGCATCGGGGCTGGCATGCGTATCGGCGCTCTCGGCGATCGACCCGGCGATGCGGATCGTCGTGCTCACCGGCTTCGCCAGCATCGCGACCGCGGTGGAAGCGATCAAGCTGGGCGCGACCAACTACCTCACCAAACCCGCCAATACCGACGAGATCGAGGCGGCGTTCGCTCGCGTCGAGGGCAACCCCCAGGCCGACCTGACTGCCGCCCCGACCTCGATCAAGACCCTGGAATGGGAGCATATCCA
>QFNF01000056.1 GCA_003240755.1 Sphingomonas hengshuiensis | reverse complement strand
TCGCCGTCGCCTATCCGCTCGACAACTCCACCTTCGAGCGCCTCTCGGTGGAGGAAGTGGTCCACACGCTGGTCGAGGCGGTGGTGCTGGTGTTCCTCGTGATGTTCCTGTTCCTCCAGAACTGGCGCGCGACGATCATTCCGACGATCGCGGTGCCGGTGGTGCTGCTCGGTACGTTCGGCGTGATGGCGATGGCCGGATTCACCATCAACACGCTGACGCTGTTCGGCATGGTGCTGGCGATCGGCCTGCTGGTCGACGACGCGATCGTCGTCGTCGAGAATGTCGAACGCCTGATCCAGACCGAGGGACTTTCCCCGAAGGAAGCCGCGCGCAAGTCGATGGACGAGATCACCGGCGCGCTGGTCGGCATCGGCCTCGTCCTGTCCGCGGTGTTCCTGCCGATGGCGTTCTTCGGCGGATCGACCGGCGTGATCTATCGCCAGTTCTCGATCACGATCGTGTCGGCGATGGTGCTGTCGGTGCTGGTCGCGCTGATCCTGACGCCCGCACTCTGCGCCACGATCCTCAAGCCCCATGACCCGGACAAGCACGGGAAGGGCAATGGTCCGCTGGCGCGTTTCTTCCGCTGGTTCAACGACCGGTTCGAACGCAGCCAGCAGAAATATGAAAATGGCGTCCGGCGCACCACGCGAAGCTGGAAACGGTCGATGCTGGTCTATCTGCTGATCGTGCTGGGCATGGTGTTCCTCTTCACGCGCCTCCCCTCGGGCTTTCTGCCCGATGAGGATCAGGGCACGGTGCTGGCGCTGGTGCAGGGTCCGGCGGGTGCGACGAGCAGCCGTACCGAAAAGGGCCTCGACCTGGTGCGCGACCATTTCATGAAGCAGGAATCGGGGAATGTCGCCGGCGTGTTCACCATCAACGGCTTCAGCTTTGCGGGGCAGGGGCAGAATGCCGGTCTGGCGTTCGTGCGGCTCAAGCCGTGGGAGGAGCGTAGCGGTGCCGACAACAAGGCGCAGGCGATCGCCGGCCGTGCGATGGGGGCGTTCAGCCAGTACAAGGACGGACTGATCTTCGCGCTGGTGCCGCCTGCCGTGCAGGAACTGGGCAATGCGACCGGTTTCGACGTGCAATTGGTGGATACCGGCGGCATCGGTCACGACAAGCTGCTGGAAGCCCGCAACATGATGCTCGGCATGGCCGCGCAGGATGCGCGACTGGCACAGGTCCGTCCGCTCAGCCTCGACGATGCGCCGCAGCTCAAGGTCAATATCGACGAGGACAAGGCGCGCGCCCTCGGGCTCGACCTTGCCGACGTCAACTCGACGATCGCGACGGCATGGGGCGGCGGCTATATCAACGACTTCATCGACCGCGGTCGGGTGAAGCGCGTCTATGTCCAGGCCGATACCCCCTATCGTCTCAGCCCCGAAGATGTCGGTGATCTGTATGTACGGGGCGCGACCGGTCAGATGGTGCCGTTCACTGCCTTTTCGACGCTGGAATGGTCCAACGCGCCGGTGCAACTGACGCGCTATAACGGCCAGTCGGCGATGCAGTTGCAGGGGTCGCCGGGGCAGGGTCTCAGCACCGGTGCGGCGATGGAGGCGCTGGAGGAAATCCATGCCAAGCTGCCGCCGGGCACCGCGCTGGAATGGACCGGGCTGTCGTTCGAGGAACGGCTGTCGGGTGGTCAGGCGCCGGCGCTCTATGGCCTGTCGCTGCTGATCGTGTTCCTGTGCCTTGCCGCGCTGTACGAAAGCTGGTCGGTGCCGATCTCGGTCCTGCTGGTGGTGCCGCTGGGCATTCTCGGCGCGCTGCTCGCGGCGTGGCTGACCGGCCTCAACAACGACATCTATCTGCAGGTCGGCCTGATTACGACCATCGGCGTGTCGGCGAAGAACGCGATCCTGATCGTGGAGTTTGCCGAGGAGCGGATCGCCGACGGCATGGGACCGATCGAAGCGGCGGTGGAGGCGGCGCGGCTGCGTCTGCGACCGATCCTCATGACCTCGCTGGCGTTCATCTTCGGCGTGCTGCCGCTGGCGGTGTCGACCGGGGCGGGTGCCGGTGGACAGAACGCCATCGGACGGTCGGTGGTCGGCGGCATGTTGTCCGCCACCGTCCTCGCCATCTTCTTCGTGCCGATGTTCTTCGTCATCGTGCTTCGCCTGTTCGGGCATGGCGGCAAGGATACTCCGCCCGCCAACCGGCCGTCCGATCACCCGGACGTCGAACCCGATGGCGGCAACCGGTCCTCCGATGGCGGCGAACCCGCGCCGCAGGGGGCATGACCATGAGCAACATGATGACGCTGCGTAGCCTGACCCTTCTCGTCGCCACGACCGCGCTGACCGCGTGCAACCTGGCACCCCAGAATGTGCGGCCCGAAGGGGCGATCCCGCTGACGCTGCCGCAGGGCGGGCCATACCCCGCGCTGGGGGCCGAACAGGCCGACGTGACCCGGATCGCGTATCGCGATTTCTTCGTCGATCCGCGGTTGCAGGCGGTGATCGCCACCGCGCTGGAGAATAATCGGGATTATCGCGTCACCGCCGCGAACGTGCTGGTGGCGCGGGCGCAGTACCGCGTGACCCGCGCGTCGCAGGTGCCGGCGACCACCGCCAATGGCGGTGTGACCTATACCAACAATCCGTTCGGCGCGCTGGGCGGGGCGGGTGGCGTCGGGGGCGCGACCGGGGCGGGCGGGGTGCCCGCGCAGTCCGGCAACCTCGAAATCTACCAGGCGTCGGTCGGCTTCTCGGCATTCGAACTCGACCTTTTCGGCCGGGTCCGCAACCTCAGCCAGGCGGGCCTGCAGGAATATTTCGCGACCGAGGAGGCACAGCGCGCCGCGCGCATCGCGCTGATCGGCGAGGTCGCGACCGCGTGGCTGACCATGGCCGCCGATCAGGATCAGCTACGCCTGTCGCGCGACACGCTTGCCAGCTTCGGCCGCACGCTGGAGCTGACCCGCGCGCAGTTCCGCGTCGGGGTCATTTCCGAACTGGAGGTGCAGCAGGCGGAAACCACCTATCAGCAGGCGCGCGGCGACATCGCCGCACTGACCGCGCAGATCGCGCAGGACCAGAATGCGATCAACCTGCTCGCCGGGACGACGGTACCGGTTGAACATCTGCCGACCGAACTAGGCGAAAACAACCCCGTACTAACCAACCTGCCGACCGGCGTGTCGTCGACGGTGCTGTTGCGCCGGCCGGACGTGCTGCAGGCCGAACGGCGCCTCTATGCCGCCAACGCCAATATCGGCGCGGCGCGCGCGGCGCTGTTCCCGACGATCTCGCTGACCGCCACGCTGGGTACGATCAGCACGGCGCTGGGCGGATTGTTCGGCTCGGGCACGCAGAACTTCTCGATCGCACCGGCCGCCACGCTGCCGTTGTTCGACGGGGGCCAGCGGCGCGGCAATGTCGAGGTGGCACGTGCGCAGCAATTGGCGGCGGTCGCGACCTATGAGGGCACGCTCCAGACCGCGTTTCGCGAAGTCGCCGACGCTTTGGCGACGCGCGGCACGATCGGCGAACAGTTGTCGGCACAGACCGCGCGGACCCAGGCGGCGGCAACGGCCGAGCGCTTGTCCGACGCGCGTTACCGTGCCGGGATCGATTCGTTCCTCAACACGCTCGATGCGCAGCGCACCAGCTATGCCGCGCGGCAGACGCTGGTGCAGACCCGGCTGGCGCGGGCGACGAACCTTGTCACCGTGTATCGGACGCTGGGCGGCGGACTGAACTGACGGCTGCGCTCCCCCTTGCGAGGGGGAGCCTGTACCTTGGGGGGAGCCCTGCACGGATTCCCGCCATGGCCTGGAAACGTGCGTTCCCGGGTGTTCCAAACCGTTTACGTGCCTCTTGCGTCCGCGCCCGATCGGCATATGCTCTCCTGCATGACATAAGGAGAGGAACGATGAACGCGATCGAACCGGGCGGTGCTGGCGAAAAGAGCATGGTAATCCTGCAGAGCCTGCTCTGTCTGCTCCGCGAAAAGAACCTGTTGTCGCGCGCCGATATCGAGGAACTGGCCGCGAAGGTTGCCGTTCGTGCCGCCGACCACGAACATGACCCGCTGCCATGCCAGTCGGATGCGGCCCTTGCTGCCAAAAGCGAGATGGACCGGCTGGGCGCCTATATCGGCGGCCGCTATGGCGGCAAACACCGCCGGATGTGACAGGTCGCCGCGGCGCACCTTTATGCCAGCCGGTGTAATGACGGCGTCAGAATTTGCGGCGACACGCATCCCCGGCCTCGGTCGTGCGTTTTCGACACGTCCGGTTCCACCGGGCGAGTATTTAAACGGACGCTTGAACGTCCCCGAGAGGTTGTCGTGTCTTCGATTGGACCGGACGAAATGTCCTACTTCGTACGCCGTGCCGAACAGCAGTTGGAATTGGCGCAGCAGGCCCATCATGAACAGGTGGTGAGCGCGCATTACGAACTGGCGAACCTGTACCTCGACCGCGCCTACGCGCCGGTTCTGCCGGTCGAAGGAACCGCGCAGACGGCTTGAGGGGGATGGGTAGCGGCACTTCGGCACGTAGGGGGCGAGATATAGCCGCAGTTGCCTGATGTCCGGCCTCGCAGTGGCGCGCTGCGACTCATCCCGATAGCCTTTTTACCGATCGCAGCGGCGTAATCCGGGACTGGCGGAACGCCAAGACGTGGTGCTCAGGCAACAGGGTATCGTCGGGAAGGTCGAAACATGGCGGGAGGTACCATAGGTACCCCCCGACCTGCATCCGTTGCTGCCCCGATCGTTGAACCGACAGGCTCAGCCGTCGGTCGGTTCGGCTTCCTGCTGGTTCGCCATCGCGTCATCGAGCGGTTGATCGTCGAGATCGCCCCGTCCGCGCGTCGAGCGCGAAGTCATGCCCGTAGCCGACGCGTCGTCCAGCACCTGCTGATCCGGCTCGACCGGCGGGGGCGGGGGCAGGACTTCGGCCGGAGCCACCGCCGACAGATTCTCCACGACCGGGGGCGCCGGCTCGACCGTTTCCTCCGGCAACGGGGTCGGGGGCGGGGCCTCCTCGTCGAACGCGCTGTTTTCGATCGGGGCGTCGGGTTCGTCAGACCCCGAACACGCCCCCAGGCCGGTCGCCAGCAACAGGCCGCTGCCCGCCAGCAGCGCTACGCGCCATCCGCTCTTCATCGTCATCCCCTTATCGCGCCGCCAACTGGGCGGCTTCGGCGCGCGCGGCGATCTTGTTCGCCAGCACGCCGTCCCATTTATACGGATCCTCGCGGAAGCTCATCGTGCCGTTCGGCGTCGCGAACGCGGTCCAGTAAAGCAGATATACCTTCACCGGATCGGCGACCCTGGCCCGCACGGTCTTGCCCGATGCCAGCGTCGCGTCGATCTGCGCGTCGGGCCAGTCGGGCGTGGTCCGCAGCAGCAGACGCGCCAGGTCCTCCGGCTTTTCGAGGCGGACGCAGCCATGGCTGGCCAGCCGGTCGAAATTGGCAAAGCCCGACTGCGCCGGCGTATCGTGCAGATAGACCGCGAACGGATTGTCGAAATCGAACTTGAACCGGCCAAGCGCGCTGCGCTCCGATGCCTGCTGCAACCGGCGCCCGCCGCCTTCCGTCTCGATGATGCGGAACCCGTTGCGCTTCAGATAGCCGGGGTTCGCCCGCTCCTTCGGCCACAATTCCTTGTCGGCGATCGACGACGGCACGTTCCATGGCGGATTGAGCACGATCGAATGGATCGTCGAGGTGAGCATCGGCGTCTCGTCACCCGGCCGGCCGGTGACGGCCTTCATCGACGTCACCGGCTGGTCGCCGTCGAACACGGTCAACACCGCCGCGGCGATGTTCACCTGGATGCGGTTCTTTTCCAGCTCGGTCGGCAGCCAGCGCCACCGCTCCATATTGGCCTTGATCTGCTTGATCCGCTCAGTGACCGGCACGTTCAGCGACGCGATGGTCTGCGCACCGACCTGTCCGGCGGGGTTCAGGCCGTAGCGGCGCTGGGCGCGGCGCACCGCGTCCAGCAGCGACTGGTCGAACGTATCGCCGCTGGCCGACAGGTTGGAATCCTCGATCGCCAGCCGCTTGCGCAACGCCGCGACCTGCGGCCCCCGGCCACCCATGCGCAGTTCCGATCCGGCAGCGACGGTCGCCCAGCCGCCATTCGCCTGGATCCTGCGATACCGCGCCAGCCCCGCGACCAGCGTGTCGTACCCGGCATAGGGCGGCGGCAGCGAGGCGACCCACGCTGCCAGCCTGTCCTTCGCCACCGCGTCGCGGAACGACGGCAAGGGATCGAACGCCTGCGGGCGCATCGCCCAGTCCTTCTGGAAATCGCTGTTGTCCAGCCGGCCCGCCCGCACCGCATGGGCATGGTCGAGCGCTGCCTGCACCAGCGCGGGGCCGGTCAGGCTGGAAAGCTGGGGCTCGCGATCCTTGAGTCCTTGCGCCACGGCATCGCGCGCCAGCAGCCGGGCGAGTTCGCTCTCCTGCGCCGGGCTCAGCGTCGGCAGCGGCTGGGGGGCCGGCACCGGCTGTACCATGGGCGTCGTCGGCAGCGTCGGCACCACCGGCGGCGGCACGACCTGCGCGGACGCGCTCGTCGCGACGGTCAGGGCGATCCCGGCGAGCAGCGCGCGGCGCACGATGCGATCGAAACGATGGCGGTGGTCGGTAATCGTCTTCATCCTATACTCTTCCAGTGCGGCGACGTGCCTTAGGGCAATCGAACCTGCCGCACGATGAACCGTTCCCCTTGCGCGCCCTGATACCACAGGCACAGTGCCGTTTCGAACCCCGCATTCAGGAAAGATGGCGCTTGTCGAGCTTTCGCGCCAGCGTCCGGCGATGCATGCCCAGCCGCCGTGCCGCTTCGGAGATGTTGAACCCGGTATCGGCCAGCGTCTGGTGGATATGCTCCCATTCCAGCGTCTTGATCGAGGTCGGCGGCGCCGTGGCGATCGTCGCGTCGGCATCGCCGTCGACGCGCGCGAACGCCGCCTCGATATCGTCGGTGTTGGCGGGCTTGGTCAGGTAGTTGGTCGCGCCGAGCTTGATCGCCTCGACCGCGGTGGCAATGCTGGCAAAGCCGGTCAGCACCACGATCAGCATGTCGGGATCATGGGCGTGCAGCGTCTGGACGCAGACCAGGCCGGATTCCGGGCCGAGCTTGAGGTCGACCACGGCATAGCCGGGGCGGTTGCCCTTGAGCACCTCCTCCAGCGCGCCATGGCTGGCGGCGGTCAGCACGTCATAGCCGCGCCGCTCGAACGAACGCTTGAGGGTCTTTGCAAAGGCCTCGTCATCCTCGACGATCACCAGCAGCCGTTCAGCCGTCATCTTCGCTGTCACTTTCCTCTTCCAGTGCGACCGTATCGAGCGGCAGGCGCAGCAGGATCAGCGCGCCGCCATCGGCGCCATTGCTGGCCGATACGCTGCCGCCCAGCTTGCGCACGACATTGACCACAAGGAAGAGGCCGAGGCCATGGCCTTCCTTGCCCTTGCTGGAGCGATAGGGCTTGCCGAAATCCTCCAGCATCGCGTGCGAAAATCCGCTGCCATTGTCGCGCACGGCGATGTTGAGCGAGGCGCTGTCGCGTCCGACCAGCAGGTCGATATAGGTGGCGCCGGCCTCGCGCGCATTGTCGAGCAGATTGTCGACCGCCTGGCGGATCACCGGATCGGCGATGATGCGCGGATAGT
>QFNF01000002.1 GCA_003240755.1 Sphingomonas hengshuiensis | reverse complement strand
CCAGTTGAACGAGATGCTGCCGCAGGATCAGATGACCTCCGAGCAGATCGAGGACATCATGTCGGCGCTGAACGACATGGGCGTCAACGTCGTCGAGAACGAGGACGCGGGCGAGGACGGCGAAGGCGACGAGCGCGCCAAGCAGGACGAGGACAGCGACGACGACAGCACGGCCGATCAGGACGATGCCGCCGCCGCGTTCGAGCCGGTCAAGAAGAAGGAAACGGTCGACCGTACCGATGATCCGGTGCGGATGTACCTGCGCGAGATGGGCGCGGTCGAACTGCTCAGCCGCGAGGGCGAAATTGCCATCGCCAAGCGGATCGAGGCGGGTCGCGACACGATGATCTTCGGCCTGTGCGAATCGCCGATCACCTTCAATGCGATCATCGGCTGGTCGACCGCCCTCAACGAAGGCACGATGCAACTGCGCGAGATCCTCGATCTCGACGCGATGCTGTCGAAGGACCCGGCGCCCGAATCGCTGTCCGACGACGAGGATGGCGACGACAATGGCGAAATCTCCGCCAAGAATGCCGGTCCGGCGTTCAAGGAGGAGGAAGAGCCGGAGGAAGCGTCCGCCGACGAGGATGAGGAAGGCGGCGAACGCCGTACGCCGCGTCCCAGCGACGATGACGACGAGGACAACACCCTCAGCCTCGCCCAGATGGAAGAACAGCTCAAGCCGCAGGCTTTGGAGAAGTTCGCCAACATCACCGCCATCTTCAAGAAATTCTCGAAGATGCAGTCGCAGCGCCTCGACGCGATGGCGACCGGCGACGGGCTGAGCAGCGCCGAGGAACGCAAGTATCAGAAGCTGCGCGAGGAACTGACCGCCGAGGTCGAGAGCGTGCAGTTCCACCAGGCGAAGATCGAATATCTGGTCGATCAGCTCTATGCCTATAACCGGCGCCTGACCGCGCTGGGCGGGCAGATGCTGCGCCTCGCCGAACGCCACAAGGTGCCGCGCAAGGCGTTCCTCGACAGCTATGTCGATCACGAGCTGGACGAACAGTGGCTGTCGTCGGTCGCGACGATCGACAGGAAGTGGAAGGCCTTTGTCGAGAACGAAGGCGCCGCGGTCGACCGCATCCGCACCGAAATCGCCGAGATCGCGCAGCAGACCGGCATGGCGCTCGGCGAGTTTCGCCGTATCGTCAACATGGTGCAGAAGGGCGAGCGTGAGGCGCGGATCGCCAAGAAGGAAATGGTCGAGGCGAACCTGCGCCTCGTGATCTCGATCGCCAAGAAATATACGAACCGCGGCCTGCAGTTCCTCGACCTGATCCAGGAGGGGAACATCGGCCTGATGAAGGCGGTCGACAAGTTCGAATATCGCCGTGGCTACAAGTTCAGCACCTATGCGACGTGGTGGATCCGCCAGGCGATCACCCGCTCGATCGCCGATCAGGCGCGGACCATCCGCATTCCGGTCCACATGATCGAGACGATCAACAAGCTGGTGCGCACCAGCCGCCAGTTCCTGCACGAACAGGGCCGCGAACCGACGCCGGAGGAAATGGCCGAACGGCTGTCGATGCCGCTCGAAAAGGTTCGCAAGGTGATGAAGATCGCCAAGGAACCGATCAGCCTCGAGACGCCGATCGGCGACGAGGAGGATTCGCACCTCGGCGACTTCATCGAGGACAAGAACGCGATCATTCCGGTCGATGCCGCGATCCAGGCGAATTTGAAGGAAACGGTAACGCGGGTCCTGGCATCGCTGACCCCGCGCGAGGAACGCGTGCTGCGCATGCGCTTCGGCATCGGCATGAACACCGACCACACGCTCGAAGAGGTCGGTCAGCAGTTCAGCGTGACCCGCGAACGTATCCGCCAGATCGAGGCGAAGGCGTTGCGCAAGCTCAAGCATCCCAGCCGCAGCCGCAAGATGCGGTCCTTCCTCGACCAGTGATCGATCCCGCCCCGGTGCCTGCAGATGCGCCGGGGCGGTTCGTTACGGGATGGTACCGAACCGCATGGCCGTGCGGTGATCGCGGTTAAAATCCCGGAAACCTTGTTCCTACGCGCTTGGGTTATCAATTGCCGTCATACCCCTGTTCGGACGGGGGCTGCCCCGTGTTCGATCATGGAGCCGACGGTTGTTGATGGCGATTGCGGACAGGAACGGTTGCGACGCGGCGGCACGGCTTGCCCGCATCGTGTCGACCGACGGTAGCGCCGGACATGCCGCTCCTGTCCAATTGGCGTGCGGCGACGCCTTGCTGCGCGATATTGCCGATGCGCTGCACCAGCTATGTTCGTTGCACGGTCGCCATCCCGGAGTGGTCGATTATGCCGCCCGCGCCGATCCGCACCCCGCTGCCGACGCATGGTTCGAACAGGCGGCGGCGGCCTTTGCCGAGGAGCGCGCCTATCTGATCCGCGTGTCCGCCGCGGCCGGCCCCCCGCCCGGCACCCCCGGACAGGCGGCGACCGAGGCTGCGCTCGCGGCGCAACGGCATGCGATCGACCTGCTCGCGCGATCGGTGCGTCCAGGCTGTGCGCTGGGCGCGGCGATCGGCATCACGCTCGACTGGCCGGCGATCCGCCGTCCGCTCGATGCCGCCGCGCTCCGGCTCGGGCTGGACACGCTGCCGAACCTTCTGCCCTCGCCGGCACAGACGATGCGGTTGATCGACACCGTGACCGGCGACAGTCCGGTCGAACGCGCGATGACGTTCGGCCTGCAGCAGTTGCTGGCACAGCATCGCGGCCTGTGGGACCTGCTGATCGTTCGCGCCGAAAGCCGCGGCTAGCATCCGTCGTCGTCCCCGCCTATCGTCGCGGCCATGACGACGGGACAGCCGATGCGCTTCGAAGGAACCAGTAGATATGTCGCCACCGACGACCTGAAGGTCGCGGTGAATGCGGCGGTGACGCTGCGCCGCCCCCTGCTGGTGAAGGGCGAACCCGGCACCGGCAAGACGGTGCTGGCGCAGGAGATCGCGCGTGCGGTGGGCGCGCTGCTGATCGAATGGAACGTCAAGTCGACCACCCGCGCGCAGCAGGGGCTGTACGAATATGATGCGGTGGCGCGGCTGCGCGACGGGCAGCTCGGCGATCCGCGGGTCCACGACATCGCCAACTATATCCGCCGCGGCAAGCTGTGGGAGGCGTTCGTCAGCCCCACGCTGCCTGTCCTGTTGATCGACGAGGTCGACAAGGCCGATATCGAATTTCCGAACGACCTGCTGCACGAACTCGATCGCATGGCATTCGACGTCTATGAAACCGGCGAGCGCGTGACCGCGCGCGAGCGGCCGATCGTGGTCATCACGTCGAACAATGAAAAGGAACTGCCCGATGCGTTCCTGCGGCGCTGTTTCTTCCACTATATACGCTTCCCCGATCGCGCGACGATGCAGGCGATCCTCGACGTCCATTTTCCCGGAATCCAGAAGCTGCTGGTGAACCGCGCGCTCGATCTGTTCTTCGCGGTCCGCGAAACGCCGGGCCTGAAGAAAAAGCCATCGACCAGCGAACTCATCGACTGGCTGAAGCTGTTGCTCCACGACGACATGCCGCTTGACATGCTGGCGTCGCACGATCCGGCAAAGGCGATCCCGCCGCTGCACGGCGCGTTGCTGAAGAACGAGGCCGATGTCATGCTGTTCGAACGGCTGGCGTTCCTGCACCGGCGGCAGGGCTGATACGCGACCAGCCGTTCGTCCGGGGCGACGGAATGTTGCGGGAACCGCTCGTTAACCGTGCTCGCCAACCGATTGGCGAGGATCGCGCCGCACAATCGTCGCCATGTTCGGTTCGCTTGTCCGGGGCCTGTTGCTCCTCGCCTTTGCCGGTGCCGCCAGCTTCCCGCTCGGGGCGCGTTCGCTGCTCGACTATGTCGGGCAATGCGTCCCCTTCGCGCGCGCGGCGTCGGGCGTCGAAATCTATGGCGACGCATGGACATGGTGGGACCAGGCGGAGGGACGCTATCCGCGCGGGCAGACGCCGCGGGTCGGTGCGGTCCTGACCTTTGAAAAGACGTCGCGCCTGCCGCTGGGCCATGTCCTCGTCATCAGTCGGGTCGTCGAACCGCGCGTGGCGATGGTGACGCATGCCAACTGGTCGCGCATCAACGGCGTTCGCGGCGGGGTCGAGCAGGACGTGACCGTGTTCGATGTGTCGCGCAAGGGCGACTGGACGCGGGTGAAGGTGTGGTATCGCGATTCGCAGGGGCTGGGCAGTTCGGAATATCCGACCCATGGTTTCATCTACGGACCCCGCCCGGCAGCGGAACTGAGCAGCGCCACGCCGGATTATGTCGGATCGCTGATCGACGCCTACGCCCGCTAGGCTTGGCCGCCGGCACTCCCTCCGGCTAGACCCGCGCGATGGGGACACGCGGTACGCCATGGGTGATCGTCGCAATCGTCACGCTGCTCGGGTTGCTGCTGCGCTGCCTTGCCGCGCGGGGTGGCCTGTGGCTGGACGAGGCATGGTCAGCGATCTTCGCCCATGACAGCGCGACCCCGGCGGGGGTGCTGCTCCACATCAACCACGACAACAACCACCACCTGAACACGCTGTGGCTGCAATGGGTCGGTGCCGACGCGCCGCCCCTGCTGCAGCGTGCGCTGTCGATCGTCAGCGGTACCGCGACGATCCCGGTCGCCGCGCTGATCGCTGCCCGCCGGGCCCCCGCGGCCGCGATCGTTGCGGCGGTGGCCTTCGCCGTGTCGCCCTTCCTGCTGATCTACGGCGCGGAGGCGCGCGGCTATGCGCCGATGCTGTTCGCCTTCCTCGTCGCCATCGCCATGACCGACCGCTGGCTGACGCGGGACGCCGGTTCGCCGGCCACCGCGCTGGCGCTCGCCGCGTTTCTGGGTTGCCTTGCACAGGCGACGATGGTTTTCGGCCTTGCCGTGCTTGGCCTGTGGGTCCTGCTCGACCGGACGCGTTCGCACGGGCCGGCACGCGCCGTCGCCGATACGTCGCGGCTGTTTGCCCCCGCGGCGATCGTCACGCTGCTCCTCGTGGCGCTCGCATGGGTGGCGGCGGCGAACAGCGCCACCGGCTTCCAGTTCGGCAATCGCGAGCCGCACGACTGGACCAAATGGGGTCAGGCGCTCGATCAGCTCTGGACCTGGAGCCTCAGCGTATCGCTGCTCCTGCTGCCATTGCTCGTATCGATGCGGGTTGGACGGGACCGGCTATGGACGCTGGCGCTGGTCGCGGCCGTGCTGCTGCCGCTGATGATCGGCCTGCTCGCGCTCCCCAACAGCGGCGGCGCACGCTATTATGCCGTCGCCGTCCCCCCGATGCTGCTGTGCGCGGCAATCGCGCTGCCGACCGCATGGATGCGCGGGGGCGGCTGGCGATGGCTGGCCGTCCTGGTCGCCATCACCTTCACCGGTTCGGCCGCACTGCGCGATGCCGCTGTCATCGCCAACCTGCGCGGGGACCCCGGCCGGGCCGTCGCCACGCTCGCCCGCATCGCCCCGCAGGGCGCGAGCGTGTCGTTCGACCATTCGCGCTCGACCGCGATCCTGACCGCCGCCGCCCGTTCGCAGCATTACCCCCTGCGCATCGCCGACAGCCCCTGCCCGCCCGCGCGCTTCCACTTCATCGAGCGCGACGGCGACGCCCGCTTCCCCGCACCACTGGTCCGTTGCGGCCGCACCTATCGCGAGGTCGCGCGCGGCGATCCGGCGGGGCTGTCAGGAACGCACTGGCGCCTGTACGCCGCGCTGCGCTAGAGGAACCGGCATGTTCCATTCGTTCGTCGAAACCCTGCGCCGGGTCGGGTTGCCGGTCAGCATCCGCGAACATCTGGTGCTGATCGAAGCGATCGATCGCGGGGTGATCGAACCGTCGCTCGACGCGTTCTACCATCTCGCCCGCACGACCTTCGTGAAGGACGAGGCGATGGTCGACCGCTTCGACCGCGCGTTCGGCGAGGTTTTCGGCGGCATCGCGACGGCGTCCGGAGTCGACCCGCTCCATTTGCCCGCCGACTGGCTGCGCGCCGTGGCCGAACGCTATCTCTCGCCCGAGGACATGGCGAAGATCGCCCCGACCGGCGACTGGAACCGGTTGATGGACCTCCTGCGCGAGCGGCTGGCCGAGCAGGACGAAGCGCATCACGGCGGGTCGAAATGGATCGGCACCGGCGGCACCAGCCCGTTCGGCCATGGCGGCTACAATCCGGAAGGGGTCCGCATCGGCGGACAAGGCCGCCACAAGCGCGCGGTGAAGGTCTGGGAACAGCGCGAGTTCCGCAACCTCGACAACGGCCGCGAACTCGGCACCCGCAACCTGAAGGTCGCCCTGCGCCGCCTGCGCCGGTTCGCGCGCGAAGGGCTGGCCGACGAACTCGACCTCGACGCGACGATCGCCGGTACCGCGCGGCGTGGCTGGCTGGATGTCGCGATGCGGCCGGAACGGCGCAATGCGGTAAAGCTGCTGCTCTTCCTCGATGTCGGCGGATCGATGGACCCGTTCGTCGAGCAGGTCGAGGAACTGTTTTCCGCGGCCACGGCCGAGTTTCGCCAGCTCGAATTCTTCTACTTCCACAACTGTGTCTATGAAGGGGTATGGCGCGACAACCGCCGGCGTTTCGCCGAACGGATCGCGACCGCCGACCTGCTGCGCACCTATGGCGCCGATTATCGACTGGTGCTGGTCGGGGATGCGGCGATGAGCCCGTACGAGCTTGTCCAGCCCGGCGGATCGGTCGAACATGACAATGAAGAGGCGGGCGCCGTCTGGCTGCAACGCATGACCGCGCACTGGCACTCGGCCGCGTGGATCAACCCGGTACCGCAACCGCAATGGGACTGGACCCATTCGACGCGATCGATCCGCGACCTGTTCACCGACCGGATGTATCCGCTGACGCTGGCCGGGCTGGACGATGCGATGCGCGAATTGTCGCGCCGGCGCTAAAGGTCAGAAGCGGTCGACCGCCCGGTGCAGCTTGCGCAGCGTCGCCTGCTCCCCGGGCGGAGCCGCCGCGGCTTCCGCCGCCAGTGCCATCAGCCGTACCGCACCGAAGCTTGCCGCCAGCCCCTTCAGCCGGAACGCCGCTGCGGTCCATTGCTCGCCCTCGGCGGCTTCCATCACGGCCAGGACCCGCCGCGCGCTGTCGACGAACGCCCCGCGCAACTCGGCGATCAGCCGCGGTTCGTCGCCTACCGCGGCCGCCAGCGTCGCATCGATCGCACCGGGATCATACACCATGACAACCGGTTAGCGCGATCGGGGTTAACGGATCGTTACGGCGCTGTCGCTGGCAATCCGATCGTGATAGACCCCCGGCCATGAACGGGGGTTCGATCACCGGGCTGCATCAGCACCGCCACGACGCCGGCGACCATGTCGCGGCCGAGGATCATCTGAACGACGAACAGCATTGGCTGGCCGAGGCGGTCGTCGAACCCGAGCCGCTGCGCCGCGGCTGGATCGGGCCGACGCTGGCCGGGATCGCCATCACGGTGTGGATCGGGGGAATGCTGGCGTGGAGCGCGCCGTCGCTGCCCGCGCTGGGTCCGGTCGGCATGGCGTCGTTCATCGCCGCGCTGTGCGTGCCGCCGATGCTCCTCGGTATCGCCTGGCTGCTGCTGCGCCGGAACAGCCGCAGCGAGGCGCGCCGGTTCGCCGTGACCGCCCGGTCGATGCGCGACGAGGCGCTGGCGCTCGAACAGGTACTCGAATCGGTCCGCCGGACGCTGGCCGAATCGCGGGCGGAAGTCGTCGAACAGAGCGCGTCGCTGATGATGCTCGGCGACGCCGCGACCGGCCGGCTGCGCGGCATCGCCACCGACATGCAGCAGCAGATCGACGCGATCGGGGAAAGCGCCGCGACGCTCGACCGGATGAGCGCCACCACCGAACAGCGACTGTCGACCGTGCTGGCCACCCTGCCGCGCGCGCACGCCGAAACGGCGGAGATGGCGGCACTGCTCGACCGCACCGGCCTGACCGCCAGCGAACGCGTCGCCGCGCTCGATGCGCAACTGGCCGTCGTCGCGCAACGCTCGCGCGAGGCGGACGATCTCGCCGGCGGTGCGGCGCAACGGCTGGCGGCACATATGCAGCGGATGGAGGCGACCAGCGAGAGCGCCGGCGCCCGGCTCGAAAGCGTGATCGGCACCATGTCGGGTGCGATCGACGCCGTGCTGGAACGCGCCGCCGCCGCGATCGACGAATCGCGCAAGGCGATCACTGCGCAGGGCGATGCGACCATCGCGATGATCGAGGCCAATGGCGCGGCGATCGAGCGTGCCGGTCGCGAAGGCGCCGAACTGCTCGCGGGTCGCGTCGCGCAGATCGATACCGCGATCCGTACCCTTGCCGGCCAGCTCGACGATCGCCGCCGCGATGGCGAGGCGCTGCTGACCCTGCTCAACGAAGGGCTGAGCGACGTCGACGACCGGTTCGACCGGCTGCGTACCACCGGCGTGGAACGTGCGCAGGCGGTGGCGGGATCGGTCGGCGCGCTGACCCAGGTCGCCGACGCGCTGGCCGAGGCACTCGCCAATGGCGACGACACCGCCCGCCGCGTGATCGCGACTGCCGAGGGCGTGCTGACCGCGCTGGACGCCGCCGCGCGGGAGATGGACGAGACGCTGCCCGGCGCGCTCGACCGGCTCGATGCGCGCATCGCCGACAGCCGCGCGGTCGTGGCCGGATCGAAGCCGGAGCTGCTCGCCCTCGTCACCGCCGCCGAAAGCACGCACGACGCGATCGAGGCGATTGCCGGCGTCGTCGAGATGCAGCGCGATACGCTTTCGACCGTGCAGCAGTCGCTGCTCGACACGCTCGACCGCGGTGCCGAACGGATCGAAGGGGTCCGCACCGTGGTGGACGACACGATCGCGACTACCATCCGCTTTGCCGAAGATGCCGCCCCGCGCCTGTCCGAAGCGATGCTCCGGATCCGCGATACCGCCGAGGCCGCCAGCCAGCAGGCGCGCGATACCCTGTCCAGGGTGCTGCCCGACGCCGCGCGCGACCTGGAAACACAGGGTGCCCGCGCACTGGCGAACGCCGTGGATCAGGCTGTGACCGCGCAGGTCGCCGAACTGTCGACCATCGCCAACCACGCCGTCGCGTCGGCGATCGAGGCATCGGAACGGCTGTCGCGGCAGATGCTCGACATTGCCGATACCAGCAGGCAGGTCGACGACCGCATCGCCGCTGCGCAGGCGGAGCGCGAGGCCGCCGACAGCGACCAGTTCTCGCGCCGCGTCTCGCTGCTGATCGAGGCGATGAATTCCGCGGCGATCGACATCGCCCGCTCGCTCTCGACCGACGTGTCCGACACGGCGTGGGCCGCGTATCTGAAGGGCGATCGCGGTGTATTCACCCGCCGCGCCGTCCGCCTGATCGACAGCGCCCAGGCCCGCGAGATCGCGATCCTGTACGATCAGGACGACGGATTTCGCGATCAGGTCAACCGGTACATCCACGATTTCGAAGCGATGCTGCGCCAGATCCTCGCGCTGCGCGACGGGTCGCCGATGGGCGTCACCCTGTTGTCGTCCGACATGGGCAAGCTGTACGTCGTGCTGGCGCAGGCGATCGAGCGGCTGCGGAGCTGAGCGCGACGGGCCGTTCTTCACACCGTCTGGTTCGAACAGCTTCGGGCGAGGTCGAGAAGCGTCCGTCGGGAACGCCGTGATTTGGGGCAGTTCCTGCTCGACCCCGGTTCTCGACCAGCCCGAACAGGACGGGCGGCGGTTCGGGCGAACGGCCGCAAACGGACCGTTACGCCGCCTTGCTCACCGATAGAAATCCAGCATGTCCGCCGTGACCCACCCGAACACGAAGTTCAGGTAGAATAGTCCGAACAGGACGGTGGCGACGATCGTCGTACGCCACGCCATCCGCCCGAAACTGAACCCGGACGGTGCGCTGTCGGCCTGTCCGGGCACCCGGGGTTCGCCCGCTTCCTGCGCGGTGCGAACCCCGAACGGCAATACCAGGAACATCGCGAACACCCAGAACAACAGGTAGATCGCCAATGCCGACTGCCACGCCATGCCGGATGTCAGGCCGGGATGATGAGGACGTCGACGACCGGCTTCTTGCCGGTCCAGCGCGTCGCGACGCGCCGCACGGCAAGGCGGATCGCCTCGGGCAGCTTGCCGCGTTCGCGCCCCTTCGCCGCCACCGCTTCCGCCGCGGCATCGACCGCTTCCTCGAGGAACGGCTCGCGATCCTCCTCGACCGGCACGCCCTGCACCCGGATCTGCGGCTCGCCGATCAACTGCCCGCGCCGGTCGATCGCCACCGCTACCGACATATGGCCATAGGCGGCCAGCTTGCGGCGTTCGTTGATCGTCGTGCCGTCCGCGGGCAGGATGACGTCACCGTCCAGTGCCAGGCGACCGACGACCGCGTTGCCGACCTTGACCGGATTACCCGGTGCCAGGCGGACGATATCGCCATTGGTCTGGACCAGCGTCTGGCGGATGCCCTGCGACAGCGCAAAGCGGGCATGCTCCATCAGATGCCGCATCTCGCCATGGACCGGCATCAAAACCTTGGGCCGCAGCCAGCCATAGAGCTTCGCCAGTTCCGGCCGCCCCGGATGACCGGACACATGGACATGCGCCTGGCGGTCAGTGACCATCTCGATCCCGGCCGCCGCCAACTGGTTCTGGATGCGGCCGATCGCGACTTCGTTGCCCGGAATCTGCTTGGAGGAAAAGATCACCCGATCGCCGGATTCGAGGCTGAGCTGATGTTCGCGGTTCGCGATGCGCGCGAGCGCGGCCCGGGCCTCGCCCTGCCCGCCGGTCGCGATAATCAGCACCTGATCGCGCGGCAGGCGCATCGCGGTATCGAAATCGACGGTCTGCGGAAAATCCTTCAGATAGCCGGTAGCCTTCGCGACCTTCAGGATACGGTCGAGCGACCGGCCCGCGACGCATACCTTGCGGTTGGTGTCCCGTGCCACTTCGCCCAGCGTGTGCAGCCGCGCCGCGTTCGACGCAAAGCTCGTGACCATGACCCGCCGCCCCTCGGCCGACGCGATCTGTTCGAACAGGCCCTTGCGGACATCGGCTTCGGACCCCGACGCTTCGGTGTTGAAGACGTTGGTCGAATCGCAGACGAGCGCAAGGATGCCCTCGTCACCGATCGCGGTCAGCTCCTCCGGGCTGGCCGGGGTCGCGACCATCGGTTGCGCATCCAGCTTCCAATCCCCCGAATGAAACACCCTGCCATGCGGCGTCGAGATGACCAGCGAGGTCGATTCCGGGATCGAATGCGCCATCGGTACGAACTTCACGCCGAACGGCCCGACCGTGATATCGCCGCCCAGCGGCACGATCTTCAGCTTCACGCGGTCGGCAATGCCTTCCTCGTCCAGCTTCCCGCGGATCAGCCCGGCAGTGAACGGCGTCGCATAGATCGGGACGCCCAGATCGGCGGCCAGATAGGGCAGCGCGCCGATATGGTCTTCATGCCCGTGCGTTATCACGATGCCCAGCAACTGGTCGCCGCGTTCCTCGATGAATTGCACGTCGGGCAGCATCACGTCGATGCCCGGATAGGCCGGGTCGGCAAAGGTCACGCCGCAGTCGACCATCAGCCACTTGCCGGCAGTGCCATACAGGTTGACGTTCATGCCGATCTCGCCCGATCCGCCGAGCGCGACGAAGAGCAGTTCTTTCTTTGGTGTCACTCAATTTCTTTCAATGCCCGCGCCCATTCGCGGGTTCGGTTTGCTTCGTTACGTTGCTGTAGTGATATGGGTGCGGCGCCACAGCATCGCCAGTCCCGTGATGGTCAGGTCCTGTTCGATCGAATCGAACACCTGCGTATGTTTTTCGAACAGGATCGCGAGCCCGCCGGTAGCGATCACATGGACGGGGCGGCCGATTTCCGCCTTCATCCGCGCGACCAGCCCCTCGATCATCGCGATATAGCCCCAATAGATGCCGATATGCATCTGGTCGGCGGTGTTGCGGCCGATGACGCTGGTCGACGCCGGCGCCTCGATCGCGATGCGCGGCAGCTTTGCCGCCGCCGTTACCAGCGCGTCGAGCGACAGGTTGATCCCCGGCGCGATGATCCCGCCCTTGTACGCGCCGGTATAGTCGACGACGTCGAACGTCGCAGCGGTACCGAAGTCGACGACGATGAGGTCGCCGGGATGGGCGGCATGGGCGGCGATCGCGTTTAGCGCACGATCGGCACCGACCGCATGCGGTTCCTCCACGTCAAGGGCGATGCTGAACCCGGCCGGTCCGCGCCCCGCGACCTGCGCCTCGACCCCGAAATACTTGATCGCCAGCACTTCCAGATTATGGAGCGCCCGCGGCACGACGGTCCCGATCATCACCGCGGTCACGACGGAGCGATCGCGGCCGTCGAGCGCCAGCAACTGGCTCAGCCACACCGCATATTCGTCGGCGGTCCGGCGTGGATCGGTCGCGATGCGCCAGCGCGCGACGATCGCCTCGCCATCGACCAGTGCGAACACGATGTTGGTATTCCCGGCATCGATCGCTAACAGCATCGACCTTCCCCGCCATGCCCGAACGGCACGTCTCGTTTCTCGCTAATGGCTATGGGCGGCGACGACAAGCATCGCCTGCGGCGCGGCGCGTCCGGACCGGCAACGTCATGCAAAGACATCACCGGCGTGGACCATTTCCGTCCGTCCATCGTCCATCCGTAACCGCAGCGCACCGCTGATATCCAGCCCGTCGAACGCCCCCTCCCGCCCGCCGCCATCGGGCAGGCGGACCCGCAACAGCGTGCCGCGCGGATGCGCCAGCGCTTCCCATGCCGTCCGGATCGCGGAGAGGTCGTGCCGTCGCCAGACGTGCAGCCATGCCGCCAGTCGCGCCTGCAACCGCTCCAGCATCGCCGCCGGCGTCACCTCGACCCCCTGCGCAGCCAAGCTGGTCGTCGGCCGGTCGGCAAGGTCCGGGTGCGCGGCAAGGTTCACGCCGAAACCGATCACCACCGCATTGGCGGTACCGCGCTCCAGCAGGATGCCCGACAGCTTGGCGCCATCGATCAGCAGGTCATTCGGCCATTTGATCGTCACCCGACCGGGTATGAAGCTCGCGACCGCCTCCGCCAGCGCCACGGCCGCGACCAGGGTCAGCGTCGGCGCGGGCGGATCGTCCGGCCGCAACCGGACGATCGTACTTGCGAACAGGTTGCCTCTGCCGTCCGACCATCTGCGGCCAAGCCTGCCACGACCGGCGACCTGCCGCTCGGCACGCAGCCACAATCCTTCCTCGGCACCGCGTTCGGCGGCGGCGAGCAGGTCGGCATTTGTCGACCCCGTCTCGCCGACGACCCGGACCGTCAGAACAACGCCCGCGCGGCGGTCAGCGACCATGCCGACAGCGGCGCGATCAGGAACAGGCTGACCGGCGAGATGACCACGGCCGCCGCCAGTGTCAGCCCGCCCTCGACCAGAGCCGGTTCGCGCCCGAAGGGGGCGGCCGGCTCGTCGAAATACATCGTCTTGACGACGCGCAGGTAATAATAGGCACCGATCGTCGACGCCGCGATACCGATCACCGCCAGCGGCAGCAGCCCTGCCTGCACCGCCGCCTCGAACACCGCATATTTGGCCCAGAAGCCGAACAGCGGCGGGATGCCGGCGAGCGAGAACATGAAGATCGCCAGCGCCAGCGCCAGTGCAGGGCGGCTGCGCGACAATCCCGACAGGCTGGCGATGTCCTCCACCGGCTGCCCGTCTTCCCCGCGCATCTGCAGCACGATCAGGAACGAGCCCAGCGTCATCACGATATAGACCGCGAGGTAGAACAGCACGCCCGCGACACCCTGCGCCGAACCGGCGGCGAGCCCGACCAGCGCGAAGCCGACATTGTTGATCGACGAATAGGCCAGCAGCCGCTTGATGTTGCGCTGCCCGATCGCCCCGACCGCGCCGAGCAGGATCGACGCGAGAGCGGCGAAGATCACGATCTGGCGCCATTCGAGGACGGCGGGGCCCATCGCCTCGACCGCGACGCGCAGCGCCATCGCCATCGCCGCGACCTTGGGAGCCGATGCGAAGAACGCCGTCACCGGGGTCGGCGCGCCCTCATACACGTCGGGCGTCCACATGTGGAACGGCACCGCCGCCAGCTTGAACGCAAGCCCCGCGAACACGAACACAAGCCCGAACAACAGGCCCATGTTGCGCGGCCCGGCATAGGCGATCGCGATGTCGTCGAACAAGGTGGTGCCGGCAAAGCCGTACACCAGGCTGATGCCATAGAGCAGGATGCCCGATGCCAGCGCGCCCAGCACGAAATACTTCAGACCCGCTTCGGCCGAACGCGTGTCGCGGCGCATGAAGCTCGCCAGCACATAGGCGGCAAGGCTCTGCAACTCCAGCCCGACATAGAGCAGCAGCAGGTCGGATGCCGACACCATCATGCCCATGCCGCATGCCGACAACAGGATCAGCACCGGATATTCGGGTTTCAGGTCGTCGCCGCTGGTGCGTTCGAAGAAACGCGGGGCGATGATGATGGCAACCGCCGAGGCGAGGTAGATCAGCACCTTGGCAAAGGCCGCGAAGGCATCGGCACGGTACATGCCCGCGAACGCGGTTCCGCCCGACGATCCGTTGCCGACCAGCGCGACCGCAGCGCCCGCCAGCACGAACACCGCCGCGATGCTGACGCCGCGCGTCGCTGCCTGCTTGCCCCATGCCGATACCAGCATCAGGGCGATCGCCCCGACCGCGAGCACCAGCTCGGGCAGGGTCATCGAAAGTTGTTCGACGTAGCTCATCAGTGCGATTCCCCGTGCGCCGCTGCTGCGCCCGTCCCATGTTCCGCGGCGTTCGCCGCTGCCGCCGCCGGATTGCCCGGGGTCGGTCGTGAATCCGATGCCGGTGCCGCCCGCTCGATCCGCGCGAGCAACAGCGCGACATCGCCGCGCATCGGTGCGAGGAAGCTTTCCGGATAGACACCCATCCACAGCACCACCGCCGCGATCGGCGCCAGCAATGCCAGTTCGCGCGCCGACACGTCGGGCATCGCCTTCACATCGTCATGGACCAGGTCGCCCAGCGCGATCCGCCGATACAGGTACAGCGAATAGGCCGCGCCCAGGATGATGCCGGTCGTGCAGATCAGCGCCGCCCAGGTCGACACGCGATACGTACCGGCAAGGCTCAGGAACTCGCCGACGAAGCCCGACGTCCCCGGCAGGCCGATCGACGCCATCGTGAACAGCAGGAAGAATACGGCATAGCGCGGCATGTTGATCGCCAGACCGCCATAACGCGCGATCTCGCGGGTATGCAGCCGGTCATAGATGATGCCGACGCACAGGAACAATGCGCCCGATACCAGCCCGTGGCTGAGCATCACGATCATCGCGCCTTCGATACCCTGCTGGTTGAAGGCGAACAGGCCGATCGTCACGATCGCCATGTGCGCGACCGACGAATAGGCGATCAGCTTCTTCATGTCCGACTGCACCAGCGCGACCAGCGAGGTATAGACCACCGCCACCGCCGACAGCGTCAGGATGAGCCAGGTTAGCTGCCCGGAGGCCTCCGGGAACATCGGGATCGAGAAACGCAGGAAGCCGTAGCCGCCGAGCTTCAACAAGACACCCGCAAGGATGACCGACCCGGCGGTCGGTGCCTGCACGTGCGCGTCCGGCAGCCAGGTGTGGACCGGCCACATCGGCATCTTCACCGCAAACGACGCGAAGAACGCCAGCCACAGCCATGTCTGGACATGCGCCGGGAAATCATAGGCCATCAGCGTCGGGATATCCGACGTCCCCGCCGTCTGGATCATGTAGATCATCGCGATCAGCATGAGCAGCGAGCCGAGCAGCGTGTACAGGAAGAACTTGTACGACGCATAGATGCGGTTCGCCCCGCCCCAGATGCCGATGATGAGGTACATCGGGATCAGACCGGCTTCGAAGAAGACGTAGAACAGCAGCAGGTCCTGCGCCGCGAAGGTACCGATCATCAGCACTTCGACGCTCAGGAACAGCGCCATATATTCGGGCACGCGGTTGGTAACGGACTTCCATGACGCGCCGATGCAGATCGGCATCAGGAACACGCTGAGCATGATGAGCATCAGCGCGAAGCCGTCGATGCCGAGCGCGTAGCGGAACACGCCGAAGTCGCCGAGCGCAGGTGCCTCGACGAACTGCCACTGCGCGCCGCCGATGTCGAAATTCGCCCAGAGCAGCACGCCGAGCGCGAAGTTGACCAGCGTGGCGGCCAGCGCCGTCCAGCGCGCGCCGTTCGCCGATACGAACAGACACAGTACCGCTGCGGCCGCCGGTACCAGCAGCATCACCGACAGGATCGGGAAGCCGTTCACGAGTTATTCCCCCGAACCAATTGCTTGAAACCGCGCATCACGACGCGATCGCCCACGTAACCGCCGCCGTCAGGCCGATCAGCATGACAAAGGCATAGGTGTAGAGATAGCCGGTCTGCATCCTGACCGCGAGCCGGCTCGACAGCCCGACCAGCGCCGCCGACCCGTCGGGGCCGAAGCGGTTGATCGTCTGTTCATCGCCACGCTTCCAGAAGAAGCGGCCGAGCGCGAAGGCCGGGCGGACGAAGATCAGGTGATACAGCTCGTCGAAATACCACTTCCTCAGCAGGAAGCTATGCAGCACGCGGAAGGTATCCGCAATCGCCGCCGCCGTGCCGGGCCGCAGGATGTAAACATAGAACGCGCTCGCCAGGCCGATCAGCATCACGATGGTCGCGGCCAGCTTCACCAGCAACGGCACCTCGTGCATCGCATGCATCAGACGCTCGTTGTAGAACAGGCTGCCCTTCCAGAACGCCTCGCCCGCATCGGCCCCGATGAACCAGTGGTTGAACACATAACCGGCCGCAACCGCACCGATGGTCAGCACGATCAGCGGGATCAGCATCACGATCGGGCTTTCATGCGGGTGATAGCCCGCCGTACCTTCGATCACGTCGCTGGCGTGCGCGGCATGGGCCGCCGGCGCATGACCGGCATCCTCGGCCGCCGGCGGCGCCGGATGGCTGCCGTCGTCATGCCCATGACCATGGGTTTCATGATGGTCGCCATGTCCGTGCGCGTCGTGTGCCGCGTGCTGGATATGCTCCGACCCCGCCCAGCGCGGCGCGCCGAAGAAGGTGAGGAACATCAGTCGCCACGAATAGAAGCTGGTCAGCAGCGCGGCGAAGGTGCCGACATAGAAGGCGCCATACCCGCCCGGACCCGCCGCCCATGCCGCTTCGAGGATCGCGTCCTTCGAGTGGTAGCCGGCAAAGCCGCCGATGCCGTAGATGCCGACGCCGGTGATCGCCAGCGTTCCCGCCATCATCGCCCAGAAGGTCAGCGGGATATGCTTTCGCAGGCCGCCGTAGAAACGCATGTCCTGTTCATGGTGCATCGCATGGATCACCGACCCCGCGCCGAGGAACAGCAGCGCCTTGAAGAAGGCGTGGGTGAACAGGTGGAACATCGCCGCGCCATAGGCACCGACCCCGGCGGCAAAGAACATGTAGCCGAGCTGCGAACAGGTCGAATAGGCGATCACGCGCTTGATGTCGGTCTGCACCAGACCGATCGTTGCCGCGAACAGGCAGGTCGCGGCACCGACCGCAGTCACCACCGCCAGCGCCGTCGGCGACGTTTCGAACATCGGCGACAGGCGGCACACCATGAACACGCCGGCCGTGACCATCGTCGCCGCGTGGATCAGCGCCGACACCGGGGTCGGCCCCTCCATCGCATCGGGCAGCCAGGTGTGCAGCCCGAGCTGGGCCGACTTGCCCATCGCACCGACGAACAGCAGCAGGCACAGCACCGTCATCGTATCGGCACGGAACCACAGGAAGCCGATCGTCGAGCCCGCCATCGACGGCGCAGCTTCGAGGATCGCGGGGATCGAGATCGTGCCGAACACCAGATAGGTGCCGAAGATGCCGAGCATGAAGCCAAGATCGCCGACCCGGTTGACCACGAACGCCTTGATCGCGGCGGCATTGGCCGACGGCTTGCGGAACCAGAAGCCGATGAGCAGGTAGGAGGCAAGGCCGACCCCTTCCCAACCGAAGAACATCTGCACCAGATTGTTCGCGGTCACGAGCATCAGCATCGCGAAGGTGAACAGCGACAGATAGGCGAAGAAGCGCGGCTGATCCGGATCCTCGCTCATATAGCCCCAGCTATATAAATGGACGAGTGCCGACACGCTGGTGATGACGACCAGCATGACCGCCGTCAGCGCATCGACCCGCAATTCCCATGCGATGTCCATCCCGCCGGAAAGGATCCAGGTCGATACCGGCGCGACATCGGCCTGCGCCGTGCCGCTGAGAAACGGGATGAAGATCGACCATGACAACCCGGCCGCGACCAGCAGGCCGGCCGTCGTGATGATCTTCGGCACGGCGATGCCGAACGCGCGGTTCGACAGCCCGGCGACGATCGACGCCAGCAGCGGCAGGAACACGACGATATGGATGGCGCTCACGAAAGCACCCCCGAAACCCGAAAAGCCACCGGCATCACCCCTTCATCCGGTTGACGTCGTCGACCGCGATGGAACCGCGACCACGGAAATAAATGACCATGATGGCCAGCCCGATCGCGCTTTCGCCGGCAGCGACCGCCAGAACGAACATCGCGAACACCTGCCCGACCAGATCGCCGAGCTGCGCCGAGAAGGCGACGAAGTTGATGTTCACCGCCAGCAGGATCAGCTCGATCGACATCAGGATGACGATCAGGTTCTTCCGGTTGAGGAAGATGCCCAGCACGCCCAGCGTGAACAGGATCGCGCCGACGACCAGATAATGAGTCAGTCCGATCACAGTTCGACCCCCTGTCCGATAGGCTGGTTGACGTTGCGGATCGCATCCTTTGCCCGCCGGTTGATCTGACGGTTGATGTTCTGCGCCTTGGCATCCGCGCGCTTGCGCTGGGTCAGGACGATCGCACCGACCATCGCGACCAGCAGCACCAGGCCGACGCCTTCGAACACGTACAGATACCGCGTATAGAGCAGCCGCCCGATCGCCTCGATATTCGGCACGACGACGTCAACCGGCGCGATGCGGCGCGCCATGTCGATCCGCCCCGACGTCCACGCATAGGCGCCGACGATCAGTTCGACCGCAAGCAGCACCGCGAGCGCCAGACCCGCCGGCAGATAGCGAACGAAGCCGGCGCGCAGCTCGGTGAAGTCGATGTCGAGCATCATGACCACGAACAGGAACAGCACCGCGACCGCGCCGACATAGACGATGACCAGCAGCATGGCGATGAATTCGGCGCCGGCCAGCACCATCAGCCCGGCGGCATTGAAGAAGGCGAGGATCAGCCACAGCACCGAATGGACCGGGTTGCGCGACGTGATCGTCAGCGCGGCCGATGCCACCACGATCGTGGCGAACAGATAGAAGGCGAGTGTCTGGATCACGAGCGCTGCTCTTCCCCCTGCCCGCCCCGCGTCGATGTGCGGGACGAAACGCTGATCGAATTGCCGGCGAAGCGGGACAACGGGCCCCCGCCGGTACGGAACATGCGCGCCATTACCGGTAGGGCGCGTCGCTCGCAAGGTTCGCGGCAATGGCGCGTTCCCAGCGATCACCATTCGCGAGCAGCTTGTCCTTGTGATAGATCAGCTCTTCGCGCGTTTCGGTGGCGAATTCGAAATTCGGCCCCTCGACGATCGCATCGACCGGGCACGCTTCCTGGCACAGCCCGCAATAGATGCATTTCGTCATGTCGATATCGTACCGCGTCGTACGGCGGCTGCCATCCTCGCGCGGTTCGGCCTCGATCGTGATCGCCAGCGCCGGGCACACCGCCTCGCACAGCTTGCACGCGATGCAGCGCTCCTCGCCGTTCGGATAGCGACGCAACGCATGCTCACCGCGAAAGCGGGGCGAGATCGGGTTTTTCTCGTACGGATAGTTGATCGTCGCCTTGGGCTTGAAGAAGTACCGCAGCGTCAGGGCATGGGCCTTCACGAACTCCCACAGGGTGAACGATCGGATGGTCTGGGCGATACTCATGCAGGCACTCCCACGCGCTGGAGCATCAGCCAGCCCGAGATGAGGAAGACGAAGGTCAGCGACAGCGGCAGGAAGATCTTCCAGCCCAGCCGCATTAGCTGGTCATAGCGATACCGCGGCACGGTCGCCTTCACCCAACTGAATACGAAGAAGAAGAAGAAGGTCTTCGCGAGGAACCAGAGGATGCCCGGCACATAATAGAGCGGCGCCCAGTCGACCGGCGGCAGCCAGCCACCCCAGAACAGCAGCGCATTGAGCGCGCACATCAGGATGACGTTGGCATATTCGCCCAGCCAGAACAGCGCGAACGCCATCGACGAATATTCGGTCTGATAGCCGGCGACCAGTTCCGATTCCGCCTCGGTCAGATCGAACGGCGCCCGCGCGGTCTCGGCCAGCGACGAAATCAGGAACACGACCGCCATCGGGAACAGCAGCGGGTTGAAACCGAAGCCGTTGATAAAGCCGAAGATATGCGCACGCTGCTCGAGCACAATCGTCGTCAGGTTGAACGACCCGGCCCACAGCACGACGGAGATGAGCACGAAGCCGATCGCGACTTCGTACGACACCATCTGCGCGGCGGCCCGCAGCGCCGAATAGAACGGATATTTCGAGTTGGACGCCCAGCCCGAGATGATGACGCCATATACCCCGAGCGACGACGCCGCGAGGATGTAGAGCAGGCCGACATTGATGTCCGCCACCACGACGCCGACGTCGAACGGGATCACCGCCCATACGATCAGCGCGACGGTGAAGGTGATGATCGGCGCCAGCAGGAACAGGCCGCGATTGGCCGACGACGGCACGATCGTTTCCTGCAGGAACACCTTCAGGCCATCGGCGAACGACTGCAGCAGGCCGAACGGCCCGACGACGTTGGGGCCACGGCGCAACGCCATCGCCGCCCAGATCTTGCGATCGGCATAGATAATCATCGCGACCGCCAGCATCAGCGGCAGGGCGATGACCAGAATGCCGACCAGCGTCGCAACGGTCCACGCCCAGCCATAGGGCAGTCCGACGGTAGTTTCGAAAAACGAGGTCACTCGGCGGCCTCCGCGAAATCCTGGCCATGGACAAGTTCGGCCGAACAACGCTGCATCGTCGGGCTGGCCCGGCAGATCGCGTTGGTCATATAGAAATCGGCGACCGGATACGTCACCGCGCCCGACCCCTTAGCGTCGAGTGCCGGCGGGTTCCAGTCAAACCGCACCAGTCCTTCCTGACCGAGTTCGGGAACCGCGGCCGTCATCGCACGGCGCACTCCGGCGAAATCGTCGAACGGCAGCGTCACGCCCAGCACTTCCCCGAGCGCCCGGAAAATCGTCCAGTCCTCGCGCGCATCGCCCGGTGGGAACACCGCCCGATCACCGCGCTGTACGCGCCCTTCGAGGTTGACGTAGGTCCCGGCCTTTTCGGCATAGCTCGCGCCCGGCAGCACGATGTCGGCCGCCGCCGCGCCCTTGTCGCCATGATGGCCGACATAGACCTTCGTCGCCCCGGCAAACTTGTCGAAATCGACCTCATCGGCACCGAGGAAGAACACCAGCTTCGGGTTCGCGGCGACGATATCGGCGATACCGCCCGCCTGCGCATAGCCCAGCATCAGCGCGCCCATGCGCGCAGCCGCGAGGTGAACGACGTTGAACCCGTTCCAAACGGTACCGTCCGCCAGCGTGCGGACGAGATTGCCGTCCTGCGCAAGCTTGAGCGCTGCGCCATGGCCGTCCTTCAGCGCACCCGGCCCCACGATGACGATCGGGCGCACGGCCGCGTCCATCGCCTCGGCAGCGCGATCCGGCAATCCGCCGAGCAGGGCCAGATCGTCGCCCAGCCATTCGACCTGGTAGGTCAGGTCGACCTGCGGGCCGATGGCGAATACCCGGGCACCCTTCTTGATCGCCTTGCGGACGCGGGTGTTGATAAGCGGCGCTTCGTGGCGCAGGTCGGTGCCGACCAGCAGGATCGCATCGGCATCCTCGACCCCGGCAATGGTCGTGTTGAAGGCGACCGCGCCGAGATTGGCGGCATCGTACGCCATGCCCGTCTGCCGCCCTTCGAGCAGCGACGAACCAAGGGCGTTCACCAGCGCCTTCGCGGCGAACATCGTCTCGCAATCGAGCAGGTCGCCCGCGATCGCCGCGACCGACGCGCCCGCATTTACCGACTGGATCGCTGCGAACGCTTCGTCCCAATCGGCCGCGACCAGCTTGCCGTTCTTACGAACGAACGGCTTGTCGAGGCGACGACGGACAAGGCCATCGACGGCGTGGCGCGTCTTGTCGTGCGCCCATTCCTCGTTCACGTCCTCGTTGATCCGCGGCACGCAGCGCAGCACCTGCCGCCCACGGCTGTCGAGGCGGATATTGGTGCCGACCGCGTCCATCACGTCGATCGCCAGCGTCTTCTTGAGCTCCCACGGACGCGCCTCGAACGCATAGGGCTTGGACGTCAGCGCGCCGACCGGGCACAGGTCGACGATATTGCCCGACAACTCGCTCGTCACCGCCTGTTCGAGATACGAGGTGATCTGCATGTTCTCGCCGCGATAGATCGCGCCGATTTCCTCCACACCCGCAACCTCTTCCGCAAAACGGATACAGCGCGTGCACTGGATGCAACGGGTCATGACCGTCTTGACGATCGGCCCCATATATTTCTCGGTGACGGCGCGCTTGTTCTCGTCATAGCGCGACTGACCACGACCATAGGCAACCGACTGGTCCTGCAGGTCGCACTCGCCGCCCTGGTCGCAGATCGGGCAGTCGAGCGGGTGGTTGATGAGCAGGAATTCCATCACGCCTTCGCGCGCGGCCTTCACCATCGCGCTGTCGGTGCGGATTTCCTGATTGTCGGCGGCGGGCAACGCACACGACGCCTGCGGCTTGGGCGGCCCCGGCTTCACCTCGACCAGACACATCCGGCAATTGCCGGCGATCGACAGCCGTTCGTGATAGCAGAAGCGCGGGATTTCCTTGCCCGCCGCTTCGCATGCCTGGAGGACGGTGGCACCCTGCGGCACCTCGACCTCGACCCCGTCTACCTTGACCTTCGGCATTACCTGGCTTCCTGCGACACGGAAGGCGCGACGGGGACGGTTCCGCGATACAGAACCTCACCCAGGGCACCTTCCAAAATGCTCTTTCCCAACGCGATCTTCTGCCCGCCCGGCAGGCACTGTCCCAGATGCGGGGCCAGTGCGGCGAACGCCGCGTCCTGTTCGTTGCTGGCGGTCGGTGCAAGGACGACCGCCCTGGTCGCCTGCGCGTCATGCCGGACCACGCATTCCGCAAAGGACAACAGCCCGAACTGCAACGCCAGATCGCCGTCGCCGGTATCGACCGGCGTCCGTCCGTCGAACGCGACCGCCGGCATCGACCATGGCTCACCCCGCCCTGCGGCCCGCTCGCGACGCCGGTACAGTTCCACGAACAATGCGCCGCGCATCAGCATGGGCTTCATGCGCATCTCGCCCGACGACAGGCATTCGTCGTCGGCGACCTTCGCCATCGCCATGCCGCCCAGCTTGTCGGCGGACTGTCCAGCGAGCGCCGCGACCTCCTTCGACCTGCGATCGACCGTACAGCGGGCGAATTGCGCCAGCGTCACGCGTGCCCGCGCCTGATCGGACAGCTTCCCCGAATCCGAGATGCGGGCACGCCGCGGCACCGGGATCATCGACCCGGTGTCCCTTTCGAGCTGCCGCTGGGCATTCGCCGGCAAGGCCACCGATACCAGCAGGATCGTCGAGAGCAGCGCTCGCTTCACTCGGCGGCTTCCTGCATCGGCTGTACGCCACCGCCGCGCTTTTCGTTGATCCGCCGCTCCAGTTCAGGGCGGAAGTTCTTGATGAGGCCCTGGATCGGCCATGCCGCCGCGTCGCCCAGCGCGCAGATGGTGTGGCCCTCGACCTGCTTGGTCACTTGCTGCAGCGTATCGATTTCCGACAGGTCGGCATCGCCGGTGCGCAGTCGCTCCATCACCCGCCACATCCAGCCGGTGCCTTCGCGGCACGGCGTGCACTGGCCGCAGCTCTCATGCTTGTAGAAATACGACAGGCGGCTGATCGCCCGGACCACGTCGGTCGACTTGTCCATGACGATGACGGCGGCGGTGCCGAGGCCCGAACCTACCGCTTTCAACCCGTCGAAATCCATCGGCGCGTCGATGATCTGCTCGGCCTTGACCAGCGGCACCGACGACCCGCCGGGGATGACGCACAGCAGATTGTCCCAGCCACCGCGAATGCCGCCGCAATGCTTTTCGATCAGCTCGCGGAACGGGATGCTCATCGCCTCCTCGACCACGCAGGGCCGGTTCACGTGCCCACTGATCTGGAACAGCTTGGTACCGCGGTTGTTCTCCGCGCCGAAGCTTGCGAACCATTCCGGGCTGCGGCGCAGGATCGTCGGTACCACGGCGATCGATTCGACATTGTTGACCGTCGTCGGGCAGCCATACAGGCCGGCACCCGCCGGGAACGGCGGCTTGAGCCGGGGCTGTCCCTTCTTGCCCTCGAGGCTTTCGAGCATCGCGGTTTCTTCACCGCAGATGTACGCGCCGGCGCCGCGATGTGCGAACACGTCGAAGTCATACCCCGAACCGCAGGCATTCTTGCCGAGCAGCCCCTTGGCATATGCCTCCGCGATCGCAGCGAACAATACCTCCGCCTCGCGGATATATTCGCCGCGAATATAGATATATGCCGCGCGCGCACGCATCGCGAAGCCCGCGACCAGCGCGCCCTCGATCAGCTTGTGCGGATCATGCCGGATGATCTCGCGGTCCTTGCACGAACCGGGCTCCGACTCGTCGGCGTTGATGACGAGGAAGTTCGGCCGGTCGGGCTTGGGCGCCTTCGGCATGAACGACCATTTGGTGCCGGTCGGAAAGCCCGCCCCGCCACGCCCGCGCAGGCCGGATGCCTTGATACGGTCGATGATCGTGTCGGGACCCAGTTGCAACAGCGCCTTGGTATTGTCCCAGTCGCCGCGCATCACGGCGGCGTCGAGGTTCCATGGCTGGAACCCGTACACGTTGGTGAAGATGCGATCCTTGTCGGCCAGCATCCTTATCGTCCCTTCCCGATCATCTTTTCGGCGATGAAATAAACCGCGACCATCGCCGCGATGCCGATCGCGACGCCGACCAGCTTCAGCGCCCCGACGAACAGCTCCAGCGCGATCCACAACACCGCGATGCCGACGAGCACCGCGATCAACAGACTGCCGAGCGCCCTCATGCCGCGCTGCCCCATTCGGGCCGGTAATCATGGTTCTCGGTCATCATCGCGGCAAGGTTGGTCGGTTCGCCGACCGGTTCGACCGTATGCCGACCGGGTTCCTGCGTTCCGGGCCTCGGCGTCTCGCCCTTCGCCAGCGCCTCGAGGATCGCGGTCATGCGATCATAGTCGAGGTCCTCGTAATTGTCGTCGTTGATCTGGACCATCGGTGCCGAGGCGCAATTGCCCATGCACTCGACCTCGGTCAGCGTGAACAGGCCGTCAGGCGTGGTCTTGCCCTTCATCAGCCCGCGATTCTTGCACGCCGCGAACACATCGTCCGATCCGCGCAGCATGCACGGCGTCGTGCCGCAGACCTGCACATGGTAACGGCCGACCGGCGCCAGATTGAACATCGTGTAGAAGGTCGCGACCTCGTACACCCGCATATAGGCCATGCCCAGTTCGCGGGCGACGAACTCGATCACCGGCACCGGCAACCAGCCCTGCGTGTGCGTTTCGGCACCGACCTGACGCTGCGCCAGATCGAGAAACGGGATGGTGCACGACTGCTGCCGCCCTTCGGGATAGCGCGCGACGATCTCGCGCGCCTTTTCGGCGTTCGCAGGGTTCCACGCGAAGTTACCCCAGCGTGCACGGACCTCGGCTTCGTCGGGGATGTTGGGGGCGTCGGCCATCAGCGAATGAACTCCACGCGGCCGACCTTGTCGCCGCTGAACGAATAGACGGTCATTACGTCGAACGGTTCGGCGTCGGCCGAACGGCGGACCCGTTCGTGCAGCACGACGCGCTCACCCAGTTCGAACGACTGCAGGACTTCGGCATGGTTCTGCGGAAATTCGGCGAAGACCGCCGCCATGCCGCTCTCCACGCCGGCGCGTCCGTCGCGCACCACGTCGCCGCGATACTGTGCCTCGCAGCCATCGTCGGCGAAGAACGCGGCATAGCCCGCCGCGTCGCGCGCATTGTAGCGTTCCATCATCGCGTTCACGGTGTCGAGGCGGCTCAACGGTCGCACTCCCCGAACACGATGTCCATCGCCCCCAGGATCGCGGTGATGTCGGCGAGCATGTGCCCCTTCGTCATGAAGTCCATCGCCTGGAGATGGCTGAATGCGGTCGGGCGGATCTTCACGCGGTACGGTTTGTTGCTGCCGTCCGACACCATGTAGATGCCGAACTCGCCCTTCGGGCTCTCGGTCGCGACATAGACCTCGCCCGCGGGAACGTGATAGCCTTCGGTGAACAGCTTGAAGTGATGGATCAGCGCTTCCATCGACTGCTTCATCTCGCCGCGCTTCGGCGGCACGACCTTGCGGTCGAGCGACGCGATCGGCCCTTCGGGCATCTGGGCGAGACATTGCTTCATGATACGCGCCGACTGCCAGACTTCCTCGACCCGGACCATGAACCGGTCATAACAGTCGCCGCGCGTCCCGACCGGCACATCGAAGTCGACCCGGTCATAGGCGTCATAGGGCTGCGCCTTGCGGATGTCCCACGGAATGCCCGCGCCACGGATCATCGGGCCGGAAAAGCCCCAGCGCACCGCATCCTCGCGGCTGACGACCGCAATGTCGACGTTGCGCTGCTTGAAGATGCGGTTTTCCGAAACCATGCCGATCGCATCGCCGAACAGGCGCGGCAGGCGGGTGTCGAGCCATTCGGCGATATCGGTCAGCAGCTTCAGCGGCACGTCCTGCCGGATGCCGCCGGGGCGCAGGAAGTTCGCGTGCATCCGCGCACCCGACGCCCGTTCGTAGAAGTTCATCGTGTCTTCGCGCAGCTCGAACATCCACAGGTTCGGCGTCATCGCGCCCACGTCCATCACGTGCGAACCGATGTTCAGCATGTGGTTCATGATGCGGGTCAGTTCGGCGAAGAACACGCGCAGATACTGGGCGCGCAGCGGCACTTCGATATCCAGCAGCTTTTCGACCGCCAGGACATAGCTGTGCTCCATGCACATCGGCGAGCAGTAATCGAGCCGGTCCATGTACGGCAGCGCCTGCGCGTACGTCTTGTATTCGATCAGCTTTTCCGTGCCGCGGTGGAGCAGCCCGACATGCGGGTCGATCCGCTCGACGATCTCGCCGTCCAGTTCGGTGACAAGGCGGAGCACGCCGTGCGCCGCCGGGTGCTGCGGGCCGAAGTTGATCGTGTAGTTCTGGATTTCGACATCGCCGGGCGTGGGGTTGGCGGCATCGATCTGATGGTCGTAATCGGCCATTACTTGTCCTCCACCGGCGGCTTGCCCGCATCGGGCGACGGCACGTCGGGATCGACCGGCTTCGATTCGGGCCGGTTGCCGGGATGCGGCTTGCCAGCGCCCGACTGCGCGGTGCTCTCGGTCGTCTTGGGCTTGTCGACCTGCGGCACGGCGACCTTCGCATTCTCGTCGGCGCGCTTCACCTGATCGGCGTTGACCGGCGTCGGCGCACCCGGCGCCTGCCCCAGCGCGGGCTTGGGCTCGGCCGCCTTCTCGTCGCCCGGCAGGACATATTCGGCGCCCTCCCACGGGCTCATGAAGTCGAACGTGCGGAAATCCTGCGCCAGCTTCACCGGTTCGTACACCACGCGCTTGGCCTCTTCCGAATAGCGCATCTCGACATAGCCGGTCAGCGGGAAGTCCTTGCGCAGCGGATGGCCGCGAAAACCATAGTCGGTCAGGATGCGGCGCAGGTCCGGGTTGCCGGTGAACAGCACGCCGTACATGTCGTACACTTCGCGCTCGAGCCAGCCGGCATTGTACCAGATGCCCGTCACCGACGGCACCGGCGCATCCTCATCGGTCGTCACGCGCACGCGGATGCGGTGGTTCCGCGTCATCGACAGCAGGTGATAGACGACGTCGAACCGCTCGGCCCTCTCGGGGTAATCGACACCGGCAATCTCCGCCAGCATCTCGTACTTCAGCCCCGGCGTGTCGCGCAGCGTTTCCATCGCGGGGACCAGCCGGTCGCGATCGACGGTCAGCGACACCTCGCCGACCAGGTCCTGCGCATGAAGCAGCATGTCGCCGAGCGCAGCGGTCGCCGCGTCGATCACGCCGTCGTTCGGCGCATAACGGGGTGCGGGCGCCCTCACCGTTCGATGCTCCCCGACCGGCGGATCTTCCGCTGGAGCTGCATCACGCCATAGAGCAGCGCCTCGGCGGTCGGCGGGCAGCCGGGGACATAGATGTCGACCGGCACCACGCGGTCACAACCGCGCACGACGCTGTAGCTGTAATGGTAATAGCCGCCGCCATTGGCGCAACTGCCCATCGAAATCACGTATTTCGGTTCCGACATCTGGTCGTACACGCGGCGCAGCGCCGGGGCCATCTTGTTGCACAGCGTGCCGGCGACGATCATCACGTCTGACTGGCGCGGACTGGCGCGCGGCGCGGCGCCGAAGCGTTCCATGTCATAGCGCGGCATGTTGACGTGGATCATCTCCACCGCACAGCAGGCGAGGCCGAAGGTCATCCACCACAGCGATCCCGTGCGCGCCCACTGGAACAGGTCCTCGGTCGAAGTGACCAGAAAGCCCTTGTCGGTGAGTTCACCGTTCAGGTCGTTGAAGAAACCCTGGTCGGGGGCCTGAACGGGCGTGCCGGCGGCGTTACCAGCGCCAAAGCCGTGCGGCGGCGTCGTGAGTTCTACTCCCATTCGAGAGCTCCCATCTTCCAAGCATATACAAGGCCGAGCGCCAGTTCGCCGATGAAGATCATCATCGACACCCACGCGGTCCAGCCGAGGTCGAACACCGTCACCGCCCACGGATAGAGAAACGCCGCTTCGAGATCGAAGAGGATGAACAGGATCGCCACCAGATAGAAGCGCACGTCATACTGGCTGCGCGAATCCTCGAACGCGGGGAAACCGCATTCATATTCGGTCAGCTTTTCCGGCGTCGGCTTGTGCGCACCGGTGAAACGCGATGCCACCATCGGCAGCACGACGAAGGCCGTCGACAATACCAGGGCAACGCCCAGGAACATCAGAATCGGCAGATATTGCGACAGGTCGACCAAGGTGGGGTCTCTCGCGGTTGCGGTATGAATGTCAGCGGCTTTAGGCCGATGGCGTTAGGGCATCAAGGGCGGAACAGGATGAGAATCACTCGCAATTCCCCGGCAATGCCCGCAATGCCCGACCGTGGCGGTGCCGCCGGTGGAGCGGCCCCTGCGACGAAGACGTGATCGAAGCACATCCCGGCCCGGCGCGTCATCGCGCCGGATGCCGTCCATGCCGCTGCGCCGGCTGTGCCACGAAGGTCGATGTGACCAGACGCAATATGATCGCGACGGCGCTGCCAGAGAAGCATCGCAGCGCGATCGCCTTCTAAGCCCACGGGTGGCGGCGCCGTGCCGTCACCCCCATGCCGTCAGCGCAGCGCGCCTGCGACCAGCTTGTGCAGACGGGTCTGCATCTGTTCGTTGCTCGCCAGCACCTCGCCCTTTTCATAGGCGCGGTCGGCACCGCGATAATCGGTGACGAAGCCGCCCGCCTCCCGCACCAGCAGCATGCCGGCGGCGATATCCCACTTCTTCAGCCCCGATTCCCAGAATCCGTCGAACCGCCCCGCCGCGACATAGGCCAGGTCGAGCGCGGCCGAGCCGAAGCGGCGGATGCCGGCGACTTCCGGCGCGACCGCGCCGAAGATGCGGGTCCATTCGGCGAAGTTGCCGTGGCCGAGGAACGGGATGCCGGTGGCGATCAACGCTTCCGACAGGTCGCGGCGCGACGACACGCGCAACCGCTGTCCCTGCAGCCACGCCCCCCGGCCCTTTTCGGCCCAGAAGCCTTCGTCGGTGATCGGGTTATAGACCATCGCCGTCGTGATCTCGGGCTTGCCGCCGACACCGTTCGGTTCTTCGACGGCGACCGAGATCGAGAAGTGCGGGATGCCGTGGAGGAAGTTGGTCGTGCCGTCCAGCGGATCGACGATCCAGCGCGGCTTGGTCGGATCGCCGGCAATCTCGCCGCCTTCCTCCAGCAGCATGCCCCAGTCGGGACGCGCCTTGCGCAGTTCCTCGACCAGCGTTTCCTCGGCGCGCTTGTCGGCCAGCGACACGAAGTCCGCCGGCCCCTTGCGGCTGACCTGGAGATGCTGGACCTCGCCGAAGTCGCGGCGCAGGCGCGGACCGGTCTTGCGGACGGCGCGTTCGAGGACGGTGATGAGGCCGGACTGGGCGGACATGGTTCTGCTTCCTGTTGGTTCTTTTACGGGCAGCGCCGCGGGCAAAGCCCGCGTCGTCGGTCGCGCTTTCGCGCGCCGGCCGGGCTTGGGTCAGGGGCGAATAGCGGTCGCTATTCGCCCCTGACCCTGCGCCTCAATCCGCCCGCCTTACGTAAGTCTGCTCATACACATCGACCACGATCCGCGTGCCAGCAGCAATGTGCGGCGGGACCATCACGCGGACGCCGTTGTCGAGCACGGCAGGCTTGTAGGACGACGATGCCGTCTGCCCCTTCACCACCGCGTCCGCCTCGACGATCGTCGCCTCGATCGTGTCGGGCAACTGGACGCTGATCGCTTCCTCGTCATACATTTCCATGACCACATCCATGCCGTCCTGGAGGAACGCGGCCGCGTCGCCCAGCAGGTCGCGGGCCAGCGTCACCTGGTCATAAGTGATCTTGTCCATGAACACGAGCGTGTCGCCTTCGGGATACAGGAACTGGAAATCCTTGGTATCCAGCCGGATGCGTTCGACCGTCTCGGCCGAACGGAAGCGGACGTTGTTCTTGCGGCCGTCGCGCAGGTTCTTCATCTCGACCTGCATATAGGCGCCGCCCTTGCCCGGCTGCGTGTGCTGGATCTTCACCGCGCGCCAGATGCCGCCTTCATATTCGATGATGTTGCCGGGGCGAATGTCGACGCCGCTGATCTTCATGACGAACCATACCTGTTGGAAAGAGCGAAGCCGCGCCCTTACCGCTCAGGCCGTCCGCGGGCAAGCAGCGGATAGGGATTGATCGCGCGACCACGATACCAGGGTTCGTCCGGGTCCAGTCGCTCGATCCCGAAATGCAGGTGGAAATTGCCTGTACCCGCATTGCCGGTGTCGCCGACCGCACCGATCGGATCGCCCGCACGGAGCCGCGCGCCCTCCCGCAGCGTCGGGACGTAACCGGCGAGATGGGCATAATAATAGGACAGCCGCCGGTCGGGCGAACGGACATAGGCGGTAACGCCGCCGCCGCCATGGCTGTAGAACAACTTTTCGACCGTACCCGGCGCCGCGGCCACGACGGGGACGCCGGCGGGCGCCATGATGTCGACCCCGGTATGACGGCGCTCGCCCCCTGCCCGCTCCTCGCCGAAGCTGTCGCGGATGCCCGACCATGCGACCCCGCGCACTGGCAGGGTCAGCATGCCGGACGGCAACGGATCGACAGGCGGGGAAGGCGTCGCCACGACGTCGTTCGAACGGGGCGGGCGCGATCCGCCGAAATCGACCAGCAGCGCGACCAGCCCCGCCGCGAACACGAACAGCGCGAGAAACGCCCAGCCGATCCGGTTCATGACCCCGGCCTTATGGCTGGAAGATCGCGGGCGTGCCGGGCTTCACCATCAGCGACAGCCGCGCGGCGTCCCAGTTGGTCAGGCGGATGCAGCCATTGCTTTCGGTCTTGCCGATATTTGCGGGCTCGGCCGTGCCGTGGATGCCGTAATGCTCCTTCGACAGGTCGATCCACACCACGCCGACCGGATTGTTGGGACCGGGCGGCACGATCTCCTTGCTGTCCGACTTGTCGGCATGGCGCAGGATCGCGGGATTGTATTGCCAGTCCGGGTTCGCCGCCACGCCCTGGATCGTCCATCTGCCGATCGGCAGCGGGTCGTGCGCCGACCCCATGGTCGCGGGGACCTGGGCGAGAATCCGGTCGCCGGAATAGGCGCGCAGCCAGCCTTCGGACTTGTCGACCACGACGCGGTCGGCCTGTGGCTGGCTGGCGTCGACGTTGAGGTTGCCGAGCGTCCGGCGATAGTCTTCGGACCAGCTATCGGCATAGCTGCGCGACGACGGCAGGACGTTGGGGAACACGACGCGGGTGCCGGGGCGCAGCATCGTCTCCCGGCTGTTGAGCGCGACCAGTGTGGCGGGCGTGGTGTGAAACATCTCCGCCAGCTTTTCGAGCGGCGAGCGATAGCCGATCGTCGTCAGCTTCGCCTGTTCGGCATAGTCCTTCGGAATTGGATTGGTGTACGGCCCGGCGAGCGCGCGTTCCGACAGGGTCAGCGTGACCGTGGCCGGTCGCATGGCGGGTCCCAGCGCGCGCGTGGTCGCGGCGTCGAGCGCACCGGTGACGGGCAGGCCGCGGGCGGTCTGGAACCCGCGCAGCGCGCGCTTGAACAGGACGCTGTCCTTGCCGTCGATCACCCCGCTGGTGAAGCCGTGCCGGTCGAGCAGCACCTGCGCATGGAGGATGTTGCGGTCGAGTGCCGGTGCGGGTTGCTGCGACGGTGCCTGCGCCACCGCGACGCCGCTCGCCAGAACTGCTGCCAACGCCAGTCGCTTCATACGCTCCTCCCCATACATGGTTGAGGAAGCATAACGACCGGACGCCGCAGACGTTTCCTACCCCTTCAGAACCGCATCGAATGCCTCGATCTGGGCGGCCTCGTCACCGTTCCACACTGCGCCGGAGACGGCGATGAAATCAGCACCGGCCGCGATCAGCGGGGCGGCATTGGCGGGGGTGATCCCGCCGATCGCGACGCTCGGCAGTTCGAACAGCGCCGACCACCATGACAGGATCACCGGTTCGGGGACGTGGCGCACGTCCTTGGTCGTGGTCGGATAGAAGGCGCCGAACGCGACATAGTCCGCGCCGGCCTCCCCGGCTTCCATCGCGAGGTGGCGGCTGTCATGCGCGGTCACGCCGATCTGGACATTGGGGCCGAGGACGTCGCGGGCTTCGCGCGGATCGCCGTCCTCCTGCCCCAGATGGACGCCGTCGGCACCCAGGCGTTTGGCGAGGCTGATGCTGTCGTTGACGATGAAGGCGACGTCGCGGTCAGCGCAGATGCGCCGGAGCGGTTCGGCAAGGCGCGCGGCGGCGTGCTGGTCGATGTCCTTCACCCGGAACTGGAAGGCGGCGACCGGGCCGGCATCCAGCGCCCGGGCGAGCCGGTCGAGGAAGGTGCCGGCCACGTCGAGCGGCGAGATGAGATAGAGCTGGCACGGCGGGCGGCGCACGTCGCGAACGAACTGCTTCGCGAAATCGGGGGACAGCGGGCCGAGCGGATCTTCGTCGAGGGTCATCATGCCTCCCTGCCCCAGCAGCGGCGGCGACGGAAGGGCGCGTCGCGGCCAAAGTTCACAAAAGTCACACTCGCCACGCTGCGCGCACGCAGTTGCAAATCATTCTCATCGCGTTCCCCCGCCCCTTATCCGGTGTCGCGGCATGCGGGTCGCAGCGGGCGTGGCCGATCTGCGACGATCGCAAAGGACACCGGACGCGCGAACGCCCGATGCCCTTTTGTCATGTCCCGCCGACTGTAGGAAAGCGTTACGCCGCGAGCGGGGTCTTTTCGGTCGAGGCACAGTGGATTTCGTCGATCGCATCGCCCAGCGCCCGGTCGAATTCAGCGTCGGTCATCTGCTGGCGCAGGTCGGACAGCAGCGCGCGGCTGAAGCTGGCGATGATGCCGGGGTTCTTCGCCAGTTCGGCGCAGGCTTCGGTCCGGCTGAACCCGCCCGACAGCGCCACGACGCGCAGCACGCGCGGATGGTCGACCAGCGGCTGGAACAGGCCGGGCGTCGCCGGGAGCGACAGCTTGAGCATCACCTTGTCGTCGCCGGTCAGCGCGTCGAGCGCCTCCAGCGTCTCGTCGAGCAGGATCCGGTCCGCCTCGGCGCGCTCGGCGCTCTTGATGTTCACTTCCGGTTCGATGATCGGCATCAGCCCGGCGGCGATCACCTGTCGCGCCACCTCGAACTGCTGGCGGACGATCGCGGCGATGCCGTCGCGGTTGGCGAGGTTGACGACCGAGCGTTCCTTGGTACCGAAGATACCGAGCCCTGCCGCACGGGCGAGCAGGTCGTCGAGGCCGGGAATCGGCTTCATCAACTGGACGCCGTCGGCCTCGTCCTCGAGGCCCTTGTCGATCTTGAGGAACGGCACGACGCCCTTGTCGGCCAGCGCCTGCGGCACGGGCTTGCCACCCGCCTGCCCGTCCATGGTGCGTTCGAACAGGATCGCGCCGATCACCTTGTCGCCGGTAAAGGCGTCCGACAGGATGATGCGCGCGCGCATGTCGTGGATCAGGCCGAACATTTCCTCGTCGGTGGCCCATGCGCCATCCTCGACGCCATAGCCCTTCAACGCCTTTGGCGTCGAACCGCCGCTCTGGTCGAGCGCGGCGATGAAACCCTGTCCGTCGGCAATCTTCGCAGTCATGTCAGCGGTGTTCATGTTCGACCCCTTGGTTTCCGAAAGTGCGTCAGAGCGCGAGCCAGCGGCGAAGCGCCTGGTCCACCTGCTCCATCGATGTTGCAGTTGCCTGACCCAGCACGCGGACGATGCGGCTGCGGCGGAGCGTCTTGATCTTGTCGACCTGCGCCTCGCTCTCGACCGAGATGCCGGTCGTGTCGGACGGCGCGAAGGGGACGCGGAACAGCGTCTCGCCCCCGGTCAGGCTGGTCATCGGGACCAGCGTGACCGACGCGTGCGCTTCGTTGAACAGGTCGGACTGCACGACGAGGAACGGGCGACGCTTGTTCGCCAGCGCCCCCGGCCCCTCGACCAGCACGATCATGCCGCGCCTTATCTCCACCGGCCGTCCTCTGCTTCCACCCGGTCGAAGAATGCCCAGTCGGCGCCATCGTCGCGCGCGGCGGCGCGTTCGGACTGGCGGCGGGCCTCGGCACGAAACGCCTCGTCATGCAACTCGACATAGCGGCGCACGGCATCGCGGGCGATATCGCTCTTCGATCGCCCCTGCGACCGGGCGACATTGGCGAGCCGCTCTTCCAGTTCGGTGTCGAGTCGTACCCCTAGCAACGCGCTCCCCCTCGTTTAACGCGTTGAACGGGTAGTCGGGGTTGGCGGTGGGATCAAGCGGGTTGTTGGATCGTCCGCGCATTAAACGCCCCACCCCCGCCTGCGCGGGGGCAGGGTCGCGGTCCGGGCAAGGCCTAGCGGATCAGCGCGGCAACGCCGGGGAGTTCCTTGCCTTCCATCCATTCCAGAAAGGCGCCGCCCGCGGTCGAGACGAAGCTGAACTGGTCGCCCACGCCCGCCTGGTTCAGTGCCGCAACGGTATCGCCGCCGCCCGCGACCGACACCAGCGAACCGTCGGCGGTGAGCGCCGCAGCGGTCCGGGCAAGTGCCACGGTCGCAACGTCGAACGGCGGCGTTTCGAACGCGCCCAGCGGGCCGTTCCACACCAGGGTACGGCAGTTCTTCAGCACGTCGCCCAGCGCCTCGGTCGCCGCCGGCCCCACGTCGAGGATCATTTCGTCGGCGGCGACTTCGTGGACGTTGACGGTGCGGGTCGCCGGGTTCGGGCGGAATTCGGTCGCGACCACCACGTCGTAGGGCAGGTGAATGGTGCAGCCGGCCTTGTCCGCCGCTTCGAAGATTTCCTCCGCCGTACCGGTCAGATCGTGTTCGCACAGCGACTTGCCGACATTGACGCCGCGGGCGGCGAGGAAGGTGTTGGCCATGCCCCCGCCGATGATGAGGTGATCGACCTGTCCGACCAGATGCTTGAGCACGTCGAGCTTCGACGACACCTTCGCCCCGCCGACCACGGCGGCGACGGGGTGCTGGGGGTTGCCCAGCGCCTTGTCGAGGGCGTCCAGTTCGGCCTCCATCTGCCGTCCGGCAAAGACGGGGAGCCGGTGCGCCAGCCCTTCGGTCGAGGCATGGGCGCGGTGGGCCGCCGAGAAGGCGTCGTTGACATAATAATCGCCAAGCGATGCCATGGTATCGACGAGTTGCGGGTCGTTCCTTTCCTCGCCGGCGAAGAAGCGCGTATTTTCGAGCACGGCGATGTCGCCGGGCTGCATCATGCGTACCGCCTCCGCAGCGCCGGTCCAGTCGATGAAGCGCACCTCACGACCAAGGACATCCGACAGCGGCCGGGTGACGGGCGCCAGCGACATGGTCGGGTTCGGCTGCCCCTTCGGACGGCCGAAATGGGCGAGGATCAGGACGATCGCGCCGCGATCGGCAAGGTCGGTGACGGTGCCGATGGTGGCGCGCAGGCGGGTATCGTCGGTCACGGCGCCATCGGCCATCGGCACGTTCAGATCCTCGCGGACCAGTACGCGCTTGCCGGTGAGGTCGCCCATGTCGTCGAGCGTCTTGAAAGTGCGGCTCATGTCTTCGCTCCCTTGTGCCGTTCGGTTCGAGCAGCATCGAGCGAAGTCGAGATGCGTCCGTCGAGAACTGTTCTCGACAAGCTCGAACCTAACGGGGTTGTTCTATCGTGACGGCGTCGCCGACGCCGATCTGTCCGCCTTCGACCACCCGTGCCAGCGCGCCGCCGCGCCAGTCGGGGGTGAGCGCGGCGCGCAGGCCCTCGGCGACCGTTTCCATGCGGCTGCACGGATCGCATTCCTTGGTGATTTCCAGCAGCACCTCGCCGATCCGGACATGAACGCCCGCCGATTGCGGCAGGTCGAAATCCTCGACCAGCAGGTTCGCGCGGCGTTCCCACCAGGGCAGTTCGTGGCCGACCAGGCGCATCGCCTGCGCCCAGTCGCCGACCTCCATCAGCGATACCTGCCGCCTGTTGCGGCCCGGTTTGAGCGCGCCGCGGAAATCGCCGTCGAGGCCGGTTTCGACGGTGACGCGCACCGTCTGCACCAGTTCGATCGGCCCGCGCGAAAAGGCGTGGCGGGCGATACCCCGGAGAACACCGCCCGCCATCGCGGATCAGCCGAGCTTCGCCATCGCGGTCGCGGTGTCGACCATGCGGTTCGAAAAGCCCCATTCATTGTCGTACCACGACACGACGCGCACCAGCTTGCCGTCGAGCACGGCGGTTTCGAGGCTGTCGACGGTCGACGACGCCGGGGTGTGGACGATATCGATCGACACCAGCGGTTCGTCCGAGAAGACCAGCACGCCCTTGAGCGGACCGGATTCCGATGCGGCCTTCAGGATCGAATTGACCTCGTCCTTCGTCGTGTCGCGCTTCGGGGTGAAGGTCAGGTCGACGAGGCTGCCGTCCGGCACCGGCACGCGGACCGCCGAACCGTCGAGCCGCCCCTTCAGTTCGGGCAGCACTTCGCCGACCGCGCGGGCGGCGCCGGTGGTGGTCGGGATCATCGACATGGCGGCGGCACGCGCGCGGCGCAGGTCCGGGTGGATCTGGTCGAGGATCTTCTGATCGTTGGTATAGGCGTGGATCGTGGTCATCAGCCCGCGTTCGATACCGATCGAATCGTTCAGCACCTTGGCGACGGGTGCGAGGCAGTTGGTGGTACACGACGCGTTCGACACGATCGTGTGGCCGGCTTCCAGCTTGTCGTGGTTGACGCCGTACACGACGGTCAGGTCGACATTCTTGCCCGGTGCCGAAATCAGCACGCGCTTCGCACCCGCGTCGATATGCTTCTGGCAAGACGTACGGTCGGTGAAGAAGCCGGTGCATTCGAGCACCAGCTCGACGCCCAGTTCCCTGTGCGGCAGGTTGGCAGGATCACGCTCGGCGGTCACGCGGATGCGCTTGCCGTCGATGACTAGGTCGTCGCCCTCGGCCGCGACCTCACCCGGATATTTGCCGTGGACCGAATCGCGGCTGAACAGCCACGCATTCGACTTGGCATCGGCTAGGTCGTTGATCGTCACCAGTTCGAGCCCGCTGTCGGGGCGTTCGAGGATCGCGCGCGCCACCAGACGGCCGATGCGTCCGAACCCGTTGATCGCTACCTTCGTCATATCCGCGTCTCCCTCAGTTACCCAGCCGCGCCAGCACCTTTGCGGTGATGGCATCGGCGGTCAGTCCGAAATGTTCGTAGAGCTTGTCCGCCGGGGCCGACGCCCCGAAACGGTCGATGCCGAAGCGCAGGCCGTCGACCATCGTATAGCGTTCCCAGCCGATCGTGGTCCCCGCCTCGATCGACACACGCAGGATCTCGTCCGGCCGGGCGTGCGGCAGCACATCCTCGCGATAGGCGGCGTCCTGCGCATCGAAGCGCGACCAGCATGGCATCGACACGACGTCGGCCCCGATGCCCCGCGTTTCAAGCTGCTGCGCGACGCCGAGCGCGATTTCGACTTCCGACCCGCTGGCGATCAGGATGACGCGGCGGTCGCCCTGCGCATCCTTCAGGCGATAGGCGCCGCGCGCCGAACGGTTTTCGGTCGCGCTGTCACGGACCTGCGGCAGGTTCTGACGCGACAGGGCGAGCAGCGAGGGACCGTCGCGGCGCTGCACGGCCAGTTCCCAGCATTCCGCCGTCTCGACCGCGTCGGCCGGGCGATAGACGTCGAGGCCGGGGATGAGGCGCAGGCTCATCACATGCTCGATCGGCTGGTGCGTCGGACCGTCCTCGCCCAGGCCGATCGAATCATGGGTCATGACATAGACGACGCCGGCATTCTGCAGCGCCGACAGACGGATCGCCGGACGGGCATAGTCGGCGAACACCAGGAAGGTGCCGCCATAGGCCAGCACGCCGCCGTGCAGCGCCATCCCGTTCATCGCCGCCGACATGCCGAATTCGCGGATGCCGTAATGGATGTAGCGGCCCGAATAATCTGCGGCGGTCAGCGGCTGGAGCGCCCTGGTCTGGGTGTTGTTCGACGGGGTCAGGTCGGCGGACCCGCCGATCGTTTCCGGCAGCGAGGCGTTGATCGCTTCCAGTGCCAGCGAGGAGGCGACGCGGGTCGCGACCTTCTTCGGATCGGCGAGCAGGCCGTCGATATGCCCCTTCAGCGACCAGCCGTCGGGCAGGCGGTTGGCCATCCGGCGTTCGAACTCGGCGCGGTCGGCATGGGCCGACAGGCGGTCGTTCCAGTCGGCATGGACCGAGGCGCCGCGTGCGCCGACGGCCTTCCACGCATCGGTCAGCGGCTCGGGCAGGTGGAACGCGTCATGCTCCCACAGCAGCGCGGCGCGCGTGGCGAGGATTTCTTCCGAACCCAGCGGCGATCCATGGACCTTGTGGCTGCCGCCCTTGTTCGGTGCGCCCTTGCCGATGATCGTGCGGCAGCGGACCAGCGACGGGCGCGGATCGGCGGCGGCTTCGGCCAGCGCGCGTTCGATATCGGCGAAATCGTGGCCGTCGCACGCGACGACGTGCCAGCCGGTCGCGGCATAGCGGGCCGACACGTCCTCGCTGGTCGACAGGTCGGTCGATCCGTCGATGGTGATGCGGTTGTCGTCCCACAGGACGTTGAGACGCCCGAGCTTCAGGTGGCCGGCAAGGCCGATCGCCTCGTGGTTGATGCCTTCCATCAGGCAGCCGTCGCCGGCGATCACCCAGGTGCGGTGATCGACCAGATCGTCGCCGAACACGGTGTTGAGGTGGCGCTCCGCCGTCGCCATGCCGACCGCCATGGCCAGACCCTGCCCCAGCGGACCGGTGGTGCATTCGATGCCGGGCAGCTCGAAATTCTCCGGATGGCCGGCGCACGGACTGCCAAGCTTGCGAAAGGCGGCGATGTCGTCGATCGTCGGCCGTGCATAGCCGGTCAGGTGAAGGAGCGAATAGATCAGCATCGATCCATGCCCGGCCGACAGGACGAACCGGTCGCGGTCGGCCCAGTGCGGGTCGGCGGGATCGAATTTCAGGAATTTCGACCACAGGACCGTCGCGACATCGGCCATGCCCATCGGCATGCCGGGGTGCCCCGAATTGGCGGCCTCCACCGCGTCCATCGACAAAACGCGGATGGCGTTGGCGAGTTCGAGCTGGGATATGGTCACGCGCACTCCTGTTGGGCGCTACTAAGGGTCGCGCGAGCCTTTGGAACCGTCACGCGTATCAGTCAACCGCCAAACCCGAGGGTTGTTTAACATGTATAGCAGCGGTAGATTTGCCCGATGAGCGACGACCCCCTCGCAGCCGCCGTCCTGCGCATCGAACAGGCGTTGTCGCGGATCGAGCACGCGGCACAGGCAAGGGTCGCAGCGAATCGGGCGATGACCACGCGGCATGCGGCGCTCCGGTCGCGGATCGGCGATGCCATCGGCGCGCTGGACGCGGTCATCGCGCGCGAGGCGGATGCCGACTGATGGGACAGATCACGCTCAGCATCGCCGGGCGCAGCCACCAGGTCGGGTGTCGCGACGGCGAGGAACCCAAGCTGCGCGCGCTGGGCGCCGTGCTGGAACGTCATGCTGCCGCCGCACAGCGCGCGTCGGGCGGATCGTCGGAGCGGACCCTGCTCTACATCGCGCTGATCCTGGCCGACCAGTTGGCCGAAGAGACGGTCGACGCGCCCCCCGATCCATCGCCCGGCGTGCTGGAGCGGATCGCCGAGCGGCTGGAAGCCGTCGCATCGGCCCTTGAGGCGGGCGGCACGGACGCCTAGATAGAATGCGGCGGGACTGCCCGGTGCGAGCCATGCATAATCCCTGAGGCTATTTCTTCATCCATGGGGGTTGTCCCTGCGCAGATCCTGGTCTGACGTACATGATCCCCACCTGACGTACCGTGCGTCAGTGGATAACGCGGCAAACGGCCCATGGTGGTTCCGCCACACCCCCCTCCCCTGATCGACAAGGCCGCGCTGCGAGCCGCGCTGCGCGCGCGGCGGCGGGCGTTCGCGGCGGACGGGCCGACGCCGCCGGCACCGCCCGCGCTGTTCCTGAACGCGCTGCGCCCGGGGGTGATCGTCGCCAGCTATGTCCCCATGGGAGGCGAGGCCGATCCGGGGGCGTTCGATCGCGCGGCGCGGGCGGCGGGGGCGGTGCTGGCATGGCCGTTGGTGGTCGACCGCGTATCGCCGATCACCTTCCATACCGGCGCCCCCGCAAGCGATGGCCCGTTCGGGTTGCGCCAGCCGGCCGCCGATTCGGCGCCGGTCGCGCCGGCGATCATCCTGACGCCGCTGGTCGGGTTCGATCCGGCGTGCAACCGGCTGGGCCAGGGCGCGGGGCATTACGACCGTGCGTTTGCGGCATTGCCCGATGCGATGAAGATCGGCATCGCCTGGTCGGTGCAGCAGGTCGCCCGCCTGCCGCGCGATCCATGGGACGTCGCGCTGGATGCCATCGTCACCGAAACCGACCTGTTCCTGCCGGGAGAGAAATTGTGAACGAGCCGACCTGGCGCAAACCGGCCGGGGTCCTCGCGATCCTCGCCATGCTGACCGTGTGGGCGGTGGCGGTCGCAATGCTGTCGCCCGTCGTCGGCGGCTGGCACCAGATGGTGCAACTGGCATTCTATGTCGTGGCCGGCATCGCATGGCTATGGGTGCTGCCGATGCGGCGCATGCTGCGGTGGATGGAAACGGGCCGCTGGCGGTAGCGCCGATCCGTCATGGATGGCGCGAGTGACGGGGCTCGAACCCGCGACCTCCGGCGTGACAGGCCGGCGCTCTAACCAACTGAGCTACACCCGCTCTCTAGCGAGGAGGCGGCGTGTAGGGTAGCGAATCGCCGGTGTAAAGCATGTTCTTCGCGCGGATCGGCAAAAAGCACAGGACGCCCGGCGACGGCCGGATGGGCGGGCGGGCCGGTGCCGCCGACAGGACGACATTCCATCGCCAGCGTGCGATCCGCTTGACCGACGCGGCGGCGATGCGGCACGACCGCGGCGCATTCGACGGAGGCGACCGATGGCATTGCTCTATACCGCTGCGCCGGCACGCGGAGCGGCATGGGCGGCGATGTTCGCGGAAGCGATGCCCGAACTCGACGTGCGCCTTGCGCCCGACATCGGCGACCCGGCCGATATCCGCTACCTCGCGGCATGGACGCTGCCGCCGGGGCTGATCGAGACGCTGCCGAACCTCGACGTGCTGTTTTCGATCGGTGCCGGGGTCGACCAGCTCGATCTGTCGCTGGTGCCGCGACAGGTGACGGTCGTGCGACTGGTCGAACCGAACCTTGCCGCCGCGATGGCGGAATATGTCGCGATGACCGTGCTGGCGCTGCACCGCGACCTGTACGCCTATGCGGAGCAGCAGCGCGCCGGCGTCTGGCAGCCGTTGCCGCAGGTCCCGGCGGGAGAACGGCGTGTCGGGATCGCCGGGCTGGGCCAGATGGGATCAGCGGCGCTCGACGCGCTGAAACCGTTCGGATTCGCCCTGTCGGGCTGGAGCCGAAGCCCGCGCACCCTGCCCGGTGTGACCTGCTTCCACGGCGATGACGGCCTGCGGGACTTTGCCGCGCAAACCGATATTCTGGTCAATCTGCTGCCACTGACGCCTGCGACGCGCGGCATTCTGGGGCGGGCACTGTTCGAACGCATGCCGCCGGGCGCGGCGATCGTCAGCGCGGGGCGTGGCGGGCATCTCGATGCGGCGGCGCTGGTGGAGGCGCTGGATGCCGGCCGCCTGTCGCGCGCGATCCTCGACGTGACGCCGGTCGAACCGTTGCCGGCGGGCGATCCGCTCTGGCACCATCCCCGCGTCGTGGTGACACCGCATGTCGCGGCGGCGACCGACAACGCAGGGTCGGGCAAGGCGGTGCTGGCGAACATCCGGCGGCATCGCGCCGGCGCGGCGATGCAAGGGGTCGTGGCGCGCGACCGGGGATATTGAACGGTCGCGACCGGCGCATCCGGACGATGCGCCATGGCGCGAGTGACGGGGCTCGAACCCGCGACCTCCGGCGTGACAGGCCGGCGCTCTAACCAACTGAGCTACACCCGCTCTCTAGCGAGGAGGCGGCCTTTACGGAGCCGTGCCGGGGCTGTCAACGGCACTGTTCCCCCCGGACGCATTTCGTTGCGACGCCGGCACGTCCTGTACCAGCGTACCGTGTTCGAACAGGAAGCCGGCGATATCAGGCTTGCCCGCGCCCTTCAGCACCGTCTGGATGATGATGAGCAGCGGCACCGCCAGCAACGCGCCGGGCGTGCCCCATACCCAGCCCCAGAAGCTGAGCGTGATGAGGATCATCAACGGATTGATCGTCAGGCGGTGGCCGACGACCAGCGGCGTGATGACGTTCGCTTCCACCAGATGCGCGCCGACCATGATCGCGGCGGGCAGCAGCGCCCACCAGATGTCGGTAAAGGTCATCAACCCGCCGATCGCCAGCAGCAGCGCGGCAAAGATCGGGCCGAGATACGGCACATAGTTGAGCAGCGCGACGATCCCGCCCCACATCAACGGCGTCGGCATGCCGATATACCACAGCGCCAGCGCGACGATGACGCCGAGCATCAGGTTGATGAGCGTGATCGTGCCGAGATAGGCCGAGGTATCGTCGACGACGTTCTGGATCACCCGCGCGGTCGCCATCGCCCCGCCGAAGCTGCTGCGCCCGGTGATCGCCGCGCGGCGCAGGTCGGTCCAGCCGGCGAGGAAAAAGTAGATCACGAGGATCGCGAAGAACATTTCCAGCAGCGCCGACGGCGCCGACGTCGTCACGAGATCGAGCAGCGATTGCGGCGGCGCGACGCTGGTCGCGCTCTGCTTGGCCGGGGCCGTCGCGACATTCGCGATCAGGCCGTTCACGAATTTTTCGAGGCTGGCGTAGAAATCGATCAGCGGCGCGACGTTTTCCTGCACCCGTTCGATCCGGTCGGGCAGGATCTGCGCCCAGCCCCATGCCGGCACGACGATCGACGCCAGCGCGCCGTTGGCGACCAGCAGGAACAGCAGGACGCAGAACAGCGCGGCGAGCGGTGCGGGCACCCGGTGCCGCTCCTGCCATTCCAGCAACGGCACCAGCGCGATGGCGATGACGATCGCAGCGGTCAGCGGCAGGAAGAAGCGCGCACCCGCCTGCAACGCGAACGGCAGCGCCAGCACCAGCCCGACGCCGGCGATCAGCGTCAATGCGGCGAGCAGCCGGTCGCGGCGCAGTTCCTCGGTCGGGGCGTCGACCACCGCATCGACCGGATCGGACGGCGGTGTCGCCGCCGTGCCGCTGGCCCCTGCCCGGTCGACGGGCGGGGGCGGGTCGGATTCGGATGCGGTATCTGCCATATCTGCCATGGACAGTGCCTAATCCCAATCGACGATCCGCGCCATCGGCGCCGTACCGTGCAGCGGACCGATTTGCGCCACGCCGGACCGGGCGATATGGGCGTCGCCCGATGACCGACGCCCGACAGCATGCCCGCCCCCTGCCCCCGGCGCTGCGCCCGATCGCGGCCGACCTCGACCGGCTGTCGGCGATCGACCGGCGGCGCGCGCTGGTGCCGATCGCGGGGCGGGATTTCGCGTCCAACGATTATCTGGCGCTCGCCGGATCGGCGGTGCTGCGGGATGCGGTGACGGATGCGATCGCGCGGGGCGTGCCGGTCGGATCGGGCGGATCGCGGCTGCTGCGCGGCAACCATGCCGAGCACGAAGCGCTGGAGGCCGAGGCCGCCGCGTTCTTCGGCAGCGAGAGCGCGTTGTGGTTCTCCAGCGGCTTTGCCGGCAACGCGGCGCTGCTGGCGACGCTGCCGCAGCGCGGCGACCTGATCGTCCACGACGTGCTGATCCATGCCAGCGCGCACGAGGGCATGCGGCTGGCGCGCGCGCCGGCGGTCGCGGCGGGGCATAACGATCCGCAGGCGATCGAGGATGCGATCCGCGACTGGCGCCGGCAGGGCGGCACGGGAAGCCCGTGGATCGCCATCGAAAGCCTGTACAGCATGGACGGCGACATCGCGCCGCTGGACGAGCTGGCACAGGTCGCCCGGCGGCACGATGCGATGCTGCTGATCGACGAGGCACATGCGACCGGGGTGTTCGGCCCGCAGGGGCGCGGGCTGGCCGCCGCGCTGGAGGGGCGGGCGAACGTCGTGACGCTGCGCACCTGCGGCAAGGCGCTGGGCAGCGAGGGCGCGCTGGTATGCGGACCGGCGGTCGTTACCGACTTCCTCGTCAACCGGGCACGCGGCTTCATCTTTTCGACCGCACCGTCGCCGGTCATGGCGGCGGCGGTGCGCGCGGGACTGCGGGTGCTGGCGGGCGAGCCTGCGCGGCGCGACCGGCTGGCGGCGTTGGTCGCCCATGCGGGAACGCGGCTGGGGCCGCTCGGCGCGCGCGTGACGGACACGCAGATCCTGCCGCTGATCGTCGGCGACGACCGCCGGGCGATGGCATTGGCCGCCGCGGTGCGCGCCGCCGGGTTCGACCTGCGCGGCATTCGTCCGCCGACCGTGCCGGCGGGGACCGCGCGGCTGCGGATATCGTTGACGCTGAACGTCGACGAAGCCGATATCGACGCGCTGGCCGGCATCCTGGAGCGCCTGGCATGACCGTGATCGTCGTCACCGGGACCGATACCGATGTCGGCAAGACGGTGTTCGCCGCCGCGCTGACCGCGGCGCTCGGCGCGCATTACTGGAAACCGGTACAGGCGGGCATCGACGACGGCACCGACCGGCAGCGGGTCGCCCGGCTGGCCGGGATCGCGCCCGACCGGATCCTGCCCGAAGCCTACGCCCTCGCCACCCCCTGTTCCCCGCACCGCGCGGCGGCGATCGACGGCTTGACGATCGACCTCGACCGGCTCGCCCTGCCCCCGGTCGCCGGGCCGCTGGTGGTCGAGGGGGCCGGCGGGGTGATGGTGCCGATCGTCGGCGCCACGACCTTTGCCGACCTGTTCGCCCGCTGGGGACGGCCGGTGGTGCTGGTCGCGCGGACCGCACTGGGCACGATCAACCACAGCCTGTTGTCGATCGAAGCGCTGCGCGCGCGCGGCGTGCCGTTGCTGGGCGTCGCGTTCGTCGGCGATGCGATGCCCGACAGCGAGGACACGATCGTCCGGATGGGCAAAACGCGGCGGCTGGGCCGCCTGCCGCATCTGCCGACGCTGTCGCCCGACAGCCTCGCGCAGGCCTTTGCCGAGGGGTTTGCGCCCGAGGATTTCCGGTGAGCGCGGTGTGGCATCCCTTTACCCAGCACGGGCTGAACGAACCGATCCCGCGGATCGTGCGCGGCGACGGTGCTGCGCTGTGGAGCGCCGACGGGCGGCGGATCGTCGATGCGATCTCGTCCTGGTGGGTGACGACGCATGGCCACAACCACCCGCGCATCGCCGCCGCGATCGCCGAACAGGCCGGGCGGCTCGACCAGATCATCTTTGCCGGATACACGCACGAGCCGGCCGAGACATTGGCCGCCGGCCTGCGCGCGCTGCTGCCGGATGCGCTGACCCGCGTGTTCTTTTCCGATTCGGGATCGACCAGCGTCGAGGTCGCCCTGAAGATGGCGCTCGGCTATTGGCGCAATCGCGGCGAGGCGCGCGACCGCATCCTCGTGCTCGACCATGGCTATCACGGCGACACGATCGGGGCGATGTCGGTCGGCGCGCGCGGGGTGTTCAACCGCGCCTATGCGCCGCTGCTGTTCGATGTCGGGTCGATCCCCTTTCCCGATGCCGGGCAGGAACAGGCGACCTATGACGCGCTGGAGGCAGCGGCGCGGGCGGGGGCGGCGGCGTTCATCGTCGAGCCGCTGGTGCTGGGCGCGGGCGGCATGCGGATGTATCCGCCGGCGGTGCTGGCCGAAATGCACCGCATCTGCATGACCCATGGCGTGCTGTTCATCGCCGACGAGGTGATGACCGGGTGGGGCCGCACCGGTACGCTGACCGCATGCGAACAGGCGGGCGTCGTCCCCGACCTGATGTGCCTGTCGAAAGGGCTGACCGGTGGTGCGATCCCGCTGGCGGTGACGATGGCGAGCGAGGCGATCTATCACGCGCATTACGGGCCGGATCGGGCGACGATGTTCTTTCATTCGTCGAGCTATACCGCCAACCCGATCGCCTGTGCGGCGGCCAACGCCAATCTGGCGATCTGGCGCGACGAGCCGGTGGCAGCGCGGATCGGGTCGCTGGGCAGGCGGCAGGCCGTGCGGCTCGATGCCCTTGCACGGCATCCACGGCTCGCCAATGCGCGACGGTTGGGGACGATCACGGCGTTCGAGCTGGACGGCGACGAAGGGTATCTGTCCGGCCGGGCGCCCCGGCTGATGGCGCAGTTCCGTGACGCGGGCGTCCTGTTGCGGCCGCTGGGATCGACGCTCTACGTCATGCCGCCCTATTGTATCGACGATACCGATCTCGACGCGATCTACGCCGCGTTGGGCGAGGCGTGCGACGCGGCCTGACGGCGACGGGCGGGCCGCGTCACGACGCGTTGCCGCGGCCGGCAGGCGGTTCCGCTGTCGGCGGTTTCACTGCCCGAGGATCGACCGGTATAGCGCGTGATAGCGCCCGGCCATCGCCTCCACCGAAAAGCGTTCGGCGACGATCCGGCGGCAGTCGGCGCGGTCGATCTCCCCCACCCGGCCGATCGCGGCGATCGCCTCGTCCAGATCGTCGACGAGGAAGCCGTTGACGCCATGTTCGATCAGTTCGGGCATCGATCCGCGGTCGTACGCGATGACGGGGGTGCCGCAGGCCATCGCCTCGATCACCGACAGGCCGAAGGGTTCGTCGAAGCCGATCAGATGGAGCAGGGCACGCGACCGTCCCAGCAGGTCGGTGCGCGCGGTACCGCCGACCGCGCCGTGATAGACGATGCGTTCGCCATCGACATGCGGTTCGACCTCTTCGCGCCAGTAACGCTCGTCCTGGACGATGCCGGCCATGTGCAGGCGGCGTCCGCCGGCCCGTGCCGCCGCGATCGCCGCCGCCGCCCCCTTGTCCGGGTGCATGCGGCCGAAGAACAGCAGGTCGTCGCTGCCCCGCGCATCGAAGGGGAAATCGTCCAGCGGGATGCCGTGATGGATCGTCGCGGCATAGCGCAGCGCCGGGTGGCGATCGGCATCGCTGATCGCGACATATGCCACGCGGTCCTGATAGGGGGCGTACATCGGGAGGATGCGGTCGGACGAAAAGCCGTGGATGGTCGTTACCATCGGCGTGTCGACCAGCCCCGAAAAGGCGTGCGCGGGAAAATCGGCCTGGTTGTGGATCAGGTCGAATTCGCCGGCACGTTCGAAGACATGGGCGAGGTGCGCGAATTCCCACACCTTCGCATCGATCGACGGGTCTTCGCTGTACGGTGCGGGAACCACGCCGGCGAGGGTCGCGGCGGTCAGGCTGTCCTGCGTCGCGAACAGGGTGACGTCGAGCCCCCTCGCCACCAGCGCCTCGGTCAACAGGCTGGTGACGAGTTCCCACGGGCCATAGTGGCGCGGCGGCGTGCGCCACGCGATCGGGGCGATCATCGCGATGCGCATCAGTCGACTTTCAGGATATGGCCCTCGGCGGGGCGCAGGATATGGCCCTCGGCGGGGCGCAGGATGGCGGAACCGGGATCGGCATGGGTCGACAGGATGATCCGGCCCGGCTCGACGCGGGCCGGCCGGTCGCCGAGGTTCAGCGCGATACGATAGCGCCCGGCGCCGTCGCCGCGGACATAGGTCAGCACGTCGCCATCGGCGCGGATGTCGCCGATCGCGCCGGTCGCCAGCGCGGGCGTCGCGCGGCGGAGCGCCAGCAGGCGGCGATAGAGCGACAGCATCGACGCCGGATCGTCCGCCTGCGCCCGTGCATTGCGCGACAGGTGCGCCGGATCGATCGGCAGCCACGGATCGCCGGTGGTGAAGCCGCCCTCCGCCGTCCATGGCAGCGGGGTACGCACGGGATCGCGGCCCAACCCCAGCCCCGGTTCGCGCAGTTCGCGCGGGTCCTGCACCTTGTCGGCCGGAACCTGCGCGTCGGTCAGGCCCAGTTCGTCGCCCTGATACAGCGTCGGCGTGCCGCGCAGCGTCAGCAGCAGCATCGCCGCCACCCGCGCCTGCGCCTGGCCGACGCGGGTGGCGATGCGCGGGCGATCATGGTTGCCGAGCACCCAGTTGGGCCAGCCGCCCGCCGGCAGCGCCGCCTCATATTCCACGATGCGGGCGGCCAGTTCGGCGGCGTTCCAGTTCGCCTCGATCAACTGGAAATTGAACGGCAGGTGGACGCCGGGGGCATCCGCCGTGCCGTAATAGGTCATCAGCTTCGGGATCGGCAGATAGATTTCGCCGACCAGCACCGCGCCATAGGCGTCGGCCTGTTGCCGCATCGCCGTGGCGATGGCGTGCACCTCGGGCTGGTCGGTCGAATGGAGCTGCAGCACGCGGTGCATGTCGCCCATCCCCGCGCGATAATCGGGGTTGGGCGGGTTGTCGGGGAAATCGGCATGCTTGACCATGTGCCACTGCACGTCGATGCGGAACCCGTCGACGCCGCGATCGAACCAGAAGCGCATCGCGTCCAGCATCGCCGATCGCACCGCCGGGTTGCGCCAGTTCAGGTCGGGCTGTTCGGGCAGGAACGCGCGCGAATAATATTGGCCGGTGACGGAATCGAAGCTCCATGCCGGCCCGCCGAAATCACTGATCCAGTTGTTGGGCGGCCCGCCATCGGGCGCCGGATCGCGCCAGATATACCAGTCGCGTTTCGGATTGTCGCGCGACGACCGGCTCTCCACGAACCAGTCGTGCCGGTCCGAGCTGTGGTTCGGCACGAAGTCGAGCAGCACGCGGATGCCGCGCCCATGCGCCCTTGCCAGCAGCGCGTCGAAATCGGCGAGCGTGCCGAAGCGCGGGTCGATGCCGGTGTAATCGGCGACGTCATAGCCGAAATCGGCCATGGGCGACGGGTAGATCGGCGAGATCCAGACGCAGTCGATACCGAGATCGACCAGATAGTCGAGCCGGTCGGCGATGCCGCGCAGGTCGCCGATCCCGTCGCCGTCGCTGTCGGCGAAGGACCGCGGATAGATGTGGTAGATGGTGGCGGCCTGCCACCATGGTTGCGCGGATGAAACGATCACCCGCCGACAAGCCGCCAGCGGGCAAATCGTTCCGCCTATTCGAACTCCATGATGACGGCATCGACCGCAAGGCTGTCGCCGGCGTCATGGGCGATGCGGGCAACGGTGCCGGGGCGTTCGGCGCGCAGGATGTTTTCCATCTTCATCGCCTCCACCACCGCCAGCGGCTGTCCGGCCTCGACCTTCTGCCCCTCCGTCACCTCGACGCGGGTCAGCAGGCCCGGCATCGGGCACAGCAGGAAGCGCGACAGGTCGGGCGGGACCTTTTCGATCATGTGTCGCGTCAGCGCCGCGACATGGGGGGGCAGGACGCGGACGACATGCGACGCGCCACGGGCGGTCAGCTTCCAGCCGCCGATGGTGCGGGTGACGCGGGCGGCAAGTTCGGTCCCGTCGATCCGGGCGGTCGCCACGCGCTGCGACGGACGCCACTGCATGACGACGTCGAGCGACACGTCCCCGTCGATATGGACGAGGTGCCCGCCCTCCCGGTCTTGCACATCGACGGCGAAGCGGTGGTCGCCGGTCGTGACGATCCGTTCGGTCGAAGCGGGTTCGCGCATGCCGAGCTGTCCGTCGATCGAGCGGGCGCGGCGCGATTGTTCGAGGTCGACGAGAACCGCGATCGCCGCCAGTTGCCGAAGCAGCGACCGGTCGGCAGGCGCGCCGTGGAAGCCGTCGGGATATTCCTCGGCAATGAAGCCGGTGGTCAGCGCCCCTTCGCGGAACCGGGGATGCTGCATGATCGCCGACAGAAAGTCGATATTGTTGCCGACCCCGGCCAGTTCGAACCGGTCGAGCGCCGCGACCTGCGCATCGATCGCCGCCTCGCGCGTCGGTGCCCAGGTGATGAGCTTGGCGATCATCGGGTCGTAGAACATGCTGACCTCGCCGCCCTCGGCGACGCCATCGTCCACGCGGACGCGGATGCCTCCCCCCGCCTGCCCGGCGGGCGGGTCGTAGCGGACCAGCCGCCCGGTCGACGGCAGGAAGCCGCGATAGGGGTCTTCGGCATAGACGCGGTTCTCGATCGCCCAGCCGTTCAGGACCACGTCGTCCTGCCCGAATGCGAGTTTCTCGCCCGCCGCGACGCGCAGCATCTGTTCGACAAGGTCGAGGCCGGTGATTTCCTCCGTCACCGGATGTTCGACCTGCAGCCGGGTGTTCATTTCGAGGAAGTAGAAGCTCTCGCCCGTCGTATCGGCGCCCGAGACGATCAGTTCGACGGTGCCGGCCGAATGATAGCCGACCGCGCGGGCCAGTGCCACGGCCTGTTCGCCCATCGCCCGGCGCATCGCGGGGGTGACGAAGGGCGACGGCGCCTCCTCCACCACCTTCTGGTGGCGGCGCTGGATCGAGCATTCGCGCTCGCCGAGATAGACGATGTTGCCGTGCCGGTCGCCAAGCACCTGTATCTCGATATGGCGCGGGCTTTCGATGAACTTCTCGATGAACACGCGGTCGTCGCCGAAGCTCGCCAGCCCCTCGCGCTTCGTCGCCTCGAACCCTTCGCGGACATCCTGTTCGGACCAGGCGAGGCGCATGCCCTTGCCCCCGCCACCCGCGCTGGCCTTCATCATCACCGGATAGCCGATGTCGGTGGCGATGCGGACCGCCTGTTCGGTGTCGGCGATCTCGCCCAGAAAGCCGGGGACGACATTGACGCCGGCGGCCTGTGCCAGCTTCTTCGATTCGATCTTGTCCCCCATCGCCGCGATCGCGTTCGGCGGCGGGCCGACAAAGGCGATACCGGCATCGGCACAGGCCCGGGCAAAACTCTCACGCTCCGACAGGAAGCCATAGCCCGGATGGATGCAATCGGCACCGGTAGCCCTGGCCGCGGCAAGGATCAGGCCGGGGTCGAGATAGCTTTGCGCGGCGGGTGCGGGACCCAGCCGCACGCTTTCGTCCGCCATCATGACATGCGGCGCGCGGGCATCGGCATCGGAATAGACCGCGACGGTCGCGATCCCCATCCGCCTGGCGGTACGCATGACGCGGCAGGCAATCTCCCCGCGATTGGCGACCAGAATCTTCTTGAACAAATCGCTCTCCTGTCCGCCCCGTGTGTTCGGGGTCAGCAACACGGGGATCTCCGCATCGGTTCTTCCCCAACCATCGGCGTCAGCCCGAGTTTCGCCAGCAGCGCGGCGTCGGCATCGTCGCCGGCATTGCCGGTGGTGAGCAACCGGTCGCCGGTGAAGATCGAGTTCGCGCCGGCCATGAAGCACAGCGCCTGGGTCGCGTCGGACATGCTTTCGCGGCCCGCCGACAGGCGGACCATGCTGAGCGGCATGGTGATGCGCGCGACCGCGACGGTACGGACGAATTCGATGTCGTCGATCCGGGCGAGCGGCGTGTCGGCCAGCATGTTGCCGAGCACGGTACCCTTGACCGGCACCAGCGCGTTGACCGGCACGCTTTCGGGATGACGCGGCAGCGTGGCCAGCGCGTGCACGAAGCCGACGCGGTCGGCGCGGGTCTCACCCAGCCCGACGATCCCGCCGCTGCACACGTTGATCCCCGCCGCGCGGACATGCGCCAGCGTATCGAGCCGGTCCTCGAACGAGCGGGTCGAGATGATGTTGGCGTAGTTTTCGGGCGAGGTATCGATGTTGTGGTTGTAGTAATCGAGCCCGGCCGCCGCCAGACGCTGCGCCTGATCGGGGGTCAGCATCCCCAGCGTCATGCAGGTTTCCATCCCCATCGCGCGGACGCCCTCGACCATGGCGATCACCGCGTCCATGTCGCGGTCCTTGGGGTTGCGCCATGCCGCGCCCATGCAGAAACGCTGCGACCCCGCCGCCTTCGCCTCGGCGGCGGCGGCGAGCACCGCCTGCACCTCCATCAGCTTCTCGGCCTTGAGCCGTGTGTCGGCGCTGGCGGATTGCGAGCAATAGCCGCAATCCTCGGGGCAGCCGCCGGTCTTGATCGACAACAGGGTACAGAGCTGCACCTGCCCGACGGCATGGTGCGCGCGGTGCACGCTCTGGGCGCGGAACATCAGTTCGTCGAACGGGAGGTCGAACAGGTCGGCGATTTCGGCGCGGGTCCAGTCACGCCGAACGTCGTCGGCGTGCCCCCGCGCAGGCGGGGGTCCAGGGTTACGGGCGTCGCGCTCGCCGCTCTGGACCCCCGCCTGCGCGGGGGTACGGGTGGCTTTGGTATCGGCGACAGACGCAATCACGTTCATTCCACAGTCTCTCCCACCGGCGGCAGGTTGTGGCCGAGCAGTTTCAGCACCTCCGCCGCCGCATGGACCAGGTTGGTGCCCGGTCCGAAAATCGCCGCCACCCCGGCATCGCGGAGCAGCGCATAATCCTGCGGCGGGATCACCCCGCCGGCAATGACGCGGATATCGCTGCGCCCCGCATCGGCCAGGCGGGCGATGAGTTCGGGGATCAGCGTATTGTGCCCGGCGGCGAGGCTGGAGGCGCCGACCACATCGACCCCCTTCGCGATCGCCATCTGCGCGGTTTCCTCCGGCGTCTGGAACAACGGACCCGACACGATGTCGAAGCCGAGATCGGCAAAGGCGCTGGCGACGACGTTGGCGCCGCGATCGTGGCCGTCCTGCCCCATCTTGGCGACCAGCATCCGCGGCTTGCGCCCCAGCCGCCGCTCGACCGCCGCCACGCCCTCGCCGGCGCGCAGCCAGCCGCTGTCTTCGGCATGGGCCGGGCCGTAGATGCCCTTGACCGGCGTCACCGATACGGCGTGGCGACCAAAGGCCACCTCCATCGCCGCCGACATTTCGCCCAGGGTCGCGCGGGCACGGGCGGCATCGACGCACAGCGCCAGCAGATTGCCGTCGCCGCGCGCGCCATCCTGCAGGGCGGTCAGCGCCGCCCGCGTCGCGGCGTCGTCGCGTTCGGCCTTTACCCGGTCGATGCGGCGGATCTGGTCGGCGCGGACCTTGGCATTGTCGATCGAGAGGATGTCGATCGGGTCTTCCTGCGCCAGCCGGTATTTGTTCACGCCGACGATGACGTCCTCGGCGCGGTCGACACGGGCCTGCCGCGCGGCGGCGGCGCGTTCGATATGCTCCTTGGGAATACCTTTGTTGACGGCATCGATCATGCCGCCCGCCGCCTCGACCTCCTCGATCAGCGCCCATGCCTTGTCGGCCAGCTCCTTCGTCAGCGCCTCGACATAATAGCTGCCGCCCAGGGGATCGACGACATGGGTCATGCCGGTCTCTTCCTGCAGGATGAGCTGCGTATTGCGGGCGATGCGGGCGGAGAAATCGGTCGGCAGCGCGACGGCCTCGTCGAGCGAATTGGTGTGGAGCGACTGGGTGCCGCCAAAGGTCGCGGCCATCGCCTCGATGGTGGTGCGGATGACGTTGTTGTACGGGTCCTGTTCGGTCAGCGACACGCCGCTGGTCTGGCAATGGGTGCGCAGCGTCTGGCTGCGCGGGGACCCGCCGAAGTCGGCGATGATCCGGCTCCACAGGGTGCGCGCGGCGCGCAGCTTCGCGATCTCCATGAAGAAGTTCATGCCGATGCCGAAGAAGAACGACAGCCGCCCGGCGAACGCATCGATATCCAGCCCGCGATCGATGGCGGCGCGGACATAGGCCATGCCGTCGGCGAGGGTGAACGCCAGTTCCTGCACCGCGGTCGCGCCCGCTTCGTGCATGTGATAGCCGCTGATCGAGATGCTGTTGAAACGCGGCATATGCTCGGCGGTATAGGCAATGATGTCCGACACGATCCGCATCGATGGCTCGGGCGGATAGATATACGTGTTGCGGACCATGAACTCCTTCAGGATATCGTTCTGGATCGTGCCCGACAGCTTGTCCGGCGAAACCCCCTGCTCCTCGGCCGCGACGATATAGAAGGCGAGGCACGGCAGCACGGCGCCGTTCATCGTCATGCTGACCGACATGGTGTCCAATGGGATGCCGTCGAACAGGATCTTCATGTCGTCGATCGTATCGATCGCGACCCCGGCCTTGCCCACGTCACCCGCGACGCGCGGATGGTCGCTGTCATAGCCGCGATGGGTCGCGAGGTCGAAGGCGACCGACAGCCCCTTCTGCCCCGCCGCCAGGTTGCGGCGGTAGAAGGCGTTCGATTCCTCGGCGGTCGAGAAACCGGCATATTGGCGGATGGTCCACGGACGCCCGGCATACATCGACGCCTTTACCCCGCGGGTGAACGGCGCAAAGCCGGGCAGGCCGGGATCGGGCGCGTCAGCGGCGGTATAGAGCGGCTTTACCGCGATACCTTCAGGCGTGATCCAGGCAAGGTCGGCGTCCTTCACCTCGCGCGCGGCGAGCTTCTGCCAGTCTTCGATGGTCGGGCCAGTCATCGCACGGCCCCTACCGCCGGACGGGGGGGCAAGTCGAGCCGGGTCATGTCACGCCCCCGTAAAGCGCGGTGCGCGCCTGGCGAGGAAGGCGGTGCCGCCCGCTACCGCGTCGGCGGTGGCGCGGGCGGCGCGCTGCGCCTCCGCCTCGCGCGCCATCGCCGCCCCATAGTCGTGGTCGAGCGCATAGGCGAGGTTGCGGCGCATCAGCCCCAGCGCGACCGTCGGCCCCGCCGCCAGCCGCCGGGCGAGCGCCATCGCCTCGTCCTCCAGCGCGGCGCCATCGACGACGGCGTGGATCATGCCCCATTCGAGCGCGGTGATCGCCGCCACGCGTTCGCCCAGCATCATCATCCGCGTGGCGCGGGCACGCCCGATCAGGCGCGGCAGCATCCAGCTTGCGCCGCCGTCCGGCACGAGGCCGATATTGACGAAAGCCTGCAGGAAATAGGCGTCGTCGGCCGCAACGCAGAAATCGGCGGCGAGCGCGAGGCTGCACCCGATCCCCGCCGCGGCGCCGCGCACCGCGCTGACGACCGGCACGTCGAGATCGGCGATCGCCTGCAGCGTCGGGTTGTAGTGACGGGTCAGCGCGGCATGCGTCGCGGCCGGGGCGTCGTCGCCGCTCAACGCGGCGGTCACGTCGGCACCCGAGCAGAACCCCCGCCCCGCCCCGGTCAGCAGCACCGCGCGCGCGCCGCCACGATCGGCCAGCGCGTCGCGGATCGCATCGAACATCGCCGGTGGGGCGGCATTCAGCCGATCGGGCCGGTCGAGGACGATGCGGAGCACATCGTCGTCCCGTTCCACCCGGATATCGCCTGCCATCGAATCGCTCTCCCGTATCTTTTGATACGGTGTGCGGAAAGGACGGCGCGAACGCCAGCCCCAAACGATCCCGCCCGGCGATGCGGCGAGGGCGAACCCCCGCCGACCGGCCTACCAGAAGATATCGTATTCGACATCGACGACGCGTCCGGTGCGGACGTCGACCAGCAATGCGTCGTTGTAATAGCGTATCCAGCGATACGGCTCCCACGCGTCAGGGAGGCGGTAATGATAGGGGTCGTTGATCCAGTAGTTCGACCCGAACAGGAACGAATTCAGCGTCACGCCGATGCCGAAACGGCGATAGCCATCGTTCCAGCCCTGTGGCGCATAATAGCGCGGCAGGCGGTACAGGCCACGGTTCTGCTGGCGATAGCGGTTCCAGTCATAGCGGTCGTCACGCCGCCAGCCGCGATCCCATTGCCCGCCGCGGCTCCAGCCATCGCCACGACCCCAACCGCCGCCGCCGCGGTCCCAGCCGCGATCACCACGGTCCCAGCCGCGATTGTCGCGGTTCCAGCCATTGCCCCACTGGTCACGCCGCTGCTGTTCCCGGCGCCATTGTTCGCGCCGGTCCGGTGCGTTGCGGCCATCGGTGCGCGGCCATGCGCGGCGCAGCGCTTCGCGATCGATCTGTCCCCGTGCGTCGCGCGGCGGGTCGCGCCGTTCGAAACGGTCGGGCACCTGCGGTTCGGGCGGGCGCTGCCAGCCGCGATCGGGGGTGCCGGGCTGCGGGCCGGGCCGCCATCCGCGGTCGCCACGCTGCCCATCGCCCCGCGGGCGTTCGCGATCGAACTGTCCACCGCCGTCGCGCGGCGGCCGCGGCCGGTCGAACCCGCCGCGATCGCCACGATCGCCGCGATCCAGCCAGCGCGGATTGTCGCCACCGGGCTGCGGTTCGAACCGCCGTTCGTCGATCCGCGGACGTTCGGGACGCGGCTGCGGCGCCTCGACACGGATGTCGCTGCGGAATTCGGCGCGGGCCTGCGGCGTGTCACCACCGGGCGAGCGTTCGATCCGCTCGCGTCCGCGCGGGCCACGGCCCTCTTGCCCGGGCTGGGCCATGGCCGCCGTCGGCACCAGCGCCGACACGCTCAGCAATGCCAGCAGGAAACGGCTCGTCATGATGTCCCTCCACCGCCGGGGGTCGCCGGCATCGATGGGTGCGGTGTATTGCGGACGCGATCAACCGTTGCTGAATGGCGATGACAGCCGATTGAAAGATATCGGCCGACGCCCGCCTATCGGGTTGGCGGGGTCAGCGCGGGCGTTTCGCGCGCGGCTTCCTCCCGGTCGATGCCCGGGCGCGGCGGGGGTGCCAGCGTGGCGTCGCCGCGCGCCGCCGCAGCGGCCTGCCGCACCGCATCGACCAGCCGGGGGTAGATGCCGCAGCGGCAGAGATGGTCGAGCGCGGCGACGATCTCCGCCTCGCCGGGATCGCGGTTCTGGCGCAGCAGCGCGACCGTCGCCATGACGAAGCCGGGGATGCAGAAGCCGCATTGCACGACCTGCGCCGCAAGGAACGCGGCCTGCACCGGGTGGCTCCGGTCGCGGGCCAGCCCCTCGATCGTGGTGACGAACGTCCCCTCGAGGCTGCCGATCGCGACCTGGCACGATTTCACCGCGCGCCCGTCGATATCGACCGTGCAGGCCCCGCAATGCCCGGTGCCGCAGCCATATTTGGTGCCGGTCAGGTTCGACACGTCGCGCAGCGCCCAGAGCAGCGGCGTTTCGGGATCGAGCCGATATTCCTGCGGCAGGTTGTTGACGGTGAAGCGGGTCATGCGGGCGACCTTGTAGGAGGCTTGGCGCCGCAACGCCAACCCCGACGAAACGGGTCGTTTCCGGATGCGGCCTTGAGCCGCATCGCGGGGCGACCGATCTTTCGGCCATGACACTTCCCACCCTGTTCGTGCCGCATGGCGGCGGCCCCTGCTTCTTCCTCAACCCCGGCGAGGCGCCCGACCCGATGTGGCGGCCGATGCAGGCCTATCTCGCCGGGCTGATCGCGTCGGTGCCCGAACGGCCGCGTGCGATCCTGATGATATCCGGGCATTGGGAAGCGGACCGCCCCACGGTCCATGTCGGCGAACGGCCGGCGCTGCTGTACGATTATTACGGCTTTCCCGAACATACCTATCATCTGCGCTGGGATGCGGCGGGTGCGCCCGACGTCGCGCGGCGGGCGGCAGCGCTGTTGCAGGGCGCAGGCTTTGCGACGGGCGAGGACGCGGCGCGCGGCTGGGATCACGGCGTGTTCATCCCGATGATGGTCGCGGTGCCCGACGCCGACATACCGCTGGTGCAACTCTCGCTCGACCGGTCGCTCGACCCGGCGGCGCATATCGCGATGGGGCGGGCGCTGGCCCCCTTGCGCGACGAAGGCGTGCTGATCGTCGGGTCGGGCATGAGCTTTCACAATCTTCGCGCGCGCGGGCCGTCGGTGACGCCGGTGGCGGATGCGTGGGACGCGGCGCTGACCGCGGCCGTGACCGATCCCGATCCGGTCGCGCGGGCCGAACGGGTCGCGGCGTGGGAAAGCCTGCCGCATGCCCGGTTCGCACATCCCGAGGCCGAGCATCTGCTGCCGCTGATGGTCGCGCTTGGCGCGGGCGGCGACGATCCGGCGGTGTGCGACTATCGCGACGTCGTGATCGGCTGGGTCGTGTCGGGATATCGCTTCGGCTGAGATAGCGGGGCGGCGCAAGAATATTGCGCTTGCCCCCCGCCTGCTGGCACAAGGGCGGAAACGCCCGACCGGCGGGCCAAGGAGAGACGATGCTCGAAGCACTCGAAGCGCTGGAGAAGCGACGCGACGCGGCGCGGGCCGGCGGCGGTGAGAAACGGGTAGCGGCGCAACATGCCAAGGGAAAGCTGACCGCCCGCGAACGGATCGACGTGTTCCTCGACAAGGGGTCGTTCGAGGAGCTCGACATGTATGTCGAGCATAACTGCGTCGATTTCGGCATGCCCGACCAGGTCATTCCCGGCGACGGCGTCGTCACCGGGTCGGGCACGGTCAACGGCCGGCTGGTCTATGTCTTCAGCCAGGATTTCACCGTGTTCGGCGGGTCGCTGTCCGAACGCCATGCCCAGAAGATCTGCAAGATCATGGACATGGCGATGAAGGTCGGCGCGCCGGTCATCGGACTGAACGATTCGGGCGGCGCCCGGATCCAGGAGGGCGTCGCGTCGCTGGGCGGCTATGCCGAGGTGTTCCAGCGCAACGTGCTGGCATCGGGGGTGGTGCCGCAACTATCGCTCATCATGGGGCCGTGCGCGGGGGGCGCGGTCTATTCGCCGGCGATGACCGACTTCATCTTCATGGTGAAGGATTCGAGCTACATGTTCGTGACCGGGCCGGACGTGGTCAAGACGGTGACGAACGAGGTCGTGACCCAGGAGGAACTGGGCGGCGCGATCACCCATACCACCAGATCGTCGGTCGCCGACTGCGCGTTCGACAACGATATCGAGGCGCTGCTGGCGGCGCGCGACTTCGTCGACTTCCTGCCCGCCAACAATCGCAGCGGCGTGCCGGAACGGCCGAGCGACGATCCGTGGGACCGGATCGAACCCAGCCTCGACACGCTGATCCCGCCCAGCGCCAACCAGCCCTATGACATGCACGAACTGATCGTGCGGACGCTGGACGATGGCAGCTTCTTCGAACTGCAGCCCGGCCATGCCGCCAACATCATCATCGGCTTTGGCCGGATCGAGGGGCGCACCGTCGGCATCGTCGCCAACCAGCCGATGGTGCTGGCCGGGTGCCTCGACATCAATTCGTCGAAGAAGGCGGCGCGGTTCGTGCGCTTCTGCGACGCGTTCGAGATTCCGCTTCTGACGTTCGTCGACGTGCCGGGCTTCCTGCCGGGCGTGGGTCAGGAGCATAGCGGGATCATCAAGCATGGCGCGAAGCTGCTGTTCGCCTATGCCGAGGCGACGGTGCCCAAGATCACGGTCATCACGCGGAAAGCCTATGGCGGCGCCTATGACGTGATGGCGTCCAAGCATCTGCGCGGCGACCTGAACTATGCGTGGCCGACCGCCGAGATCGCGGTGATGGGGGCGAGGGGCGCGGTCGAGATCATCTTCCGCTCGAAGGACCCGGCCGAGGTCGCGGCGCGGACGGCGGAATATGAGGCACGCTTCGCCAACCCGTTCGTCGCGGCGAGCAAGGGGTTCATCGACGAGGTGATCCTGCCGCATTCGACCCGGCGGCGGGTGGCGCTGGGGCTGAGGAAGCTCAGGAACAAGAAGCTCGAGAACCCGTGGAAGAAGCATGACAATATTCCGCTGTGAGATCGCTCCTTCGCGCCGTGCCGGGCGGGATCTGTCGTGACGCTCGGCCGGTTGAACCATGTCGGCGTCGCCACGCCGTCGATCGCGGCGGCGATCGCCATGTACCGCGACCTGCTGGGCGCCGAGGCGATCGGGGAGCCGTTCGACCTGCCCGAACAGGGGGTGAAGGTCTGCTTCATCAATGCCCCCAATACGCAGATCGAGCTGATCGAGCCGTATGACGCCAGCTCGCCGATCGCGGGGTTCCTGGCGAAGAACCCGGCCGGGGGGCAGCATCACCTGTGTTTCGAGGTGGCGGATATCGCGGAAGCCGTCGCCGACCTGGTCGCCAGGGGCGCACGGGTCCTGGGGAAGCCGCGGATCGGGGCGCACGGGACGCCGATCGTCTTCGTCCATCCGCGTGACATGGGCGGGGTGCTGATCGAATTGATGGAGACGCCCGGCCATTGATCGTCATGCAGGCCTGCTCCCGGACGACGCCGGGACGCGCCGGCCCGCCCCCCCTCGACACCCCGCCCCCTATCTGGTTGAACGCGTGGCATGAACAGTCCCGTCCGCAAGGCCCCCGGCGGCCCATCGCCCGTCCGTGCCGAATGGGGGCGCAGTGTCGAGGCGACGCTGGCCGCCGTCCCCGGCATCCGCCGCGCGAAAAGCGATGCCGCCGTCCTGTTCGCACTGACCGATTTCCTGTCGGAGGGCGAATGCGACCTGCTGATGGCGACGATCGACCATGGCAGCCGCAGGTCGACGCTGCTGACCGCCAGCGACGATCCCAATTTCCGCACGTCGGACAGTTGCGACCTCGATCGCTGGCATCCGCTGCTTCAACCGATCGACGAGAAGATCGCGCACCTGCTGGGCATCCCGCCCGAACATGGCGAGACGATGCAGGGGCAACGCTATGCACCCGGGCAGCAGTTCCGCGCGCATAACGACTATTTCAACGAGAACGAGCCATATTGGGCGTCGATGGCGGTGCAGGGCGGACAGCGGACCTGGACGGCGATGGTCTATCTGAACGAGGTGGAACAGGGCGGCGCGACATGGTTCCCGCAGGCAGGCGTGCGGTTCAATCCGCGCCCGGGGATGCTGGTCGCGTGGAACAACATGAGCCCCGACGGCAGCCCCAACCTGGCCACGCTGCACGAGGGGATGGCGGTGGTCGAGGGGACCAAATACATCATCACCAAATGGTTTCGCGAGCGGCCCTGGACCCCGACGATCGAGCCCTGAGCGGCCAAAGTTCACGATGTTCACACTCGCCACGTTTTATGCGCAGGTGACGCCTTTCGCCGATTTCAATTACATTTCAACAGGATGGCCCACCATCTTGCCATCCATCGGTAATTACGCGCGTATCGGGCGTCAGGCAGGCCCGCCGTTGCCGGGGCGGCGATTCCCTCCACGCGGATCGGATGCGCCAGTATGGCGGCCGATCCGCCTGTAGGAAAACGGGAACGACAGCGACCGCCGCCCGCCTGCGCAACCGTGCGGCATGTTCCGGCACGGGTCGCGCCGACGCCCGGATCGGGCGCCGGTCAATCGACGCGGATGCGCGTTCCGGTGTCGAAGCCGTCGGCCATCAGCTTCACGATCGCATCGGCGACCCGCTCGGGCGGCTTCACCCGCTGCGGATCCTCGCCGGGATAGGCACGCTCGCGCATCCGGGTGCGGGTGGCGCCGGGATCGACGATCGCGGTGCGCACCGGCGAGATATTCGCCATTTCCAGCCCGTAGCTGGCGATGAGGTTGTCGAACGCCGCCTTCGACGCGCCATACATGCCCCAATAGGCCCGCGGGGCGGCACCGACCGAGGAAGTGACGCCGACCACCCTGCCCGCCCGGGCGAGGCGCAGCATCGGCGAGAAGGCGGCGATCAGCGCGGCGTTGGCGGTGACGTTGAGCGCCATCACCTTGTCGAATTCCTTCAGGTCGAACGACGGCACCGGCCCCAGCGTGCCGAGCGCGCCGGCGTTGAGCACCAGCATGTCGAGCGCGCGCCAGCGTTCGGCGATCGCCGACACGAGCTGCGGAATGGCGGTGCGGTCGTACAGGTCGATCGGGGCGATCGTCGCCGATCCGCCCGCCGCGTAGATCGCGTCCTCCACCTCCTCCAGGCCGCCGGTGGTGCGCGCGGTCAGGATGATGTGCGCACCCTGCCCCGCCAGGGCGATGGCGGTGGCCGCGCCGATGCCGCGGCTGGCCCCGGTGACGAGCGCAAGCTGCCCCTGCAGCGACAGGCTCATCCGACGCGTTCGGCCAGCACGGCCAGTTGATCGACCGAGCTGGTTTCGTCCTGATCGGTCAGCGGGGTCGGATAGTCGCCGGTAAAGCAGGCATCGCAATATTTCGGGCGGATCGACGTGCGCGATGCCTCGCCCAGCGCACGGTAGAGGCCGTCGATCGAGACGAAGGCGAGGCTGTCGGCCTGGATATAGTCGGTCATCCCGCCGAGATCGAACTTGGCGGCGAGCAGCTTGGCACGTTCGGGCGTGTCGACGCCGTAGAAGCAACTGTGCCGCGTCGGCGGCGAAGCGATGCGCATATGCACTTCGGCGGCCCCCGCATCGCGCATCATCTGCACGATCTTGAGGCTGGTCGTGCCGCGCACGATCGAATCGTCGATCAGGACGATGCGCTTGCCCTCGATCAGCTTGCGGTTCGCGTTGTGCTTGAGCTTGACGCCGAGATGCCGGACCTTGTCGCCCGGCTGGATGAAGGTGCGCCCGACATAGTGCGAGCGGATGATGCCCAGTTCGAACGGGATGCCCGACGCCTGGGCATAGCCGATCGCCGCCGGGACGCCCGAATCGGGGACCGGAATGACGAGGTCGGCCTCGACCGCGTTTTCCTGTGCCAGTTCGGCGCCGATCGCCTTGCGCACCGAATAGATCGAACGGTCGTCGCTGATCGAATCGGGGCGCGAGAAATAGACCCATTCGAAGATGCACGGGCGCGGGGACAGCGGCGCGAACGGACGGATCGAGCGCAGTTCGCCGTTCTTGACGATCACCAGCTCGCCCGGTTCGACCTCGCGGACGAATTCCGCACCGACGACGTCGAGCGCGACGGTTTCCGATGCGAAGATGTACGCGCCGTCGCCGAGCCGCCCCATCACGAGCGGGCGGATGCCGAGCGGATCGCGGCAGGCGATCATGCCCTCCGGCGTCATGCAGATCAGCGAATAGGCGCCTTCGACCTGCTTCAGCGCATCGATGAACCGGTCGAGCAGCGTCCGGTAGTTCGACGTGGCGACCAGGTGGATGATGACTTCGGTATCGCTGGTCGACTGGAAGATCGATCCGGTGCGGACCAGATCCTTGCGCAGCCGCATCGCGTTCGACAGGTTGCCGTTGTGCGCGACGGCGAACCCGCCCGACGCCAGTTCGGCGTACAGCGGCTGGATGTTGCGGTTCGACGTTTCGCCGGTGGTCGAATAGCGGACATGGCCGCACGCCGTGGCACCGGGCAGCGATTCGATGATTTCGGGGCGGTCGAAATTGCCCGCGACATGGCCCTGTGCGCGCTGGGTATGGAACATCGCCCCGTCCCAGCTACAGATGCCGGCCGCTTCCTGCCCGCGATGCTGGAGCGCGTGGAGGCCGAGCGCCACCAGCGCCGCAGCGCCGTCCGCGCCGGAAACACCGAAGATGCCGCACTCCTCGCGCAGCTTGTCGTCGTCGAATGGGTGGGTGGTGAACATAGGCCCTTCCGGGGATAAGCGTGTCACACGGCTGCCATATAGGTAGGCGGAATCGATTTGTCGCCCTTTGATCGTCGATTGCGGCGGAACCATGATCGGCGATAGGGGTTGCGCATGACCCAGCGCGACACCGGCCTGACCCTGAACCCCAAATTCGACGCCGACGGATTGCTGACCGCGGTGTGCGTCGATGCCGCCACCGCCGCGCCGTTGATGGTGGCGCATATGAACGCCGACGCGCTGGAGCGGACGATCGCGACGGGCGAGGCGACCTTCTGGTCGCGCAGTCGCGCGGCGATCTGGAAGAAGGGGGAGACGTCGGGGAACGTGCTGCGCGTGGTCGAGATCCGGATCGATTGCGACCAGGACGCGCTGTGGCTGCGGTGCGAGCCGGCTGGCCCGGCATGCCATACCGGGGCGGCAAGCTGTTTCTTCCGGCGGATCGAGGGCGACCGGCTGGTCCCCGTGTCATGAGGCGGATCGCCGCAGCGCTGCTGGTGGCGGGATGTTCGCAAGGCGGTACGACGCCCGGGACGATCGAGGGTGCGGCGCTGGAACAGGCGGCGATCGCGCGTGGCGTGGTGCGCGATCCGGCCAGCGCGACGCCGGTCGGGCTGTACGCGCGCGAGGGCGACCGGATGTGCGTGACGGGCAAGCGCATCGGCGTGTTCATCGATTATGGCGAGGGCACCGGGTGCAGCGCGCACGGGCGCTATACGCGGGACGGCGAGCGGCTGCGGATCGGACTGGGCCGCGATTGCGCGTTCGAGGCGGCGTTCGACGGCGACGGGGTGCGCTTTCCGGGCGAATTGCCGGCCGGCTGCGCGGCGCTGTGCACCGGGCGGGCATCGTTGTCGGGATTGCAACTGGACCGGTTGAGCGACAGCGCGGCGGAGGCGCAGGCATTGCGCGACCCGGCCGGACGGGGGTTGTGCGGGTAGCGCTACCCGGGCGCGGGTCCGCCGGTCAGATGCCCCGCGCCGCCGCCAGCGCGCGTTCGCGCGCCTCCCGGTGCTCGATGATCTTTTCCGGATAGTCGTTCGGCCGGCATCCGGCGGCGTCCGGATCGTGGATCGCCTCGTCCGGCAGGCCGGCAAGTTCGGGCACCCAGCGGCGGATATAGCCGGCGGCGTCGAATCTCTCCGACTGGGTGAGCGGCGCCATGATCCGCCCGAACATGTTCGAATCCACGCCGGTGCCGGCGACCCATTGCCAGTTGACCGCGTTGTTGCCGTAATCGGCATCGACGAGGCAGTCCCAGTACCAGCGCTCCCCCTCGCGCCAGTCGATCAGCAGATGCTTTATGAGGAACGACGCGGCGATCATCCGCACGCGATTGTGCATCCAGCCGACCTGCCATAGCTGGCGCATGCCGGCATCGACGATCGGATAGCCGGTGCGGCCCTGCTGCCATGCATTAAGGTCGCGCTTCGCCGCGGCGCCACTGCGCCATTGCAGCCGGTCGTAGCGCGGCCTGCCGTTGGCGTCGGCATAGTCGGGCATCGACAGGATCACGCCGCTGGTAAAGTCGCGCCACGCCAGTTCCTTGCGAAAGGTGGCGAGGCCGTCGCTGCGCCCGTCCAGCGCCGCCCAGACCTGTCGCGGGGTGATCTCGCCATGGTGGAGGTGCGGCGACAGGTTGGAACTGCCGTCGATCGAGGGCAGGTTGCGCGCCGTGTCATAGTCGTCGACGCGGCTTGCGAAGGATTTCAGCGCCTTGCGCGCGCCATCCTCGCCCGGTTGCCATGCCCTGGCGAAAGCGGTCGCCCAGTCGGGCCTGGTCGGCAGCAGCTTCCAGTCGGCGAGCCTGTCGGACTTGGGCCATGTGGACGGCGACGGAATGGCGCGCGGCATCGCCACCGGATCGTCGGGTGGCAGCATCCGGTTTAGCGCCTTCCAGAAGGACGCATAAATCTTGAACATGCCGCCCGATCCGGTGCGGACGCTTTCGGGCGGACGCAGGTGGTTGCCGTCGTGGAGGCAGAGGGCGTCGCCGAGCGCGTCCTGGGCCTTCACCCACCACGGTTCGTAGTGGCGCATCGCGTGGATGCGGGTCGCGCCGGTTTCCTTGCAAAGCCTGCGCAATGCGGTGACGGCATCGCCCCGGCGCAGGATCAGGCGCGAATCCTTTGCCTTCAGCGTGTCGCCGAAGGCGGTCAGGCTGTGGTGCAGCCACCAGCGCTGCGCGCCGCCGATCGCCCAGTCGCCCGGCGCCCTGTCGTCGAGGACATAGACCGGGATGACGTCGCCGTCCCCGATCGCGGCGAGAAGCGCGGGCTGGTCGCGCAGGCGGAGGTCCTGGCGAAGCCAGAGCAGGACGGGGTCGCTCATCCCCGGTGTTACGCGTGCCGCACGATCCCGGTTCCCTCCGCCACCGCGACGATCGACGCGACATGACGGCGCGCTACGTCGAGCAGGTCGCCATAGCCCCCGCCCAGCGCGCTGGCGATCGGCAGTCCGCGCGCGCGTGCCAGCCGCCCGACCCAGCGATCGCGTTCGTTCAACCCCGCCTGCGTCAGGGCGAGGCGCCCCAGCCGATCGCCGGCGAACGGATCGACGCCGGCCTGATAGAGCAGCAGCGTCGGCGCGAAACTGTCGATCAGCGGGACCAGCGTGGCTTCGAGCGTCGTCAGATATTCGTCGTCGCCGACGCCGTCGGACAGGGGCACGTCGAGCGTCGACACCGCCTTTCGCGCCGGAAAATTCCGGTCGGCATGGATCGAATAGGTCGCAAGCCCGGTGCGCCCGGCGAGCAGCGAGGCGGTGCCGTCGCCCTGATGCACGTCGACATCGACCACCAGCACCCGCTCGCACGTCCCTTCATCGACCAGCCGGTGCGCGGCGATGGCGAGGTCGTTGAACACGCAATAGCCCGCGCCGGTATCGGCAAGGGCATGATGGCTGCCCCCGGCGGTGTTGGCGGCATAGCCCCGTTCCATCGCGAGGCGCGCGGCGGCATAGGTGCCGCCGGGAACCGCCTGTGCCCGCAGCGCCATCGACGGGGTCACGGCGAAGCCGATGCGGCGTTCCTTGTGCGGCGGCACCCGCGCCTCGATCACCTCGGCGACATAGGCGTCGTCATGGACCGCCTCGATCCAAACCCGCGGCATGGATACGCAGCCATGCCAGTCGATCGCGTCGCCCATCCCGGCCAGCAGGTCGCGGACGATGCCGTTCTTGCCCCAGCGATAGCGGCTGCCCGGCGGGCTTTCGGCGACGTAATCGGGATGGTGGACGACGGGGATCACGGGCGTACAGATAAGGTGCCGATGCGCCTCGCAAAAGCGGTGCGCGGCCGGTAGGAAGGCGGGCATGGACAAGACCACCCTTCCCTATCGCCCCTGTGCGGGCGTCATGCTGCTGAACCGCGACGGACGGGTGTTCGTCGGGCAGCGGCTCGATTCGACGCTGGAGGCGTGGCAGATGCCGCAGGGCGGGATCGACCCGGGCGAGGCGCCGATCGACGCGGCGGTGCGCGAACTGCGCGAGGAAACCGGCGTGGCGGCGGACAAGGTGCGCTTGATCGCGGAAAGCGCCGAGGAACTGTTCTACGACCTGCCCGACGACATGATCGGCAGGATATGGAAGGGGAAATGGCGCGGGCAGCGGCAACGCTGGTTCCTGTTCGCCTTCGAGGGGGAGGATGGCGATATCGACATCCAGACGCCCGAACCCGAATTCCGCGCGTGGCGCTGGGCCGAGCCCGCCGATCTGCCGACGATGATCGTGCCGTTCAAGAAGGCGCTGTACGAGCAGGTACTGGCCGGTTTCTCGGAGCATCTGCGTCGGTGAGCCGCCCCGAAGCCGGGACGAGCCGTTCAGCCCCGGTGCACGCGATCGGCTATAGCGGGCGGTGATGCTCAACCCCGCATTCCTCCTGCCGCTGGGCGCATATTATGCCGAGCCGCCGCCCGAGCCCGATCTGCCGATCGAGATCCGGACGATGCTGGAGGAGGCGATGGCGTCGGGCAACGACAACGACGTCGCGACCATCGTCCGCTATGCGCGCAAGGCCGCGCCGAAGCATTCGCAGAAGATCGCCGACCTCGCGTCGCATTACACGTTCGAGCGGAGCGAGAAGACCCAGAAGCGGCTGCGCACCGCGTCGTTCGGCGCGCTGGTCAAGGGGCGTGCCGAGATCGGCGGCTGGATCAACAGCGGCAATTCGGACAGTCTGGGCGTGACCGCGATACTCGACCTGTCGCGCGAGGGGTATCGCTGGCGACACAAGTTGAAGCTGCAGGCGGATTATCAGGAAAACAACAATATCCCGACGCGGGAACATTATCTCGCGGCATTCGAACCCAATTACAAGGTCGACGACCGGCTCTACATCTACGGCGCGACGCAGTATGAATCCGACAAGTTCTTCGGATATTATGATCGCTATTCGGCGTCGAGCGGCGCGGGTTACACGGTCGTCGCGCGGGGGCCGATCACGCTCGACCTCGAACTGGGTCCGGCGTTTCGCTATACGTCGTTCACCACCGGCGATGTCGAACGCAACCTCGCGGCGCGCGGGTCGGTCGATTTCGACTGGAAGATGACTTCGGCGCTGACGCTGCGCCAGGATACGTCGGCCTATCTGCAGGACGCGAACAGCACGATCACCAGCCTGACCGCGGTCGATGCCAAGCTGCTGGGGCCGTTGTCGGCGCGACTATCGTACAACATCCAGTTCGAAAGCCGCCCGCCGGTCGGACGGGTCAATACCGACACAACCGGGCGGGCGTCGCTGGTCTATGCGTTCTGAGCGAAGGCGCCGGGACGCAATCCGCGACGCCGCCCCGCTCCCCCATGCCGCGCGACTAACGGTTCCGTTCGATACCATATCGCTCTAGGACGGGGCGATGGACAGGACAGACGGGCACGAACGCCGGACGATCGAACGGATCGACGGTGCGGCCATGCGGTCGCAGGTCGAACGATGGGTGATGGTGAACAGCGGGACGCACAACGTCGCCGGGCTGGGCACCATGGCCGGATTGCTGGCGGACGCGTTCGCCACGCTGCCGGGCGAGGTGTCGCTGGTCGATCCCGACCCGGTCGAGACGGTCGATGCCGACGGCACGGTGCGCGCGATCGACCATGGGCGGCATCTGCTGGTACGGGTCCGGCCGCAGGCGCCGGTCAGGATGCTGTTCACCGGCCATATGGACACCGTGTACGGCGCGACCCACGCGTTCCAGACGATGCAGTATATCGATGCCGACACGCTGAACGGACCGGGCGCGGCCGATATGAAGGGCGGACTGTCGGTGATGCTCGCCGCGCTCAAGGCGGTCGAGGCTGCGGAGATCGGCGACCATTTCGGCTATGACGTGATGATAAATTCGGACGAGGAAACGGGCTCGTTCTCCTCGGCCCGGCTGATCGAGCGGGTGGCGCGGGGCAAGGTCGCGGCGTTCACCTATGAACCCGCCCTTCCCGACGGCACGCTGGCCGGGGCGCGGGGCGGCACGGGCAATTTCTCGATCGTCGTCACCGGGCGCAGCGCGCATGCCGGACGCAATCCGGAGGAAGGCCGCAACGCGATCGTCGCCGCCGCCGATATCGCGCTTCGGCTGAACGCGGTGCGTGGGCCGCGGCTGGCGGTCAATCCGGCGCGGATCGATGGCGGAGGCCCGAACAATGTCGTGCCCGACCATGCGGTATTGCGGGTGAATTTCCGCCCGCATGGCGCGGACGAGATCACGCGGGCGCGGGCGCAGATCGATGCGGCGGTGGCGATGGTCGCCGCCGCGCACGATGTCGAGATCGCGGTGCATGGCAGCTTCAACCGCCCGCCCAAACCGATCGACGCCGGCGCGGCGAAGCTGTTCGCGCTGGTGCAGCAGGTCGGCGCCGACCTGTCGATCCCGATCGCGTGGCGCGACACCGGCGGCGTGTGCGACGGCAACAACATCGCGGCGTGCGGCGTGCCGGTGATCGACACGATGGGCGTGCGCGGCGGGGCGATCCATTCGCCGCAGGAATATATGATCGTCGACAGCCTGGCCGAACGCGCCGGCCTGTCGGCGGTGGCGATTGCCCGTATCGCGGGCCTGGGGGGATTGTGACGTTCCGAATCCGTGCGGCGCGCGAAAGCGACCTGAAATATCTGTACGAAATGGCCAAGCTGACCGGCGGCGGCTTCACCAACCTGCCCCCCGATCGCAATGCGCTGATGACCCGGCTGGAGCGCAGCGCGGTGGCGTTCAGCCATGCGGAGGACGCGCCGCGCGACGAGGTGTTCGTGCTGGTGCTGGAGAATATCGACACCGGCGAGGTGCGCGGCACGTGCCAGGTGTTCACCAAGGTCGGCCAGCGCTGGCCCTTCTATTCCTATCGCGTCGCGACGCTGACCAAGCATAGCGAGGCGCTGGGTCGCACCTTTCGCGCCGATATCCTGAACCTCGTCAACGACCTGGAGGGGTCGAGCGAGGTCGGCGGGCTGTTCCTGCATCCCGGCGAGCGCGCCGGGGGGCTGGGGCTGCTGCTGGCCCGGTCGCGCTACCTGTTCATCGCGCAGCATCGCGGGCGCTTTGCCGACCGGGTGCTGGCGGAGCTGCGCGGGATCATCGACGAGGCGGGCGGATCGCCCTTCTGGGACGGGGTCGCCGGGCGCTTCTTCGGGATGACGTTCCAGGACGCCGACCAGTTCAATGCGATCCACGGCAACCAGTTCATCGCCGACCTGATGCCGCGCCACCCGGTCTATATCGCGATGCTGCCCGAAGCGGCGCGCGGGGTCATCGGCCTGCCCCATCCGACCGGCCGCGCGGCGATGCGGATGCTGGAGAACGAAGGCTTCGCGTACGAGAATTACGTCGACATCTTCGACGGTGGCCCGACGATGACCGCGCGTACCGACCAGATCGCGACGGTGCGCGACCGGCGCGAGCTTGCCGTGGTGGCGATCGGCGATGGCGGCACGCCGTCGCTGCTGGCGACGGGGCGGCTGGCCGAATTCCGCGCCTGCATGGCGGAGACGACGATCCGCGCCGACGGCATCGTCATCGATGCCGAGGCGGCACGGGCGCTGAACATCGACGTCGGCGATACGGTGTCGCAGGTGGGGCGATGAGCGTGCGCGAGATCAATTTCGACGGGATCATCGGTCCCAGCCACAACTATGCCGGCCTCAGCCACGGCAACCTTGCCGCGACGCGCAACGCGGGCGGGACGTCGCGCCCGCGCGCGGCGGCGTTGCAGGGGATCGCCAAGATGCGCGCGAACCTCGCGCTGGGACTCCGCCAAGGTATCCTGCTGCCGCATCCGCGGCCGGATCATCGCTGGCTGGCGGCGCTGGCGACCGACTATGCCGCCGGTGCCCCCCATTTGCGGGCGCAGGCGCTGTCGGCGTCGGCGATGTGGGCGGCCAATGCCGCGACGGTGTCGCCCGCCAGCGATTGCGGCGACGGGCGTTGCCACCTGACCGTCGCCAACCTCGTGACGATGCCGCACCGCAGCCACGAATGGCCGGCGACGCTCCGGCAGTTGCGTACCGCCTTTGCCGATCCGGCGTTCGCGGTGCATGGCCCGGTGCCGGCGCCGTTCGGCGACGAAGGGGCGGCAAACCATATGCGGCTGTGCGAGACGCATGGCGCCGCGGGGGTCGAGATATTCGTCTATGGCGTCGCCGGCGGCCCCTTCCCCGCAAGGCAGCATCCGGAGGCAAGTGCGGCGATCGCGCGGGCGCATGGTCTGGCGGCGGACCGGACGCTGTTCGTGCGACAGTCGGATGCAGCGATCGCGGCCGGCGCGTTCCACAACGACGTGGTGGCCGTCGCCAACGAACGCGTGCTGTTCGCGCATGAACAGGCGTTCCACGATCGCGACGGGTTCTTCGCCGACCTGCGCGGCGCGTTGCCGTCGGTGGAAATCGTCGAGGTGCCCGCCGACCGGGTCAGCCTTGCCGATGCCATCGCCTCCTATCTCTTCAATGCGCAACTGGTGACGTTGCCCGATGGCGGCATGGCGCTGATCCTGCCCGCCGAAGCGCGCGAGACGGCGGGCGTGTGGCAATGGCTGCAGGAGCTGGTCGCCGGCAACGGCCCGATCCGGCGGCTGGAGGTGGTCGATGTGCGCGAATCGATGGCTAATGGCGGCGGGCCGGCGTGCCTGCGCCTGCGCGTCGTCGCCGATCCGGCGACGATCGATCCGCGCTTCCTGGTCGACGATGACCGGCTCGACCGGATCGCGGCCGTCGTCGAGACGCATTGGCCCGAACGGATCGCGCCCGCCGATATCGGCGATCCGGGGCTGATCGCGCGGATCGAGTGTGCGCGCCGCGCGCTGTTCGAGACGCTCGACCTTGTCGGGTTAATTGACACTTAACCATGCGCCGGGCACCGGAAACGGCGTAAAACCGCCACTGGTACGCAATTTGCGTGACTTCCCGCCATGCTGACCCGGCTCAAGAACCTGTTCACGATCAAGTCGAAGTTCGAGGCGTATCTGGTCATCTATGGACTGGGCGTCGGCGCGGTCGAACGCGGCTTTCACTACCTTGCGCAATATCCCGGCATCGGCGGCAAGCTGCTGTTCGCGGTGTGCCCGATCGCGGTGTTCATGGCGGGGACGCGGATCCTCGATTCGATCGACGCGGAGCGCAAGGCAGGCTAGTCGGGGCCATGCCTCGCGAAATTACCGCCTATTCGAACCCGATGGTGAAGGCCGCCCGCAACCTGCGGGAAAAACGCCACCGCCGCGACCAGCGCCGCTTCCTTGCCGAAGGATTGCGCATCCTGACCGAGGCGCGCGAGGCGGGGTGGTTGCCGGCCGAGCTGTATTTCGCGAGCGATGCGCCGCATCCGCTGTTGGAAACGCTGATCGACGAAACCGAGGCGTCGGGCGGGACCGCGATCGCGACGACGGTCGACATATTGTCGAAGCTGTCGGGCAAGGACAATCCGGGGTCGGTCGTCGGCGTCTATGACGAATTCCCGACCGGGCTGGCCGGCATCGACCGGCGCAACGCATCCTTGTGGCTGGTCGCCGAGCGGCTACGCGATCCGGGCAATCTGGGCACGATCCTGCGCACGGCGGATGCGACCGGGGCCGGCGGGCTGATCCTGATCGACGAGTGCGTCGATCCGTTTTCGGTCGAGGCGGTGCGGGCGAGCATGGGGGCGATCTTCACCGTCGCCGTCGCGCGGGCCGACTGGACGACGTTCCGCGACTGGCTGCGCAACGGGCCGGGGACGCTGGTCGGCCTCAGCCTCGACACCGAGCAGGATTATCGCGCGGCGACCTATCCCGATCCGACCTTCCTGCTGACCGGCAACGAGGCGCAGGGGATGCCGGAGCACATGGCCGCCGAATGCGACCTGCTGGTCAAGATCCCCATGCTGGGCAAGGCCGACAGCCTGAACGCGGCGGTGGCGACGGCGGTGATGGCATATACCGTGCTGGGGCAGCACCGCCCCTGAACCTTCGGGCAGGCTCGGGCATTGGGGCGGCATGAGCCGACCAACCTTCGCCGCCCTGCCCGCCGCCGAACTCGACGCGCTGGAAACGTCGAGCATCGTCCTGTTCGGGGCGAGCGAGGCAACGCCCTATGACGATGGCGAACCGAGCCATTCGGCGGATGCCCCGGCGGCGATCCGTGCGGCGTCGCTGGGGTTCGCGCGGCAATTGTCGCAGATCGACTTCGACCTCGGCTTCACCCCCTTCCCCGATCCCGACGATGCGCGCGGCGTGGTCGATGCCGGCGATGTCGATACCCGGACCGGGGACGCGGCCGGCAACCGCGAACGGATCACGGCGGCGACGCGCGCGGCGTTGGCGGCCGGCGCGGTGCCGATCGTGCTGGGCGGCGACGATTCGGTGCCGATCCCGTTTGCGGCCGGGTTCGAACGCCACGGGCCGCTGACCGTCGTGCAGATCGATGCGCATGTCGACTGGGGCGACGACATTCGCGGGGAGCCGCTGGGATACGGATCGCCGATGCGACGGCTGGCGGAGATGCCGCATGTCACGGCCATGGTGCAGATCGGGGTGCGCGGGCTGGGCAGCGGCGGTGCGTGGCAGATCGAGGACGCGCGTCGCTGGGGCAGCCGGATCGTCACCGCCTACGACCTGATCCGCGGCGGGATCGATGCGGCGATCGAACAGGTGCCCGCCGGCGGGCGCTATCTCGTGTCGATCGACTGCGACGGGATCGATCCGGCAGCGTTCCCGGCGGTCGCGATGCCGACGCCGGGCGGGTTGCGCTATGCGGAGGTCGTGCTGCTGCTCGCCGCGCTGGCGGCGAAGGGCGAGATCGCCGGGCTGGTGCTGGCGGAATATGTCCCGGCGCGCGACGACCCGCAACGGCTGTGCGCGGCGATGGCCGCGCGGATCGTGGCGGTGGCGATGGGGCTGGTGCTGGGGAATAATGGGCAGGTGCCGCCCCGGCCCGCCGCCACGCCGCAGCCGGACGCGTAGCCCGGCGGAAGTCCGACCAGACTCTGATGACATGAAGCCTGCCCGTTCGTGCCGAGCAGGGGCTGAGCTTGTCAAGGATGATCGGGTATGCCTGAAGTCATCACGCGCTAACCCGCCGCCGGCTCCTCCGCGCCGGTCCGGTCCTCGACCGCTTCCTCGGCCGCGGCGATCGCGACCGCCAGCTTGGTCAGCGGGCGCGGCGACTGTTCGACCACCGGAAGCGACTCGATCGACTTGCCACCGGTATCGATATTGAGCGATTCGAACCGCTTGGCCGAGGTCATGACCTGCGATTCGAGGCTGCCGACGAAGGCGTTGTACGCGGTATTCGCACTTTCGAGGTTCTTGCCGAGCCTCGCGACATGGTCGCCCATCTTGGCGAGGCGGGCATGGAGTTCGCGGCCGAGCTGGCCGATCTGGCGGGCCTCGCCGGCCAGCTTCTCCTGCCGCCACACCGCCGCGACGGTGCGGGCGATGGCGATCAGGTTGGTCGGTGTCGCGATCAGCACGCGGCGGTCAAAGGCATAGTCCCACAGGTCCGGCGCATGTTCGAGCGCGGCGGCGAGGAAATGTTCGCCCGGCACGAACATCACGACATAGTCGGGCGTATCCTCGAACTGCGACTGGTAGCTCTTGGCGCCCAGCGCGTTGACATGGGTCTTCATCGACGCGACGTGCGCGGTCATGAACGCGGCGCGCTCGACCTCGTCGACCGCGCCATGCGCGTCCTGATAGGCGTTGAGCGATACCTTGGCATCGATCACCAGGCTCTTGCCGCCGGGCACCCGGACGATGGCGTCGGGGCGCAGCCGCCCCTCGCCATGATCGACCGACACCTCCATCTGGAAATCGGTATGTTCGGCAAGGCCGCAGGTTTCCAGCACGTTGCGCAATTGCTGTTCGCCCCAGCGGCCCCGCGCCTTGGGGGCGGAGCGCAGCGCGTTGACCAGCTTCGCCGCCTCGCTCTTCACCGATTCCTGGCCGATGCGCATCGCGTCCATCAGGCCCTTGAGCGTGCCGTACGCTTCCTGCCGCTCGCCCTCGACCTTGGTCATGCTGGCCTCGTAGCGCTTGAGCGTCGCCTCCACGGGAGCGAGCAGCGCCTTCAGCTTCATCTCGTTGGTGTCGCCGGCCTGCGCGAAACGTTCGTTGGCGCGTTGCAGGAACTGCTTCTGGGCACCCTCCAGCATGACATGGGCCGTCTCGCGGAACTGCGCGGCCATCGCCTCGCGCGCGTCCTTGAACTCGGTCAACCGTTCCTCGAACGCGGCGGCATTGGCCTTGAGCGCGGCATGATCGAGCAGCAGCGCGTCGCGATCGCCGCGGATTTCGGCCAGTTCCTCGCGCAGTGCCGGCACTTCCTTCGCGCGTTCGGTGGCAAGTGCCAGGTCGGCGATCGCCTGTTTGAAGTCGTCCTCGCGCCGGTCCCGCTCCTCGCGCAGCGACTGGACCTGGCGGCTGCCCATCAGCCAGCCGATCGCCAGCCCCGCGAGCAGGACGGCGGCGACGATGACGATGACGAGCGGGTCCATGCGATACTCCGGGAAGAACGGACGGAGAACCTACCCCCGCCCCTCCCGGCCGGCAAGGCGAACGCGGTTCGGTTCGTCGCTTACGCCGCCTTGCGCGCCTTGTTCAGCTTCTTGATGACCATGTCGCGCTTCAGCCGCGACAGGTGGTCGATGAACAGCACGCCGTTCAGGTGGTCCATCTCGTGCTGGAGGCAGGTCGCCATCAGCCCGTCGAGCCATTCGTCATGCCCCTCGCCCTTTTCGTCCAGCCACGTCACGCGGCAGCGCGCGGGGCGGACGACATCGGCATATTGTTCGGGGATCGACAGGCAGCCTTCCTGATAGGAGGACAGTTCGTCCGACACTTCCTCGATCACCGGATTGACGAAGGCATGCGGCGCCTTGACCGGCTTGCCCTCCTCGTCTTCTTCGTCCTGCAGGTCGATGACCAGCACGCGCTTGGGCACCGCGACCTGAATCGCGGCAAGGCCGATGCCGGGCGCGTCGTACATCGTCTCGAACATGTCGGCGATGAGCGTCTTTACCTCGTCCGTGACGCCCTCGACCGGTTCGGAGACGAGGCGGAGGCGGGGATCGGGGATTTCGATGATCGGAAGAATGGCCATGGCGGCTAGCTAGGTAGCATATTTCGAGCGGTCAAGCGACGGGGCGCCGCGCGCGCAGCGCCTGCGCCAGCGTGCCTTCGTCGAGATAGTCCAGCTCGCCGCCGACCGGCAGGCCGTGGGCGAGCTGGGTCAGGCGCACCGGATATTTCTCGATCCGTTCGGCGATGTAATGGGCGGTGGTCTGTCCCTCCAGCGTGGCGTTCATCGCCAGCACGACCTCGTCGATGCCGCCCGCCGCGACGCGCCCGACCAGCGAATCGATGGCGAGGTCGTCGGGCCGCACCCCCTCCAGCGCCGACAGCCGGCCGCCCAGCACATGGAAGCGGCCGGGGAACAGCCGCGCACGGTCGAGCGCCCAGAGGTCGGCGACTTCCTCGACCACGCACAGCGACCGCTCGTCGCGGCGCGGATCGGTACAGATGCCGCACGGGTCGACGGTGTCGACATTGCCGCAGGTCGAACAGGTGGTGAGGTTGCGCGCCACCCGGTCGAGCGCGACGAGCAGCGGGTCGAGCGCGGTCTCGCGCTTCTTGACCAGATGCAGCACCGCACGGCGCGCGGAACGGGGGCCGAGACCGGGAAGGCGGGAAAGCGCCTGGGTCAGCGCGTCGATTTCGGGAGAGGCCATCGCAACCCAAGATAGGGGGTTGCGCGGGCGGACGCCACGGTGTCGAGAGGGCGGCATGCGGATCATCTTCATGGGTACGCCCGAATTCGCGGTGCCGATCTTGCAGGCGCTGGTCGATGCCGGGCATGACGTCGTCGCGGCGTACAGCCAGCCTCCGCGCCGTGCCGGACGGGGCAAGGCGCTGACCCCCTCCCCCGTGCACCGGCTGGCCGAATCGCTGGGGATCGCGGTGCGGACGCCCGGGCGGCTGCGCGATCCGGACGTCCAGGCCGAATTCGCGGCACTCCGCGCCGACGTGGCGGTGGTCGCGGCCTATGGACTTTTACTGCCGCAGGTGGTGCTGGATGCGCCGCGGCTGGGGTGCCTGAACGTCCACGGGTCGCTGCTGCCGCGCTGGCGCGGAGCGGCGCCGATCCAGCGCGCGATCCTGGCGGGCGACCGCGAAACCGGCGTCGGCATCATGCAGATGGCGGCGGGGATGGATACCGGGCCGGTGCGGCTGGAGGGGCGAACGCCGGTCGCGCGCAAGACGGCGGGCGAACTGGCCGGGGAATTGAGCGCGATGGGCGCGCGGCTGATGCTGGAGGTACTGGCCGATCCCGACGCCCATCCGCCGATCGCGCAGGCGAGCAAGGGCGTCACCCACGCCGCCAAGATCGACAAGGCCGAGGCGCGGCTGCGGTTCGACGACAGCGCGGTCGATGCCGAACGGCAGGTGCGCGCCTTCAACCCGGCGCCGGGGGCGTTCTTCGAACTGGACGGGGAGCGGATACGGGTGCTGGCGGCGGAGGTCGTGGACGGTGCGGGTGCGCCGGGTGTCGCGATCGACGACGCGCTGACGATCGCCTGTGCCGAAGGCGCGCTGCGGCCGACCCTGGTCCAGCGCGCCGGGCGCGGGGCGATGACGCCGGGCGAGCTGCTCAGGGGCTTTGCCATTCCGGCGGGCACGCGGCTGGCATGACCCGGTTCGCCCTGACGGTCGAATATGACGGGCGCCCGTTCGTCGGCTGGCAGCGCCAGTCCGAGGGGGCAAGCGTGCAGGGTTCGATCGAGCGCGCGCTGTTCGACGTCACCGGCGAGACGGCAGCGGTCCATGCCGCCGGGCGGACCGATGCCGGCGTGCATGCGACGGGCATGCGGGCGCATGTCGACGTGACGAAGCCGATCGCGCCGTTCCGATTGATGGAGGCGCTGAACGCGCGGCTGCGGCCCGATCCGGTGGCGATCCTCGACTGCCGGCAGGTCGCGGACGACTGGCATGCCCGCTTCTCATGCGTGCGGCGGGCCTATGTCTATCGCATCCGGTGCCGGCGGGCGCCGCTGACGCAGGAGCTGGGGCTGGCGTGGCGGGTGCCGCAACCGCTGGATATCGCCGCGATGGCGCAGGGCGCGGCGCGGCTGGTCGGGCGGCACGACTTCACCACCTTTCGCTCGGCACATTGCCAGGCCGACAGCCCGCTGCGCACGCTCGACCGGCTGGAGGTGGTGGCGGACGGCGAGCGGATCGCCATCCATGCCGCCGCGCGGTCGTTCCTGCACCATCAGGTCCGCTCGATGGTCGGGTGCCTCGCCATGGTCGGACAGGGCAAGCGCACGCCCGACGATCTCGCCGCCATCCTCGCCGCGCGCGACCGGGCGGCACTGTGGCTGAATGCGCCGCCCGACGGGCTGTTCTTCGTGGCCGCCGACTACCCCGCCTGACGGGCAAACGTCACGAAAGTCAGCGTACCAGCCGTGCGACCAGTTCGACATGGGTCGACCAGCGGAACTGGCCGACCGGCTGGACCCAATCGATACGGTATCCCGCCTGGCACAATGTCTTTACATCACGGGCGAAGCTGCTGGGATTGCACGAAACATAGGCGACGACCGGCACCTTCGCCCCGGCCAGTGCCGCCGCCTGTTCGCGTGCGCCGGCGCGCGGCGGGTCGAGGATGACGGCATCGAACCGGTCGAGCTCGGCGGCGGTCAGCGGGCGGCGGAACAGGTCGCGGTGGTCGGCGACGACCGGTCGGCCGGCGCGCGCGGCGGCGAGCCTGAGCGCCATGATCGCCTCGCGCCCCGCCTCTCCGGCATAGGTCCGCGTTCCCGCCCCGCGCGACAGGGTGAAGGTGCCGAGACCGGCGAACAGGTCGGCGATGATGCCGGCGCCGGCGACGGCCTCGTCCACCGCCGCGATCAGCGCCGCTTCGCCGTCGCCGGTCGCCTGCAGGAAGCTGCCGGGCGGAAACGGCACGGGGGCACCGCCCAGCGTGACCGTGACGGGTTCCGGCTCCCAGCGCGCCTCCGCGCCCATGCCGTCATCGATCGACAGCCGGGCAAGGCGCTGGTCCTCGGCAAAGGTCGTGAGTGCCTCGGCGGCGGCGAGGCCTTCGGCGACCTGGCCGGTGATGAGGACGTCGACGCCCTGATCGACGCGGGCGAGGTGGATGTCGGCGCGGGTGCGGTCCTTCAGCGCGGTGGCGAGCAGCCAGCGCAACGGCGCGACCGCCGCGAACAGTTCGGGCAACAGGACATGGCATTCGCGCAGGTCGACGATACGGTGGCTGCCGCTTTCCGTGAAGCCCAGCGTCACCTGCCTGCCGCGGCGGTCGGCATGCAGCGTCGCACGGCGGCGGGTCCGTGGCGCGGACAGGATGGCCGGGCGGACGGTGGCGGCCAGCGACTGCGACGCCAGCGCCCCGCGCACGCGATCGGCGACGAACTCCGCTTCGGAGGCGAGGTCGAGATGCTGGAGCTGGCATCCGCCGCAGACCGGGAAATGGCGACAGGGCGGCTGGGCATGATGCGGGCCGTGCCCGATCGATCCGTCCGGCAGCAGCCGGTCGCCCGGCGCGGCGAGCGGGACATGGACGCCGTCACCGGTCACGCCCTCGCCCCGTGCCGCCACGCGGACGATCAGATCGTCGTCGGTCAGCGACATTCGGCGATCGCCTGTCCGAGATGGTCGATCAGCGTATCGGCGACGAAGGCCGGACCGGCAAGCCGCGCGGCGCGGCCGTGCAGCCAGACCGCTTGGCGCGCGGCATCCGCACCACCGGGACGCAGCCGCGCGGCAAGGATGCCGGCCAGCACGTCGCCGGTGCCGGCGGTCGACAGCCATGACGATGCGTGGGGGGCGACGGTGACGGTGCCGTCGGGGGAAGCGATCACGGTATCGGGGCCTTTATGGACGATGGTGGCGCGCGCCTGTAGCGCAGCGTGCACCGTGCGGTCGATCTTGTTGCCGTCGCCCGTGCCGAACATGCGCGAAAATTCCCCGCCATGGGGGGTGAGCCAGGTCGGCGCGCTGCGGGCGGCGATGCGCGGGATGCCGGCGGGGCCGAGCAGCGAGAGCGCATCGCCATCGATCACCAGCGGCGCGGCGCAGGCGAGCGCCGCGTCGAGCTTGCGGGTGGCGGCGGCGTCGCGGCCAAGGCCGGGGCCGACCAGCACGGCCGCCAATCGGTCGTCGGCGAGCAGCGCGGTTAGGTCGTCGGGCGGACGGTGGACCAGCGCGTCGGGACCGCCCGGCCCGGCCTCACCGGCCAGGATGACATAGCCGGCGCCGGCCGACAGTGCCGCGCGCGCCGCGAGGCGGGCGGCACCGGGCATGGCGCCGCCCAGCACCGCGACCAGTCCGCGGGTATATTTGTGTGCATCGCGTGCGGGGGCGGCGATGCGCGGGCGGGCGATCGTCCGGGGCGCTGCGGGCAGGGTCAGGCCAAGGTCGGCGAGCAGGACATGACCACAGCGGGCCACCGCGTCGCCGACGACATGGGCCGGCTTCAGTGCGCCCAGTGCGACGGTCAGGTCGGCGGTGCCGGCGCTGGCGAAATCATGGACCGCATCGCTGTCGATCCCGCTCGGGACGTCGATGGCGATGGTCAGGGCATCGCTCGCCAGCAGGGTCAGCCGGGCGGCGATGGCCGGGTCGAGCGGGCGCGACAGACCGATGCCGAACAGGCCATCGACCAGGATCGGATGCGGCTGGACCGTATCGACTTCCTCGACCGGCCGGCCCCATGCCGCGCGCATCCGCCCGGCCGCGCCGCCGGCCCTTCCGGGCAGGGCGGCAACGGTCACGTCCAGACCCCATCCCCGCAAAATCGTAGCCGTTACAAAGGCATCGCCGCCATTGTTGCCAGGACCCGCCAGTATCAGGACCGGCCGGCCAAGCGCCACCCGACGTACTTCGCGGGCGATGGCCAGCCCGGCACGCTCCATCAGCGCGTCCTGCTTGACGCCGCCGGCAAAGGCGGCCGCTTCCGCTGCACGCATCTGTCCGGCGCGCAGGATTGGCGCACCGCCGGGAAAGAAGGTCATCGTGCGACGGGGCCGACCGTCGCGGGCAGCCGGTAGCGCGTGCCACCGATCGCGACCTCGATCCGGTCGTCCCCGATCACCGTGACCCTCGCCGCCTCCGACCCGTCGGCGGCGACCACGCCGCGACCGTCGCGGGTGATGCGCAACCGGTGAAAGCCGCCGCCGGGCTGGCGCAGCGTCAGGATCGTCTCGTCGCCATCGGCGGTGCGTTCGATCGTGCAGTCGGGGGCAAAGCGTGCCGCCGCGTCGGACGCGCATTCGATCCGGCCGGCATCATCGGCGGCGGCGCGCTGCTCCGCCTCGACATTGGCCAGCACGGCCGGGTCGGGCTTCGGATCGCACCCGGCGAGCAACAGGGGGACGAGGAGCAGGCGCTTGTCGAATCCGGTCATGGACGATCGATACCATAGCTGGCCGCGCGCCGTATCCCCCCTGTCGACCGGGGCTTTCCCGAATGGAAACGCCGTACCCCGGCGCCGGCCGGGGTACGATCATGCATGTGGCGGCCGGTGTTCAGATATCGGCGTACACGTGCCGTTCGGCTTTGGCGCCCGGATGCGTCACCGCGCCCTGCCATGCCGGGCCGACCGTCTGCGAATAGCGCCACAGCGCGCCCGCCTGATAGTCGTTGATCCGCGGCTGCCACCGGGCGCGGCGCTCGGCCAGCACCTCGGGCGCGACGTCGAGGTCGATCGTCCCGGCATCGGCGTCGATGGTGATGATATCGCCGTCCTCGACCAGCGCGATCGGGCCGCCTTCGGCCGCTTCCGGCCCGACATGGCCGATGCAGAAGCCGCGGGTGCCGCCCGAAAAACGGCCATCGGTAATCAGCGCGACGGTTTCGCCCATGCCGAGGCCATAGAGCGCGGCAGTGGTCGACAGCATTTCGCGCATGCCGGGGCCGCCCCTTGGCCCTTCGTACCGGATGACGATGACGGTGCCGTCGCTGATCTCGCGCTGCTCGACCGCGGCAAAGGCGTCCTCCTCGCAATCGAACACGCGCGCGGTTCCGGTGAACTGGAGGCGCTTCATCCCCGCGACCTTCACGATCGCGCCATCGGGGGCGAGCGTACCGCGCAGGCCCACGACCCCGCCGGTCGGCGTGATCGGCGTCCGGACGTCGTAGATGACCTTCTGGTCGGGGTTCCACGTCACCTCGTCGATATTCTCGCCCAGCGTCCGGCCGGTGACGGTCATGCAGTTGCCGTCGAGCAGATCGTTGGCGAGCATCGTCTTCATCAGCATATAGACGCCGCCGGCCTCGTACATGTCCTTGGCGACATATTTGCCACCGGGCTTGAGGTCGGCGACATAAGGCGTTGATTTGAAAGCTTCTGCCACGTCGAACAGATCGAAATCGATGCCGGCCTCGTTCGCCATCGACGGCAGGTGCAGCGCGGCGTTGGTCGATCCGCCGGTCGCCGCCACGACACGCGCGGCATTGATGAAGGCGGCGCGCGTGGCGATGTCGCGCGGGCGCAGGTTCAGCCGGACCAGTTCCATCACCTGCCGGCCCGCCGCGATCGCAATCTCCTCGCGGCTGCGATAGGGTGCGGGCACCATGTTCGAATTGGGCAGCGACAGGCCGATCGCTTCCCCGACGCACGCCATGGTGTTGGCGGTGAACTGGCCCCCGCAGGCGCCATGGCCGGGACAGGCGACCTTTTCGAGCGCGGTCAGGTCGTGCAGCGGGCAGGTGCCGGCGGCGTAGCGGCCGACCGCCTCGAACACGTCGACGACGGTGACGTCGCGATCCTCGAACCGGCCGGGCAGGATCGACCCGCCATAGACGAAGATCGACGGCACGTTCAGCCGCAGCATCGCCATCATCATGCCGGGCAGCGACTTGTCGCATCCGGCAAAGCCGACCAGCGCGTCATAGCAATGGCCACGCACCGACAGTTCGACCGAATCGGCGATGACCTCGCGGCTGACCAGCGAGGCCTTCATCCCCTGATGGCCCATCGCGATGCCGTCGGTGACGGTGATGGTGTTGAACCGGCGCGGCATGCCACCGCCCGCCACCACGCCTTCGCGTGCGGCATCCGCCTGGAAATCCAGCGTCGTGTTGCACGGCGCGCTGTCGTTGCCGGCGGAGGCGAGCGCGACGAACGGCCTCGCGATATCCTCCTCGGCGATGCCCATCGCGTAATAATAGGAACGATGCGGCGCGCGTTCGGGGCCGACGGACACGTGGCGGCTCGGCAGCCGCGATTTGTCGAAAGTCTGGGTCATGGCGACAGCCTATTGCGCGGGAGGAACTTCCAACGCAAGTCCGTTGCGCACTGCGGCAATCATCCCCGCCAGTATCGCGCACCAGCGGGCGACACCGTCGGGCCCGGCGATCAGGTCGTTGCGGATCTCGACCGACAGCGCGGGAATGCCCTGTCCCTCGGCATGGCGGTTCAGCGTCGCGTTGAGGGTGCGGCCGGAATAGGGTTGCTGGTCGCCGGTCGCGACCCCCTGTCCACGCAGGTGATCGATGGCGATCCGGGCGGCGCGATCGTCGCGGCCATAGAGGATGCCGGCCTGCCACGGCCGCGCGATACGGTCGGTTGCGAGCGCGGGGGTGAAGCTGTGGATCGCGACGATCAGCCGCGGGCGATCCCGGCGGACCTGCGCGCGGATCGCAGCGTGATAGGGGGCGTGGAAGCGGGCGATGCGCCCCGCCCGGTCGGCGCCCACATTGGCGGGGATGGCGTGGCCGTCGGACATTGCGGGGATCAGGCCGGGATGATCGCCCTCGCGGTGCAGGTCGATCACCAGCCGCGATACGGTGCCGAGGATCGCCGGGGCATCGAGCGCGACGGACAGCGCGTGGGTCAGCGGCCCCGCGCCGATATCGACGCCGACGTGCAGCGACAACAGATGCGGCGGGATCGCCACATCGTCCGGCACCCGGTTCGATGCATGGTCGCACAGCAGCAGCAACCCGGTGTCGCCGCCGGAGCGATGGTCCGCGCTCATCGAAACACCGGCGGGCGCCGTTCGCGAAAGGCGGCGAGCCCCTCCGCCAACTCCGCCCCGCCGAACGCGGCGTCGAAGCGTTCCTCGCCATGCGGCACGCGGTCGATCGCCTGTTTCAGTCCGCGTACGGCCCGGGGCGCGTTGGCGGCGATGCGCTGCGCCAGCGCCCGTGCCTGCGCCAGCGGATCGCCGCTGCGCTGCTGCACTAGCCCGATCGCGAGCGCGGCATCGGCGTCGACCGCATCGCCGCCATAGAGCAGCCGGGCGGCATGGCCCCGCCCGACCGCCGCGACCAGCCGGGCGACATCGGCGGGCGGGTAGAGGATGCCGAGCCTGGCGGGGGGCACCGCGAAGCGCGCGCCGTCGCCGGCGATGGCGATGTCGCAGGCCAGCATCAGCGCCACGCCCGCGCCGAAACATCCGCCGTCGATCGCGGCGATGACCGGCATCGGCAGCACGGCGACCCCCTCGATCGCGGCGGACAGTTGCTCGCGGAACCCGGCGCGACGTGCGGGATCGCGTTGCAGGTCGGCGAATTCGGCGATGTCGGCTCCGGCGGAAAAGACGCCGGCCTCGCGCGAGGCGAGGATGACCGCGCGGGCGTCGGAAGCGGCAAGCGCGGCGACCCGGTCCGCCAGCGCGCGCCAGCCGCCGGTCGGCAAGGCGTTGCGTGCCGATCCGCGCGCCAGCCACAATGTCGCGATATCGCCGTCGAAGGTGCAGTCGATCATGGCGGGAAAGTGGGCGGCGTCCGAAGAGACCGCCCACGGACGATCCGCTCCCGGCGTATGATCCGCTTCCGCCGCGCTACAAGGACCATGCCACCCGCCGCGTCCAGCGGGCGGTTCACCGGCCTGTGCCGCTTCGGGACGATCCCCCGTCACGCCAGTGCCGTTTCGAGACACCACCAGCCGGGCTGCGCGGCACGGATGGCGGCGGCGGCGGCGGCGCGGTCTTTGACACGGTCGAACAATGCGAAGCAGGTCGCGCCCGATCCCGACATCCGCGCCAGCTTCACGCCGCCGGCCGCGCCCAGCAGCGCCAGCACGGCATCGATCGTCGGGGCCAGTGCCCTTGCCGGCGGTTCGAGGTCGTTGCGCCCGTCCAGCGCGATCGACAGCGCGTCGCCCACCGGCAACGGACCGCGATCGACCCGGTCCCACGCGGCAAAGACCGCGGCGGTCGCCACGCCGACACCGGGATTGACCAGCAGCACCGGCAGGGCGGGGGCATCGATCGGCGTCAGCCGTTCGCCGCGCCCGCGCCCGATCATGGTACGCCCCGCGAGACAGGCGGGGACGTCCGATCCCAGCCCGGCGGCGATGGCGGACAGCGCCGGGTCGTCCGGCCGGACCCCGGCAAGCCGCGCCAGCCCGCGCAGCGTCGCGGCGGCGTCGGCCGATCCGCCGCCGATGCCCGACGCGACCGGCAGATGCTTGTCGAGCGTGATCGTCACGGGTTCGCCCGCGCCGAACACGCCGCGGAATGCGTCCCGGGCACGCGTGACCAGATTGTCGCCCTCCCCGTCCAGCCCCGCGGCGAACGGGCCGGTGATGGCAAAGCCGTCGCGCTCCGCCGGGGCTAGGCGGATCGTGTCGCCATCGCGCACGAAGGCGAACAGCGTTTCCAGTTCGTGATAGCCGTCTTCCCGCCGCGCACGGACGTGCAGCGCGAGGTTCAGCTTGGCGGGGGCGGGTTCGACGATCATCGGCATCAGCGATGCGACGAAGCGGGTCCGTTCGCAAGCTTGCCCGCCAGCCGCTGCGCATCGACCCCGCCCGCCGCGACCGATGCCGCCTGCCATGCATAGCGCGCCTCTACCCGGCGGCCGGCGGCCCAGTACAGGTCGCCGAGATGCTCGTTGATCTCGACATCGTCGGGCGCCTGCCGCACCGCCCCTTCGATCAGCGGCAGCGCGGCGGCAAGATTGCCGGCACGATATCGCGCCCAGCCGAGCGAATCGGCGATCGCCGGATCCCTGGGCGCGAGCGCGTGCGCGCGTTCGAGCATCCGCGTCGCCTCCGTCACATTCTCGCCACGGTCGACCTGCGCATAGCCCAGATAGTTGAGCGCGACCGGCTCCTGCGGGGCGAGTTCGACCGCGCGGCGCAACATCGGCAGCGCGCCGGCCCAGTCGCCCGACTGGTCGAGCGCGGCACCGCGTTGCAGGTAGAGCGTCCAGTCCGCATCCTGCCCCGGCTGCGCCAGCACCCGGGCATAGGTCTGCGCGGCAGCGGCGGCCGCACCGGTTTCGAGCTGGAGGTCGGCATAGCGGCGCAGCGTGGCGGCGGGGGCGCCCGGACGGCTGGCCTGGGCACGGGCAAGGGCCAGCGCACCGGGCAGGTCGCCGGCGCGTTGCAGGATGACGATGCCCAGCGCAGCGGCGCTGCCGGCGAACGGGTCGCCTGCCGGGATCGCCGCCAGCGTCGCCTTCGCCTCGGCGATCGCATCGTCCCGGGCGAGCGCGTCGGCCAGCGCGATGCGCGCGCGGGAATAGTTCGGGTCGAGCAGCAGCGCCGATCGCGCGAGCATGATCGCCAGCGATTCGGTGCCCTCCGCCGACAGGTCCCCGGCCATGCGCGCGAACAGGCGCGACACGCCGAACCGGGCATCGCCCCTGCTGCCGCGGCCCAGCGTCGCGGCAGCACGCTGCAGGACCGGATCGTCGCCGGCCAGCAGCGCGCGGGCGGTATCGCGCTGGCCAGCGCGGGCAAGCAACTGCGCCGCGTTCAGCCGGAAATCGGCGTCGCCGCCGGTCGCGGTCAGCAGGGTGCGGGTCGCGGCGACCCCTTCGCCGACCCGACCAGCGGCGAGCAGGCGCAGCGCGGCATTCTCGGCGGCATAGCGGCGGGGGATCGCACCGCCATCGACCTCGACCGGCGGCGCGGGCAGGTCGACCCATCCGGCAAGCAGCGGGCCGAGAAAGCCGAGCGGCGATGACGCCAGCCGGGTCAGCGCCATGCGCTGGCCCGCCGCATCGCGGGCGACCACCGCGTCGCTGAATGCGAGGATGTCGAGATCGGGTGGCGCGACATCGGCGGCGCGCAACACCGCGCCGGCCCGGCGGGCGAGCGGCAGGTCGCCGCTGGCCAGCGCCTGTCGCAATGCGCGGACCGCGATCACCGGATCGCCCGGCCGTGCCGCCAGCGCCTCGGCATAGCCCTGCGCGGCGATGGTAACGGCACCGTCGGCATCGGCCGCGCGGGCGCGGACATAGGCGGACAGGGGGGCGGCCGACAGGGGGGCGGCAGGCGGGGTGATCGCCGACGCCGGTGCCGCCACCAGCGTCGCCACGATCATCCCCAGGCTACATGTTCGGATAATTCGGTCCTCCGCCGCCTTCCGGCACGACCCAGTTGATGTTCTGCGTCGGGTCCTTGATGTCGCAGGTCTTGCAGTGGACGCAGTTCTGCGCGTTGATGACGAACCTGGGGTTGTCCGTCTCAGCCCCCACGATTTCATATACGCCCGCCGGGCAATATCGTTGCGCGGGTTCGTCATACAGCGGCAGGTCGTATTCGACCGGGATGTCGGGGTCCTTCAGCGTCAGGTGGACCGGCTGGTCCTCTTCATGGTTGGTGTTCGACAGGAACACCGACGACAGCCGGTCGAAGCTCAGCACGCCATCGGGCTTGGGATAGGCGATCGGCTGTACCTGGTCCTTGCGCCACAGGCTTTCATGATCGGGGTGATGGCCCATGGTGAACGGCATGCGCAGCCCCCAATGTTCCGCCCACATCGTCGCATTGGCGATGCCCGATCCGACGAAATCGCCATATTTCTTGACCAGCGGCACGACGTTGCGGACCGTGCGCAGCTCCTCATGGACCCAGCTCGCCTCATACGCGGCGGGATAGGCGGCAAGCTCGTCGCCGGAGCGGCCGTCGCGGACGGCAGCGAAGGCGGCTTCGGCGGCCATCATGCCCGACTTCATCGCCGTGTGGATGCCCTTGATCCGCGGCACGTTGAGGAAACCGGCCGAACAGCCGACCAGCACGCCGCCGGGGAAGGTCAGCTTCGGGACCGACTGCCACCCGCCATCGTTGATCGCGCGCGCGCCATAGGACACGCGCTTGCCGCCCTTCAGGATCGCGGCGATCGCCGGATGGGTCTTCCACCGCTGCATCTCGTGGAACGGCGACAGATAGGGGTTCGAATAGTTCAGCCAGGTGACGAAGCCCAGCGCCACCTGCCCGTTCGCCTGGTGATACAGGAACCCGCCGCCGTTCGACCCGCGCGTCTCGCTCAGCGGCCAGCCCTGGGTATGGATCACGCGGCCGGGGACGTGGTTTTCGGCCGGTATGTCCCACAATTCCTTGATGCCCAGGCCATAGACCTGCGGCTGGCTGTCGCGGGCGAGGTCGAAGGTGCGGATGATCTGCTTCGACAGATGCCCGCGCACCCCTTCGGCAAAGAAGGTGTATTTGGCGTGCAGCTCCAGCCCCGGCTGCCAGTCGGGCTTGCGCGTGCCGTCGCGGGCGATGCCCATGTCGCCGGTCGCGACGCCCTTCACCGAACCATCCTCGTGATACAGGATTTCGGCGGCGGCGAAGCCGGGGAATATCTCGACGCCCAGCCCCTCGGCCTGTTCCGCCAGCCAGCGGCACATGTTGCCGAGCGATCCGGTATAGGTGCCCTTGTTCTGCATGAACGGCGGCAGGATGCGGTGCGATACCTCGCTGCTGCCCTGCTCCGACAGCAGCCAGTGGTGGTTCTCGATCACCGGGACCTCGGCCATCGGGCAGCCCGTCGTGCGCCAGTCGGGCAGCAGTTCGTCCATCGCGCGCGGGTCGAACACCGCGCCCGACAGGATATGGGCGCCGACCTCCGACCCCTTTTCCAGCACGCAGACTGCGATGTCGTCGCCCGTCTCGGCGGCCATCTGCTTCAACCGGATCGCCGCGGACAGGCCGGCAGGGCCCGCACCGACGATCACGACGTCATAGGGCATCGATTCCCGTTCGCTCATTCTCTCATCCTCTCGGGGGCGCCGCGCCGCCCAACCTCGTCGCATGGGCGACACGCCCTGTCCTCCCCAGTGATTTGGGCAGATTGACGGGGAGGTCAAGGCAGTGCCTTAAAGGGGCCATGGGGGCGGACCAGCATATTCAGTGGCATGACGCGGCGGCCAGCGCGCTCGAATGGTGGCAGGACGCCGGTGTCGACACGCTGGTCGAGGACGAACTGCGCGACTGGTTCGCGACCCCCGCCCCGCCCGTCCGCCCGCTTGCCGTAGCGTCGACGCCCCCCGCCGATCTGCCGCCCGATACCCTCGATCCGTTCCTGACATGGCGGCTGGGCGATCGGGCGCCCGAAGCGGGATGGAACGCGGTGCGGGTGCCGGTGGCCGCGCGGAAAAATCCGCCGCTGATGATCCTGACCGACCTGCCCGAAGCCGATGATTCGGTCGAAGGCGGCTGGATGACCGGCCCGGTCGGCGCGTTGCTGGACCGGATGCTGGCGGCGATCGGCGAGACGCGCGACGACGTGGTGGTCGCCGGCATCGCCCTTGCCCGCCCGCTGACCGGGCGCGTACCGGCCGATGCGCAGGACAGGCTGGACGACCTTGCCCGTCGCCTCGTCACGCTGGTCGCGCCCGCCCGGCTGCTGCTGTTCGGTGCGGAGCCGTGCCGCGCCCTGCTCGGCCCCGACGGGCAACGCGGTGGTTTACGAACGCTTAACCATGACGGGCTAACCTGTCCCACGATCGCTACGTTCCACCCCCGCTTCCTGCTGGAGCGGCCGCTGGCCAAGGCGGAAACGTGGCGGCACCTGCAGTTGCTTATCAGGGATACGACCACGTGAAGCTGACCCCCATCGTGTTCGCGGCGCTGATGTTGCCCGCTTTTTCCACCGTTGCCCGCGCCGACGACGCACCGAGGCGCGGTGCCGTGGCGACCACCGCCGAAGCGCGCATCCCGCCACAGCTATCGCCCGAAGATCGCGACGCCTATGCACAGGTGTTCGCCGCGATCCGCGGCGGGCGATGGGCTGATGCGCAGCTCAGGCTCGACGCGATGAAGCCGGGCCCGCTCCACGCCGTCGCCCGGGCCGAACTGTACACCGCCAAGGGGTCGCCCAAGGTCGAACTGCCGCAACTGCTGGCGCTGCTGGGCGAAGCCCCCGATCTGCCGCAGGCCGCCGACCTGGCCCGCCTCGCCAAGATGCGCGGCGCCACCACCCTCCCCGAGCTGCCGATGCCGCAGCGGCTGATATGGTTCGACGCCGCGCCGGTCCGCGTCCGTGCCAAGGCCGCGCGGAGCGATGCCGCCGCAGCACAACTGCTCGATGCGATGAAGCCGTTCGTGAAGGCCGACGATGGTGCCGCCGCCGAAGCATTGATCGGACCACGCGAATCGGAACTGACCCCGGAAGCGCTGACCGAGATGCGCGGGCGGGTCGCATGGATCTATTTCGTTGCCGGCGACGATGCGAACGCCCGGCGCCTCGCCGCGGTGGCGCAGCGCGGTCAGGGCGAATGGACCGCGCAGGCCGACTGGACGCAGGGACTGGCGGCATGGCGGCAGCAGGATTGTGCAGCGGCGCAGAGCGCGTTCGCCAGCGTCGCGCAGCGTGCGGGCGACACCGAACTGCGCTCGGCCGGTCTCTACTGGGCGACGCGCGCCGACATCGCGTGCGGCCGCCCCGATCTGGTGCAGGCGCGGTTGCAGACTGCCGCGCAATATGGCGAAACCTATTACGGGCTGCTGGCACGACAGGCGCTGGGGCTGATCGAAGCTGCCGGCACCACCGCCCGCGCGCCGGTGACAGAGGACTGGCGCGCGCTGGAGCGCCGGTCGAACGTGAAGGTCGCCGCCGCGCTGATCGAGGTGGGCGAAAATGCGCTGGCCGACAAGCTGCTGCGCCACCAGGCGCGGATCGGCGGTGCGGGGGACTATGCCGCGCTCACCCGGCTGTGCGGCAATCTGAACCTGCCCGCGACGCAGCTATGGCTGTCGCATAACGGTCCGCAGGGCGCACGCCCGCTGGCCGAGGCACGGTATCCGGCACCCGACTGGACGCCGGAGGGCGGCTGGCGCGTCGACAAGGCGCTGGTGTTCGCCCACACGCTGCAGGAATCGCGCTTCGACGCGGCAGTGGTCAGCCCGGCGGGTGCGACGGGCCTGATGCAGATCCGGCCCGGCGCGCTGACCGATTATGCGCGGGCGCACGGCCTGACCCTGGAGAAATCGGCGCTGTCGAAGCCGCAGGTCAACATGGCGGTAGGGCAAAGCTATCTGGAGCAGTTGCGCGACCGTCCGTTCACCGGCGGGCTGCTGCCCAAGGTCATCGCCGCATACAATGCCGGACCGACGCCGGTCGAAGCATGGAACGTGCAACTGAAGGATGGCGGCGATCCGCTGCTCTACATCGAATCGATCCCCTATTGGGAAACCCGCGGCTATGTCATGACCGTGCTGCGCAACTACTGGATGTACGAGAAGCAGGCGGGCAAGGCCTCCGCCAGCCGCGCCGCGCTGGCGCAGGGCATGTGGCCGAAATTCCCCGGCCTGCCGGGCGCCGCGGCGGTGCGGGTCAGCGCCAGCGGGCGGACGCGGATCGCCGATGCCAATTGACGAAAGCGGGGCATTCGTACCGGTTCGCATCGCGGTGTTGACGGTATCGGACACGCGGGGGCTGGCAGAGGATCGGTCCGGCGACACGCTGGTCGCGCGCATCGCGGACGCCGGCCATGTGCTGGCCGACCGCGCGATCGTGCGCGACGATATCGACAGGATCGTCGCGCGGCTGCACGGCTGGATCGAGGACGACGGGATCGATTGCGTCATCACCACCGGCGGCACCGGCGTCACCGGCCGCGACGTGACGCCCGAGGCGGTCGAACGCGTCGCGACCAAGCTGATCCCCGGCTTCGGCGAACTGTTCCGCTGGCAGAGCCATGCCAAGATCGGCACGTCGACGATCCAGTCCCGCGCCACCGCCTGCGTCGCGCGGGGAACCTATATCTTCGCGCTGCCCGGATCGACCGGCGCGGTGAAGGACGGGTGGGACGGCATCCTGCGCGAACAGCTCGACATCCGCCATCGCCCCTGCAACTTCGTCGAGCTGATGCCGCGGCTGCTGGAGCGATAGCGCCGCCTATTCGGCGACCATCGCCGCCAGCACATGCCCGTCGGGGTCGCGAAAGTGAAAGCGCCGCCCGCCGGGAAAGGCGAAGATCGGCTGCACCACCGTGCCGCCTGCCGCCTCCACCGCCGCCAGCGTCGCCTCGAGATCGCCGACCTCGATCACCGGCAGCAAGGTGGTGAGCGTCGTATCGGCGTCGAGCCCGAGATCGGTGTCGCCGCTGGTCGTTGCGGCATAATCGGGGCCGTAATCGGTGAAATCCCATCCCATCACCGCCGCGTAGAAGGTCTTGGCCGGACCGGTCGCCCCGACCGGCAGTTCGAGATAGTTCAAGCGTGCCATGGTCGCCTCCCTGTTCTTGCTTCGTTCCCATTGATCGCATAGGTTCGCGGCATGCGCAACCGTCCGGCCCGAGGAGCGACCACCAACGCCACGAGCACCCGCTTCGCCCTGCCCGCACAGGAAGCGGACGGCGACTGGCTCGACTGGCGCCGGACGGTGGATGGCGCCGAACCGGTGCTGCGCACGAGCGTCGCGATCGAACGCCCGCGCACGATCCTGTCGCGCAATGCCTCGCCCGACATCCCGTTCGACCGCAGCATCAATCCGTATCGCGGCTGCGAGCATGGCTGCATCTATTGTTTCGCGCGGCCGACCCATGCCTATCACGACCTGTCGCCGGGGCTGGATTTCGAGACGAAGCTGTTCGCCAAACCCGATGCGGCAGCGCTGCTGAGAGGGGAACTGGCGAAGCCCGGCTATGTCGCCAAACCGATCGCGATGGGGACGAACACCGACCCCTATCAGCCGATCGAGCGCGATTGGGGGATCACGCGCGAATGTATCGCCGTGCTGGCGGAAACCGACCACCCGCTGACGATCACCACCAAGTCCGACCGGGTCGTGCGCGATATCGACCTGCTGGCACCGATGGCGGCGAAGGGGCTGGTGAGCGTCACGCTTTCCGTCACCTCGCTCGATCCGGTGATCGCGCGCACGCTGGAGCCGCGCGCGCCGCATCCGGACAAGCGGCTGGCGGCGGTGGCGGCGCTCGCCCGGGCGGGGGTGCCGGTCTTCGTCTCGATCTCTCCGGTCATTCCCGCGATCACCGACCACGAAATCGAGCACCTGATCGAACGGGCGTCGCGGGCCGGGGCGCGGGGCGCCTATTTCCTGCCCGTCCGCCTGCCGCACGAGGTCGCGCCGCTGTTCCGGGCATGGCTGGAGACGCATTTTCCCGATCGAGCGGGCAAGGTGATGGCGATCGTCCGCTCCCTGCGCGGCGGGCGGGATAATGATCCGGGGTTCCATTCGCGGATGCGTGGACAAGGGGTGTGGGGCGAATTGCTGGCGACCCGCTTCGCCATCGCCTGTCGTCGTCATGGGGTGGGCCAGGGGCATCCTCGCCTGCGCTGCGACCTGTTCCGACCGCCTGTGGGGGCGCAGGGCGAGTTGTTCCGCTGAACCACGGAACCGTTGTCGTATCGCAACGTATTCCGACCAAGGACAATCGGGGACGACGGACGATGACGACACGTATCTGGACTGCGGCGATGCTGTGTGCCGCGGCGATCACGACACCTGCAACCGCGCAGACGCGGTCGATCTCGCAGAGCGACCGCGCACAGGGCGCGCAGGCCAACCCGCAATTGCTGGCACAATATGGCGGCGCCTATTCCGGACCGCAGTCGGCCTATGTCGAGCGTGTCGGCAAGAAAGTGGCGGTCCAGTCGGGCCTGTCGAACGCCAGTGGCGACTTCACGGTCGCGCTGCTCAATTCACCGGTCGAAAACGCCTTCGCGATCCCCGGCGGCTATGTCTATGTCACGCGCCAGTTGCTTGCGCTGATGAACAGCGAGGCGGAACTGGCGGCGGTGCTGGGGCACGAGGTCGGCCATGTCGCCGCGCGGCACAGCAATTCGCGCAACACCCGTTCGACGCTCGGTACGCTCGGTGCGACGTTGCTGGGCGCCGTGACCGGCAGCGATCTTGTCGGGCGACTGGCCGGTGCGGGATCGCAGCTCTACACCCTGTCGTACAGCCGCAACCAGGAATATCAGGCCGACCAGTTCGGCGTGCGCTATGCGACTGCGGCCGGCTATGCGCCGTCGGGCATGGCCGATGCACTGATCCAGTTGAACGAGGCGCAGGCGCTGGCCGGGCAGACCAGCGGGCGTGGCGGCAACAGCGTGCCGACCTGGATGAGCACCCATCCCAATGGTGCCGAACGGGTCCGTCGCGCCCGGCAACTGGCGCAGCAGGCGGGCGGCGCGACGACCCGGCCGGTACAGGACACCACCTATCTGCGGATGCTCGACGGGCTGCGCTATGACGACGATCCCGCGCAGGGGGTGATCGACGGCACGACCTTCAGGCATCCCGGCATGCGCATCCGCTTCACCGCTCCCGCCGGCTATGCGCTGCAGAACGGGACCGATGCGGTGACGATCGCCGGGCAAGGCGGGCAGGCCGAGTTCCGTATGGCGGCGGCGGGCGATCCGGCGGGCGTCGTGCGCCAGCGGCTGGCGGCGCTCGGCGCCCAGAACCCGCCGCAGCCGCAGACGACGCGGATCAACGGCACCGACGCCGCGATCGCGACCGTACGCGCCAACGCCAATAATCAGCAGGTCGACGTGACCATCGTCGCCTATCGCTACCCGTCGGCCACCTATTATTTCCAGATCGTGACCCCCGCCGGGCGCGGCGTGGGACCGTTCCAGTCGCTGCTCGACAGCTTCGGGACGCTCAGCCAGGCGGAGGCAGGCGCGATCACCGGCAAGCGCATCCGCATCGTCACCGTGAAGGCCGGCGACACGGTGGATTCACTGGCGCGGCAGATGGCCTATCCCGACTATCAGCGCGACCGGTTCCTGACGATCAACGGCATGGACGACGACGCGCGGCCGGTGCCGGGACAACTGGTCAAGCTGGTCGTGCGCGGCTGAACCCCTTCTCGCCGCCCGTTCCCCGTGCGAAGGGGCGGCGATGACCAGCCATGACGTCATCATCCTGGGCGCGGGCGGTGCCGGCCTGTTCTGTGCCGGCATCGCCGCACAGCGCGGGCGGCGGGTGATCGTCCTCGACCACGCGCCCGAACCGGGCCGCAAGATCGTGATCTCGGGCGGCGGCCGATGCAACTTCACCAATGTCGGCGCCGGCTGGGACCGCTATGTCTCGGCCAATCCGCCGTTCGCGCGGTCGGCCCTTGGTCGCTACACCGCGCAGGATTTCGTCGCGCTGGTCGACGCGCACGGCATCGCGTGGCACGAAAAGACGCTCGGGCAACTGTTCTGCGACGGATCCGCGCGGCAGATCGTCGCGATGCTGCTGGACGAGGCACGGGGCGCCGAGATCGCGCTTGGCCAGCCGATCCGCGACGTGACCCATGCCGATGGCATCTTCACCGTCGTCCATGGCGATCGCAGCGTCGCCGCCCCGTCGCTGGTGATCGCGACCGGCGGCCCGTCGATCCCGAAACTGGGTGCGACCGGCTTCGCCTATGACCTCGCCAAGCGGTTCGGATTGAAACTCGTCGAACCGCGCCCGGCGCTGGTGCCGCTGACCCTGCCGGCCGGGGACGCGCTGTTCCGCGAACTGTCGGGCGTCGCGACCGAGGTCGTGGCGCGCGCGGGCAAGGCGACGTTCCGCGAGGCGGCATTGTTCACCCATCGCGGGCTGTCGGGGCCGGCGATCCTGCAGGCATCGTCCTATTGGCGGCACCGCGAGCCGGTGACGATCGACTTCGTTCCCGACGAGGCGCCCGGCTGGCTGATCGCAACCAAGCGCGCGCGGCCCCGTGCGGGGCTGCGATCGGCGCTGGGTGCCGCCCTGCCCGACCGGCTGGCAGAGGCGCTGGCGGCGAAGTTCGAAATAACGGGCGAGCTCGGCAACCAGCGCGACGCGGTGCTGACCGACATTGAACGGCGTCTGAGCGGCTGGCAATTCCAACCCAACGGGACCGAAGGCTTCGCGAAAGCCGAAGTCACGGTCGGCGGCATCGCCACCGACGGCCTGAATCAAAAGACGATGGCGGCCAGGCACTTGCCCGGGCTGTATGCGATCGGCGAGGCGGTCGACGTCACCGGCTGGCTCGGCGGCTATAATTTCCAATGGGCATGGTCGAGCGGCTGGGCGGCGGGACAGGCGGTGTGATGCGCAAGGCATCGTTTGCGCCGGTTGTCGACATGTCGACAAAGGTGCTGATCCTGGGTAGTCTTCCCGGTGACGCGTCGCTGGCGGCAGGACGCTACTACGCCCATCCGCAGAACCAGTTCTGGCGATTGCTGTCGCGAGTGGTCGGGGCTGACCTGCCGGCGCTGGGGTATTACGACCGGCTGGCCGCGCTGCGAACCGCGGGGATCGGCCTGTGGGACGTGGTAGCCAGCGCGACCCGGCCGGGCAGCAGCGATGCCGCGATCCGCGACGCCACCGCCAACGACGTGGCGACGCTGATCGCCACCCTCCCCGCGCTGCGGCTGGTGGCGTTCAACGGCGGCACCGCGTGGAAGGCCGGGCGGGAACTGGTGCGCGGGGTCGAGATGCTGGCCCTGCCATCGAGCAGCCCGTTGCATACGGTCGGCGTGGCGGCGAAACAGCCGGCATGGGATGCGGTCGGTGCATATCTGGACGATGACCGGCGCTGACCGCATGCGTTGCCGGACGAAGTCGGGGTTCCCCGTGCCCCGCCCCCACGCACTTCCGCCTCGCAACCGGGCCTTTGCGCGGGCAATGTGCGGGGCGGAATGAAACCGGCATCGCCCCACTTCATGCCGCACCGATCGCACGCCCCGGTTGCAATCGCCCCGCCGCCTGCCGCATAGCATCGCCCATGTCCGACGAACGCGATGTTTCCACCCTATCCTTCGAAGACGCGCTGCGCGAACTCGAAGGAATCGTCAGCCGGCTGGAAACGGGTCAGGAAGACCTGCAGACCGCGATCGACCTGTATGCCCGTGGCGATCTGCTGCGCGCGCAATGCGCCGCCCGGCTCGATGCGGCGCAGGCGCGGATCGAAGCGATCCGGCTCGATGCCGAAGGGCACCCGTCGACCCAGCCGTTCGACGCGCAATAATGGCGACCATCGCGCCGCCGGTGTCGCTGAACGCCGCCCTTCGTGAAATCTCCGCCGAGATGGATCGCCAGTTCGACGCGCTGCTGCCGGTCCCCGGCGATCCGCGCGCGAACCTGTACCGCGCGATGCGCCACGCCGCCATCGGTGGCGGCAAGCGGCTGCGGCCGCTGCTGGTGTTCGCCACGGCGCGGCTGTTCAATGTCGAGCGGGTCCGCGCGGCGCGCGCCTCGCTCGCGATCGAATGCATCCATGTCTACAGCCTGATCCATGACGACCTGCCGGCGATGGACGACGACGATGTCCGCCGCGGCAAGCCGACGGTCCACAGGGCGTTCGACGAAGCGACCGCGATCCTCGCCGGCGACTGCCTCCACGCGCTGGCGTTCGAGATCCTCGCGCACGACGCGACCCATCCCGATCCGCATGTCCGCGTCGAACTGATCGCCGACCTCGCGCACGCCTCCGGCCCGTCCGGAATGGCCGGCGGACAGGCGATGGATCTGGAGGCGGAGGAAACCAGCTTCGACCTCAACACCGTGACCCGGTTGCAGGCGATGAAGACCGGTGCGCTGATCGCCTGTTCGGTAGAGGCGGGCGCGATCCTCGGGCGCATATCGCCCGACCAGCGCACGTCGCTGCGCGGCTATGCCCGCGACATCGGCCTCGCCTTCCAGATCGCCGACGACATCCTCGACGTCGAGGGCGACGAGGCAGCGGTCGGCAAGGCGCTGCGCAAGGATGGCGAGGCGGGCAAGGAAACCTTCCTCTCGCTGCTCGGCCTCGACCGCGCGCGCGAACAGGCGCGGCTGCTGGTCGACCAGTCGATCGAGCATCTGCGCGACTTCGGCCACGAAGCCGACCTGCTGCGCGCCATCGCCCGCTACGTGCTGGAGCGCGACCGGTGAGGATCGGCATCTATCCCGGCACCTTCGATCCGATCACCCGCGGGCACATGGATATCATCCGGCGCGGCGCGAAGCTGGTCGACCGGCTGGTCATCGGCGTCACGACCAATCCGTCGAAATCGCCGATGTTTACCCTCCCCGAACGCCTTGCGATGGTCGAGCGCGAGGTGGCCGGGGTCGATGGCGACATCCGGGTCGTGGCGTTCGACGCGCTGCTGATGACCTTTGCCGAACGGCAGGGGGCGAGCGTGATCGTCCGGGGCCTGCGTGCCGTCGCCGATTTCGAATATGAATATCAGATGGCGGGCATGAACCAGCAGTTGAACGACCGGATCGAGACGGTCTTCCTGATGGCCGACGTGTCGCTGCAGCCGATCGCGTCGCGGCTCGTCAAGGAAATCGCGATATATGGCGGGTCGATCGCGAAGTTCGTGACGCCGGCGGTGTGTGATGAGGTGATCGCACGGGTCGAACAACTGGGCCGCAAGGGCGACTGACCCCCGGCCTTGCCGGAAAGGATTTCAGGCCCTGCGCTTCACCAGCCAGGTGATTGCCGCCAGCAGGACGATCGCGATCCCGCCGCCGGCCAGCACCTGCCACGACGGCAGCCATCGCCCGATCACCTCGCTCAACCCATGGCCGAACCAGTAGCCGATCGACACGAAGATCGTCGCCCATAGCAGCGCCGCCGATCCGTTGAGCGCCATGAACCGGCCGAAAGGGAGGCGGGTGGTGCCGATCGCGATCGGGCTGACGGTACGCAGCCCGTAGAGGAAGCGGAAGGCGAAGACGAACAGCGTCGGATGGCGTTCGAACGTGGCCAGCGCGCGGGCGAAGGCCGGTCTTGCGCGCCACCGCCGTACGCGCGGATGATCGCGGAACCGGCGCCCGGCGGCGAAGAACAACTGGTCGGCAAGGAACGATCCCGCCGCCGCGGCAAGGATCGCGCCGACATAGGGCAGCGCCCCGCGCTGGACCATGATCCCGCCCAGAACGACGACGGTCTCGCCCTCCATGCCCGCGCCAAGGGCAAGCGCGGCGAGGCCGTAGCGGGCGATCAGCGCCTCGATCGTCATGGATGGGCACCGGCCATCGCGGTACCGTAGCGGCTTGCCCGGCACGGTAAAGCGAAACACGGCCCCTTCCGCCGATACCGTGCGCGCGCTAGACACCGGCGATGCTTGCCCCGCCCCTCCCCTCACGCGCCCGACCGGGTGCCGTCGCCCGCTGGCTCTGGTGGGTTGCCGCGCTGATCGTGGCGATGGTGGTCGTCGGCGGTATCACGCGATTGACCGAATCCGGGCTGTCGATCACCGAATGGAAGCCGCTGTCGGGCACGCTGCCGCCACTCGACGCGGCGCAGTGGGAGGCGGAGTTCGCCAACTACCGCCGCATCCCCGAATATCAACTGCTGAACCAGGGGATGACGCTGGCGCAGTTCAAGGGCATCTTCTTCTGGGAATATGTCCACCGGCTGCTGGGGCGTGTCATCGGCCTTGCGTTCGCGCTGCCGCTGGCGTGGTTCTGGGTCCGGGGGGCGATCCCCCGCGGCTACAAGCTCCGGCTGGTGGCGCTGCTGGCCTTGGGCGGATTGCAGGGCGCGATCGGCTGGTGGATGGTCGCGTCGGGGCTGTCGGTCCGGACCGACGTGTCGCACATCCGCCTGTCGGTCCACCTGCTCAACGCGCTGTTCATTCTGGCGGGCACGGTATGGACCGCGCTCGACCTGCGCGAACTGGCTGCGGACCGCTATGCGCGCCCGGCGCGGCTGACCGGCATCGGTGCGGTGGCGGGCATGATCCTGTTCGTCCAGCTCCTGTTCGGCGCATGGGTCGCCGGGCTGAACGCCGGCCTCGTTACCGATCAATGGCCGCTGATGAACGGGCGGTTCTTCCCCGCCGACGAATGGGCATCGCGCAGCGTTCTCGATGCGATCGTCAACGACCCCTATGTCGTCCACTTCATCCATCGCTGGTGGGCATGGGTCGCGGTCGCCGCGCTGGTCGTGCTGGCGCGCGCGGCCAGGCGTTCTGGCCACCCGAAGGTCGAGCGCATGATCCACATCGCGTTCGGCATCCAGATCCTGCTCGGCATCAGCACCGTCCTGACCGGGGTGCGGATCGAGGTGGCGGCGCTGCACCAGTTGGTGGGGGCGCTGCTCGTCGTCGCCACCACATGGGGGGCACACGCCGTCGGGCGTCAATGATCGCCCCGTCACCGCCGGCGATCGAGGCGGCGGCCGCCACCGGCTTCGCGCCTGCGATCGATATCCCCTATCGCTACCATATCGAACAGCAGCGCGATGAAGCCGGCGTCGTTCGCCGCTATGCCACCGATCGTACGATCCGTTTCCGACGAACGGCCGATGGCCTGGTCGCCGACATGGTGATCGACGCGGTCGATGGCGGCCTGTCCGACGGGCCCGGTGCGATGTTCGAGCGCGCCTTCGCCACGCTGCGCGGACGGCCGATCCGCTACACCCTGTCCGACCGGGGCGACGTGACCGGGGTGATCGATCGCCCGGCCATATGGAATGCACTGATCGATGCCGTCGCGGCGCAGGCGGGGAGCGATCCGGGCCGGGCGGCGATGCTCGGGCGGCTGACCGCGCCGCTGCGCGCGATGCCCGAGCGGCAGCAGGTGGCGATGCTGGGATCGATGCTGACGAACCTGCTCGCCCCCGACGTCGTTCGTCGCGGCGTACAGCCCGAACGGCCGATCCGCCGGCCGGGTGCGCCGCCGTTCGGCGCGGGCACCGAAGTCACCGGCACCGAACGCATTTACGCGCAGGGTCGCGAACTGATCGCCGAGGAACGGCTGTCGGGCGACGTCGCGGCGATCGCCCGGGCCGCGACCGGTCGCCGGACCAGCAGCATGACCCGCAGCGTCGATGCCGTGACCGGCCTGATCGTGCGGCAGACGTCCACGGTGCGCATCGACACGGGCGGGGCGACGTCGATCGCCACCACCCGGATCACCCTGCACCAGCCATAGGGTATTTGGATACCCGTCAGCAAAGCCGCACTTTGCTTGACTTTCCATGGCGCGTTCGGCATTTGCCCGGCGTTCGCACCGCTCCGGTTCGGGGCGGGCGCGTCATATATCCGAAAGGTCCAACGCCCATGAAGGCGCTCATGAAGACCACCAAGTCGGCCAAGCCGCACGAGGTGGAAAAGAAGTGGCATATCGTCGATGCCGACGGCCTGGTGGTCGGTCGCGCTGCGTCGATCATCGCCAATGTGCTGCGCGGCAAGCACAAGACGTCGTTCACCCCGCACGTCGATTGCGGTGACAATGTCGTCGTCATCAACGCCGACAAGATTCGCTTTACCTCGAACAAGGCGAAGACGAAGACCTATTACAAGCACACCGGCTATGCCGGCGGCATCAAGGCGATCACCGCCGAGAAGGTCCTCGAGGGCCGTTTCCCCGAACGCGTGCTGGAAAAGGCCGTCGAGCGGATGATCCCGCGCGGGCCGCTGGGTCGCGAACAGATGCGCAACCTGCGCATCTTCAAGGGTGCCGAGCATCCGCATGAAGCGCAGAACCCGCAGGTTCTCGACATCGCGAGCATGAATCGCAAGAACAAGGTGGGCGCATAATGTCCGACAACCGCCAGTCCCTTTCCGACCTCGCCGGCCTGACCGGCCAGCAGGCACCGGCCGCTGCCGCGCCGCAGGCTTCGGCCCCGCAGGCCGATGGCGCCGAAGCGCCCGCCGCCCCGGTCGAAGCACCACGCCCGACCACCCCGCTGCGCGCGCAGGAAATCGACCAGTATGGCCGCGCCTATGCGACCGGCCGCCGCAAGGACGCCGTCGCCCGCGTGTGGATCAAGCCCGGTTCGGGCAAGATCACGATCAACGGTCGCGATCAGGAAGTCTATTTCGCGCGTCCGACGCTGCGTCTCGTCATCAACCAGCCGTTCGGCGTCGCCGACCGCAATGGTCAGTATGACGTGATCTGCACCGTCAAGGGCGGCGGCCTGTCGGGTCAGGCCGGCGCGGTCAAGCACGGCATCAGCCAGGCGCTGACCCGCTACGAACCGATCCTGCGCGCGCCGGTGAAGGCCGCCGGGTTCCTGACCCGCGACAGCCGCGCGGTCGAGCGCAAGAAGTACGGCAAGGCGAAGGCCCGCCGCAGCTTCCAGTTCTCGAAGCGCTAATACCGTCTGGAAACGCGCCCTTTGGGCGCGTTTCACGGTAGCGGTCACATATGGGGGCTCGAAAGGTTCCCGTTTGCGGCAAATTGCGTGTCGATTGGGGCGGTCCGGTGTCGGGCCGCCCTTTTCGTTTGGTACGTAAACGTATAGCGAGAGCCGGTCCGCACGCTGGCGGAATAATCCAAGAGACGCCATGACCTCGCGCGCCAAGACTTCGTTGCTGCCGCTCGCCGATTCGGACCTGTGGCCCGACGAACTCCGCCGCAGCCTGTCGGACAAGCTGTTCACCATCGCGTTCGGCGCCATCCAGTGGCCGTGGCTGCTGCGCAGCCTGTCGGGCGGCAGGAAGGCCGACAAGGCGCGGTTGATGGCCGATCTGGGCCTTGCCCCCGATGCGCTGCCCAACCTCGGTAGCTGGAAGGCGGATACCGGCTATCTGTCGCTGATCGTCGAGCGCATCGCCGCCAGCCGGCCGCGCACCGTCGTCGAACTGGGCACCGGCGCCTCCAGCCTCGTCACCGGCGCCGCGCTCGCCAGGCATGGCGGCGGACAGCTCATCAGCTTCGACCAGCATGCCGGCTTCGTCGATGCGACCCGCGACTGGCTGGCCGAACACGGCATCGCCGCCGACCTGCGCGCCGCACCGCTGGTCGAGGCACCCGGCGACTGGCCGGGCGTATGGTACGATATCGACGCCCTGCCCGATCAGGTCGACCTGCTGTTGATCGACGGCCCACCCTGGACGATCCACCCCTATGTCCGCGGCGCGGCGGAGACGCTGTTCGACCGGCTGCCGGTCGGTGGCGTGGTGATGCTCGACGACGGCGCGCGGCCGGGCGAACGGGTGGTGGCGCAGCGCTGGCGCCGCCGCTGGCCGAACTTCCGCTTCGAACTGGTCAATCGCGGCACCAAGGGGACGCTGATCGGGCAACGGCTGTCGTAGGCGGCCGTCCGGCAATCGCCTACCCCGCCTCCGTAACGGCCTCGTCCGGCACGCCCATCTTGCGCGCGATCGTTTCGAACCGGCCGTCCCCGATCCGGATTTCGTTGAACGACGGGGGATCGTCGCGGGTGCGCATCGACAGCGTGCCGGCGCCGATCATCCGCAACCGCCCGCTGCCGGTGCGATAGGGCATGTCGAACGGGTCGTGGACATGGCCCGAGAGCACCGCATGCGCGCCCGCCGCCACCACCGCGTCGAGCGCGACGCCGCCGCCGCGGGTCTCACCGCTCGACTTCGTTCCGACATCGATCAGCGGGTGATGCGCGGCGATGAAGATCAGATCGCCCTTGGGCACCTTGCGGATCAGTTCCAGCGTACGCGACAGCGCCTTGTCGCCGACATGGCCTTTCGACCAGTCCCAGCGGAACTGGAACCGCGCCGTCGTCTTGAGCGGGACGATCGCCACGCCCTCTATTTCCAGCGGACGCTCGATCATCCGTTCCAGCCGGCGATAGCGCTTATAGGGGCGGACGAAGCGCGCGAAGAGATTGTAGAGCGGCAGGTCGTGATTGCCGACCTCCACCGTGACCGGTCGGCCCAGGCTCTCCAGCCATTCCGCCGCCGCCTCAAACTCGGCCGTTCGCGCGCGCATCGTCAGGTCGCCGGTCATGACGATCGCGTCGGGCTGTTCCACGCTGACCGCTTCGCCGAACCATGCGAGCGCCGCCTTGTCCTCCGCACCGAAATGGACGTCGCTGACATGGAACAGACGGATCATCGGATACTCCCGGAATATTCTTTCCGGGCAAACGCATAACGCGGCTCAGCGCTCCGAACGGATTGCCAGCGCGGTTCCTCCGCCCACCGCCGCGACCAGCGCCAGCGCCAGGAACACCGCCCCCAGCCCCGCCCCCGCCGGCACCAGCGCGGCGAGCAACGGCGGCACGCAGGCGGGCAGCGTATTGGTGAGGTTCAGTACCGCCAGGTCGCGACCGCGCGTAGCGGGCGACGGCAGCAACTGCATCGCCAGTGCCGAATGCAGCGCAAGGAACACCGACAGTCCGGTCTGCGCCACGCCATAGCCGATCGCCGCGCCGACGAACCCCGGCGCGACCGCCATGCCGGTCAATCCGGCGACGACCAGCAGCGTCGCCCCGCCGAGGAACGGCTTGCGCCCGCCGACCCGGTCGGACCAGCGCCCGGCGAGGATCGTCACGACGACGACCACGCCCGTGACGACCGCCATCGCCTGCGCCACCGGCCCGGCGGCATCGCCCTCCCCGCGCCAACGGTCGGCGAAATGGAAAAAGGCATAGGCGGTCAGGCCGTTGCCCGCGACCTGCATCGCCAGGCGCGCGATCCAGGCGCGCACCAGATCGGCACGGACCGGTGCCGCCCCCGCCTCCGCCGCTTGTGTCGTGCCGAGGTCGCCTGCCCCGCGTTCGCGCGCGAACAGCAGGAACGGCACGATCATCACCGCCGCCAGCGCGACATTCGCCGCGAACCGCGCGGCCTCGCCCACGAACAGCGGTGCAGTGACCGCCGCCGCTGACAGCACGCCGATCGGATGCGAGATGCCGAGCAGCCCCGACACCCGGCCCTTGGCGCGGTCCGGCACTTCGTCGGCCATCACCGCGACCATCGGCGCGAACATCAGGTTCAGCGCGACCTGCCAGAAGGCGATGGCGGCGAGCAGCGTCGCCGGCGTCCGCGCCAGATGGATCAGGGCGAACGCGACCGCGATCAGCATCAGCCCGATGGCGATCGGCAGGCGCCGGCTGCGGCTGCGGCGCCAGTGCCGGTCGCTCAGCCAACCGGCCGCGATATTGGCGATGCTTGCCACCACCGCGCCGACGAACACCGCCCAGCCCAGCAGCGCGACGCGGTTGCCCGGATCGATCGCCTCGACCTTCACCGGCAACAGGATCGACACGAACGGCATGAACGCGACGAACAGCCCGCAATAGGCAAGGGTGTAGAGCGGCACGAACCCGCGCGCCGGCGCGGCCGGGTTCAACGTCCCGCGGTCCGACGCAGCGCGGCGACCAGTTGGCCGATGGTATAGGGTTTGTGCAGCAGGTCGAATCCCATCGTCCCGTGCCGGACGATCACATCGCTATAGCCGCTGGTCAGCAGTACCGGCAGGCCGGGATAGGCATCGCGCACCCGCCCGCCCAGTTCGACACCGTCGATGCCCGGCATCATCACGTCGGAAAAGACGATGTCGAAGCCGTCGGGCCTGTCGGCCAGCTTCGCCAGCGCGGCGTGGCCGTCGACGACATGCACCGGGTCGAACCCCTGTGCCTCCAGCGCCTGGGTCGTCGTCGTGCCGACCGCGACATTGTCCTCGACCACCAGCACGCGCAGGCCATGTCCCGCCATCGGTTCGGGAACGTCGCGCCCCGGTGCCGGCATCCGCTCGGGGGTCGTTACCTGCGGCAGATAGAGCGCGAATTCGGTATCGCCGGGAATGCTGCGCGCGCGCACTTCGCCGCCCGATTGCTTGGCGAAACCGAACACCTGGCTCAACCCCAGCCCGGTACCCTTGCCCGGTTCCTTGGTGGTGAAGAACGGTTCGAAGATGCGGGTCAGCGTCTCTTCGCCGATGCCGCTGCCGGTATCGGCGACGGTGATCGCGACGAACTGCCCGCCGACCGCCGGCGCGGTGGCGCTGGCGGGGATGCCATCGACCGACCGGACCGCCAGCGTCAGCCGCCCCTCGCCGTGCATCGCATCGCGGGCGTTGGCGGCAAAGTTGACGATCGCGGTATCGAACTGGTTGGGATCGGCATCGATGAACACCGGCGTGGCGCACGGTTCGATCGTCACCTCGATCCGTGATCCGGCCAGCGTACGCACGATATCGCCCAGTGCCGTGACCGCTTCGTTGACGTCGAACACCGCCGGCTGCAACGCCGATCGCCGGGCAAAGGCGAGCAACTGGCCGGTAAGCTTGGCGGCACGATCGACCGTGTCGCTGATCGCGGAAAGGTAACGTTCGCGGCGTTCGTCGCTGATCGCCGGCTGGCGCAGCAGGTCGACCGACGAGCGGACGATGGTCAGCAGATTGTTGAAGTCGTGCGCGACACCGCCGGTAAGCTGGCCGATCGCCTCCATCTTCTGGCTCTGGCGCAGGGCGTCCTGCGCAGTCACCAGCGCCCTGGTCCGGTCGACGACCTGTTCCTCCAGCGATTCGGCCAACGCCGCCAGTTCGCGTTCGGCGCGGCGACGCTCGGTCGCGGCGCGGGTCCGCTCGGCGACCTCGCGGACGAACGCGATCTCGTCGTCCCGCCACGCGCGGGGTTCGCCATGGTTGGTATAGATCAACGCGACCAGCCCGCCCAGTTCGGTCAGCGGCATGTTGATGAACGCGCGCGCGTTGATCGATTCGAGCTGCGGCGCGGTATCGGCGGTTCGCGGGTCGAGCCGGGCGTCCTCGACCACCGCGGTTTCGCCGCGTTTCAGGTCGTCGATATAGCTGCCGTAATCGCGGAAATGCAGCACGCCGGCGATGGTCGTCACGCCCGGCGCGTTCCAGTCCCGCTCGATCGTGATCGTTTCCGCCGCGCGGTCGACGACGCCATAGCCGACGCGATCGACGCCCAGCGCCTCGCCGATGATCCGCGACGCGGCGACGCTCATCTCGACCGGATCGTCGAGCAGCCGCAACTGGTCGTTCAGCTCGGCCATGGCGCCGCGCATCCGCTCCAGCCGCTTGTACACGGTGACGTCGATCGACACGCCCGTCAGGCGCACGACCCGTCCGTCCGGGTCGCAGGTCGGCTGGCCCCGGCTGGCGATCCAGCGGGTTTCGCCGTCGCCGGCACGGATGCGGACCTCGATCTCCAGCGATTCCCCCGCCATGCTCGCCTCGATCGCGGCGATGGCGGCGGCACGGTCGTCGGGATGCAGGATCGCGGAGATTTCGGCCGGCGACGGCGGATAATCGGCATCGAACCCGAAATTGGTCCGGCAGATCGACGACATCGTCAACTGCCGGGTGGCGCATTCGAACGACCAGGTGCCGAAACGCCCCGCCTCCAGCGCGAACAGCATTTCGCGTTCGCGCTCCTCCTGTTCGCGGAACCGCCCGGCCAGTTCGGCGAGCAGGGCGACGTTGCTCGATTCCAGCCCGTCCAGCCGCGCCCGCTCCGACGTGATATCGACCTGGCTGGCAAAGAAATAGACGAGCTGCCCGTCGGCATCGTGCACCGGCGCCAGCAACAGCCGGTTCCAGAACTGCGTACCGTCGCGGCGATAGTTGCGGATGTCGATCTCGATCGATCGCACCGCCTCGATCGCATGCCGGATTTCCGCCACCGCCGCAGGATCGGTTTCCTCCCCCTGCAGGAAGCGGCAGTTGTGGCCGATGATGGCGTCGCGGGAATAGCCGCTCAGCCGGCAGAAGGCGTCGTTGACGAACACCACCGGATTGTCGGGCAGACGCGGGTTGGTGATGAGCATCGGCATCCGCGTCGCGCGGACCGCGGCCACGAACGGGTCGGTCCCGCCATCGGCGCCGGCGATTTCCAGCGCGATGCGGCGATCGTCGCTGGCCGCCTGCCGGCTCGTCTCCGCCTTGTCGTCCACGTCGCCTCGCATCATGCCGGAACGTGGACCGCGCGCGGCTGTTCCCCCGGGCAAGCTATGCGGGGATCAGCGGCGTACGTCCAGCCCGCCCGACAGAAATGCATCGATATCCGCCTGCCGGAACAGGCTGAAATCGCCCGGCAGCGAATGTTTGAGCGCGGCGACGGCCAGGCCCCAACTGGCGGCGGTCGCATCGTCCCGGCCGGACATCAGCGCGTGCAATACCCCGCTGGCAAAGGCGTCGCCGCCGCCGATCCGGTCGACGATTCCCGACACCGCGACCTCTGCGGTCTGGACCGCATCGGTGCGGCCGTCGATCCGCGCCGACAACCGGTGCCGGTCGGCATCGTCGACATGCCGCGCGGTCGAGGCGATATGCCGCAGGTTCGGAAAGGCCGCGAACGCCGCCTCCGCCGCCTCGCGGCGGCGATCCTCGCCATCGCCCGAAAATTGCCGGCCGAGCAGCAGCGACACGTCGCGGTGGTTGCCGAACAGCAGGTCGGCCATCGCCACCAGTCGGGTCAGCACGCCGCGCGGGTCGCTGTCCCAGGCCTCCCACAGCCGCGCGCGATAATTGCCGTCGAACGATATGGTCAGCCCCTTCGCCCGCGCCGCCTCGGCGGCGGCGATCGCGGCGTTCGCGCTTTCCCGCCCCAGCGCCGGGGTGATCCCCGACAGGTGCAGCCGGGTGCACCCCGCGAGCAGCACATCCCAGTCCCAGTCGCAGGCAGGTGCCGTGGCAAAGCTCGACCCGGCCCGGTCATAGACGATGTCCGACGCACGCAGCCCCGCGCCGGGGCTGAGGAAATACAGCCCCATCCGCCCGTCGCGGGTCCCGACCCGCGAACAATCGACGCCCTGCGCCCGGAGCGCCGCGATCGCACCGCGCCCGAGCGGGCTGTCGGGCACCGCGCTGACCATCGCACTGGCATGGCCGAGATTGGCCAGCCCCACCGCGACATTCGCCTCGGCCCCGCCGACATGCACGTCGAACCGCCCGCTCTGCATCAACAGTTCGCGGCCCGGTGCCGTCAGGCGCAGCAGCAGTTCGCCGAAACACAGGATCATCGCGCCAGCCACCCGCCATCGACCGCCAGGACATGGCCATTGACATAATCCGACGCGGCCGAGGCGAGGAACACCGCCGCCCCGCCCAGGTCGCCGGCATCGCCCCAGCGGCCGGCCGGGATACGCTCGACGATCTGCCGGTTGCGCGTCTCGTCGGCCTGCAACGCCGCGGTATTGTTGGTCGCGATATAGCCGGGTGCGATCGCGTTGACGTTCACGCCCTTCGCCGCCCATTCGTTGGCCAGCAGCCTGGTAAGGCCACCGATGCCCGATTTCGACGCGGTGTAGCTGGGCACGCGCACCCCGCCCTGAAAAGTCAGCATCGACGCGATGTTGACGATCTTGCCGCGCCCCTGCGCAACCATGTGCCGCCCGGCCGCCTGGCACAGGAAGAACACCGATTTCAGGTTGGTGTCGATCACCGCGTCCCAGTCCGCCTCGGTGAAGTCGAGGCTGTCGGCGCGGCGGATGATGCCGGCATTGTTGACCAGGATATCGAGCCCGCCGAGCGTATCGACCACCTGCGCGACGACCCCTGCGACCGGCGCGATGGTCGACAGGTCGGCGGAGACGATTTCCGCCCGCCGCCCCATGGCGCGCACCTGCTCCGCGGTGTCGGTCGCGGGCGTCCGCCCGATCAGCGCGACGTCCGCCCCGGCGGCGGCCAGCGCCAGCGCGATCGCCTGTCCGATGCCGGTATTGGCACCGGTCACGGCCGCGACCCGGCCCGAAAGATCGAAGGGATTCATGGCAACTCCTCGGTTCCCCGCTTGGGGATCGCATGTCTCAATCAGTTAGGGAAAGACAACCGTTCATCCTGAGTAGCCACTGAGCGAAGTCGAAGGGGCGTATCGAAGGACCGTTTGGGGCAGGTGCTTCGATAATGATCGGGTGAACCATGCCCCGCATGGTTCAGGATCGTCCGGGGGACGATCCGACCCGATCATCCTCGACACGCTCAGCCCCTGCTCAGCACGAACGGTTTTCTATCCAATCCTCAGGCTACGCAGCGTCATGGCCGCGCGATTGCATGCCCTTACGCCAACTGGCAGATATCCAGCACGTTCATGTCGGTATAATCCTGGTTCTCGCCCGCCATCGCCCAGATGAAGGCATAGGCGCGGGTGCCCGACCCCATATGCACCGACCATGGCGGGCTGATGACCGCTTCCTCGTTGCTCATGACGATGTGGCGCATCGCTTCGCCCTCGCCCATGTAATGGAACACCTTGTCGTTGTCGGTCGGCAGTTCGAAGTAGAAATAGATCTCGCTGCGACGCTCATGGATGTGCGGCGGCATGGTGTTCCACACGCTGCCGGGCTTCAGCACGGTCAGGCCCATGACCAGTTGCGCCGAATCGCACACGCCGGGAATGACGAGCTGATAGATCGTCCGTTCGTTCGATTCCTCGAGGCTGCCGCGTTCCAGCGCATTGGCATCGGCGATGCCGAGCTTGCGGGTGGCAAAGCCCCGATGCGCCGGGCACGATGCGATATAGAAGCGCGCACCCGTGCCGCCGAATTCGACGTCCGTGGCGCCCATGGTGACGTACACGCAGTCCTTGTTGCCGAGCGTGAAGACTTCGCCGTCGACCGTCACAGTGCCTTCAACCGCGCCGACATTGACCACCGCCATCTCGCGCCGCTCGAGGAACGGATGCCCCTTGGCCGACTTCGGCTCGGTCTGCACCGGCAGCCTGACCGGTGCCGCGCCCACCGCGACGCCACCGATCACGAAGCGTTCGGCATGGGTGTAGTTCAGCACGCATTCGCCTTCGCGGAACAACCCGTCGATCAGGTAGCGGTCGCGCAGTTCCTCGTTCGACACGCACTCCATCATATCGGGGTGCGTCGCATAATAGGTCCGGTCGAACATGGCTCTCTCCTGATAGTAACCGGTGTCAGCGGTATTGGGACCGTCGTGATACCGGCACGTCTTTGGCTCTGCGCCCGTCCTACCGCCCCCGACAGGATGCGTCGACCGATTTTTGCGACGGCGGCGGAGCGGATTTCGGCCATTTCGATCCAGCGAGAGGTGCCGGGATCGGAACGGCTATCGCACCGATACAGGGTTCCACTGTTCCAGAAACGGAACAGATTACGCGCTACTGGCGCAAAAAAACATCATCGCCCTTCCGTTTTTGACACCGGTTTCTAGGAAGACATCTGGCGATACGGGCATCAAGCCGCCGCTTCGGCAACGCGCAAAGACCGGCGACACCCCCCTGTCCTACACGACCGCGTCCTGCCACACTCTCCGACGCTCTTTGACAACCGCACCCGTCGTCCCCTGACGAAACCGCTCCGCGCGCAAATCGCGGCGAGTGTGACTTTTGTGAACTTTGACCGCGCAGGCCCAACCGTTCCACCGGAAAGCCCGCGATCGCCGCGCCCCCCCGAAACATGCCGCCCCCTTGCCCCGTCCCGCCGCACCCGCCAAAGCCGACCCCATGCAACCGCTCGATCCCCAGCAACAAGCCGCCCGTACCTGGTTCGAATCGCTGCGCGACCGCATCTGCGCCGCGTTCGAGGGCATCGAGCGCGAAGCGGGGTCGGACGCCGCCTTCGCCTATACCCCCTGGGACCGCATCGATCCGTCGGGCGCGCCCGGCGGCGGGGGGGTGCGGGGCATGATGAAGGGGCAGGTGTTCGAAAAGGTCGGCGTCAACGTTTCGACCGTGGGCGGCACGTTCGACGGCGAATTCGCGCGGTCGATCCATGGCGCGGCGGACGACCCGCGCTTCTTCGCGACCGGCATCAGCCTGGTCGCGCACATGGCCAATCCGCACGTGCCGGCGGTACACATGAACACCCGCTTCCTCGTGACGACGAAGCGATGGTTCGGCGGCGGCGCGGACCTGAACCCGCCGATCCCCTACGACGCCGACACCGCCGACTTCCATTCGGCGATGCAGCGGGCCTGCGACGCGCATGATCCGACGTATTATCCGCGGTTCAGGCAATGGGCCGACGACTATTTCTACATCCCGCACCGTGGCGTCCATCGCGGTGTCGGCGGCATCTTCTACGACCATCTGGCCGATGACTGGGATCGCGACTTCGCCTTTACCCGCGATGTGGGCGAAGCGTTCCTGTCGGTCTATCCCGACCTCGTACGACGGCGCATGGCGATGCCGTATGACGATGCCGACCGCGCCCGCCAGCTCGAATGGCGCGGGCGCTATGCCGAATTCAACCTCGTCCATGATCGCGGCACGTTGTTCGGCCTCAAGACCGGCGGCAACATCGACGCGATCCTGATGAGCCTGCCGCCGCTCGCGACCTGGAGCTGACGCCATGGGGCTGATCCCGGTCCGGCCGCACGAGGTGGCGACGATCGTCACCTCGCTCGAAATGCTCGAACGCCCGCGCCCGGCGCCGCTTCCGGCGTCGCCGCTGCGGCTGGTCCGCTGGGAACGCCCGACGCCCGATCGCTACCGCGCGCTGTTCCGCCGGGTCGGCGGACCGTGGCTCTGGTTCTCGCGTCTGGTGATGCCCGACGACCGCCTTGCCGCGATCATCCATGCCGATGCGGTGCGCATCTGGGCGGTGGTCGATCGCGCGGGGATCGAGGTCGGGATGCTCGAACTCGACGATCGTATCGCCGGCGAATGCGAACTGTCCTATGTCGGGCTGATCCCCGAACTGGCGGGACAGGGCCATGGCCGCTGGCTGATGGCGCATGCGCTGTCGCTCGCCTGGGGCCGGGACGTGCGGCGGGTCTGGGTCCATACCTGCACGCTCGACCATCCCGGCGCGCTCGCCTTCTATCGGCGGTCGGGCTTCATCGCCTATCAGCGCACGATCGAAACCTTTGCCGATCCGCGCGTCGCCGGGGTGCTGCCCGACGACTGCGGCAGCCATTATCCCCTGCTCGCCAACCGGCGATAGATCGTCGCGCGGGTCAGGGTGAAGGCGATCGACATCGCCGCCGCCACGACCGACGCGGCGGTGGCGAGGATCGCCATGGTGACGGGATTCGTCCCGCCCGCCGACACCGCGCTTGCCGTGGCGCTGAGCAGCAGCACGACCATCTGCGCCCCGAAATAGATCAGCCCCGACAGCGACAGCAACTGCAGCGCATGCCCCTTGGTCAGTTCGATCGCCCGGCCCATCGCGTCGCCGAAGCGGCGATCCGGCTCGGCCATCAGCACCGGCAGCACGACGAACACCCGGCCGATCACGTACAATGCGGGCAGGATGAACAGCAGCAGCCCGCCGAGCTTCGCGGCATTGACCAGCAACGTCGCGACGACCAGCACCGGCAGCCGCCGGAACGCGGTGCGCAGCGCATCGCCCACGGTCGGCCGCGCCGGATCGAGGATCAGCGCCAGCAACACCGCGATACCGACCAGTTCCGCCACCGCCTGCAACGCCAGCCAGTGGACATTGTCGACCAGATAGGACTGCATCGCCGCCAGCAATGCCCGATCGTCCTGCGCGCCGGCGCGCTGTGCGACGCTGTCGGTCTGCATGAACAGCGACAGCGCCAGATTGGGCAGGAAGAAGAACACGCCGGCGACCGCGACGATCACGTCCCGGTCGCGGCGCCAGATCGCCAACGCTTCCTGTACTGCGGCCCCGACATTCAGTTTCATGCGAAGACGGCCGCGTCGTCCTGTTGCCCGACGATCTGGCGGTACAGCTTGCCGATGAACGCCGTCTGGTACAGCGACAGCGCCGCGCTGACTGCCGCGACGGCAACCGCGCCGCCGATGATCGCCAGCGAGAAGCTGCTGTTCGGGTCGGACAGAAAGCCCAGAACGCTGCCGACGACGAACTGCACCGCCGACACCGCGACGCCCGCGACCACGGCGTAGAGCAGCAGCAGCCCGATCAGCTTCCACGTCATCCCCCGCGTCAGGCGAAACGCCCGCGCGACGGCGCCGATGCCGCGCCGTTCCATCGCGACGACCGCGTTGATCGGCAGCAGGCGGGCGGACGCCCACAGCACGAACAGCGCCATTGCGAGGAAATAGAGCATCGCAACGCCCAGCCGGCTGATCTCTGCCGGCTGGGGCGGTATGCCCGCCATCACGCCCTGGAAATCGAACCCGCTGACCACCGCCAGCACGATGCCGGGGATCGCCAGCACGGCGACGAGTGCGACCAGCACGATGCTGACCCCGATCAGCGGCAGGAAACGCGACCTGGCCAGCCGCATCGCCACCGGGCGCTGCTCCTGTCCATCGGGCTGCGCGGAAAAGGCGATCAGGTAGAGCGCACCCCATAGCGACAGCAGCGTCGTGGCAAGCGACACCAGCCCGAACAGCGCGGCCATGCCGCCATGGGCGCCGGCACGCATGCCCGCCAGGCTGCCCGACAGGGCGGGTGCCGCGAACTGGGTGATGAGCAGCACCGGCATCAGCTCACCCAGATGGTCGCGAACGAAATCCACCGCCCGGTCCCAAATCGTTCCGATCCTGGCCATTGTTGCACGCGCTCCCCTTTTATCCGATGAACGCTCTACCCATCCTGACCCAGAATGAAAATGGCTCCTGATCCCATCGTCCCGCCGATCGCTCTCGCCCAGCAGATCGAATGGCGCACCGACACCGCGCTTGTCGACTATCCCTTCGCGCTGGCGACGATGGAGGCCCGCGCCACCGCGGTCGCCGACGGACGGGCTTCGGAAATGGTGTGGTTGCTCGAACACCCCCCGCTCTACACCGCGGGGACCAGCGCCGATCCGCTGGAACTGCTCGACCCGCGCTTCCCGGTGCATGCCGCCGGGCGCGGCGGGCGCTATACCTATCATGGCCCCGGACAGCGCATCGGGTATCTGATGCTCGACCTGACGAAGCGCGGCCGCGATGTGCGCCGGTTCGTCCATTCGGTGGAGGCGTGGGTGATCGGCGCGCTGGCGACGTTCGACATCCACGCCTATGCCGTGCCCGACCGCATCGGCATCTGGACCGCCGATGGCGGACAGGAGGCAAAGATCGGCGCGATCGGCGTGCGCGTACGGCGCTGGGCCACGCTGCATGGCTTTTCAGTCAATCTGGCCCCAGATTTGTCACATTTCGGGGGCATTGTTCCTTGTGGGATCGCCGAATTTCCCGTGACCAGCGCCCGGGCGCTCGGGAAATCGGTCGACCCGCTGATGTTCGATGCTGCGCTCGCCGCCGGCCTTCCGGCGTTTCTGGACGCGCTGTACCCTTGCGCGAAAGAGGCTTGAGGGTAGCTCCCCCTTCGACTAATGTCCGGCGCGGATTGGGTATTAACGGCAAAACAACGCCGCCTATCCATAGCTTAGGGAGCTTACCATGCGTGCATTCTCGAAGATCCTGACCGGTTCGATCGTCGCCGGCGCGGCGCTGGCGCTGTCGGCTTGCGGCGGCAACACCGAAACCACCGCTGCCAACGACGCGACCATCACCGACCTGAACTCGACCGACATGATGGACGGCACGATGTCGGACAACATGACCGCGGTCGACGGTGCCATGGGCAACGACACCATGATGATGTCGAACGACAGCATGATGATGTCGAACGACACCATGATGATGTCGAACGAAGCCGGCATGACCAACGCCATGTAATCAACCGTTCCGGTTGATCTGGCGAAGGGGCCGTCCGGGCGACCGGGCGGCCCCTTCTCGTTGGGCGGTCGTCGTTCGCCGTTCATCGTTCGTTACGCCTCCGTGCGGCGAATCGTGTGGCGGCCACGCAAGTTGGGGCTTGGGTCGATCGACAAAACGCCTTAACCATCGCCGCCTGCCAAGGCGCCGACACCCGCGCCGTGAAAGGAAGAGATGAGCGTAGTGCGTACCCTGGTCCTGGCCGCTGCCGCCGCCCTGACCGTCGCGGCAACCCCCGCGTCGGCACAATTTTTCTTCAAGCCGTACAACCTCGACGGCCCGCGTGTGACCGGCGAGGAACCGGGCATCACCACACAGGCCCTGCCCGGCGCGACGCCCGCCGAACGGCGCGCAGCACTGTTGTGGAACATGCGCTCGGCATTGAACGTCGCGGCGTTACAGTGCCAGTTCGAACCCACGATGCTGACATTGAACAACTACAACGCCATGCTGTTCAACCACGCCGACGAGCTGAAGGAAAGCTACGCCGCGCTCGACAAATATTTCGATCGCACCACCGGCTCGCTGAAGGCCGGACAGACCGCGCTCGATCAGTTCGGCACGCGGGTATATTCGGGCTTTTCGACCGTGTCGGCGCAGCTCGGCTTCTGCCAGGCGGCGAACGAGATCGGACAGGAGGCGCTGTTCGTGCCGCGCGGCTATCTGGGCGAGTTCGCCGAACTGCGGATGCGCAAGCTGCGCAACTCGCTGGTCGCGTACGGCGAACAGCAGTTCACGCGCCAGATCCCCTATATCCGCCCGGTCCGGCTGTATCAGTTCGAAAACCGGAAATGCTGGCGCAAGGGCGTTTGGCAGGTCAAGCGCTGCGGCGCCTTTCCCGCTTGAACATCATTCTCACAAAAGCGTATTTTTTCCGGAACCAAGGATCACGCGTCCCGTTATGCCCTTCGGATAGCGATCTTATGCCCCCCCGCTCTCGCTATCCGCACAAGGGTCCGGTTGGGCGCACACCCTCCCCCCCCCGGTAGCGTCCGCCGGACCCATATTCTGGTTTTAAACTAAGCGACCCGTCGATGCAGATCGGCGGGTCGCTTTTTTGATGCCCAAATGGTTCCTGATCCGGAACGAATGGTTTCGTCAGACATTCCTTGCGCGGAGCGGGCGCGCCCCGCGTCAATTGGAGGTACTTATGCGGAAGATTCTCAGCCTGGCCGTGGTTGCCGGTGCCCTCGCCATCAGCGCGTGCAACACCGTCGAAGGCGTCGGCAAGGACGTGTCGTCGGCAGGCAACGCCGTCGCCGGCGCCGCGAACGAAACCAAGTAAGCCGCAGGCTTGCGCCAAACCGAAAAGGGCGGCCCGGACCATGTCCGTGCCGCCCTTTTTCCTGTCCGGCGAACCCGAAACCGCTATCCGCGTTCGGCGGTTTCGCCCTCGGTCGTCTCGGTATCGCCGGGATCACGCTTCGCCCGTCGCTTCTCGGTGAACCAGATCGCGATCAGCGCGAGTTCGTAGAGCAGGATCAACGGCACCGCGAGCAGGAACTGCGACCCGATATCGGGCGGCGTCGCGACGGCGGCGATCGCGAACGCCGCGACGATCGCATAGCGCCGCGCCCCCACCAGTTGCTTGCGCGTGACGATTCCCGCCAGTTCCAGCAGCATCAGCAGCACAGGCAGCAGGAACGCCAGCCCGAACGCGAACAGGAACTGCATCACGAACGACAGATAGTTCTCGACCGACGGCAGCGCCTCCTGCTGCACCCCGCCCAGATTGCCCTGATAGCCCAGCAGGAAATGCAGCGCGACCGGGATGGTCACGTAATAAGCGAGCGCGGCGCCGGCGATGAACAGGATCGGCGTCGCCAGCAGGAACGGGAACAGCGCCCGCTTCTCGTTGCGATACAGCCCCGGCGCGACGAACTGCCATAGCTGGTTCGCGATCACCGGGAACGCCAGCATCATCGCCGCGAAGAACGCGACCTTGATCTGGACGAAGAACGCCTCGAAGATCTGGGTGAAGATCACGCGCTTCTGACCGGCCGCAAGCAACGGCTTGACCAGAAACGTCAGTATCTGTTCGGAAAAGTAGAAGCAGACCGCGAAACACACCGCGACCGCAACCGCCGAATAGAGCAGGCGACGACGCAGCTCGATCAGGTGGTCGAGCAACGGCGCCTGGCTGTCGTCGATCTCGTTCATGACGCCGCCTTGCCGTCGGCGGCGGGCGGATGATCGCCCGATGCCTCGCGCAATTCGGGCTGTTCGACCATCACCGGGGCGGCGGGCGGCGCATCCTGCGGGGCCGATTCCGGATCATGCACCGGGGGCGGTGGCGACGGGGCGTCGACCGGGTGTACGCCGACCGGCTCGGACGGATGCTCGCGCATGATCCGCGCGTTTTCCTCGGCCCATTTCTTTTCCATTTCGGCCAGTTCCGCCTCGCGGACCATGGTGTCGAAGCCGGAGCGGAACTGCCGCGCGACGCCGCGTGCCTTGCCGACCCAGTGGCCGACGAAGCGCATTGCCTTGGGCAGATCCTTGGGGCCGATGACGACCAGCGCGACCAGCGCGACGACCATCAATTCGGTGGGAGCGATATCGAACATCGGCGCTCGGGTTCAGGCGGACGTCACGCCCGCCGGGGAAGGATCAGCGGTCGCCGTGCGAACGGTCGGCGTCGCGCACCGGATCGTGGTGCAGCGGGTCGCGCGGCGCCGGATCGCGGTCATAGCCGGTATCGAGCGGGCGCTGCTCCAGCCGTTCGCGCGGGCGTGCCGGCGGCGGCGGGACGTCGTCATCCTCGGCCATGCCCTTCTTGAAGCTTTTCAGCCCCTTGGCCACGTCGCCCATCATGTCGGAAAACCGACCCTTGCCGAACAGCAACAGAATGGCGACGCCGACGATAAGCCAGTGCCAAATGCTAAGACCACCCATCGTCCACACTCCAAGCGAAACAGATCGTTGGGGCTCACTTAGTCGCTATCGCCGCCGCTTTCCAGCACGCTTGCGAAGGCATCGTCGATTGGCTCCAGCAATCCTGCAGCGCGCAGATCGTCGATCCCGGGCAGGTCGCGGCGGCTGCCGAGGCCGAAATGGTCGAGAAAGGCCTGCGTCGTTGCGTACGTCAGCGGACGGCCCGGCACCTCGCGCCGCCCCGCCGGGCGGACCCAGCCGGCGGCGAGCAGCACATCGATCGTGCCCCTGGAAATCTGCACGCCGCGAATCGATTCGATGTCCGCGCGGGTCGCGGGCTCGTGATAGGCGATGATCGCCAGCGTCTCGATCGCGGCGCGCGACAGGCGGCGCGATTCATCGCGGTCGCGGCGCAGGAAATGGGCCAGGTCCGGCGCGGTTTCGAAATGCCAGTGGTCGCCGCGCCGTACGAGGCCGAAGCCGCGCCCGGCATGGTCGCCCTCGATCGTCGCCAGCGCCGCGCGGACATCGCCATCGCCGACACAGGCCGCGATCATCGCCACGGTCATCGGCGTTTCGCTGGCGAACAGCACCGCCTCCACCGCACGGACGAACGGATCGGTCATGCGATCCGCCGGACGGCGATCGGCCCGAACGGCGCGTCCTGCCGCACCTCCACCCGCCCCTGTCGCGCCAGTTCGAGTGTGGCGAGGAAGGTGGAGGCGAGCGCCGAACGACGATAGCGTTCGTCGCCCTGGCCCGGCAGGAAATCGACGATCGCGGTCCAGTCGAGCGCCACGCCCAGCATCGTCTCGACCCGCTCGATCGCGACCTCCAGCGTCATGACCGGGCGCGTCGCGACGACATGCAGCACCGGGCGGGTGCGCGCGCTGATCCGGCCATAGGCCCCGATCAGGTCGAACAGGCTGGCGTCCCAGCGTGCCTTGCGCACCACGTTCAGCCCTTCGGGATCACCGCGCAGGAACACGTCGCGGCCGATCCGGTCGCGTGCCATCAACCGGGCGCCGGCCTCGCGCATCGCATCGAGGCGTTCGAGCCGGAGTTGCAGCCGCAGCGCCAGTTCCTCCGGGTCGGGGTCCATGTCGGCCGCACGCGGCAGCAGCAACGCCGACTTGAGATAGGCCAGCCACGCGGCCATCACCAGCCAGTCGGCGGCGAGTTCGAGGCGCAGTGCGGCTGCCCGGTCGATCCAGCGCAGATATTGCTCGACCAGCGCCAGGATCGAGATGCGGCGCAAATCGACCTTCTGCGACCGCGCCAGCGCGAGCAGCAGGTCGAGCGGCCCTTCCCACCCGTCCACTTCGATCGTCAATACCGGGGCATCGGCGTCCATGCCGCCGACCTTATCCGGCCGGGCAGCGATCCGTCACCGATATTCGTCGCTGACGTCACGATGCACGCCGACCAGCCGGACGGTGCGTCCCCCCTCTACCTCGGGCATGGCGATGACACGGATCCAGCGCGGCGGGCGACCCGGCGCGTCGAGCTGGGTATCGATGGTGAACCCCCGGCGGTGACGGATGGCATGGGCGCGCAACCGGTCGAGCGCCGATCGCGACTCCGTCCGGTACATCGGCAGCACGACGTCGCGGCGGGGTGCGGCGCCGACCGGCAGGCCGAACAGCGCGAAGGTCGGCTCCGCCCATGTCAGGCGATCGTCGCGCAGGTCACAGCGGAATGCCCCGTCGCCGGACAGCGCCCGGCCATACGCCACGTCGAGCAGTCCGAGCGGGAAACGCAGGCCGCGTTCCACGATCGGCCAGCTATGATGCAGTTGCACCGGCTCCATCGGCTGCATCGCGCACTCCCCTGCCCCCCTGCGCAGGAGCGATAGGGCATGGACGCTTAACGACCGGTTAGCGCGGTCAGGCGAGCGCGAGCAGCCGGTCGCGGGTGTCGACCAGTTCCGCCATCGGCACCCCGCTGTGCGTCCCGATCGCCGCCATCGCCCGGTCGAGCCGCGCGCGCGACGCGGGCGCGATCGGGTCCAGCCGTTCGGCGATCGCCGCCATCTCGTCGAACCGCGCCCAGCAGTCGAGGACGACATCGCATCCCGCCGCGATCGCCGCCGCCGCCTTGTCCGCCGGCGCGCCGGTCAGCGCCTTCATGTCGATATCGTCGGTCATCAGCAGCCCGTCGAACCCGATCCGGCCACGAATGATGTCGCGGATCACCGTGGGCGACAGGGTGGCGGGACGATCGGCATCCCATGCGGTGAACACGACATGCGCGGTCATCGCCATGGGTGCATTCGCCAGCGTGACGAACGGTGCCAGGTCCTGTTCCAGCGCGGCGGCATCCGCCGAAACCCGCGGCAGTTCGTGATGGCTGTCCACCGTCGCGCGGCCATGCCCCGGCATATGCTTGACGATACCGACGACACCGGCCGCCGCCAGCCCCTCCAGCGTCGCGCGGCCAAGCGCCGCGACCTGCATCGGATCGGCCCCGAAGCTGCGATCGCCGATCGCTCCGGTCATGTGGGGCTGTGCCACGTCCAGCAGCGGCAGCGCGTCGACCGTCACCCCGACCTCCGCCAGCATCATGCCCAGCGCCTGCGCATTGGCCCGCGCCGCCGCGATCGCCGACGACGGCGCCCGGTCGTACAGCGCGGCGAAGGCGGACGGGGCGGGAAAGGCCGGCCATACCGGCGGCTGCATCCGCGAGACGCGCCCGCCCTCCTGATCGATCAGGATCGGCAGGTCCGCCCGCCCCGACAGGTCGCGGAGCGATTCGGTCAGCGCCCGCATCTGGTCCCGGTCGACGCAGTTGCGCCCGAACAGGATGTAGCCGAGCGGATCGGCCTGCCGGAACAGGCTGGCTTCGTCGGCGGTCAGGGTCGGGCCGGACAGGCCGAAGATCACGGGTATCATGCCGCATGGCTAGCCGACCGGTACGCAACCGACAACCGCCACGGCGGGGCGGTATAGCCGGATGCTATCCCGCTATCCCGCCCGTGCAATGCCGCCGATGGTCAGCGTGCGACGAAACAGTTCTCGCCGGCCAGCTTCAGCTTGCCGCACAGGTCCGATGCCTGGTTCGCACTGCCGGCATTGACGCGCAGGCGGTACACGGTACGCCCCTTCACCTCCGCCACCTGCACCGATTTGCCGAGCGGGGCGAGATAGGCGAACCGGCGCGATAGCTGGTTCCAGGCGGTGTTCGCCACTGCCTCGCTGGGGAAGGAGCCGAGCTGGACGACCGATCCGCCCGCCCCCGCCGCCGCGACAGCCGGGGCGGCGGCCGCCGGGGCGCGTGCTTCCAGCCGCTGCGTGGTGGTTGGCACGGCGGTCGCCACCCGGCCCTTGCCGCTGCTGGCCGGACCGGCGGCGGGGGCAGCGGCGCGGCCCTGCACCGGTGCCTCGGGCACGGCGTTCAGGTTGACCGACGCATTGCCCCCGGCCGCGCCCTCGCTGGTGGCGATGGCCGTGTCGCTGTCGCCCGTGACGCGCATCCCGTCGGCTTCCTGCGGACGGGTCTTGTACGGCCCCTCCGGCGCGGCGATCAGGTCGCCGGTCCCGCTGGCCGTCGGCGCGCCGCGATGGCGCAACAGCGCAAAGGCGATCGCCCCGACCATCAGCAACCCGATCAGCACGACCAGCACCGTGCGCCACACCGGACGCGCAGGTTCGGGATCCGGCTCCGCGCTTTCCAGCCAGGGCAGGCGTTCGTGGTCGGGATCGCCGGATGCGATCATGTCCGCCATCACTTCATCTCCTCGACCGCCTCGACCCCCATGATGGCGAGGCCATTGCGGATAATCTGCCCGATCGCGCGGGCAAGGAAAAGCCGTGCCTGCGTGAGCGCGGGATCGTCGATCTGGAGATAGCGGCGCGACGGATCGTCGTTGCCCAGGTTCCACGCGGCATGAAATTCCGCCGCCAGGTCATAGAGATAAAAGGCGATCCGGTGCGGTTCGCGCGCCGCCGCCGCGCTTTCGACCACGCGCGGGAACTGTGCCGCGCGCTTCACCAGCGCCAGCTCGACCGTATCGAGACGGGACAGGTCGGCCTGCGTATCCTCGGCAATGCCGGCCTCGGCGGCGCGGCGGACCAGCGAATGGACGCGGGCATGGGCGTACTGGACGTAGAAGACCGGATTGTCCTTCGACGCCTCGACCACCTTGGCGAAGTCGAAATCCATCTGCGCATCGGCCTTGCGCGTCAGCATGGTGAAACGGACGACGTCCTTGCCGACCTCGTTGACGACATCGGCCAGCGTCACGAAATTGCCGGCGCGCTTCGACATCTTGACCGGTTCGCCGCCGCGCAGCAGGCGCACCATCTGCACCAGCTTCACATCGAAACGGGTCCTGCCTTCGGTCAGTGCCTGCACCGCCGCGACGATCCGCTTGACGGTGCCGGCATGGTCGGCGCCCCAGATGTCGATCAACTGGTCGACGCCCTCCGCCTTTTGGAAATGATAGGCAAGATCGGCGCCGAAATAGGTCCAGGTGCCGTCCGACTTCCTGATCGGGCGATCCTGGTCGTCGCCGAACCTCGTCGAGCGGAACAGCGGCAGTTCGACCGGTTCCCAGTCCTCGGGCGTCTCGCCCTTGGGCGCTTCGAGGACGCCGTCATAGACGAGGTCGCGCGCGCGCAGCCATGCCTCGGCCGCTTCGGGCTTCCCCGCCGCCTGCAACTCGGCCTCGGACGAGAACACGTCGTGATGGATGCCCAGCAGTCGCAGGTCGGCACGGATCATGTCGAGCATCGCCGCGACGGTCTTCGTCCGGAACAGCACCAGCCATTCGCCTTCTGGGGCGTCGACATAGCGGTCGCCGAACTCCGCCGCGAGCGCCTGCCCTACCGGGACCAGATAGTCGCCGGGATACAGCCCCTCCGGAATCGTGATGCTCTCGCCCAGCGCCTCGCGGTAGCGCAGATGCGCCGAGCGGGCGAGAACGGCGACCTGCCCGCCGGCATCGTTGACATAATATTCGCGGATGACGCGTGCGCCGTTCCATTCCAGCAGGCTGGCCAGCGCATCGCCGACCACCGCGCCACGGCAATGGCCCATATGCATCGGCCCCGTCGGGTTGGCGGAGACATATTCGATGTTCACCACCTGCCCCGCACCGACGCGCGAGCGGCCGTAATCGTCGCCGGCGCCGGCGATTGCGGTCAGTTCGCCGCGCCACGTATCGTCGGTCAGCGTCAGGTTGATGAAGCCCGGCCCCGCCACCGATACGCTCGCGACTTCGGGCAGGCCGCCAAGTTCGGCGACCAGCAGTTCCGCCAGCGCGCGCGGGTTCGTCTTCGCCGGCTTGGCCAGCACCATCGCGGCGTTGGTCGACAGGTCGCCATGGGTCGTGTCGCGCGGCGGTTCGACCGTGATCGCGCGTCGCTCCAGCCCCGCCGGCAGGTCGCCGCGAGCGACAAGCGTGTCGAGCGCGCGGTCGAGATGGGCGAAGAAACGGGGGTACAGCGTCATGGCGGTTCCGGTCGGTTGATCCAAACGCGCCGCTTAGCCGATAGCGCCGCGCCTGCAAAGGATCACGCCCGGATCAGTCCCGCGACCGGACGCCCCCCACGGTTGCCGGGGAACAGGGTCGCCATGGTCCGCGCCGGATCGATGCCGAAATGCCCGGCGACCGCCCCGGCGACCAGCGCGTCGAGATCGGTCGTGGGCGTCAGGTCGCGATCCTCGTACAGCCTGGTCAGCCCCGGCCAGTCCGCGATCACGCGTCCGCCCCGCACGGTGCCGCCCAGCAGCATCGTCGCGGTCGCCGTGCCGTGATCGGTGCCGCCGGTGCCGTTGATCCGCGCCGTCCGGCCGAACTCGGTCGCGACCAGTACCAGGGTCTGGCCCCATGCCGCGCCGAGGCCGGTCCGGAGCGCCGACACCATCGCGTCGAGCGCCTTGAGCTGGGTACCGAGGCGCCCGCGCTGTCCGGCATGGGTGTCCCAGCCGCCGGTTTCGATCATCGCGATCCGCGCGCCGTCGGCGGGGGCGAGCAGCCGGGCGGCAAGCGCGCCGGTGGCCGCGGCGTTGCGACCGGCGTCGCCGCCCGCCTCCTGCGCCAGTTGCCGCGTCTGCACCGCCTGCGCCCACAGCGCATGGAGCTGGGCATCCCCGGCATAGAGCTGCGTCACCCGGCTCATCAGGTCGCCCGACGCATCGGGCAGCGCGGAGGGGGCGTAGGACGCGACCTCCCGGACCCCGCGCAGCGCCAGCGGGACCGTCGCCGCGACCGCGATCGCGCGGGCATCCTCGCGGGGCAGCAGCGTCAGCAGGCGGTTGAGCCAGCCATCGCGCACGGCATAGGCCGCCGCTCCGCCGGTCTCCAGCACGTTCTGCCCGTCGAAATGCGACCGGTCGCGATAGGGCGAGGCGACGGCATGGGCGAACAGCGCCTGTCCGCCGTCGTACAATGCCGCCATGCCGGCCAGTGCCGGGTGCAGCGCGAACATGGCGTCCAGCCTGCGGGCCGCCGCCGCATCCTCTGCCCATGCGCCGCGCAGCGCCGCATGGGCGGGATCGCCGGTCGGCAGCACCATGGCGAGGCCGTCGGCCGCGCCGCGCTGGATGACGAACACGAAGCGTCGCTCGGTCGCCGCCCGGGCATAGGCGAGGCGCGGGGCAAAGGCGGCCGACAGCGTGGCCGCCGCGCCGATCAGGAAATGTCGCCGGTCGGTCATGGCCTATCTCCGCAGGAACTGGGGGGCGACGAACAGCAGGGCGAGCGCCTGTGCCGGGCTTTCGGCGCGCGCGATCGCTGCCTGCGTCGCGGGGGCCAGGCTGTCGGGGAACAGCCGGGTCGCCAGCACGCGCGGATCGGGCGGCTCGCGCAGCCGTCCCGCCAGCCGTTCGGCCGCCTCGACCCGTCGCATCAGCGCGTCGGGACCGGCCCAACTGGCGGCGATGTCGTCAAAGCCGATCGGCTGGCCGGGGCGCCAGATCGGCTGCCCCAACTGCCCGAACAGGTTGACCAGTTGCCGGCCCTCGCGAGGCGGCGCGTCGATCGCGCGCAGCGCCGCGACGGTCCACTCCCATGGCGTGCGGAACTTGGCCGTGCCGGGCGCCCAGGCCTCGGGTGCGGCGAGCAGGGCGCGATAGACGGTCGGCAGGTCGCCGTTCGATGAGATGAAGGCGCGTTCGACGCGGGCAACGGCGGCAGGGGGCGGATCGTCGGCGACGAAGTGGCGGACCAGCTTCCTCGCGACATGCCGCGCGGTGGCGGGGTGGACCGCGAGGTCGGCCAGCACCGCCGCCGGCTGATCCGCGCCCCCCTCCGCATAGTCGCGACCGAGGATGCGTCGCTTGCCGGGCTGGTGCAGCGCGGGTGCGAAGACCGCGCTGCCCGCCCGCCCCGGCACGATGCGCGGGCCGCCGCGACTAAGGCCGGCAACCGTCCAGCCGGTCAGCGCGCGGGCGAGTTCGGTGACGTCCGCCTGTGCATAGCCGGTCCGCACGCCCAGCGTATGCAGTTCCAGTATCTCGCGCGCGAGGTTTTCGTTGAGGCCGGCACGGCCACCATTGCGGCGCTGGCCGACCAGGCTGTCGGGGCCGATCGACTGCGCCTGGTCGAGATACAGCAACATCGCCGGATGGTGTTCGGCGGCGATCAGCAGGTCGTGGAAGCGGCCGAGGACATGCGGACGGATCGCGTCGAATTCGAACGCGGCGGCCAGGCCGGTCACTTCCAGCTTGTCGGCCGACACCGCGAAGTGGTTCGACCAGAAATGGGTGAGATGCTCGACGAACGGCGTATCGCTGTCGACCGCCGCCGCCAAGCGCGCGGCGACACCGTCGAGGTAGAATTGGCGGACGCCGCGCCGGATCTCGGCCGCGCGGTCGTCGGGCGGGGTGGCGGCCATCGGCATGGCGGCCGACCCGGTGTCCGCCTGCACCGCGCGGCGTTGCTGTCGCACCATACGCAGGTCGGCCTGCGCCTGTACCACCGCCGGTCCCGCCACCGCCGTCGTCGCGACGCCGGCCAGCGCGGGCGGGCGCGGGTTCCACCGGTCGAACTGGTCGGTCAGCCAGCGTTGCGGGTCGGCAGGCGGCGTCGCATCGCCGCGCGCACCCAGTCCGAACCGGTTCCATGCGATCTCGATCCGGGACATCACCCGCGACTCCACTGCAAGGCCATCCCGCGATGGAGCGCCGGACTTGTCGCAAAGTTATGTCGACGGCGTCAGAATCCGTCGGGCAGGTCGATCGGTCCGACGACCTGCCGATAGCAGCGCACCGCGAAGCGATCGGTCATCCCGGCGATATAGTCGGCGATGTGGCGGCTGCGGTCCGGTTCGGCGTCGGGCAGCGTCTCGCGCCAGCCGTCGTGCATTGCGGCAGGGTCGGCATGATAGGCGGCGAACAGGCCGGCGACGACCCGCTGCGCCATGTCCGCCGCCGCAAGCTGGCGCGGATGATGGTAGAGATTGGCGTACATGAAGCGTTTCAGCGTCCGCTCCGCCTCCGCCATTTCGGGCGAGAAATGGGCGAGGCACCGGCCGGCGGCGCGGACGTCGGCGACCGTCGCGACACCCGCCGCGTCGACCCGCCGCCGCGTTTCGGCGATCAGGTCGTTGACCATCGATCCGATCTGCGACCGGGTAAGCTCGCCGACCAGCCGGTCGGGCGGCACATCGGGAAAGCGCCCCCGCACCGCATCCCACCCGGCGGCGACGAACGGCACGGCGAGCAACTGGTCGAGCGTCAGCAGCCCGGCGCGCAGGCCATCGTCGATGTCGTGATTGTCATAGGCGATGTCGTCGGCGATCGCCGCGACCTGCGCCTCCAGCGACGGCCATTCGTTCAGCCGCAGGCCGTGCGCGGCATCCGCACCGGCCAGTGCCCAGCCGGGTGTCGGGATCGGACCGTTATGCTTGGCAAGCCCCTCCAGCGTGTCCCAGGTGAGGTTGAGGCCGCGCCAGCGGGGATACGGGCTGTCGAGCAAGGTCAGCGTGCGCAGCGTCTGGCCATTATGGTCGAACCCGCCATGCGCCGCCATCGCAGCCCGCAGCGCATCCTCGCCGGCATGGCCGAACGGTGGATGCCCGATATCATGGGCGAGGCACAGCGCCTCGGTCAGATCCTCGTTCAGCCCCAGCGTCCGGGCGACGGCCCGGCCGATCTGCGCAACTTCGAGGCTGTGGGTCAGGCGGACACGGAAATGATCGCCATCGGGCGCCATGAACACCTGTGTCTTGTGGCGCAGGCGGCGGAAGCTGATCGAATGGATGATGCGGTCGCGGTCGCGCTGGAACGCGTCGCGGGGACCGCGGGTCGCGTCGCCGGGTTCGGCGTGGAGCCGCCCGCCATGCGCCTGCGGGTCGGCCGCCCACGGCGCGTTCACTTGACGGGCACCCGCGCGACCTTCTGCCCCGTCTCGCTGGTGAAGGTGAAGGCCTGCACCCCCGATTTCTGCAGGATGTTGACGAAGTCCTGCGCCTCGGCTTCGTTCCTGAACGGTCCGGTGAGCAGGCGGTTGGTCGCGCGCAGCGGCGTCGTCCATGCCTGCCGCCCCTTGAGCGCCGGGGCCTTGCCCGCCATGATCCGCCACGCGGCGGGGAGGCCGGCGACATTGGCGCCGCCGGCGACCTGCACCCAGTGGCGTTCGGGGTCGGCGCGCCTCGCCTGTGCCTCGCGCGCGGCTTCGGCGGCGGCGGCCTTCCTTTCGTCGGCGACGCGCCTGGCGTCGGCGGCCTTTTTCGCGGCGGCGGCGCGAGCGTCGGCCTGCTTCTTCGCATCGGCGGCTTCGGCGGCACGCGCCGCGGCCTCGCGAGCGGTGGCGGCGCGGCGTGCGGCCTCCGCCTCCGCGGCGAGGTCGGCGGCGCTGGCAGGTGCCGCGACCGGCGTCGGCGGCGGGCCGACGCCCAGCTCGGATGCCGGGATGTCGAGGTTGCGGATGATGCGGGCAAGGACGTCGTCGTTCGATCCGGTGCGGGCGGCGACGGTCGCCGCAGCGCCGGAGACGGCAGCCGTGGCAGCCGGCGGGGTCGGCGCGGGTGCGGCGTTGCCGGCGACCGCAACGGGTGGCGGGGTCGACGCAGCGGTCGCGGGGACGCTCGCCGCAGCCGCCGCCACGGGACGATCGACCAGCGTCACCGGCACCGGAGCGGACGCCATCTGGACCGGCGGCCGGGCGACCTGTTCGGCGCGGTCGCGGGCGGCGAGCGCCTCGGCAGCGACGCGGCGTTCCTCGGCACGGGCGGCGGCGACGCGCTGTGCCTCGACACGGGTCGCCTCGGCAAGGCGGGCCTGTTCGGCCTGTTGCGCGGCGAGCTGGCGCTGGGCCAGCGCGGCGCGGCGCGCGGCTTCGTCAGCCTGTGCCTGGGCCAATTGCTGCGCGCGGGCGTCGGCGGCGCGACGGGTCGCCTCCGCCTGGGCGGCCAATGCGGCGGCTGCCTGCCGCTGGCGTTCGGCACGGCGTTCCGCATAGGTGGGCGAGCGGGCGGCGGTGCGATCCGCCGGTGCAGGTGCCGTGGGCGCAACCGCGGCCAGTGCGACCGGCGGCGCGGTGCGGACCGGGGCGGGCAGCGGCGGGGCAAGGCGGGCATCGGCCAGCCGCTCGGGGCTCGGCACCAGCCGGCCATAATGGACGGCGAAGGCGCGGTCGGCGCCGGCAAGCTGCGGCAGGCGACGGAAGAAGGGCGAGAGGCTGGCGGAGAAGCCCGGCAGTACGCTGGCGGTAATCTTGTCGGCACCGGCCGCGTCGCCCGCCATGGCAAGGACGAAGGCGCGTACCCGCCATGCGGCACGGTCGCCGCGCTGCAGCAGCGGGTTGAGCACGGCGGTCGAGCCCGTCACGTCGCCATCGATGCCGAGCGACAGCGCAAGGCGGCGGGTGATCTCGTCATCGTCCCCGGTGCGCAGCGCCTGACGATAGTCGGCCTGCGCCAGCGACCCGCGGCCCAGCAGGTCGTAGGCGAGCCCGCGTTCGGCGAGATACGGCGCCATGTTCACCCCGGCGCGCTCGGCGGAGACGAACAGCGCCAGCGCCTCGCCCGGTCGCTCCATCGTCACCAGCGCCACCCCGCGCGCGGCGCGGATACGGGGGTCGTTCGGAGCGACCTTCTCGGCGCGGGCAAGGAACTGCATCGCCGCATCGGTATCGCCGAGCTTGCCCGACAATCGTCCCGCTTCGACCAGCGCCGACACGTCGTTCGGGCTGCGGCCGAGGATGCGCATCTGTTCCGACAGGCGGTCGGCATTGGGGGTCAGCGGCTGGACGATCGCGCCGGGCTGCGCAGCGGCCGGCAGGGGCGACGCGGTGGCAAGGAGCAGCGCGGTCAGATGGAGCGATGAGAGTCGGGTCATGGGCGGAACCGCTTAATCATGCGGCGACTGCGCGGGGAATGTTCGGGGGCCGATGCGGCGACGAAGCGAGCGGTGGTGGCGATGAAGCGAGCGGCGGCGGCCCAAAGTTCACAAAAGTCACACTCGTGCGCATTTGGCGCGCAGGTCGGTTTGCGATCGGGTCGGGAGCGGTTGGGGAGTGAAAGCGGCCGCAGACTGGCAGCGTGCGGCCGTGTAGGAAAAGGGTTTCGGGGCAGCAGGGTGCGGACGCTGCAATGGCTGCGGCCGGGAACCCCGGCCTTCATCGGCGACGCGATACCGATCCGCGTTCAGGGGTCCGGGGACGTGCCCCCCCATCCGCGAACAGCCCCCCTGCCCATCCGGACAGGGGGAGCGCCGTCGCTTACTGGTTGTTCTGGCGGTGCAGGAAGCGCGGGATGTCGAGCGGTTCCTTCGCATCGTCGGTGCCGCGGGCCGGCGCGCGGCCGGCATTGGCCATGCGTTCGAACAAGGTGCCGCCGGGCTTGCGCGCCGGGGCCGCTTCCTCCCGCGGCGCCTCGACAGGCGCTTCCGGGGTCAGCCAGCGACGGCGACCGTCGCTGGACGAGGCGCCGAAATCGCTCGCCGGCGTCGGTGCGGGGATCGGGGCGGCGGCCTGTTCCGCCCCCAGCACCAGTTCGTCCTCATCCTGCGGCGCGGCAGCCGGCGCGTCATAGGTCGAATGCGGGACGGCGCGTTCCGATGCCGAGGGCTGGCTGGCCCCCTGCGGGAAACGGTCGATCGGCGCAGGCGCCGGAGCTTCTTCCAGATGTTCGGCGGCGGCGCCGCTGGGCGCGACCGGGGCGGTGGCGGGCGCCGTCGGGGCGGCGGCACGACGCGGCGCGTTGAACGAGAAGGCGCGGGTCGGTTCGGCCTGGGCCGGCTGTGGCGCGGCCTGTGACGGGGCTTCGTCCTCGATGCCGGTCGCGACGACCGAGACACGGATCTTGCCTTCCAGTTCGGTGTTGAACGCCGAACCCCAGATGATGTTGGCGTCGTCGTCGACCAGCTCGCGGATATGGTTGGCGGCTTCGTCGACCTCCAGCAGGCGCATGTCGTCGCCGCCGGTGATCGACACGATCACGCCCTTGGCACCGTTCAGCGACACGCCGTCGAGCAGCGGGTTGGCGATCGCCTGCTGCGCAGCCTCGATGGCGCGGTTGTCGCCCTCCGCCTCCCCGGTGCCCATCATCGCCTTGCCCATCTCCTGCATCACCGAGCGCACATCGGCGAAATCGAGGTTGATGAGGCCGGGCATGACCATCAGGTCGGTGATGCCGCGCACACCCTGCTGCAACACTTCATCAGCCATTTCAAAGGCTTGCTTGAAGGTCGTGTTGGCGTTCGCGATCAGGAACAAATTCTGGTTCGGGATGACGATCAGCGTGTCGACGTATTTCTGCAGTTCCTCGATCCCGGCATCGGCCGACTTCGCGCGGCGCTTGCCCTCGAACGCGAAGGGACGGGTCACGACGCCGACGGTCAGGATGCCCATCTCGCGCGCCGCTTTGGCGATCACGGGGGCCGCGCCGGTGCCGGTACCGCCGCCCATGCCGGCGGCGATGAAGCACATATGCGCGCCCTCGAGGCTCTTCTGCACCTGCTCGATCGTTTCCTCGGCCGCGGCGCGACCGATTTCGGGACGGCTGCCGGCGCCGAGCCCCTGCGTGATCTTGGCGCCCAACTGGATGCGCTGCGGTGCTTCGGACTGCTTCAACGCCTGCGCATCGGTGTTGGCGACGAGGAACTCGACCCCCTGCACCTCGGCGCGGATCATGTTGGCGATCGCGTTGCCGCCGGCACCGCCCACCCCGATGACGGTGATGCGTGGGGTAAGTTCATCCACGTCGGGCGCCAGAAATTCGATGCTCATACTCGGTCTCCCTGTCCCGGCCGGCACCGGGCACAAATGTCGAAAGGCGGTTGTGCATCAAGCCGGGTGACGATCCTAGCCCCCACCCGGCCCGATGGTAATAAAAAGTCAATAGTTTGTGCGGAATGCGGTCAACAGCCGCTGGAACAGCGCGCCGGTGCTGGGGCGCGATACCATCTGCTGCGTCGGCTGCAACGCGCGCAGGTCGACCGGGTTCGACGCGGCGAACATGGCAAGGCCGGCGAGCGTCGCGAATCCCGGACCCGAATGGGCATCGGGCAACGCGACCAGCCCGCGGGCGCGGCCGACGCGGACCGGACGGCCCAGCGCCTGCTGCGCGTAATCGGCGATGCCCTTCAGCTCCGCTCCGCCGCCGGTCAGCACCACCTGTCGCCCGACGGGGTCGTCGAAGTTCAACCGGCGCAGTTCCTTGCTGATTTCCGCCACCAGCCGGTCGAGCCGCTGGCGGATCACCGCGATCAACTGGGCACGGGTGATGCGCGTCCCTTCGGCATCCTCGTCGACGCGAACGGGAGCGACGTCGATCATGTCGTGATTGTCGCGCGGCGACATGTTGGCCGATCCGTAGAAGCATTTCAGCCGCTCGGCCTGCGCACGGTTGGTCCCGAAGGCCGATGCGACGTCGTCGGTGATATCGCTGGCGCCCATCGCGATCGAGGCGAGGCCGGTCAGCACGCCGTTGGCGAAGACCGAGACGTTGGTGATCCCCGCGCCGATCTCGACCAGCGCGACACCCAGTTCGCGCTCTTCTTCGGACAGGCAGGCGAGACCGGTGGCGACGGGTGCCGCGACGATCGATTTCGTCTCCAGATGCGCCGAGCGGACGCACAGGTCGAGGTTGCGCACTGGCGACCCTTCGGTGGCGACGACGTGGATCTCGACGCCCAGGCGGTCGGCGTGCAGGCCCTTCGGCTCCTTCACGCCGCCGAGACCATCCAGCGTGTAGCGCATCGGCTGGGCATGCAGCACCATGCGCTGGCCCGGATCGATCGCGTTGCGACCGGCCTTGAGCAGCGCGTCGATATCCGACTGTTCGACGCGGTGGCCGCCAAGGTCCACCTCCAGCTTGACGATATCGGACACGAGGCCGCCGGCCGAGAAGCTGACCCACACATCCTCGATATTGAAGCCGGCGATGCGTTCGGCCTGCTCCACCGCTTCGCGCACCGCCGTCTCGGTTGCCTTCATGTCGGCAATATAGCCGCGCCTGACGCCGCGACTTTCGCGCTGGCCGGTGCCGAGCACGGTCAGTTCGCCGCCCTCCCCCCGCTGCGCGATCAGCGCCGACACCTTCGACGTGCCGATGTCGAGCGCGGTGATGATCCCTTCCGGTGCCGTCTTCGCCATGGTCCCCCCTGTCAGTCGCCTTCGACCGGTGTCGCGGTCGACGCGGCATTGCCCTGTTCGCTGCCGTCATCACCGTTATCCGGTGTCGCATGCTTCATCCGCACGACCAGCTTGGTCGGATCGCGCAGGTCGAACCGGTCATAGCCCTTGCCGAGCAGGCCGAGCGTACCGTCGAGCTGCGCGAACTTCACCAGCGCGCGCGCCGATTCCCGGTCGCCTTCGGGCAGGACCAACCGCTCGCCGGTCTGGAACAGGATGTCCCAGCGGCGATTGCCGACCCAGATCGCCGCCTTCACCACCGGTTTGAGCGCGGGCGCGGCAGCCATCAGCTTGCGATAGGCCGGTTCCTGCGCATTGGCGCCGTCGCCGATCACCAGCGGCAAGCGCGGCATCCGGTTGGGCTGCACGCCGTCCAGCAGCACGCCGCCCTCGTCGATCAGCATCAACTGGCCCTTGTTCTGCCAGACGGCGGCGGGATCGCGTTCGACCACGTCGACGACCAGCGTGTCGGGCAGGCGGCGCGAGACGCGCGCATCGGCGATCCAGCCATAGTCGAGCAGTTTCTGCCGCGTGGCGTCGAGATCGACCAGCGGCATGGCGCGCGACCGCTGGTCGAGCGCCACGGCATAGACCGAGGTCGCGTCCATCCGTTTCAGGCCCGTCACTTCGATCTGTTCGACGCGGAAGCCGGCGGCACCGACCGCCTCGGCCGCGGCGACGCCGACCATGCCGAACAGGCCGAACCAGTTGGCGAGCGCGAGGACGATCGCGCCGGCGCCGGCGGTGAGGCTCCACCCGACGATGCGCCGCGCGGTGGCGGCACCACCGGGCAGCGCGGCGACCGCCTGGTCGAGGACCGAGGCACGGACCGGGCGCTTGGCCTGGACCCGGCGCTTGGGCTTGACGGTGCGGGTCTGGACGACGCGCCGGCCGGTCTGGGTCATCGCATCGCCTCTTCCACGATCCAGCCGACGAGCGATTCGTAACTCATGCCGACATGACGCGCCTGTTCGGGAACGAGGCTGAGCGGAGTCATGCCGGGCTGGGTGTTGGTTTCGAGGACGAACAGGCCCTCGACGCCCTGGGTGTCGTCCCAGCGGAAATCGGTGCGCGACGCGCCCCGGCAGCCGAGCACGCGGTGGGCGGTGACGGCATAGGCCATGCACGCCTGCGCGATGTCGTCGGGAATGTCGGCGGGGCAGACATGCTCGGTCAAGCCATCGGTGTATTTGCTGTCATAATCGTAGAAGCCGCTCCTGGGCTTCAATTCGGTCACGCCCAGCGCCCGGTCGCCCAGCACCGCCGTCGTCAGTTCGCGCCCGCGGATAAAGGGTTCGGCGAGGAGTTCGTCGAATTCCTGCCACGGCCCCTTCGCGTCGCGCGCGATCGGGTTGCCGACATTGCTGTCGTCGGTGACGATCGCCACGCCGACCGAGGACCCTTCGCTGACGGGCTTGAGGACATAGGGACGCGGCAGCGGATCGCGTTCGAACAGTTCGGCGGTCCGGACGATGCGGCCGCCGGGCATGGGAACTCCCGCCGGCACCAGCGCGTGCTTGGTCAACACCTTGTCGATCGCGATGACCGAGGTGGCGAGGCCGCTATGGGTGTAGCGCAGCCCCATCAGGTCCATCATGCCCTGCACCGTGCCGTCCTCGCCCGGCGTTCCGTGGAGCGCATTGAACACGAGGTCGGGTCTGGCGTCGCTCAGCCGGGCGGCGACGTTGCGGTCCATGTCGATGCGGGTGACGCGGTGGCCGAGCGATTCCAGCGCGGCGGCGACGCCCGCGCCCGACATCAGCGAGACTTCGCGTTCCGACGACCAGCCGCCCATGAGGACGACGATGTTGAGGGGGTCGGTCACGCGGTCGGTTCCTTTGTTATCACACCATATCCGTTTGCTTCGAGCGCAGGGTCGAGCCTGTCGAGACCCGAAGTCGAGAAGGCGGTGGTTATGGCACGTGCGTTCTCGACGGACGCTTCTCGGCTGCGCTCGAAGCTGCTCGAACCGAACGGGGAGCATGGGTATAGGTTGGTCACGCCACCCCCACCCGCTGGATTTCCCATTCGAGCGTCACTCCGCACGCCGCCAGCACCTTCGCGCGGACGTCCTCGCCCAGCGCCTCGATATCGGCGCTGGTAGCGTTGCCGGTGTTGAGCAGGAAATTGCAATGTTTTTCCGACACCTGCGCGTCGCCACGCATCAGACCCCGGCAGCCGGCGGCGTCGACCAGCGCCCAAGCCTTGTGCCCGTCGGGGTTCTTGAAGGTTGAGCCGCCCGTCTTCGAGCGCAGCGGCTGCGAGGCTTCGCGGGCGGCGGCGATGCGGTCCATTTCGGCATGGATCGCCGCCGGTTCCCCCGCTTCGCCACGGAAGGTCGCCGACACGACGATGGCGCCGTTGGGCAGGTCGCTATGGCGGTAGCGGTAGTTGAGGTCGGCGTTGGACTGGGTAACGAGCGTTCCGTCGCGCGTCACGACCTCCGCCTCGATCAGCACGTCCGCGACCTCGCGGCCATAGGCCCCGCCGTTCATGCGGACGAAGCCGCCGACCGTGCCGGGGATCGAGCGCAGGAATTCGACACCGGCAATGCCTGCGTCGCGCGCGGTCGAGGAGACGAGGATGCCGCTCGCCCCGCCGCCACAGGTGAGCGTCAGGCCATCGGCCGCGACCTTCGCAAAGGGCTTGCCGAGACGCACGACGACGCCCGGCACCCCGCCATCGCGGACGATCAGGTTGGAACCGAGGCCGAGGCCCATCACCGGCACCGACGGATCCAGCGCGCGGAGGAAGTCGCAGAGGTCGTCCGTGTCGGCCGGCTCGAACAGCCACTGCGCCGCGCCGCCCGCCTTGAACCAGACGAGCGGCGCGAGGGGAGCGTTCGCGGTCAGCCGGCCACGGACCGGCGGCATCGTCATTTCCCGCTGCCCCAGAAGCGCGCCCACGCGGTCCATGCCTCGGCCTGCGCATCGGCGATCTGCCTGCCCATCTCGGTCATGTCGCGCTGTTCGGCGGTGTCGAGCAGCTTCTTCGCCGCATCGAGCTGTGCCTGTTGCGCGCGCAGGATCTCGCGCTGCATCTCGATCGCGGTGGAGAACCAGTCGCTCATGCGAGCTTCTCGCCAATGGCGGCGGGCAGGCCGGCAGCGATTTTCGTGATGTCGCCCGCGCCGAGGCAGACGATCAGGTCGCCGTCCTGCCCCCCAGCGGCAAGCGCGGTGGCGAGCGCGTCCCTGTCGGCCGCCACCTGTGCCGAACGGTGGCCGCGCAGGCGGATGCCGTCGACCAGCGCCTCGGCGCTGACACCCGCGACCGGGGTTTCGCCGGCGGCATAGACCGGCAGGACATGGACCGCATCGGCATCGTTGAACGCCTGGGCGAACTCGTCCATCAGCGCGCCGAGGCGCGAATAGCGGTGCGGCTGCACCACGGCGATCACCCGCCCGCCGGTCGCTTCGCGCGCCGCCGACAGGACGGCGCGGATTTCGACCGGGTGGTGGCCGTAATCGTCGATGACGGTCATGCCGGCGACGTCGCCGACGCGGGTGAAGCGCCGCTTCACCCCTCCGAACTTGGCGAACCCCTGCGCGATCGTGGCGTCGTCGAGGCCCAGCTCGACCGCGACGGCGATCGCGGCCAGCGCGTTCTGGACATTGTGGCGACCGGCCATCGGCAGGTGGATGCCCGAAATCGTCCGGGTCTGGCCGTCGCGGTCGCGCACCACGCAGTCGAAGCGGTTGCCGTCGCGCCCCGCCGTCACCTCGACCCCGCGCACATCGGCCTGCGCAGCGAAACCATAGGTGACGATGCGGCGGTCGCGGATGCGCGGGATCAGCGCCTGCACCTCCGGATGGTCGAGGCACAGCACCGCCGCGCCGTAGAAGGGCACGTTCTCGATGAATTCGACATAGGCGTCCTTCGCCCGGTCGAAGCTGCCATAATGGTCGAGATGTTCGGGATCGATGTTGGTAACGACCGCGATCGTGCCGTCGAGGCGCAGGAAGCTGCCGTCGCTCTCGTCCGCCTCCACCACCATCCAGTCCGAGGCGCCGAGCCGGGCGTTCGAGCCGTAGGAGTTGATGATGCCGCCGTTGATGACCGTCGGATCGACCCCGCCCGCATCGAGCAAGGCCGCGATCAGCGAGGTCGTGGTGGTCTTGCCATGGGTGCCCGCCACCGCGACGGTGGATTTCAGGCGCATCAGTTCGGCCAGCATCTCCGCCCGGCGCACCACCGGGATGCGCTTCGCCAGCGCATGATCGCGTTCGGGGTTGCCGGGCTTGATCGCGGTCGAGGTGACGACCACCGCCACGCCCTCCACATTCTCCGCCCGGTGGCCGATATGCACGTCGATGCCGCGCGCGCGCAGGCCGTCGACGACATAGCCCTCGGCCACGTCCGATCCCTGCACCTTGTAGCCGAGATTGTGCATCACCTCGGCGATGCCCGACATGCCGATCCCGCCGATGCCGACGAAATGGATCGTGCCGATATCGGTCGCGACACCCTTCATCGCATGCCCCCGATGAAGGGCGTCACCTGCCCCGAGCGTGTCCAAGGGCCCTTCACGCAAATGCTTCCTTCTGTCGTTTGGCGGGAGCGGGCGTGCCCACCCTTGCCCTGGGTGCGTCGATGCTTTCGACCAGGTCGGCAAGGTCGCGGACCGCGAACGGCCGGCCGCAACTGCGCGCGCGGGCCGCCGCATTGGCGAGCGCGGCGGGGTCGAGGCCGAGCTTCTGGATCTGCTTGGCCAGTTCGGGCGCGGTGAACCGTGCCTGCTGGATCGACCGCGCGCCGCCTGCGGCGACGATTTCGCGGCAGTTGGCGGTCTGGTGATCGTCGGTGGCGCCCGGCAGCGGCACAAGGATCGCCGGACGGCCGGCTGCGGTCAGTTCGGCGATGGTCGAGGCACCGGCGCGGGCGACCACAACATGGCTCCATGCCAGCCGGTCGGGCAGGTCGGGCAGATAGGTCGCGATCTCCGCCGGAATGCCGTGTTCGGCATATTTGGCGCGCACCGCATCGATATCCTCGATCCGCGCCTGGTGCGTCACCTGCATCCGGCGGCGAAAGGCGACGGGCAGCAGGGCGAGGCCGTCGGGCACGACCTGCGACAGGATGCTCGCACCCTGGCTGCCGCCGGTGACGAGCACGCGGAAGATACCGTCGTCGTCGAGTGCGGGATAGGGACGATCCCGCAACGCCAGCACGCTGCCGCGCACCGGGTTGCCGACCAGATGCGTCCTGGGAACATGCTTGTCCTTCAGCCGATCGACGCGTTCATAGCTGGTGGCGATGCCGTGCACGCTGCCCGCGACCAGCCGGTTGACCCGGCCGAGCACGGCATTCTGTTCGTGGACGATCGTCGGCACCTTCTGCGCGAACGCCGCCAGCAGCGCGGGAAGCGCGGGATAGCCGCCGAAGCCGATGACGGCCGAGGGGCGGAACGTCCTGTACAGCTCGATCGCCATCGACCGCCCGGCCAGCATCTGCCGCGCCGCCCTTGCCCAGCCGATCGGACCGCCCGCCAGCCGCCCGGCGGGCAGGACATGGGTCTGGATGCCGTCGAACAGGTCGGGAAAGCGCACGCCGCGTTCGTCGCTGACCAGCGCGACGCGGTGGCCACGCCGGGTCAGTTCGGTCGCAAGGGCGGCGGCCGGGACCATATGCCCCCCGGTGCCCCCGGCGGCGAGGACATAATGCTTGCTCATTTCGCTCCGCTCCAGCGCTGTGGCCCGTAAGGTGAGCGGCTCAGATACGGGTTTCGCCGGGTGAAAGCGAGCAGCAGTCCCATCCCCATCGACAGTGCGATCATCGACGACCCGCCGTACGAGATGAAGGGCAGCGTCATCCCCTTTGACGGGGCGATGCCGACATTGACCGCCATGTTGATAAGCGCCTGCGCACCGAACTGCACGGCGAGGCCGGCGGCGGCGAGCAGCTTGAACGCGTCCTCCTCGTCCAGCAGGCGCACGAATACGCGCACGACGATCGCGAGGAAGATGATCGCGATGATGGCGCAGGCGATCAGGCCGAATTCCTCGCCGACGACCGCAAAGATATAGTCGGTATGCGCCTCGGGCAGCTTGAACTTGACACGCCCGCCGCCGGGACCGGTGCCGACCACCCCACCGGCGGTCAGCACGGCATGGGCCATGTCGACCTGATAGCTGTCGGTCGCGGCGCTTTCAGGATCGGGGAACAGGAACCCGTCGATGCGGACGCGCGCCGTGCCGTAGAAGGTGTAGGCGGCGGCGATCAGGCCGATCCCCGCCGCGCCGAGCAGCGCCATGGTGCGCACCGGGATACCGGAAATGATGAGCAGTGCGGCCCATACGCCGCAGAAGATCACCGTCTGCCCGAAATCGGGCTGCAGCATCAGACAGCCGGCAATGACCGCGGTCAGCGCGCCCGTGACCCACAGCATCGGCAGTTGCGGGTCCTTGGCACGCAACGACAGCAGCCAGGCAGTCGTGACGATGAACATCGGCTTCAGGAACTCGGACGGCTGGAACTGCCCGACGCCGAGGTTGATCCAGCGCCGCGCGCCGTTCGCCTCCACGCCGACGAACGGCGTGACCATCAGCGCAACGACCAGCACCCCCGCGCCCAGCAGGCACAGCCGCCGCGCGAACGTGACCGGCAGCATCGACACGACGATCATCACCGGAAAGGAAAGCGCGATCCACCCCGCCTGTCGCCAGAAATACATCATCGGCGGCACGGTGACGTCGCCACCCGAATAGCGCACCGCCGAGGCGGGCGACGCGGCGGCGACCGCGACCAGTCCGATCGCGATCAGCACCATGGCGATCAGCAGCAGCACCCGGTCGACTTCGCGAAACCACGCGCCGATCGGCGAGCGCGCGCTGCGCCCCTGCAGCGTCTCCACCCTTTGCCGCAACGCCCGGACGTCGCGCCCGCGTACCGTATCGGTCATTGCAATGCCCCCACCGCCGCCGCGAAGGCGCGTCCCCGCGCTTCGAAATCGCTGAACTGGTCGAACGACGCACAGGCCGGCGACAGCAGCACGGTATCGCCCGGCCGCGCCGCTGTCGCGGCCAATTTCACCGCCTCGTCCAATGTGTTGGCGATCGTTACCGGCATGTCCGCACCCAGGAGCGCGGCAAAGCGTTCCGCTGCGGTGCCGATGGTATAGGCGTGGACGACGTTGCCGAAGCCGGGGCGGCAGGCTTCGAGATCGTCGGACTTGGCAAGGCCACCGACGATCCAGTGGATGCGCGCGAACGCGTTGAGCGCCGGGGCGGTGGAATCGGGGTTCGTCGCCTTGCTGTCGTCGACATAGGCGACGCCGTTCACGTCGGCGACATGCGCCATGCGGTGCGGGAGCGCGCGATAGGTTTGGAGGCCGGCGCGGATGGTGTCGGGATCGAGGCCGAGCGCCTCGCACACGGCGATGGCGGTCAACGCGTTCTGGGCGTTGTGCGGGCCGGCGAGCGCGGGGCCATAGGCGGGCGCGTCGACGGGTATGGCGATACGCGTCGCGTGCGGGACGGTGTCGGTGATGGCGGCCGAGGTTGCGTCGCCGGTGCCGATCACCGCTGCATGGCCGGCCGACTGCATCGAGAACAGGCGCGCCTTCGATGCGGCATAGGCTGCGAACCCGGCATAGCGGTCGAGATGGTCGGGGGTGATGTTGAGCAGCACCGCGACGTCGCAGTCGAGGCTGTAGGTCAGGTCGATCTGGTAGCTCGACAGTTCGAGGACATAGACCCCGCCGGCCGGCAACGGGTCCTGCGCAAGGATCGGCAGGCCGATATTGCCGCCCATGCGGGTGGGCATGCCGGCTTGCGTCAGGATGTGGTGGATCAGCGCGGTGGTCGTCGACTTGCCGTTGGTGCCGGTGATGCCGACGACCTTGTGCGGCGGCAGGTCGCCGCGCGCCTGTGCGAAGAGTTCGATGTCGCCGATGATCGGGGTGTCGCCGGCATGCGCGACGATCGGGTGCCGGTTGAGCGGGACACCGGGCGAGACGATGACGCCGTCGAAGCCGGCAAGGTCGATGGCGAGGGGATCGGCAAGGGCCACGCCGCCGGCGTCCGACAGCGCCGCACGCTTTGCCGCGTCGCCGTCCCACGCCACGACCTCCGCGCCGCCGGCCAGCAGCGCGCGCACGGTCGCCGCGCCGGAGCGCGCCAGCCCCAGCACCGCGAACTTCTTCCCCGCCCAGGCGGCAGCGACGATCACCGCAGTTTCAGCGTCGACAGACCGGCCAGCGCCAGCACGAAGGCGATGATCCAGAAACGGATCACGACCGTCGCCTCGGCCCAGCCGAGCTGTTCGAAATGATGGTGGATGGGCGCCATGCGGAAGATGCGCTTGCCGGTCCGCTTGTACCAGAACACCTGGATGATGACGCTGAGCGCCTCGACGACGAACAGGCCGCCGATGATCGCCAGCACGATTTCATGGTGCGACGACACGGCGATCGCACCCAGCGCGCCGCCCAGCGCGAGGCTGCCGGTATCGCCCATGAACACCGCCGCCGGGGGCGCATTGTACCACAGGAACGCCAGCCCCGCCCCGACGATCGCGCCGCAGAACAGCGCGAGGTCGCCCGCGCCCAGCACATGCGGGATACCGAGATAGGCGGCGAACCTGGCATTGCCGACCATGTACACGATCAGCATCAGCGCGACCGAGGCGATGATGACCGGCATGGTGGCGAGGCCGTCCAGCCCGTCGGTCAGGTTGACCGCATTGCCGAACGCGACGATCGTGAAGGCGGCGAAGACGATGTAGAACGGCCCGAGATCGATCGCGACGTTCGAGAAGAACGGGACGTAGAGCATCGTGCCGGTCTGGCGGATGATGATCCAGCTTGCGATGCCGGCGATCAGGAATTCCAGCAGCAGCCGCACCCGGCCCGACACGCCCGCCGTGCTGGCCTTTCGCACCTTGTCGTAATCGTCGAGGAAGCCGATCGCGGCAAAGCCCAGCGTCACGAACAGACACGCCCAGACGAAGGGGTTCGACAGGTCCATCCACAGCAGCACCGCGCTGGCCAGCGAGGTCAGGATCATCAGCCCGCCCATGGTCGGCGTGCCGCGCTTGGCAAGGTGGGTCTGCGGCCCGTCGAGGCGGATCGGCTGCCCCTTGCCCTGCCGCACGCGCAGCCAGCCGATGAAGCGCGGGCCGATGATGAGGCCGATGAACAACGCCGTCGCCGTCGCCGCACCGGTGCGGAACGACAGATAGCGAAAGAGGTTCAGCACCCCCGGAAAGCCGAGATATTCGGCGAGTTCGTACAGCATCAGTCCTGGCCCCACAGGTCGGCGACGACCCGCGCCAGCCCCACCCCGTTCGATCCCTTCACGAGTACCGCGTCGCCCGGCGCGATCAGGGTCGCAAGAACCTGTGCGGCAGCGGCGGCGTCGGGCACATGGACGGTTTCGATGCGCCCCTCAAGCGCCCTGGCCAGCGGAAGCATCCCCGCGCCCACCAGCACGGCGCGCGAAACCCCCGCTTCGTCGATCGGGACCGCCAGCGCGGCGTGATAGGCGTCCGACGATTCGCCCAACTCGCGCATTTCGCCCAGCACCGCGATGCGGCGATCGGCACGCTCGGCGGCCAGCACCCTGAGCGTCGCGCGCATCGATGCCGGGTTGGCGTTGTAGCTTTCATCGATCAGCAGCGCATCGCCGCCCGCCAGCTTCACCTGCCGCCGCGCGCCGCGGCCGGCAAGGTCGGCAAGGTCGGCAAGGTCGGCGAGCGCCAGTCCGGCGACGCCCAGATCGCCGCCGATCGCATCGACCGCCGCCATTACCGCCAGCGAGTTGGCGACCCAGTGTTCGCCCGGCGGGGCAAGCGTATAGCTGACCTCGCGTGATCCCAGCCGCGCTGTGACAAAGCTGTCGCCGCCCGACAGGCGGACATGTTCGATCGCACGGACGTCGGCGCCATCGCGCAGGCCGAAGGTCACGATGCGCCCGGCATGCGGCTGGGCGGCAGCGATCAGCGTGTCGCGGTGCGGGCTGTCGAACGGCACGATCGCGACGCCGCCCTCGACCAGCCCTTCGAAAATTTCCCCCTTGGCGCGGGCGATCGCATCCTCGCCGGTGAAGAATGCGGTGTGCGCCGGGGCGATGGTGGTGACGATCGCGACTCCGGGACGGACCAGCCGGGTAAGCTGCGACAGCTCGCCCGCATGGTTCATGCCCATTTCGAACACCGCCGCCCAGGTATCCGCCGGCATGCGGGCAAGGCTCAGCGGCACGCCGGTATGGTTGTTGTAGCTCTTGACCGAGCGATGCGCATGGCCGTGGGTGATACGGTCGAGCGCGGCGAACAGCGCTTCCTTGGTGCCGGTCTTGCCGACCGATCCGGTCACGCCGATCACCCGTGACGCCGTGCGCGCCCGCGACGCCGTGGCGAGCAGGTTCAGCGCGGCGGCGGTGTCGGCTACCAGGATGTGCGGCCCGTCGACCGGACGCGACACGATCGCCCCGGCCGCCCCTTGCGCGAACGCCTGGGCCACGAAGCGGTGGCCGTCGGTCGCCTCGCCCGACAGCGCGACGAACAGGTCGCCCTGCCCCACTTCGCGACTGTCGAACGCCACGCCATCGGCGGTGAAATCGGCGGAGGCAGTGCCCCCGGTCGCGGCGGCGATGGCGGCGGCGGTCCAGAGCGGCATGTCAGCCCGCACCGTCACGGGCCACCTGCACATCGTCGAACGGCAGGATCATGTCGCCGACGATCTGCCCCTGTTCATGCCCCTTGCCCGCGATCAGGACGATGTCGCCCGCCCGCGCCATGTCGCAGGCGGCACGGATGGCGGTGCGGCGATCGCCGATCTCGGTCGCGTCCGGGGCGCCGGCCATGACCTGTGCGCGGATCTGCGCGGCGTCCTCGGTACGGGGATTGTCGTCGGTGACGATCGCCACATCGGCGCGGGCCGCGACGACCTCGCCCATCGGCGCGCGCTTGCCGGCGTCGCGGTCGCCGCCGGCGCCGAACACGACGATCAGCCGCCCTTCGGCATGCGGGCGCAGCGCGGCGATGGCGGCTTCGAGTGCATCGGGGGTATGGGCATAGTCGACATAGACCGGCGCGCCGTTCGGCAGGATCACCGCACGCTCCAGCCGCCCGCGCACCGGCTGCAACCGGGCAAGCCCGGCGAGCGTCGCGGCAAGCGTACCGCCGGTCGCCAGCACGAGGCCGGCGGCGGTGAGCGCGTTCGCCGCCTGATAGGCACCGATCAGCGGCAACTGCACCTTGTGCGTCGTGCCATCGGCCTCGATCGTCAGCGCCTGTCCCAGCAGGCTGGGATCGCGTGCCGTCAGGCGCAATGTCTCGCCATGTTCGCCGACGGTAATCAGGCGATTGCCGCGGACGCGGGCCAGATCCATCACACGGTCGGCATGCGGATCGTCAATCCACACCACCGCCGTCCCGTCGTCGGCGAGCACTTCGGAGAACAGGCGCAGCTTGGCGGTCAGGTAGCTGGCCATGTCGCCGTGATAGTCGAGATGGTCGCGGCTGAGGTTGGTGAACGCCGCCGCGCGCACCGGCAGCCCTTCGGTGCGATATTGCGACAGGCCGTGGCTCGACGCCTCGAACGCGACATGGGTCACGCCCTCGCGCGCAAGGCCCGCGACGTTCGACAGGAAGGTGACGATGTCGGGCGTGGTCAGCCCGGTCGTCACGCGTTCGTCGGCGGTGGTGACGCCGAGCGTCCCGATCGACGCGGCATGATGCCCCTGCATCCGCCATAGCTGTCGCACCATTTCGACCGTGCTGGTCTTGCCGTTGGTGCCGGTCACGGCGACACAGGTCGGCGGGAACGGTGCGAAGAAGGCGGCGGCAGCGCGGGCGAACGCCTCGCGCGGGTCGTTCGCGGCGATATGCACCGCGCCGTCGACCACCGCTTCCGGGCGGGCGACGACGGCGATGGCGCCAGCGGCGATGGCGGCGGGAATATAATCCTCGCCATTGACCCGCGCCCCTTCGAACGCGCCGAAGATCGTGCCCGGCGCGACCTTGCGATGATCGATCGCGAAACCCGTCACCGTCTGCGGTTCATCGCCGCCCGTGATCGTTCCCAACTTCATTCGACGTTCGCCAGCTTCTTCGCATCACCCGGCGCGTGCCACAGCAGCCCGCGCAACTCGGTGATGTCGATATCGGCATTGGCGTCGGGAATCACCCCCAACAGCGGTCCGGTGCGCGAAATCACCCGGCTGACCACCGGCGCGGCGGTCCATGCGGCACTGGTGAAGCCGAAGGTTTCCTTCGTCCCCTTCGGACTGTCGAGCATCGCGATCACGACATAGCGCGGGCGATCCATCGGAAATACCGCGGCAAAGGTCGAGACGTTGACCTTTTTCGAATAGCCGCCCCCCGCGCCGACCGTTTCGGCGGTGCCGGTCTTGCCGCCGACGCGGAAACCGGGCGCCGCCGCCTTGCGGCCGGTGCCGTCGGTGACGACGAGGCGCAGCAGGCCGCGCATCTTGGCGCTGGTCGCTTCCGAAAACACGCGGCTGCCGGCCGGTGCCTGGCCGGGCCGGAGCTTCAGCATCGTCGCCGGGCGCCAGATGCCGCCATTGACCAGCGCGGCATAGGCGCTGGCAAGGTGCAGCGGCGTCACCGCAATGCCATGGCCATAGGCGGTGGTCATGGTCGTCGTGCGGCCCCAATAATGCGGCCAGATGGTGCGCGACTTTTCGAGCTGGATATCGGGGGCGCTGTCGAAATGCAGCGCGCGGAACAGATTTTCCATCCGCGCCTGCCCCATTTCATCGGCGATGCGCGCGGTGGCGATGTTCGAGGAATGGACCAGCGTTTCCGGGATGTTCAGCCAGCGTTTCTGCGCATGGTCGTCGCGGATGCGGAAACCGCCGACGGCCAGCGGCTGGGTCGCGTCGTAACGCTTCGACAGCGACGGCGCGACGCCGGTGTCGAGCGCGGCGGCCATGGTCAGCGGCTTGAACGCCGATCCCAGTTCGTACACGCCCTGCGTCACCGTGTTCATCTGTCCGGTATTGGCGGTCACATGGTTCGGATTGAACGTCGGCAGCGAGGTCATCGCGATCACTTCACCGGTATCGCTGTCGAGCACGATGCCGCCGGCGCCGCGCGCCTGGAACACCGCCATCGCGTTGGCGAGTTCGCTCTCCAGCGCCGCCTGTACGCGCAGGTCGAGGCTGAGCGCGACCGGACGGCCGCGTTCGGCCGGGTCGACCAGCCGCGCGTTCAGGAATTTCTCCATGCCGCGCACCCCGCGCCCGTCCATGTCGAGATAGCCCAGCGCATGCGCCGCCATCGCGCTTTGCGGATAGAGCCGCTCGGGCTCACGCCCCAGCGCGATGCCCGGTTCGCCCAGCGCGTTGACGGCCTGCACCAGTTCGGGCAGCGCGCGGCGGCGCAGATAGACGAAGCTGCGATCGAGGTTCAACTGGGCATAATAATAGGCCGCGTCGTGATCGGGCATCAGCGCGGCAAGCTGCCCGGCAAGCTGTTTCTTGTCGCCGATGACCTTGTCGGGGCGCACCGCGATCGACCATGCGTCGATGGTGCGGGCCAGCGGCGCGCCGTTGCGATCGACCAGATCGCCGCGCAACGGCACCAGCGCCGCCTCCGCCGCGATCGCCGAACGCGGCTCGGCGGCGACCGCCAGCAGCATCAGCCGCGCGAGGATGACCGTAACGCCCGCCGCGAACAGCAGCATCAGCACCATCAGCCGGTAATGGGCGATGTTGACCAGCGTGTGCCGGGCACCATCGGCGCGTTGCTGGTTCAGGGGGGGCGCCACGACGACGATCACGGCCGCGCGGCTTCCTTGCGCGCCGAACGGGCAAGGTCGGCCATCGTTGCATCGCTCAGCAGCGTGCGGTCGAGCATCGCGACGGCACGCGCCTTGGCCGGGACGACGGCGGCGGCGCGGACCGCGCCGACCGGCTTTACGACGGGCCTGGGCTTTTCGGCCCTGTCCGGGACGGTGGCGGCGGGGGCGGCGGCGGGAACGGCGAGCGCGGGTTCGGGAACCGCCGCCGCCATTTCCATCGGCGCGCTGGGCACGACATAGGCGAGCGCGACATTGCCGCCCTCGGTCCGGCCAGGCAGCGAGGCGAGCTGGTGTTCGCCGCCGACATATTGTTCGGCACGCGGCGCGGCGAGCGACAGGACGTCGCCGTTCCAGCGTTCGAGCTGGGCCATGTTGGCGCGGGTATCGAATTCGGTTTCCAGCGCGCGGATATCCTTGCGCGCCTGCACGATCGAGCGTTCGACCGCCTCGACCCGGCCGCGCTCGGCCGCGCCCTGCGAAATGACCAGATAGAAGCCCGGCGCCATCACGCCGACCGCCACCAACTTACCCAGGGTCCCGAACCCGAACGTCCCCATCACATCGCACTCCCGTTCGAACTCCACGGCGCCGCAGCCGTGCGAAGCCCCACGCGCAGCGTCGCCGAACGCGCACGGGGGTTGACCGATACTTCCCCGTCGCCGGGCCGCACCGCCTTGGCGATGCTGCCAAAGCTTGGTGCCGGCCCCTGCGTCACGACCGGACGGTGGCGCGAACCGGCGGGCATCGCGCCGCCACGTTCGCGCAGGAACCGCTTCACGATCCGGTCCTCGAGGCTGTGGAAGCTAACGACCGACAGCCGGCCGCCCGGCCGCAGCACCCGTTCCGCCGCGTCGAGCCCGGCGGCCAGTTCGCCCAGTTCGTCGTTCAGGTGGATACGGATCGCCTGGAACGCGCGGGTCGCCGGGTCCTTCTTCTCGTGCGGCCGGTGCCCCAGCGCGCGGCGCACCACCGCCGCCAGTTCGCCGGTGCGCGACAGCGGCCGTGCGCCGACGATGAAGTTCGCGACGCGGCGGTGGCGCGGCTCCTCGCCATAGCGGTCGAGCACGTCCGAAATCTCGGCCTCGTCGGCGGTGTTGAGCCATTCGGCGGCGGTCAGCCCCTCGCGGCTCATCCGCATGTCGAGCGGGCCGTCATACTGAAAGGAAAAGCCGCGATCGGCCTGATCGAGCTGCATCGACGACACGCCGATATCCATGACCACGCCGTCGACCGCGTCAATGCCGCGCGCCGCCAGTTCGCCGGCCATCGCCGAAAACGGCGCCCGGATCAGCGTCAGCCGGTCGCCCGCCTCGGCGAGCAGCGGCGCGGCGGCCGCATGCGCGGTGGGGTCACGGTCGAACGCGACGACCTTCGCACCAGCGGCCAGCATCGCGCGCGTGTAGCCGCCCGCGCCGAAGGTCGCGTCGACATGGGTTTCACCCGGCCGGATCGCCAGCGCCGCGACCGCTTCGGCCATCAGCACGGGGATGTGCGGAGCAGCGGTCATTGCAGCCCCTTCTCTTCCATCAGGAACTCGCACAGCTCGCGCGTGTCGGCGTCGATCTCGATATCGGCGATCAGCGTGAACGGGTCCCAGATGTTGAAGGTGTCGCCGCGGCCGTGGAAGAACGCCCATTTGTCGATCTTTGCCCGGCGGCGATAGAAGGTCGGGAGGACGAAGCGACCGGCGCTGTCGAACGGCGCGGTTTCCAGATTGCCGAACGCCTTGCCGGCGACGTTATAGTCGGTGTCGGCATCCTCGTCGCTGCCCTGCGGCCGGCGCGCATAGAGCAGTTTCGGCCACGCGGCGTCGAACGCGCTGAGGCAGACATGCTTGCCGTGCCGCTTGAGGAGCAGTTCGCGGGAGTCGGCGTTCTTCTCCAGCACCGAGCGCAGCTTGGCAGGCACTGCAACGCGACCCTTCGCATCGACCGCCTGCAGCCCGTAGCTCAGGTAGAGTTCCCTCTCCGACACCTTGCCCCTGTCCGGTCACGCAGGAGAAGCGTCGCCGCCGGCAAATACGCGCCGGGCTGTGTGATTGCGACGATCCCAGGACCTGCCCCCTGTGACGTCCGAGACGTACCAAAAGCCAACATGGGTCACAATGGGAGAAGTTGGGTGAGAGTGGGAAAAAGCACCACTCGATCGTCATTTTGTGGGATGTACGTTGTTTGTTCGCCCCGGATTCGGGCCGTTTTTTTGGTAGCGGGCTGGGAGCGTGCCCCACCGGGATGGGCACAGCCGGGCGGGCGGACGTTCGAGAATCATATGGGGCGATTTTTCGGCGCGCATCGCGTCGTCGGGGACGTGCCCGCGGGCTGCGCCCGCCCCGCCACGATGTCAGTCCGGCCCGCCGCGATCGGCAGCGGTGGACCCGCCGGGTCCGCAACGGAGAAGCCCGGCCCGCGCCGGGGTACCGTCCGTAGTCAGGCAGGAGAAATCCGCCCGCCGCGCGTCAGCGGGCTTCGGGAAGCACCGTGTTCGCGCCCGGCGCGGCGCCGGGGGAAATGCCCAGTTCGGCGAGCGGCTCGTCGGGATTGCCCGGTGCGGCCAGATTGGCCAGCGCGACATTCGCCTGTTCCTCGACCGTCGCGACATCCTCGCCGATCGGAGCCTCGTCGATCGCCGAGCGGAACAGCGCGCTCGCCAGCACGATCAGCAGCACGACCAGCACGAGGCCGGTCGCACCGACGCGCAGGCGCTGCAGAAGCTGGGACTGGTCGGAGCGCGGCACCATCGGCGGCGGTGTTACGCCGAAGTATCTCCGCTGTCGACCGCCAACCCCTTCGCCGCGAGCCATGCGGGATCGTAGAGCGTCGAGAGGTAGCGAAAGCCGGTGTCGCACAGGATCGTTGCGACGCGGCTGCCCGGCCCCAGCCGCCGCGCCAGCAATACCGCACCGGCGACGTTGATCCCCGACGACAGGCCGAGGCACAGCCCCTCCTCCGCCAGCAGCCGGCGAACCCAGACCATCCCTTCCGCATCCGATACGCGAAACTGGGTGTCGATCGGCGCGCCGTCGAGATTGGCGGTGATCCGCCCCTGCCCGATCCCCTCGGCGACCGACGATCCCTCCGATCGCAATTCGCCGCACGCATAATAGGCATAGAGCGCGGCGCCATGCGGGTCGGTCAGCGCGATGGTGATCGATTCGTCCTTTTCCTTGAGGCCCAGCCCCACGCCGGCCAGCGTGCCGCCGGTCCCCGCCGCACAGGTGAAGCCGTCGATCCGCCCGCCCATCTGCTCCCAGATTTCGGGCGCGGTGCCGACGATGTGCGCGCGGCGATTGGCGATGTTGTCGAACTGGTTGGCCCAGATCGCGTTCGGCGTTTCCTCGGCGATCCGCCGGCTGGTGTGGACGAAATGGCCGGGGTTCGAATAGGGCGCGGCCGGCACCAGCACCAGTTCGGCACCCAGCGCGCGGAGCGTGTCCATCTTCTCGCGGCTCTGCGTTTCGGGCATGACGATGATCGTCCGGTAGCCCTTGGCATTGGCGACCAGCGCGAGGCCGATGCCGGTATTGCCCGCCGTCCCCTCGACGATCGTTCCGCCGGGCCGGATGGCGCCGCGCGCCTCGGCATCCTCGACGATGAACAGCGCCGCACGATCCTTTACGCTGGCGCCGGGATTGGCGAATTCGCACTTGGCGAAGATCTCCGCCCCGGCCGCCGCGCTCGGCCCCTTCAGCCGGACGAGCGGGGTGTTGCCGATCAGGGCGAGCGTATCGGGGACGGTATGCATGGGGATCAGATGGCGCGGGACGCGCGCCGGGGCAAGCGCGGCGGCGGGTAGAATGGATTGGCGGGCGGCAATGGTGGCTTTGCCCGCCCCGCCAATACCCTATCCCGCCAGCGCGTCGACCAGTGCCCGGACCTTCGCCTGTCGCCATTGCGGCAAGGGTGCCACCAGCCAGTAGCCGAGCCGCCCGGCCCGGGGGTCGCCGACCGGTGCGACCCGCCCGGCGGCGATGTCGTCGCGCGCCAGCAGTTCGGGCACCGTCGCGCGCCCCAGCCCCGCCGCCGCCGCATCGATCGCGAGGCCGGCATCGGCGACGCGGACCAGCGCACCGGCATCCTCGGGCGAGCAGCCGGGCCAGCCGATGCGGGTGTCGACACCGCCGCCGGCTCGTTCGATCGTGACCATGCCGTCCGACTCCAGCGCCTCGCCCTCATGCGCGCCCGGCCCCTCGCCCCAGCGGATCGCGAGGTCGAGATTGGCTTCGGTAAAGTCGAGCGCGTCGTCCGCCGCGACCAGCGCGAAGCGGAGTTCGGGATCGGCCGCGGCGATGCGCGACAGGCGGGGCAGCAGCCATTTCTGGGTCAGGTCGCGCGGCGCGGCGATGGTCAGCGACTTGGACGACTGCCCCGCCTGCATCGCGCGCACCGCTTCCTCGAACTGCAGGAAGCCGCCGCGCAGTGCCGCCAGCCCCGCCTCGCCCTCGGGCGTCAGTTCGAGGCCGCGGGTGGTGCGGCGGAACAGGACCACGCCCAGCGTATCCTCCAGCGCGCGGACCTGCTGCCCGACCGCCGCCGGCGTCACCGCCAGTTCGTCGGCCGCCCGGGTGAACGACAGGTGGCGCGCGGCGGCATCGAGCACGCGCAGCCCGTTCAGCGGCAGGTGCGTCCGCTTCATGCGCCCACCGCCGGCGCCAGCAGCGCGAAACGGGGAATGGTCACGTCGAACGTGTCGCCATCGTCCGCCAGCATGTGATAGCTGCCCTGCATCGCGCCGGTCGGCGTCGACAGCGGACAGCCCGATACATAGTCGAAGCTGCCGCCCGGTTCGATCACGGGCAGTTCGCCGATCACGCCTTCGCCCTCCACGCTATGCCGTTCGCCGCGGCCATCGGTGATGATCCAGTGGCGGGTGAGCAGTTGCACCGTCCGGTCCGACCCGTTTTCGATCCGGATATGATAGGCCCAGAACCAGCGCCCCTGCTGCGGTTGCGACTGTTCGGGCAGATAGGTCGCCGACACCCGCACCACGATGCCATCGGTCGTCGCCTCGTGCGGGAACAGCGCCTTCATAGGGCGACCGCTCGCAACGCCTGGTCGAGATCGGCGATCAGGTCTTGCGGGTCCTCGAGGCCCACATTGATGCGGATCATGCCTTCGGAAATGCCCATCTCGATCCGCTTCTCCTCGGCGACCCCCGAATGGGTGGTCGAGGCGGGATGCGTCATCAGCGAACGCGAATCGCCGATATTGTTCGAGATATCGATCAGTTGCAGCGCGTCGAGCAGGCCGTGCGCCTGTGTCCGCCCGCCATCGAGTTCGAACGAGAAGATCGGCCCGGCCATCTTCATCTGGCGCATCGCAAGTTCGTGCTGCGGGTGGCTGGGCAGGCCCGGCGCATTGATCCGCGGCACGCGATTTTCGAGGAATCCCGCGACCTTCAGCGCATTTTCCGACTGGCGGATGACGCGCAGGTCGAGCGTCTCCAGCCCCTTCAGCACCACCCACGCGTTGAATGCGCTGAGCGTCGGCCCGGTATTGCGGGTGAAGGGCAGCAGCACGTCGTCGACGAACGCCTTGGTCCCGCACACCGCCCCGGCGAGGACGCGGCCCTGCCCCTCCATCAGCTTGGTCGCGCTATAGGCGACGACGTCCGCGCCGAAATCCATCGGACGTTGCAGCGCGGGGCTGGCAAAGGCGTTGTCGACCACCGTCACGATGCCGCGCTCGCGCGCCGCGGCACAGATCGCGGTCAGATCGGCGATGTCCATCGTCGGGTTGGCCGGCGTTTCGAAGAACCAGACCTTCGTGTTCGGGCGGCTGGCATCGATGAACGCCTGCGTATCGCGCGCGTCGACGGCGTCGGTCGCGATGCCGAATTTCGGCAGCAGCGTGTCGGTCAGCCAGCGGCACGATCCGAACGCCGCGCGCCCGCCGACCAGATGGTCGCCCGCCGACAATTGACACAGCAACGCCGCGGTCATCGCCGCCATGCCGGTCGCCATGGTGCGACAGGCTTCGGCGCCTTCGAGCAGGGCGATGCGTTCCTCCAGCATCTCGACCGTCGGGTTCTGCAGGCGCGAATAGGTCATGCCGACCTGATCGCCCGCGAACCGCGCCGCGGCATCGCCCGCGCAGTCATAGGCATAGCCCGAGGTGAGGAACAGCGCCTCCGACGTTTCGCCATATTCGCTGCGCGCGGTGCCGCCGCGCACGGCCTGCGTTGCGGGACGCCAGTTGGCGGTGATGCTGCGGTCTTGTCCGGTCTTGCGCTTCATGGGCACGGTCTTTGCGCGTTCGGTGTCCAAATTGCCAGAGCCGATAGACGGCGCGCGCCGCTGGACCGCTCCGGCGCCAGGGGGTAGAGCGCGGCGATGCGTTCCGTACTCAATGTGCATCGCTCGGTCCTGGGGCAGCCATGGCGCTGGCGCGGGCTGGAGGGCGATGTGTGCGACGACGGGTTCGTCGCCGACGACCTCGTCACCCGTATCCTGCTGGCACGCGGGTGCCCGCGCGAGGGGCTGGTCGCGCACAAGGCGCCCAGCATCCGGGACTTCATGCCCGACCCGTCGATCTTCCGCGACATGGACCGCGCGGCCGAACGCCTCGCCGATGCCGTGACGGCCGGGGAATCAGTCGCGATCTTCGGGGATTACGACGTGGATGGCGCGACGTCCTCGGCGTTGCTCGTCCGGCTGCTGCGCGACCTCGGGCTGACCGCCCGCCCCTATATCCCCGATCGCCAGCGCGAGGGCTATGGCCCCAACGCCCCGGCGATGCTGCGGCTGGCAAGCGAGGGGGCGACGCTGATCGTGACGGTCGATTGCGGGGCGCAGGCGTTCGATGCGCTGGCGGCGACCCGCGATGCCGGCATCGACGTGCTGGTGGTGGACCATCACCAATGCACGGCGCAACTGCCCCCCGCGCTGGCGATCGTGAACCCCAACCGGCTGGATGAACGCGACGGGGCGGCACACGGCCATCTGGCGGCGGTCGGCGTCGCGTTCCTGCTGGCCGCCGCGCTGGTGCGGACGCTGCGCGGGCGCGGTTTCTTCGCCGGGCGGGCCGAGCCGCGGCTGCTCGACCTGCTCGACCTGGTGGCACTCGGCACCGTTGCCGATGTCGCGCAGTTGCGCGGATTGAACCGGGCGTTCGTGGCGCAGGGGCTGAAGGTGATGGCGCGGCGCGGCAATATCGGCCTCGCCGCGCTGATCGAGGCATCGCGCCTGACACGGGCGCCGACCTGTACCGACCTCGGCTTCGCGCTCGGCCCGCGGATCAACGCCGGCGGGCGGGTCGGCCGGTCGGACCTCGGCGTGCGGCTGCTGACGACGCAGGATCCGGAGGAAGCCCGTGCACTGGCGGTCGAACTCGACCGGCTGAACGAGGAACGGCGGCTGATCGAAGGCGACGTGCAGGCCTCGGCCGACCTGTCGGCGCTTGCGCAGGAATCGCGCGGCTGCGTGGTGGTGTCGGGGCGCGGCTGGCATCCCGGCGTCATCGGCATCGTCGCCGGGCGGCTGAAGGAAAAGCTCGGCCGGCCGGTACTGGTCATCGCGATCGACGAGCAGGGCATGGGCAAGGGGTCGGGCCGCTCGATCCCCGGCGTCGACATGGGCGCCGCGATCCTCGCCGCGCGGGAAGCGGGGCTGGTGCGTGCGGGCGGGGGCCATGCCGCGGCGGCGGGCGTCACCGTGGCCGAGGACGCGATCCCGGCGCTCGCCGATTTCCTGCACGGGCACATGGCCGATGCGGTGGCGCGTGCCCGCGAGGACCGGGCGCTGCTGGTCGACGCGGTGCTGGCGCCGGGCGGGGTCAACCCGATGCTGATCGAGGCGCTGGAGGCGGGCGGCCCCTATGGCATGGGCTGGCCCGCGCCCCGCGTGGCGGCGGGACCGGTACGGATCGTGAAGGCCGATATCGTCGGCAACGGGCATGTCCGCGCGATCCTGACCGGCGACGATGGCCGCCGGTTCAAGGGCGTGGCGTTCCGCCAGGCCGAAACCGATCTCGGCATGGCGTTGCTCGGCGCACCGCCGCACCGCAAATTGTGGCTGGCCGGCCGCGCGAAGCTCGACGACTGGGGCAGCCGCCCCGCCGCCGAACTGCATATCGATGACATGGCATGGGCCGACTGACGAAAAAACGCAAAACGCTGTTGACCGATCGGGAACCCTCCCCTAACAGCCCGTCCACGCCTTCACGGCCCCTTCGTCTAGCGGTTAGGACGCGGCCCTTTCACGGCTGAAACACGGGTTCGATTCCCGTAGGGGTCACCATCCTTCCGAAAAGGTGAGGAATTCGGCGGAAATCGCGAAAATCAACGCTTCAGCAAGCGCCCGGTGCTACAAATGGGTGCTACAAATGGGGCGTCGGATGTCGCATTCCGTGAAGCGGGCAAAATCCAAGAACGAGCAGTTCCGCATGGCGGTGCCGCCGGACATCCGGCATCTCGTTGGCAAGATCGAGTGGACCGCAAGCCTCGGCACGACCGACCCGGTCGCGGCCGCCGCGAGGCGCGGCGAACTCATCGCCCTCTACAAGAACGAGGTGCTGCGGCTTCGCGGGCAGCTGGCCAAAAAGCCCGTCGAGGACGCGCTGGCCCTTCTCGATCGCGGCTTCGAACGGCTCGCGGGCATTCGCGGCTCGATGGACAAAGCCATCGCGGAGCAGCTCACCCTGCTCGCCTCGACGGTGATCGACTCCTGGTTGCCTGCCGACCAGCTCGGTCAGCCGCAGGATTGGGGCGGAATGACCATATGGGAGGCGCCTGGCGACCCAGAACCCGTCCCCTCGATCGATACGGAGCCGGAGCGCGAGATCTTCCGGGTTCGCGCCGCACTGCTCGAAGGCACGGGCAGGACCGACGGCATCCTGTATCGCCGTCTCGCCGCGCTGCTGCTGGAGCGCCGCGTATTCAAGCCGATCCAGTTCGCCGTCAGCTACATGACGTCGATCGAGCCGAAGCTGAAGCTGAACCGTGACGACGTGCACGAGGCGGTCGCCGCGGCTTATCTTGAAAGGCTGGCCGGCCATCGCTTCAATAGCTGGCCCGCAAATGCCGAGGCAGCGGTCGAGGCGATCCTGTCGATCCCGGGTGCGGCGGCACGGGCGCATGTCGCGATGCCCTCTTCGCAGACGGTCGCGACCGGTCTGTGGGCCTTGCCGCTGAGCAAAGGGCTGGAGGTCTGGATCAAGGCACGCGCGCCGTCCGTGTCCGCGGTAACCGAAGCCACCCGCAGCGTCAGCCGGTTCATCACGTTGGTTGGCGACATGACCCTAGCCGACATCACGCGACCACATGTCACCGAGTTTCGCGATCTGATCGCGGACATGCCGCCCCGGTCCACGCCGGCGAAACTGGCCGCAGCCGGTGTGACGTTGAGGGCAGCGATCGAGGCTTATCGGGACGTGCGTCAGGCCTGGAAGGACAGCGGAGGAAAGGATGCCGAACCGGAGCAGTTGGCGCCCGGTACGGTCAAAAAGGATGTAGGCGCCCTGAGCCAGATCCTGAGCGTGATCGTCGAGGAAAGCGGAACCGGCGTGAACGTCGCCGAAGGAATCCTGATACACGGCTATTCCAAGAAGAAGAGCCGCCAGAAGAAGCCGCGGCTGTCGCTAACCTCGGCAATGATGCAGAAGTTGTTCGACTCGCCCTTGTTCACGGGTTGCGCGGGGCGCACGCCCGCGAAACGACATCGCGCCGGCCGCTATATCTTCCAGGACGAACTCTACTGGGCCTTTCTCTTCGGGGTCATGAGCGGACCGAGGTTGCGGGAAATCGGGCAGATCGCGCTCAGCGACGTGCATTCGTCCGATATGCGCCGCACCTACGGCGATGAATACGAAGGGCACTGCACCTTCGTCCATATCACCGGCACGGGTGCCGGGCAGAGCACGAAGACCGAAAGCTCCGAGCGCTTCGTGGTCATCCATGACAGGCTGATCGAACTCGGTTTCGACGACTATGTCGCACGCCGCCGTGCAGCAGGAAAGACGACGTTGTTCGACTTCAACGGCAGATCCGCAGCGTCGTTCGTCAAAACGCTGAGCAACCGTCTGAACCGGTATATCGACGAAGCTGTTACGGATGATGATCGCTACGTCTTCCATTCAATGCGTCACGAATTCACGGATCGCGCCGAACTCAGCGAGATTCCGGCACGTGTCGCCAACTCGATCAAGGGTCATGCGACCGTGGGCGTCGCGGATTCATACGGCAGCGTGTCGATCCTCGCGCAATACGAGGCGCTGAAGAAGCTCAAGGTCAACTTCATCGATTGGGAGCGCCTGCTGCGCGCTAGGGTCAGGACCCATTGATATGAGGGCGGCGATCTGATTCAGGCTCCGCAAGGAGACTGGCATGAGCGATCTGTTTTGGCTGACGGACGAGCAGAT